>NZ_JBIUCI010000023.1:0-134032 GCF_044593635.1 Streptomyces sp. NPDC051913 | reverse complement strand
TCCACACCTACAACTACCATCGCTGCCACACCGCACTCGGAGGCCAGCCGCCGATCAACCGTGTGAACAACCCTGCGGGGCAATACACCTAGGGCATCGGACGTGAGTCGCTCGACGCGTGACCGATGTCCCGCCACCCGCTCTGGCCGCGCGTGGCACGAGGTGCCACCATGGAGGGGATCCGGGGACGCCGTCAGGGCGCCTCGAGATGACGAAGGAGCCGTTGCCATGACGCAGCTTTCGGCTGCCCAGACCAAGCCCTCCGACGGCAGCAAAGCGCTGTACGGGGGGAAGGGCACCCGCCGCCTCACCGTCCGGGACCTCGCCCTCGCCAAGGAACGCGGCGAGAAGTGGCCCATGCTCACCGCCTACGACTCGGGGACCGCGTCGGTCTTCGACGAGGCCGGTATCCCGGTCCTGCTCGTCGGGGACTCCGCGGGCAACGTCGCGCTCGGCTACGAGTCGACCGTCCCCGTCACCATGGACGAGATGACCATGCTGTCGGCGGCCGTGGTCCGGGGCACCTCCCGCGCCCTGATCGTCGCCGACCTTCCCTTCGGCTCGTACCAGGAGGGCCCCGTACAGGCCCTGCGCTCGGCGACCCGGCTGGTCAAGGACGCCGGGGTCGGGGCGGTCAAGCTGGAGGGCGGCGAGCGGTCGTACGACCAGATCCGGCTCCTCGTCGAGTCCGGCATCCCGGTGATGGCCCACATCGGCCTCACCCCGCAGTCCGTCAACGCCATGGGCTACCGCGTCCAGGGCCGCGGCGAGGAGGCGGCGGCGCAGCTGCTGCGCGACGCGAAGGCCGTGCAGGACGCCGGTGCCTTCGCGGTCGTCCTGGAGCTGGTCCCGGCCGAGCTCGCGGCCGAGGTCACCCGCACGCTGCACATCCCGACGGTCGGCATCGGCGCGGGTCCGCAGACGGACGCGCAGGTGCTGGTGTGGACCGACATGCTCGGTCTGACCGGCGGCCGGGTCCCGAAGTTCGTCAAGCAGTACGCCGACCTGCGCACGGTCATGGGCGACGCGGTGAAGGCGTTCGCCGAGGACGTGGTCGGCGGGACGTTCCCGCTGGAGGAGCACAGCGTCCACTGAGAGCCACAGCGGTACAGAAGCAGCCCGCCGACTTCCCCCATCGGCGGGCTGCTGGCCTGTCGGCGGTCTGTCGGCGCTGTCGGTGACCTGTAGGCCGTTTGTCGGTGGGCCCTGGCACCGTTCTCGGCATGACGCGAATCGACAACAACCGCAGCGGCGCCGACACCGCCGTTTCCGTGCGGGGACTGGTCAAGCACTACGGCGAGACCAAGGCGCTGGACGGCGTCGACCTGGATGTGCGCGAGGGCACCGTGATGGGTGTGCTCGGGCCGAACGGCGCCGGCAAGACCACCCTCGTACGGATCCTGTCCACCCTCCTCTCCCCCGACGCCGGCCGTGCCACGGTCGCCGGGTACGACGTCGTACGGCAGCCGCGGCAGCTGCGCCGGGTGATAGGGCTCACCGGGCAGTACGCCTCCGTCGACGAGAAGCTCCCCGGCTGGGAGAACCTCTACATGATCGGCCGGCTGCTGGACCTGCCCCGCAAGGAGGCCCGCACCCGGGCCGACGAGCTGCTGGAGCGGTTCTCGCTGACCGAGGCCGCCAAGCGCCCGGCGAGCACGTACTCCGGGGGTATGCGCCGCCGCCTCGACCTGGCCGCCTCCATGATCGGGCACCCCGCGGTGCTCTTCCTGGACGAGCCGACCACCGGCCTGGACCCGCGCACCCGCAACGAGGTGTGGGACGAGGTCAAGCGGATGGTCGGCGACGGCGTCACCGTGCTGCTCACCACCCAGTACATGGAGGAGGCCGAGCAGCTGGCCTCCGAGCTGACCGTGGTCGACCGCGGCAAGGTCATCGCGGGCGGCGGCATCGAGGAGCTCAAGGCGAAGGTCGGCGGCCGGACGCTGCGGGTACGGCCCGCCGATCCGCTGCACCTGCGCCCGCTCGCCGGTCATCTCGACGGCCTCGGCATCACGGGCCTCGCCACCACCACCGTCGACCCCGAGTCCGGCTCCCTGCTGGTGCCGATCCTCAGCGACGAGCAGCTGACCGCGGTGGTCGGCGCGGTCACCGCGCGTGGCATCACCGTCTCCGCCATCACCACCGAACTGCCCAGCCTGGACGAGGTGTTCCTGTCCCTCACCGGCCACCGTGCCAGTGCCCCGCAGGACACCGTGCCCACCGAGACCCGCGAGGAGGTCGCCGTATGAGCGCCGCCACTCTCACCCCCGCCGACACCGCCAAGCCCGCCGACGACGTCAGGATCCCGCTGCGCGGGCATCTGCGGCACACCGGCGCCCTCGTCCGCCGCAACCTGCTGTGGATCCGTCAGGACCCCGAGTCGATGGCCGACGCGCTGCTGATGCCGGTCATCTTCACCCTGCTGTTCGTGTTCGTCTTCGGCGGCTCCATCGGGCAGGCGCTGGGCGGCGGCCAGGACCAGTACGTGCAGTACGTCATCCCCGGCATGATCGCGATGATGAGCATGACCCTGTCCCAGGGGGTCGGCACCGGGTTCAGCCAGGACTTCAACTCCGGTGTCATGGACCGGTTCCGGTCGCTGCCGATCGGGCGCGGCTCGGTGCTCTTCGCGAAGATCTCCGTCGAGCTGATGCGGATGCTGTTCGCGACGACCGTGCTGATGCTCGTCTCCGTCGCCGTCGGCTTCGACATCACCAACTGGCCCGGCCTGTTCGCGACCGTCGCGCTGGCCACCGCGTTCGCCTCGTCGATCATGTGGGTGTTCCTCACCCTGGGCGTGGTCATGAAGAGCGCGCAGTCGGTACAGGCGATGGGCTTCCTGGTGCTGTTCCCGCTCCAGTTCGGCTCGTCGATCTTCGCGCCGACGACCTCGATGCCGGGCTGGTTGCAGACCTTCACGGACTACAACCCGCTGTCCACGCTGGCGGACGCCGCCCGAGGACTCATGATCGGCGGTCCCGTCGCGCACGACCTGTGGGTGACGCTCGCCTGGTCGGTGGCGATCACCGCGGTGATGGCGCCGGTGGCGATCCACAAGTTCCGGACGAAGAGCTGACGCCGGGCGGCGGCACGGTTCAGACGAGGGCGGCGGCCTCCCCGGGGGAGAGACCGGCGCCCTCGTCGTACGCCGTGGCGTAGGCCGCGTCGCCGAGCCGGGCGCGCAGCTCGCGCTCGGCCCGGTAGCGGGCCTCCCGTTCGTAGCTCTGCGGAACATGGGAGGGCGGCAGCATCGCGTCGCCGGCCGCGAGACAGCGCGCCCCGTCCGTGGCGCGCCCGCCACCGTCCGCACCGGCCAGGCCGAGGGCGGCGATGTGCAGGTACTGGGCGCGCATGTGCGGGGCGATGGCCTGGGACAGCGGGTCCTCGGCCTTGCCGAGGGCCTGGCGGACCTTGTCGAGACAGGCTGTGAAGCGGCCGTCGGCCGCTTCCACCAAGGCCTCCGCGCCGAGGATGAAGGCGTCGAAGATGATGAAGTGGGCGATGCCGAACTCCTCGCGCAGCAGCCGGAGTTGCTCGCGTGCCTCGGTGATGCGGTCGGTCTGGGCGAGCCGGGCGGAGAGGAAAAGCCGGGCGGCGGGCATCGCGTCGTTGTGGCCACCGCCGTGGGCGGCGATCACCTCGCGCAGCAGCCGCTCCCCGTGCTCGGGGTCCGACTCCATCAGCACGCTGCCGAGCCGGGCCTTGAGGACGGCCTGCTGGGCGCGGGCGCCGAGCCGGGCGGCGATGTCGATCCCCGCCTCGTAGTCGGCCGCCGCCAGGTCCCAACGGCCCTTGCGCTCATGGGCCTCGGCCCGCGCGGAGAGTGCCTCCGCGGTGCCCCAGAGGTCACCGAGGCGCTCGTAGATGGCCAGTGACTCGTCGGCGTCCCGGATGGCGTCGCCCGCCCAGTCGACGCGGTTGGCGAACATGTTGGCGCGCCACTGCAGGCTCGCGGCGAGCTCCCAGTCGTATCCGGGGGTCTCGCGCGAGGTGCGCACGGTTTCGTCGATGACCAGCCGCAGCCGCTCCATGTCGCCGGTGAGCATGACCGCGAAGATCCACAGGTAGCCGGGGGCCCGGCAGGTCTGCGGCTGGCCGGGTTCGTAGGTGTGGGCGACGGCCTGGAGCTTGGCCTGCGCCTCGGGGGTCTGCCAGGCGTCCAACTCGGTGTCCATGCAGGCGAGATGGGTCAGATGCAGACCGCGCCGGGCCTCTTCGAGGACCTCGCCGGTCCAGGGCGGCGGATCGTCCGTGCAGCGCCGCCACACCGGCCGGGCGGGGCGGACGGGGTCGGTGAACGGTGCGGGGCCGAGGGCCATGACCTCCTTGGACCAGCTGCGGGCCTCGATCTTCAGATCGCGCATCTGCCAGTACCAGGCCAGCGACAGGACAAGACAGAGGCCCTCCTGCTCGTCCCGCTCGGCGACGGCGAGCCGCAGGGCGGTGCGCAGGTTCTCGTACTCGCGCTCCAGCAGCCCGATGGCGGCGAGTTGGCCCGGTCCGCGCAGCAACGGGTCTGTGGTGCGGGCGAGTTCGCGGTAGTACGTCAGATGCGCGCGCCCGGTCTCGGCCCGCCGCCCGCTCTCGTCGAGCCGCTCGCCCGCGTACTCGGCGACGGTCTCCAGGAGCCGGTAGCGCATCCCTCCGCAGTCCGAAGGCGCCGCCACCACGAGGGACTTGTCGACGAGAGAACCGAGCGCGTCCAGCGCGACGGGACCGCACAAGGCCTCGGCGGCGGCGAGATCGCACCCGCCCGCGAACACGGACAGCGTCCGCAGCACCTCCCGCTCCCCCTCGTCCAGCAGGTCCCAGGACCAGTCGACGACGGCCCTCAGGGTCTGCTGGCGGGGCAGGACGGTACGGCTGCCGGAGGTCAGCAGCCGGAAGCGGTCGTCGAGCCGGTCGGCGATCTGACGTGGCGTCAACATCCGCAGGCGGGCGGCCGCCAGTTCGATGGCGAGCGGGAGCCCGTCGAGGCGTCGGCAGATCTCGGCGCAGGCCGCGGCGGTCTCCTCGTCGGCCTCGACCCGGAACCCGGGCCGGGCCGCCGCCCCGCGGTCGGCGAGCAGCCGCAGCGCGACGGGCTCGGGCAGCGGGTCGACCGGCCGCAGCAACTCCCCCGGTACGCCGAGGGATTCACGGCTGGTGGCCAGGACCGTCAGCTGCGGGCACCGTTCCAGGAGGGCCGCGACCAGGCGGGCGGCGGCCTCGACGACATGCTCGCAGTTGTCGAGGATCAGCAGCATCCGGCGTCTGCCGCAGTGCTCGACGAGCCGCTCGACCGGGTCGTCGTGCCGCTCGTTGCCGGCCCGCATCGCCTCCGCGCCGGCCCCGTACAGCACGGTCTCGCGGGCGCCGACGGCGGTGAGCACGGCCTCCGGCACATCGACCGGATCGTCGACCGGCGCGAGTTCGGCCAGCCACACCCCGTCCCGCGCCGCGTCCCCCACGGTCTCGGCCGCCTCCTGCGACAACCGCGTCTTGCCCGCCCCGCCGGGCCCGAGCAGGGTGACGAGCCGGGCCACCGCGAGATCCCCCCGGATGGCCTCGATATCGGTTTCCCGCCCGACGAAGGAGGTGAGCCGGGCGCGGAGGTTGCCGGGGGTGGGGGGGCCGGCGTCGGCGGCCGGAACCGGGACGGGCATCGCGGGTGCCGACGGCAGCTGGTCCAGCAACTCCCCGTGCAGCGCCCGCAGTTCCGGCCCCGGGTCGGCGCCGAGGCGGTCCGCCAGCCGTTGGCGTACGTCCTCGTAGGCGGCCAGTGCCTCCGCCGTGCGGCCCGCGTCGCGCAGGGCGCGCAGCCGGAGGGCCTGGAGGGGTTCGTCCAGGGGGTGGATGTCGCAGAGGGCGGTCAGCTCGGGCAGGGACTGCTCGGCGTGGCCGAGGGCGAGGGCGGCGGTGTGGCGGGAGCGCAGCGCGTCCAGGCGCCGGGCCTCCCAGCGCGCCGACTCGGCGGTGCGGTCGGGCAGATCGGCGAGGGCGGGGCCGCGCCACAGGGCGAGCGCGTCGTCGAGGACACCGGCCGCCTTCGCCGGGTCGTCGTCGGCCAGCGCCCGTGCTCCCTCGCCCGTGAGCCGGTCGAACCGGTGCAGGTCGATGTCGTCGGGGGCCGCGACGAGCCGGTAACCGCCGTCCACGGAGGCGACGGCGTCCGCGCCGAGGGCCCTGCGCAGCCGTCCGACCAGCGCCTGGAGCGCGGCGGGCGCGTCGGCGGGCTGGTCGCCGTCCCACACCTCGGCGACCAGCAGTCCCACAGTGACGGTGCGGCCGGGGCGCAGGGCGAGCACGGTCAGCAGGGCACGCAGCCGCGCCCCGCCGACCGGGAGCGGGGTGCCGTCGGAACGGAGGGCCTGGGTGGTGCCGAGGATGCGATAGCGCACGGGGTCCATTGTCTCCGGTCGTTCAGGGCGCGGTCACGGGGATACGGGTGTCGGCGACGGCCTCGTCACACTCATGCCACCACCCCGTGTCCCCCACCTTCTCCGGAACCGATGACCTACCGCGAGACGTTTTCGGCGTAGGCCCGGTACGGTCGGGCAGTCCCAGAGCGTGTACGAGAGTCGGGGGAACCCCATGACAGCCACTGCCGCCCGCCGCAGCGACCGGCGGATCAGCCCGGTCTTCGTCGGGATCCTCGCCGTGACGGCGGTGACCGGGTGGGCCACCTGGACCGGGTTCGCGGAGCAGCCCGGGGTGGCGGTGTTCCTGTTCGTGACGGCCGCGTGGATCGTCTCCCTGTGTCTGCACGAGTACGCGCACGCGCGTACCGCCCTGCACAGCGGTGACATCTCGGTCGGCTCGAAGGGCTATCTGACCCTGAACCCGCTCAAGTACACCCACGCCCTGCTGAGCATCGTCCTGCCCGTCCTCTTCGTGATCATGGGCGGGATCGGTCTGCCCGGCGGGGCGGTGTTCATCGAGCGCGGGCGGATCCGGGGGCGCTGGAAGCACAGTCTGATCTCGGCGGCCGGACCGCTGACCAACGTGGTGTTCGCGGTCGTGTGCACCGCCCCGTTCTGGCTGGACGCCCTGGACGGCGTGCCGACCGACTTCCGGTTCGCGCTGGCCTTCCTCGCCCTGCTCCAGGTGACGGCGGCGATCCTGAACTTCCTGCCGGTCCCGGGCCTGGACGGCTACGGGGTCATCGAGCCCTGGCTGTCGTACAAGATCAAGCGTCAGGTGGAGCCCTTCGCCCCGTTCGGTCTGCTGTTCGTGTTCGCGCTGCTGTGGGTGCCGTCGGTCAACCACGCGTTCTTCGACCTGATCGACTCGATCCTGGCCTCGCTCGGCATCAGCGATCTCGAGACGTACTGCGGTCAGGACCTTTTCCGGTTCTGGCAGACCAGCGACTTCTGCTCGGTCAGTTCGTGACCGAGGTGTCGCGCTCGGCCTTGCCGCGCTTGACGTAGTACCAGCACATGTTGCTGGACAGCCCCGCGATCAGCACCCACACGATCCCCAGCCAGCTGCCCTGCGCGAAGGACACGACCGCCGCGGCGACGGCGAGCAGGCAGACGATCAGGGCGTAGAGGGCGAGGCGGGGCATGGGGGCGATTCTCCTGTCGGGGGACACCGGTGCACGACGACGTCCAGTGTCCCCCATCCCCTCACACGTCCGTGACGCGCAGCCCCGCGTGCGCCTTGTAGCGGCGGTTCACGGAGATCAGGTTGGCGACCAGCGACTCGACCTGGTGGGCGTTGCGCAGCCGGCCGGCGAAGACGCCGCGCATGCCGGGGATGCGCCCGGCGAGGGCCTGGACGATCTCGACGTCGGCGCGCTCCTCGCCGAGGACCATCACATCGGTGTCGATCTCGTCGATCTCCGGGTCCTGGAGCAGGACGGCCGACAGATGGTGGAAGGCGGCGGCGACCCGGGAGTCGGGGAGCAGGGCCGCGGCCTGCTCGGCGGCGCTGCCCTCCTCCGGCTTCAGGGCGTAGGCACCCTTCTTGTCGAAGCCGAGCGGGTTGACGCAGTCGACGACCAGCTTCCCGGCGAGTTCCTCGCGCAGCGACTCCAGGGTCTTGCCGTGGCCGTCCCACGGCACGGCGACGATCACGATGTCGCTGCGGCGCGCGGTCTCGGCGTTGTCGGCGCCCTCGACCCCGTGCCCGAGCTCGTCGGCGGCGGCCCGGGCACGGTCGGCGGCCCGCGAGCCGATGATCACCTTCTGGCCGGCCTTGGCGAGCCGGTAGGCGAGGCCCTTGCCCTGGGGGCCGGTCCCGCCGAGCACGCCGACGACAAGGCCGGAGACGTCGGGGAGGTCCCAGGGGTCCTTGGCGGGCGCCTTCGCGGGGGTCTGTGCAGCACTGTCGGTAGAGGTCATGGGCTGACTTTACGTGCGGCTCGCGCGCCTCGGCCGGTCAGGTGAGGGCGGGGGCGCGCTCCCCCGGACCGGTTCGGGCGAATTCGACGGGAACTCGGGGCCGCGCCTGGCCGGTTGCGGCAGGATGCGGTCGCATGGACGCCGTACGTGTCGCGTTGCTGCGTGAAGTGCTCGCCGGGACCGAGTGGTTGGGGGCGACCCGGAGGTTCGCGGGGGTGCTGCGCGGGTCGGTGGTGTCGCACGGGGGCGGGCTGCTGCTGGTGGGCACCCCGGAGTACGAGCCCTGGCATCTCGCCGCGCATCTGGTGGACGAGGCGGCCTGGTCCGGGACGCCCGAGCTGGCCCCCACGCTCGTACGGCATGACGCGCAGCCCTCCGATCCGGCCCATCTGGCCGTCGGGCTGGGCCGGTTGGCGGCGACGGGGCGCGGCGAGACGCTGCTGGTGGTGTCGCCGAACGGGCCGGAGGGGCCGGACGCGCCGCTCCTTGAGCGGGTGCACGACGCCCGCCGGGCCGGGGCGACCGTCCTCGCGCTCGGCCCCGACGAGGGGGACCTGGCGGCGCTGGCGCACGAGTCGCTGGCCGTGCCGCAGGGCACGGACCTCGATCTGGACACCGTGCAGCATCTGGTGAGCGCGGCGGCCGGTGAGAACGCGGTGCCCGCGCCGCGTGGCCCGCGTCGCTTCCGGGACCGGCTCTCCCGGCTGACGGAGCAGCTCACGGCGCCGCCGCCGGCGCGCTGGTAGCGGGAAATTCGGTTGCCCGGTCGGCCGCCCCGCCCGAGCATGACCGCTCGTGACCGACACCGACGCCGACACGGCCCCTTCCCGTCTCCGCTCCGTTCTGCCCGACCTCGCTCCCTGGCGGGCCTCGGCCGATTTCCGGCGGCTGTGGGTGTCGGGGCTGATCTCGAACTTCGGCAGCTTCCTGACGTTCGTCGCGCTGCCGGTGCAGATCAAGGACCTGACCGGATCGGCGGCGGCCGTGGGGGCCATCGGCGCGGTGGAACTCGTCCCGCTGATCGTTTTCGGGCTGTACGGCGGTGCGCTCGCCGACGCGCTCGACAAGCGGGGCCTGATCGTCTGGACGGAGGCCGGGCAGGGTCTGCTGAGCGCGGTGCTGCTGCTCAACGCGCTGATGCCGCACCCGGCCGTGTGGCCGCTGTATGTCGTCGCCGCCCTCTCCTCGGCGCTGGTGTCGGTCCAGCGTCCCGCGCTGGACTCCCTGTGGCCGCGGATCGTGGCCCATGACCATCTCCCGGCCGCGGCCTCCCTCAACACCTTCCGCTGGACGGTCGGCGGGGTCGCCGGCCCGGCGCTGGCGGGCGTGGTGGTGGCGTACGCGGGGCTCGGCTGGGCCTACGCCGCCGATCTGGTCACCTTCGTCGTGTCCGTGGCGCTGATCATCCCGATCGCCTCCTCGCCCGCCGCGCACGAGGCGGCGAAACCGTCGCTGAAGGCGATCGCCGAGGGAGCGCGGTACGCCTGGAGCCGCAAGGAACTCCTCGGCACCTACGCCGTCGACCTCGCGGCGATGTTCCTGGCGATGCCGCTGGCGCTGCTCCCGTTCCTCGCGGACGAGTTGGACGCGGAGTGGTCGCTGGGGCTGATGTACGCGACGGTGCCGCTGGGGGCGATGCTGGTGAGCGCGACCAGCGGCTGGACGGCCCGCATCCATCGGCACGGCCGGATGGTGGTCCTGTCGGCCGCGCTGTGGGGCGTGGCCGTCGCGGCGGCCGGGGTCGTCGGCGACGTATGGCTGGTGCTGCTGTTCCTGACCGTGGCCGGCGGCTGCGACATGGTCAGCGGGATCTTCCGCGGGGTGATGTGGAACCAGACGATCCCGGACGAGCTGAGGGGCCGGCTCGCCGGGATCGAGCTGCTGTCCTACTCGGTCGGCCCGACCCTCGGCCAGGTCAGGTCGGGCGGTTTCGCCGCCTGGTGGGGCGTGCGGACGTCGGTGTGGTCGGGGGGACTGCTGTGCGCGGGCGCGGTGGGCCTGCTGGCCCTGTGCCTGCCGAAGCTGATGACGTACGACGCCCGGACCGACGAGCACGCGGCACGGGTCCGGGCACAGCGTGAGCAGGCTGCACGGGCCTGATCAGTCCTCGTCGGCGCCCTTCGTGGCATCGTGCCACTTCGGGTCGTTCTCCCACTCGAGGTTGCGCTCGCGGGCGGTCTCCATCGCGTGTTCGGCCTCCTTCCTGGAGGCATACGGACCGAAGCGGTCCTTGGCGGGGCATTCCGGCCCCTCCTCGACCTTCTTGTGCTCCAGGCAGTAGTACCACTCGCCCGGCTTGCCGACCGTGCGCTTCTTGAACAAGGCCATGACCTGCTCCTCTCGCCACGAACATGTTCCCCCACGCCCGCTCGTTAGACTCACTGACATGTCTGGCCAGTCGCTGCTCGTCCCAGGGGAGCTGTCCCCCACCCGTTCCGTCCCCGGAAACATCCGTCGTCCCGAGTACGTCGGCAAGCCCGCGCCGACGCCGTACACCGGTCCGGAGGTGCAGACGCCCGAGACGATCGAGGCGATGCGCCGTGCCGGTCGGATCGCGGCCCGGGCGATGGCCGAGGCGGCCAAGAAGATCGCGCCCGGTGTCACCACCGACGAACTGGACAAGGTGGCGCACGAGTACATGTGCGACCACGGCGCCTATCCCTCCACGCTCGGCTACCGCGGCTTCCCCAAGTCGCTGTGCACCAGCGTCAACGAGGTGATCTGCCACGGGATCCCGGACTCGACGGTCCTCAACGACGGGGACATCGTCAACCTCGACGTGACCGCGTACATCGGCGGGGTGCACGGCGACAACAACGCCACGTATCTGGTCGGGGAGGTCGACGACGAGAGCCGTCTACTGGTGGAGCGCACACGGGAATCCCTCGACCGCGCGATCAAGGCGGTCAGGCCGGGCCGCCAGATCAACATCATCGGCCGGGTCATCGAGTCGTACGCCAAGCGCTTCGGCTACGGGGTCGTCCGTGACTTCACCGGTCACGGCATCAACTCGTCCTTCCACAGCGGCCTGATCATCCCGCACTACGACAGCCCGCACGCGACGACGGTCATCCAGCCCGGGATGACGTTCACGATCGAGCCGATGCTGACGCTGGGCACGCATGACTACGACATGTGGGACGACGGCTGGACGGTCGTCACGAAGGACCGCAGGCGGACGGCGCAGTTCGAGCACACGCTGGTGGTGACGGAGAGCGGTACGGAGATCCTGACGCTGCCGTAGGGCGCGCTCGCCCGACCCGTCCCCCCTGCTGGGGGCGGGTCTTTTCTTGTACGCTTTTACCGACAGGCTGTCGGCAAACCTATTGACTTAGGTAAGCCTAACCTTAGAGGATATGGCGCATGGACTCCTTCTCGACAGTCATCCGCACCGCGTCCCACGAACAGCACGTCGAGGCGGAGACCTCGTCGTTCATGAGCGATCTGCTGGGCGGCAGGCTGGGGGTCGACGCGTACGCCCGCTACACCGAGCAGCTGTGGTTCGTGTACGAGGCACTGGAGGCCGGGGCGGACCGGCTGGCGTCGGACCCGGTGGCCGGCCCCTTCATCCAGCCCGAGCTGTACCGGCTCGCCGCCCTGGAGCGGGACCTGGAGCATCTGCGGGGCCCCGGATGGCGTAGGGGAGTCTCCGCGCTGCCCGCCACACAGGCGTACGCGGACCGGGTGCGCGAGTGCGCCGAACGCTGGCCCGCCGGCTACATCGCCCACCACTACACGCGCTACCTCGGCGACCTGTCCGGCGGCCAGATCATCCGCGACAAGGCGGAGAAGACCTGGGGCTTCGCGCGCAAGGGCGACGGCGTGCGCTTCTACGTCTTCGAGGGGGTCGCCAACCCGGCCGCGTTCAAGCGGGGTTACCGGGCACTGCTGGACGCGATCCGGGCGGACGACCTGGAGAAGCAGCGGATCGTCGCGGAGTGCAAGAGGGCGTTCGCCCTCAACACGGCGGTGTTCAGGGCGCTGGGCGAGGAATTCCCGCTGAGCGCGTGACACGACCCAGGTCGTGTCCGCAAAGTCCCGTCGTCCGCCCGGAGGGCGGACACGACCTAGCGCTCGGGCTCCCGCTCCAGCACCACCCGGCCGCCGATCTCCACCCAGCCGTAGGGCTGTGGAGCGGTGAGGATCTGTGAGCCCGCGCCCTGGGTGATGTTCAGGGCGCGGCCGAGCAGATCCGTGAGCAGGATCGCCGCGGCGCCGGTCGCCTCGTCCTCCTCGATGCCGTCGTCCCGGCCGGGGAAGCCGCGGGCCCTGACCCGCCCGGCGGGCTCGTCCTCCCAGGCCCAGGCGTAGATCCACTCCCCCTTGGGCGGTACGGGGAGATCGTCGACCTCGGCGGCCGAGGCGTACTGGCGCAGGGTCCTCGGCGGCGCCCACTCCGCCCGCGCCTCGATCCAGCTGAACTCCCCGTCCAGCCGGGCGCCCACGAGCCCGGCGGGCGTGACGAGCTCGGGCACGTCCAGCAGCCAGGCCGTGCCGACACAGGGGTGTCCGGCGAAGGGCAGCCGCAGGGTGGGCGTGTAGATGTCGATGACACCGCGCTCGGGATCGTCGACGAACACGGTCTCACTGAAGCCGAGCTTGCCCGCGAACGCCTGCCGTTCGTCCCTGCCGGGCATCACGGAGCCCTCACGGACGACGCCGAGTTCGTTGCCGTATCCGCCGTTGGGCGCGCAGAAGACGCGGAGGACGTCGTAGTCAGTCACGGGGGCATTGAAACATTGCGCGGGCTGCGAGGTCGTCCCCGGTGGGGCTCCGCCGGGGAGGGGCCCGGGAACGGGCGAGCCTGGTTCCCGGTGGCCCCTGCGCACGGGGGCCGGTTCTACGCCTGCGTGCGCCGCCTGCGCACCGCGAACACGACGCCCGCGCCCGCCGCCGCCGTCACCGCGGCCGCCGCGCCCAGGGCGCCCACCGGGGTGCCGGCACCGGTGGTGGCCAGGGCGCCGCCGGTGACGCCGCCCGTCGTGGAACCAGTCGTGCCGGACGCCGTGCCGCCCGTCGTGCCGGACGTCGAGTACGAGGGGCTCGCGGACGCCGAGTCGTCGTCCGTCGGCAGGGTCGCGTCGTCCGTCGCGGCGAGCGCGAGGTCCACCGGGTCGAGTTCCGTACCGGCCGTGTAGAAGCCGCCGAACGCCTTCGCGCCGGCCTCGGTGAGGGTGGCCTCGACGTCGTTGACGGTGATGACGTCGTCCGTGGCCGTCAGGTCCGCCTTCGTGGTCTTCAGGTCGGCGAGGACCACGTCCTCGGTCTTCTCGCCGAGGCTCGTGACGTCCGCCGTCAGCTCGCCCTTGCCCGCGGCGAGCGTCGCGTGGACGTCGCTCAGGGTCAGGTCGAGGCCGTACTCGCCGTTCTCCTCATGGCCCTTGAAGTTCACCGCGCCCGCGAAGGCGGCGGAGAGGGTGTCCGCGTCGGTGTCGTACTCCCCGGTCGCGTCGACGAAGGAGAAGATCCCGTTCCCGGCGGCCTGGGTCGCCCCGTCCGAGGTCGTGATCCCGCCCTTGGCCACGCCGTCCACGACGTACGTGCGGAAGGACTGCTTCACACCCCAGCCGAGCGTGCCGTCGACTATGTCGCCCGCGGTCGCCACCGGTTCCTCGGTGGTCGCGGAAGGGGTCGGCGTGGGCGTCACGCTCTCGGTCGCCGTGGGGGTCGAAGTCGGGGTCGGCGTCGGGGTAGGCGTCGGCGTCGGCGTCGGGGTCGGGGTAGGCGTCGGTGTCGGGGGCTGTGTCTTCTGTACGACCGTCAGCGGGTCGCCCGTCGCGCCCTCGTAGCTCGCGCTGCCGAAGACGTCCGCGGCCTCCTTCGTCAGCTTGGTCTCCATGTCCGTCATGGCACGGGTGACCGTGACGTCGGCGAGCGGCACGTCCTGCGTGGTCGTACCGGACCTGGTCACGTCCGCGGTGATCTCCGCCGTCGCGCTGTCGAAGCGCACGTCGGACAGGTCGATCTCGAAGCCGTGCAGCTTCGACTCGATCTTCAGGGCGCCCTGGAAACCGAGCGCGAGGGTGTGCGCGGTGGAGTCGTAGGTGCCGGTGCCTTCGGTGAAGGTGAAGACGCCGTTGTCGGCGGCCTGTGCGGCGCCGTCGGTCGCGGTGAAGGTGCCGGCCGCGAAGCCGGTGACGTAGGTGCGGTACGACTGCTTGATCCCCCAGGTCAACTCATAGCCGCTGAGCGGCACTTCGGCCGCCGCCGCGCTGGTCGCGCCGGCCATCGCGAGCGCGGTGGCACCGACGGTCGCCGCGGTGGCGACGGCTGCGGCGAGGGCGAGGGGACGGCGACGAGGTCTGACGGGCATGTGCGGTTCTCCTTGGGCGGGGGTCCGGCCGTGGGCAACGGGCGGACGGGGGAAAGGGGGAAGGGGGAAGGGGGAAGGGGGGTCAGTCGTCCTGTGCGGCGGAGGCCGCGGCCCGCGTACGGCGCCTGCGGAGCACCGCGAACGCCCCGGCCGCCAGCAGCAGCGAACCCGCCGCGAGGCCGATCGGCAGCGCCGCGCCCGTGCCGTCGTCGGACGACGTGCTCGCGACGGGCTCGGTGGAGGTGTCCGGCGACTTCGCGGCCGGGCTCGCACTCTGCGTGGGGGTGCTGCCGAGGTCGGGCAGGGCGGGGAGCCGGGCGGAGTCGGTGAGGGCGACGGCCAGGGACACGGGGTCCATGGCGGTGCCCGCCCGGTACATGCCGGCGAAGGCCTTGGCGCCCCGCTCCGTGAGCTTCGCGGGGGCCTCGGTGACCGTCACCAGACCTTCCTTCGCCTTGAGGCCCTTCGCGGTGAAGGTGACGAGGGGGACCCTTTCACCGGTGAAGTCGGCGGTCACCACATCCGCGTACAGCGTGCCCTCGCCGTCCCCGGCGACGGTGGCCCGGACATCGCTCAGCCTCAGGTCGAGGCCGTGGGCGCCGGTGAAGCGGACGGTGCCCTTGAAGGTCGCCGTCAGGGCGCCGTCGGCGAACGTGCCGTCCCCGCCGGGGAAGCGGAAGAACGCTCCGCCGTCCTGGGCGCCGGCCAACAGGGTCCACTCGCCCTGGGCGATGTCGCCGGTGACGTACTCGCGGAAGGTGCGACGCACCCCCCAGTCGACGGCGCCGTCCTCGATGCCGTCGCTGTCCGACGTCTCCTTCGGGGTAGGGGACTTGGAGGCACTCGGAGTCGGCGACCCGGTGACCGCCGCCCGCACGTCCGCCGACAGGCTCACCGGGTCCAGTGCGGTGCCGGCCGTGTAGTAGCCCGCGAAGGACCGGGCGCCCTGCGAAGTGAGCGTGGCCGGAAGGTTGTTGAGGACGACCGCGGTGCCGCCGCCCCGCATGTCGATGCCGCCGAGGGCGAGGGAGGCGAAGGGCACCTGGCGGGACGTCGTGACCGTCCCGGTGCCCTTCGCCTTGCTGGTGACGTCCAGGTAGAGGGTCCCGGTGGAGCCCGTGACGCGGACGGTGGGGCGGCTGAGGGTGAGGTCGAGCTGGTAGGTGCCGGCGTCCGTCTTGTGGCCGGTGAAGCGGACGCCGCCGGAGAAGGCGGCGGTGAAGGCGCCGGTGTCGCCGTCGTAGGTGCCGGTCGCCGAGTGGAAGCGGAAGGCCCCGCCGCCGACCGTGGCCGCACCGCCGGTCAGGGAGTAACTCCCCTGGGCGACGGGCCCGGTGACATAGCTCTGGAAGGAGGATTTGACGCCCCAGTCGAGGCGGCCGCCCTGCACGGTGCGGCTCGCGGCGTGCGCGGTGGCCGCCGGGAGCGCGGCGCCCAGGACGGCCACGCAGACCGCGGCGACCAGGGCACGGAGACGTGCGGGCATGGGGGTCCTCCGGATACGACTGCCGGTAGCGAACAAAGGTAAGGCTAACCTAAGCTCCAATGGCCGGGAACAACAGGTTTCCGCCGGTCGGATCGATGACACCGAAGAAACGGACGGACCCGTGCGACGACGCTTGCGCACACGAATGACGGGCGCACTGCTGACGGTGCTCGCCCTCACGACGGCGACGGGCTGCGGAGGCGGGGCCCCGGCATCGGCGCCCTCCGCCGAGGCGACGACGACCGCCAACCGGGTCGAGCCCCTCACCGGCGCGCCCACCCCGGAACTCCCCGTCACCGTGACCTCCGCCGACGGCGGGAAGGTGACCGTCGAGCGGGCCGAGCGGATCGTGCCGCTCTCCGGCAGCCTCAGCGAGATCGTGTTCACCCTCGGCCTCGGCGACCGGGTCGCCGCCCGCGACATCACGGCCACCTTCGCGCAGGCGTCGAAGCTGCCGGTCGTCACCCGCGGCCATGACGTGTCGGCCGAGAGCGTGCTGTCGCTGAAGCCCGATCTGGTGCTAGCCGAGACCACCACCGGTCCGGAGGAGGCGATGGACCAGATCCGCGCCGCGGGTGTCCCGGTGCTCGTGGTCGACCCGGCCGGCGGTCTCGACGATGTCGGCACGCGCATCCGGGCGGTGGCCGACGCGCTCGGCGTACCGAAGGCCGGCGAGCGGCTGACATCCCGCTCCGAGCGGCGCATCACCGCCGCGAGCAGGCGAGTTCCGCATACCGGAGAGAAGCCCCGGGTCGCCTTCCTCTACCTCCGCGGCTCCGCCTCCGTCTATCTGATCGGCGGCAAGGGCTCCGGCGCGACCTCGCTCATCGAGGCGGCCGGAGGGATCGACGCGGGGGCCGAGTCGGGCCTGACGAAGGACTTCACCGCCCTCACCAGCGAGGCGCTCGTGAAGGCCGCACCGGACGCGATTCTCGTCATGGCCAAGGGACTTGAGTCGGTGGGCGGCCTCGACGGACTGGTGGGGATCCCCGGCGTCGCCCAGACCCCGGCCGGGATGGACCGCAGGGTCGTCTCGGTCGAGGACGGGGTGCTCCTCAACTACGGGCCGCGCACCGACCAGGTGCTGAAGTCGGTCGTGCGGCAGCTGTACGCGAAGGACGGTGGGGCGTGACCGTACTGGAGAAGGCCACGCCCCGGGGCGGGGCGACCTCGCCCGAGGCGCCGGCGCGAAGTCGCCCCTCGGCCTCCTGGCTGCTGACCGTCGGCCTGGTCGTCGCCCTGCTCGTTCTCGTGCCGGTCGCGGCGGGGGTCGGGGCGTATCCGATCCCGGTGGGTGACGTACTGGGTTCGGTGCTGCATCGAGTCGGTCCGGGTGGCCGGGAGTTGGACCGGGTCGCCGAGTCCGTGCTGTGGAACGTACGGTTCCCCCGCATCGTGCTCGCGCTGCTCGTCGGGGCCTCGCTGGGGTGTGCGGGGGCGCTGATGCAGGGCGTGTTCGGCAATCCGCTCGCCGAGCCGGGGGTCATCGGCGTCTCCTCGGGGGCGGCGGTGGGAGCGGTCGCGGCGATCGCGTTCGGCGTGAACTTCCTGGGGACCTGGACGGTTTCGGTGTTCGCGTTCGTGGCGGGGCTCGGCACGGTGCTGCTGGTGTACGCCATGTCGCGGTCCGGCGGGCGGACCGAGGTGGTCACGCTGATCCTCACCGGGATCGCGGTGAACGCGTTCGCGGGGGCGGTGATCGGGTTGTTCCTGTTCTACGCCGACACCGCCGCCGTCAACCAGATCACGTTCTGGCAGCTGGGGTCGCTGGCGCAGGCGACGTGGCCGAAGGTGCTCGCGGTGCTGCCGTGTGCGGTGCTCGGGCTGGCGGTGGCGCCCTGGTACGCCCGGCGACTGGATCTGCTGTCGCTCGGGGAACGTCCGGCCCGGCATCTGGGGGTGGACGTGGAGCGGTTGCGGGTGGTGCTGGTACTGGTCATCGCGTTGCTGACGGCTGCGGCGGTGAGCGTGGCCGGGATCATCGGCTTCGTGGGGCTCGTGGTGCCGCATCTGCTGCGGATGGCCGCCGGGCCGGGGCATCGGTTTCTGGTGCCGGGGAGTGCGCTGTTGGGGGCGCTCGTGTTGTTGGGGGCGGACCTCGCGGCCCGCACGGTGGCTGCGCCCGCGGAGTTGCCGTTGGGTGTGTTGACGGCGTTGCTGGGGAGTCCGTTCTTCTTCTGGCTGCTGCGGAGGACTCGGCGGCGGCAAGGGGGGTGGGCGTAGTGGGTTGTGTGTCGTGTGCGGGTAGTGGGGGCTGGTCGCGCCCACGCGGCGGTGGCCGCACATCCGGCACAGCCCCGCGCCCCTTGGGTACGTCACCTCGCCGTGCCCTCACCAGCTCAGCCCCTCATCAGCGGTGAAGAGGACTTCCTCACCCTCCCCGACCCCTCCCCCAAGGAACCCCGCCCATGAGACTCCTCCGCCCTCGTCCCACCCCTCCCTCCCCCGCCTCCCCCGGTGACGTCCTCGCCGAAGTCGGCGCCCTTCACGTCCGTCTCGGCTCCCGTACCGTCCTCCAGGGCATCGACCTCACCGTCCGCGCCGGTGAGGTGCTCGCGCTCGTCGGGCCCAACGGCGCCGGCAAGTCCACGCTTCTCTCCGCCCTCGCCGCCGACATCCCGGCCGCCGAAGGGGTCGTACGCATGCACGGCCGTCCGGCGAGCGAGTGGTCCGCCCCCGATCTCGCCCTGCGCCGGGCCGTCCTCCCCCAGTCCGCCGCGCTCTCCTTCCCCTTCTCCGTCGAGGACGTCGTCCGGATGGGGCGGGCTCCCTGGGCCGGTGTCGATCCCGAGGGCGACGACACCGCCGTGGCACAGGCCATGCGGCAGACGGACACCACCGCCTTCGCACCACGCCCCTTCTCCGCGCTGAGCGGCGGTGAGCGGGCCCGGGTCGCGCTCGCTCGGGTGCTGGCGCAGCGTGCGCCGCTCGTGCTGCTCGACGAACCGACCGCCGCGCTCGATCTGCGGCATCAGGAGCTGGTGCTGAGGGTGTGCCGGGAGCGGGCGCGGGCCGGGGACGCCGTCGTCGTCGTACTGCACGATCTGGGGCTCGCGGCGGCGTACGCGCACCGGGTCGCGATCCTGTGCGCCGGGCGGCTCGTGGCGGACGGGCCGCCGCGGGAGGTGTTCGAGGAGGGGCTGTTGTCGGAGGTGTACCAGCAGCCGGTGGAAGTGCTTCCGCATCCGCGGACGGGGGCGCTGCTCGTCGCCCCGGCCCGGAATCTGTGATTCACCTTTGATGCTTCTTGAGACGTTCTTGGGGTCCGTTTTAAGTCACCGTGATCGGCTCGTGCCCTTACACCGTCTATGAGAGGTGAATCACGGCACGACCGGGTATCACGCAGGTAAGCCTCGGTTAAGTTAGGGCAGCCTCACCAATCCGTGTGAGCGCTGTCACGTGATTTTTCGGCCACCCACGCCACCCACGGGAGCCTGCATGCGAGCCGTCCGCCTGTCCGCCGTCACCGCCACCGCCACCGTGGCGGCTCTGACCGCCCTCACCGGATGCACCGAGAAGGGCGGCGACGCGAGCGGCGACCGGGTGATCAACGTGACCGCCACCGACAGCAAGTGCGAGGTGTCGACCAAGGAGTTCCCGGCCGGGCACGTCGAGCTCGCCATCGAGAACAAGGGCTCCAAGGTCACCGAGGTCTACCTCCTCTTCCCCGACGACCGGATCGTCACCGAGCGGGAGAACATCGGCGCCGGCACCAAGCAGCGGGTCACCGCCGAGGTGAAGGCCGGTGACTACACCATCGCCTGCAAGCCCGGCATGAAGGGCGACGGCATCCGCCAGGACGTCAAAGCCACCGGCGGCACCGCCGCCAAGCGCGACCCGCGCCTCGACAAGGCCGTCGCCGCCTACCGCACCTATGTGCAGGAGCAGGCGGACGCGACCCTGCCGCTCGCCGAGACCTTCGCCAAGGCGGTCAAGGACGGGGATCTGAAGGCGGCTCAGAAGGCGTACGCCCCCTCCCGTATCGGCTGGGAGCGCACCGAGCCCGTCGCCGAGTCCTTCGGTGACATCGACCCCAAGGTCGACGTCCGCGAGGACGGCCTGGAGGACGGCCAGGACCCGGCCACCGACTGGACCGGCTGGCACCGGCTGGAGAAGTCCCTCTGGAAGGACAAGAAGCTCACCGACCGCGACTCGGAGCTCGCCGACCAGCTGATCACCGATCTGACCGACTGGCAGAAGCGGGTCGGCAAGGCGGACATCACCCCGACCTCCATGGCCAACGGCGCCAAGGAGCTCCTCGACGAGGTCGCCACCGGCAAGGTCACCGGCGAGGAGGAGCGCTACTCGCACACCGACCTCGTCGACTTCAAGGCCAATGTCGAGGGCGCGCAGAAGTCGTACGAGCTGCTGAAGGCCGTGGCCAAGGAGAACGACCCGGCCCTGGTCAGCGAGCTCGACAAGCAGTTCGCCGCGCTGAACACGCTGCTGGACAAGTACCGGGCGGACAAGACGTCGTACGACTTCACCTCGTACGACAAGGTCGGCGACGCCGACCGCAAGGAGCTGTCGGACGCGGTCAACGCGCTCGCGGAGCCGCTGTCCAAGCTCGCCGCCGCCGTGGTCTCGAAGTAGGGGGACACCACCATGACGGAATCTCCTTCTCGCCGTTCACTCATCGGCTGGGGCGGCGCCGGGCTCGCGCTCGGTGCCGTCGCGGCCGGTGGCGCGGTCGCGATGACCCGTGGCGACGACGTCGACACCGTGGCTGCCGAGACGGGCGCCGCGGTCGACTTCCACGGTGCCCATCAGGCCGGGATCTCCACGCCGGTGCAGGACCGGCTGCATTTCGCCGCGTTCGACGTACAGACCGAGGACCGCGCCGAGTTCGTGCGGATGCTGAAGGACTGGACGGCCGCCGCCCGCCGGATGACCGGTGGACAGGCCGTCGGCGAGGGGGCCTTCGGCGGGCTGGCCGAGGCGCCGCCGGACGACACCGGGGAGGCCGTGGGGCTCAAGCCGTCGCGGCTGACCCTCACCATCGGCTTCGGTCCCTCCCTCTTCCAGAAGTTCGGGCTGGCCGACCAACAGCCCGACGGGCTGGTCGAGTTGCCGCACTTCGCCGGGGACGCCCTGGACAAGAACCGCAGCGGCGGCGATCTGTGCGTGCAGGCCTGCGCGGACGATCCGCAGGTCGCCGTGCACGCGATCCGCAACCTCGCCCGGATCGGCTTCGGCAAGGTCGTCATCAAGTGGTCGCAGCTCGGCTTCGGCAAGACGTCCTCCACGACGCCCGAGGAGCAGACCCCGCGCAACCTCATGGGGTTCAAGGACGGCACCCGCAACATCGCGGGCACCGAGACGGACCGGCTGAAGAAGTTCGTGTGGGTCGACGAGAAGGCGGGGCCCGACTGGATGGCCGGCGGGTCCTATCTCGTCGCCCGGCGCATCCGGATGCACATCGAGACCTGGGACCGCACCCCCTTGCAGGAGCAGGAGGACATCTTCGGCCGGGACAAGGGCGAGGGCGCCCCGGTCGGCAAGGCCAAGGAGCGTGACGAGCCGTTCCTGAAGGCGATGAAACCGGACGCGCACGTCCGGCTCGCGCACCCGACGTCCAACCACGGGGCGACGATCCTGCGCCGCGGCTACTCCTTCACCGACGGCACGGACGGCCTCGGCCGCCTGGAGGCCGGGCTGTTCTTCCTGGCGTACATGCGGGACGTCAGGGAAGGGTTCATCCGCATCCAGCGCAACCTGGCCACGGACGCCCTCAACGAGTACATCCAGCACGTGGGTTCGGCCGTCTTCGCCGTCCCGCCCGGCGTCCGGGACAAGGACGACTGGTGGGGCCGGACGCTGTTCTCCAAGGAGGCGTGAGCGACCGTGTTCTCCAACTATCTGATCGGTCTGCGTGAGGGCCTGGAGGCCTCTCTCGTCGTCTGCATCCTCATCGCCTATCTGGTGAAGACGGGCCGCAGGGACGCGCTGAAGCCCATCTGGATCGGCATCGGCGTCGCGGTCGCCCTCGCGCTCGGCTTCGGCTGCGCGCTCGAATTCGGCTCCCAGGAGCTGACGTTCGAGGCACAGGAGGCGCTCGGCGGCTCCCTGTCGATCATCGCGGTCGGCCTCGTGACATGGATGGTCTTCTGGATGCGGCGCACCGCCCGGCACCTGAAGTCCGAGCTGCACGGCAAGCTGGACGCGGCCCTTCAGATGGGCACCGGCGCACTGGTCGCCACCGCGTTCCTCGCCGTCGGCCGGGAGGGCCTGGAGACGTCCCTGTTCGTGTGGACGTCGGTGCGCGCGGCCGGTGACGGCACCCCGCGCCCGGTGATCGGCGCCGGGCTCGGCATCGCCACGGCGGTCGTGCTGGGCTGGCTGTTCTACCGGGGCGCGCTGAAGATCAACCTCGCCAAGTTCTTCACCTGGACCGGCGGCATGCTGGTCGTGGTGGCGGCGGGCGTGCTGGCGTACGGCTTCCACGACCTCCAGGAGGCCGGCTGGGTGCCGGGACTGACGAACCGGGCCTTCGACATCAGCGACACCATCCCGCCGGACAGCTGGTACGGCACCCTGCTCAAGGGCGTCCTCAACTTCCAGCCGGACCCGACGGTCCTCCAGGTCACGGTGTGGCTGCTGTACCTGATCCCGACGCTCGCGCTGTTCCTCGCCCCGGTAGGGTTCGCCTCCGGGAAGGGGAAGGTGAAGGTACCCGATGAGCAGGGATCGCAGCCCTCGAAGGCTTCGCAGTCTTGACCGCAAGGCGCTGATAGCGGCCTCGGTGACCGCTTTGTCGCTGACGGCGAGCGGATGCGTGGTGGTGCACGGGGAACGCGAGGTACTCCCCGCCACCACCAAGGCCGAGGCCGCGAAGGCACTTCAGGAGTTCACGACCGCGTACAACAACGCGGACAGCGCGTACGACAGTTCACTGGACGCGGACCGGGTCACCGGGCCCCTCGGTGACATCGACGCGGCCCGGCTGAAGGCCGGTTCGGTGACCAGCCCGGACGGAAACCCGGCCCACACGCCGCTGAAGCTGTCCGACGTGAAGTACACGATCACCGAGAAGGCGGGCTGGCCACGCTGGTTCGTCGCCGACGCCGCCGCCAACAAGGGCGGCGCCGCGCGCTGGCTGTTCGTGTTCACCCGCAACGGTCTCGACGAGCCGTTCCAGGCGGCGTATCTGACGCTCGTCGCCCCGGACGCCGTACCGGAGTTCAAGACGGACGAGGACGGCCGGGCCGAGGCCGTCCCCGTGAACTCCACCGAACTGGCCGTCGCGCCCGAGGACTTGAGCCAGGACTACGCCACCTATCTGAAGGACGGCAAGGGCGGGGTCTTCGCGGACGGCGCGCACACGAGCGGGTGGCGCGCCGAGCGCCAGAAGCAGGCCAAGAAGCCCGGCCTGGTCCGGCAGTACATCGACGAGCCGCTGACGAGCGGCGCGTACGCCCCGCTGGCGCTGCGCACGAAGGACGGCGGCGCCGCGGTGTTCTTCACCACGCGGCACTACGAGAAGCAGACCGCCGCGCCCGGCACCTCGGTGCCCACGCAGACCGCGGCCGTGCAGGCGCTGACGACCGGAGAGGTCAAGCAGTCGCTGACGCTGGAGACCATCTCCAACGAGCTCGCCCTGGACCCGCCGAGGAACGCGGACGGCGGACGGGTGGCGGTGCTGGGCCGCATCCAGGGTCTGACGGCCGGCAAGGGCGAATAGCCCCGGGGGGTCTCAGCCGCGCAGGGGCCAGGCCGTGGAGACGTGGTCGGGCTCCGCGCCGGCGTAGCGGGCGCAGGCGTCGGTGAGGACTTCCAGCAGGCTCAGCGGGTCGGGCAGCGGGTGTTCGAGGCCGCGGACCCAGTGCACGTCCTGCCCGTCACCGGGCAGTCGCGCGGGCGGTACGAGGACGTAGGACCCCCGGCAGTGCCAGCGCAGTCCGGGATGCTCGTCCGCCGTCTCGGGGTGGCAGTCCAGCTCGCAGGGCCACCACTCGTCCTCGTCCTCGGGGGTGCCGCGGGTGAGGGTGAAGAAGAGGAGGCGGCCGTCGCTGCTCTCGGCGACCGGGCCGACCTCGATACCGGAGGCGAGCAGCCGCTCCATGGCCTCCAGACCGGCGTCCAGGGGGACGTCCAGGACGTCGTGGACCATGCCGGTGGCGGTGATGAAGTTGGCCTGCGGCTGGTGCCGGGCCCAGCGCTCGATCTGGCCGCGGTCGGTGGTGGACTGGGTCTGCCACGCGAAGGAGACGGGGTGCCGGGCGGGGGTCGGACAGCCGACCCGGTCACAGGAACAGCGGTAGCCGGGAGCCGGATGCGCGGCGGGAGCGAGGGGGAGCCCCGCCTCGACGGCGGCCACCAGCAGGGCCTCACGACCGCTGTCGTCAGCGGCCTCCTTGGGGCGGCGTCCGCGCAGCCACTGGGTGAGTTTGCCCTGAAGGCCGGTCCGGCCGCCGAACTCCTGGCTCATCTATCCCCTCGCCTCGCTGTGGTGCGGTCAGCATGCCCTATGGTCCCACCATCCTGCGCTCCGGGGGGCCGGAGCCGACAACCGGGGTAGGTGGGACAGGGCGTACCGGGGGTATGGATCGCGCGCCATGGCCCGCTTTGCCGGGATTTAGCCCCCTGTCGCGCCGGTGGTTGTCGTCCTGGTCACAGGGATCGCGCCGGCGACGGGTCCGCTGCCGCGGCTCGGGGGCTCAGCGGGGTGCGAGGCCGTGGAGGGCGTAGTCGACGAGGGTGTCGGTGTACTCGTACGAGATGGGCGCGGTGTGCTGGAGCCAGCGCTGGGCGAGGGGCGAGACGAACAGTTCGAGGGCGATGCGCGGGTCGACCTCGGGACGGACCTGGCCCGCGGCCTGCGCGGCCCGCAGCCGCTCGACGTACAGCTGGAGCGACGGTTCGAGGAGCTTGGCGACGAACTCCCGGCCGAGCTCCTCGTTGACGAGGCCCTCGGCGGCCAGCGCGCGGGACGGCGTCTCGAAGCGGGGGTCCTGGAGCTCGTCGACGGTGGCCCGCAGGACCGCCTTGAGGTCGGCGGCGACATCGCCGGTGTCGGGGATGGCGTACGGCTCCTGCCCCGCCGCCTCGGCCGCCTGGCCGCTGAGATCGAGGAAGGCCTCCAGCAGGACGTCCGCCTTCGACGTCCACCAGCGGTAGATCGTCTGCTTGCCGACGCCGGCGCGGGCCGCGATGCCCTCGATGGTGGTCCTGGGGTAGCCGACCTCGCCGACCAGCGCGAGGGCGGCGTCGTAGATGGCCCGGCGGGACCGCGCGCTGCGGCGGCTGGAGTCGGGCTGCTGGGGGGCGGGGGCGGGCTGGTTGGGCATGGGGCGACGGTACCAGGGAGGTGAGACGGAACGTCTCGCCGAGCGCTAGAGCGCGGTCGTCCTCCACTGCTGCTGCGGCACGCCCTCGCAGGTCCACAGCTGCACGCGTGTCCCGTCCGTCGTGCCCGGCCCCTTGATGTCGAGGCAGTAGCCGTCCGGCCCGTGGAACTCCTCCCCCACCCGCCGCCACCGCTGCCCTGCGCCGCCGTCGCAGGGACGCATCTCCACCGGGGTGGCGTCCGCGGCCACGCCCGCCGCGGTGAGGCAGTTGTCGCCGTAGCCGACGAGGGTGCCGTCCGTGCCGTATCGCCACTCCATCTCGGCGACGCGTTCGCAGTGCCAGATCTGTACCGGGGTGCCGGGGTCCGTCAGCGGTCCGTAGACGTCCAGGCACATACCGGACCACGGGGCCTCGGCGCCCTGGATGCGGATCCTGGCCGGGCTGGAGCGGGGAGCGTTGTCGTGGCCGGTGGGGGTGTCGGCGGACGTCGCCGCCGGTGCCCCTCCGGGCGTCTCGTCCGGCGCCTTGTCGGGGGTTCGCTCCGGTATGGACGAGGAATGCCGGGTGACGGGCGACGACTCGTCCGCCGGGGGTGCGGTCTGCGGTGGGGTGGACGTCGGCGGGGTCGTCGTGGACGGGGTGGACGGCATGGCGGAGCGGGCGACGGCGGCGCGGTCGTCCTCGGCGCCGACCGGGTGGCCGCCGGTGTCGTCCAGGTGCGCCAGTGTCCCGAAGAAGACCGCGATGGAGATGGCCACGACTGCGAGGAGGATCTTGACGATCTGCTGGGTGGCGGTGCCGGTGCGCCTGACGACGACGATCAGCAGGCCGGACACGACGGCTGTACCGCCGGTGATGACGAGCGCCAGGACGAGCACGGGTACCTCCGAAGGAGCCGTCCCCGGTCCGCCCCGAGTCCCCCACAGCCCCTCACTCCCGCTTCAACGTGCCGGTGGCACGGGGCGGTTCCGCGCGGGGAGGGGCGTGCGGAGGTGTTCGTACGGGGAGGTGTGCGCCAGTGCGACCGCCTCAGTCCTGATCCGGCTCCGGCGGCCAGGCGTCTCCCCATTCGGCGTCGCGGGCCGCCTTGTAGAGGTCACCGTGGCGTTTGGTGACCGTCGTCCGGGTCAGGCGCTCGTCCGTCTCGCAGAGGTCGAGCAGGACCTGGCCCTTGCGGATCTGCGGGCGCCGGACGATGCGGGCGGGCGCCGGGGTGACGGGGAAGCGGGTGGCGGCGACGTAGCTGAACTTCTCGTCCTCGTAGGCGAGGGAGCCGCCCTTGACCTTGCGGTGGAGGGAGGAGCGGCTGACCCGGGCCGAGAAGTGGCACCAGTCCTCGCCGGGGACGATCGGGCAGCGCGCGCTGTGCGGGCAGGGGGCGGCGATGTGGAAGCCGGCGGCGATGAGCCGGTCCCTGGCCTCGATCACGCGCGCGTAGCCGGCCGGGGTGCCGGCCTCGACGATCACCACGGCCTGTGCGGCGGTCGCGGCGGCGTCGACCAGGGCGGTGCGGTCGGCGGGGGTGAGTTCGTTGAGGACGTAGGAGACGGTGACGAGATCAGTGCTCTCGATGGTGAGCGCCGCTCCGATGCGAGAGCGCTGCCACTTCGCCGCGCCGAGTACCGGGTTGGCGGCGGCGATCTCCCGGCCCAGGGCCAGCGCGGGCTCGGCCCAGTCCAGCACGGTGACCGGGCGGGCACCGTCCCAGGTGGCGGTGACGGCCCAGGTCGCGGCGCCGGTGCCGCCGCCGACGTCGACATGGCTGTGCGGCGCCCACTGCGGGGTCGCGGCCGCGAACTCCTCCAACGCCGACCGCACCGCCTCGAAGGTCGCGGGCATCCGGTAGGCGGCGTACGCGGCGACGTCCGCGCGGTCGCGGAGGATGGGGGCGTCGGTCGGGGTCGCCCCGCGGTAGGTGGCGATCAGCCGCTCCACGGCCTGTGCGGCCTGTCTGGGCGGGAGACCGTCGAGGAGGCCGGCCAGTGCGGTGCGGAGGGTCTCGGCCGGGGGTACGGGGGCGTTCACCCGGTGATTCTATGGGCGCGGCGCGCAGGCGCGGACCTGCCCGCCGGCGCGCTCACTTCTCCCTGACCGCCCGTGCCACCCGCGTCGCCGCGTTCGCCCTCGGCCCGTTCACCGCCGGGCGGCGTCTGGGGTGGACCGTGTTCGCCAGGAGGACCAGGAACGTGTCCGTGGCCCGGTCCAGGACCAGGGACGTGCCCGTGAAGCCGGTGTGGCCCGCGGCGCCCCGGCCCGACAGTTCGCCCATGAACCACGGCTGGTCCAGGGCGAAGCCGAGGCCCGGTGGGGTCAGCAGCAGCTCCACGAAGTCGGGGCCCAGGATGCGGGCGGGGCCGTAGGAGCCGCCGGCCAGGATCGTGCGGCAGAACACCGCGAGGTCGCGGGCCGTGGAGAAGAGGCCCGCGTGGCCGGCGACGCCGCCCAGGGCCCAGGCGTTCTCGTCGTGGACGACGCCCCGCAGCATCCCCCGGTCCGCCTTGGCCCACGGCCGGCGCTGGTCCTCCGTGGCCGCCGCTCCGGGGCAGGGGCCGAACGCGGTGGACGTCATGCCGAGGGGGCGGGTGATGCCCTCGTGGATCAGCACGTCCAGGGCGCGGCCCGTGATGCGTTCGAGGACGTGGTGCAGCAGCAGGAGGTTGAGGTCGGAGTAGCAGTACGTGCCCGGCACCCCGATCGGGCGTTCCCGCTGGAGTGCCCTCAGGCGTGCCGGGTCGTCCGGGTGCTCGTACAGCGGGAGTTCGGGGCGCAGGCCCGAGGTGTGGGTGAGCAGCTGGCGGACGGTGATGTCGTGTTCGGCCGCCGCCCGGAAGTCGGGGAGGTACGCGCCGACCCTGGCGTCGATGCCGAGCGTGCCGCGTTCGATCTGCTGGATCGCGGCGACCGCCGTGAACAGCTTGGTGAGGGAGGCGAGGTCGAAGGGGGTGTCCGTGGTCATCGGGACGCGGGTCCTGCGCGGCAGCTCCACGCCCGTGTCCGTCCTCGGGTCGTAGGACGCGTACCGGACCGCCCAGCCCGTCGCCTCCTCCACGGCGACGACCGGACCCCGGCCGGCCACCACGACCGCGCCCGCCGCCCAGGGGCGTTCGCCGGTGGTGAGTGCGTGGACGTCCTGGACGAGGAGCCGCAGTTCCTCGGGGTCCAGTCCGGCCCGCTCCGGTGTGTCGCTGCGCAGTTTCGGCGCGCTCAGCTCTCCGCTCCCTCCACACTCGCACGTCTGTTCCAAGGACGGCACATTCCCATGAAACAGGTAAGCGCTACCAGTGAAGCCGACAACTGGACGACCGCCATCGGAACGGCCGTGTCCTCCCCGGCCACCCCGACCAGCGGCGAGGCGACCGCCCCGACGAGGAAGGAGGACGTGCCGAGCAGGGCGGACGCGGAGCCCGCGGCGCGCTTGGTGCGCAGCAGGGCCAGCGACTGGGCGTTGGGCAGGGCCAGGCCCATGGCCGACATCAGGACGAAGAGGGCCGCCGCCACCGGGGCCAGGCCCACCTCGCCGAAGGCGCCGAGGGACATCAGCAGCAGTGCCGCCGCCGCGACCGTGACGATCGCGAGGCCGACGCCGAGCACCTTCTCCAGGCTGACCCGGCCGACCAGCAGCTTGCCGTTGATCTGGCCCACGGCCACCAGGCCGACGGAGTTGACGCCGAAGAGCAGGCTGAAGGTCTGCGGGGAGGCGCCGTAGATCTCCTGGATCACGAACGGCGAGGCCGATATGTAGGCGAACAGCGCGGCGAAGGCGAAGCCGCCGGTGAGCATGTAACCGGCGAAGGGCAGGTCGGCGAGGAGCGCCCGCATCGAACGCAGGGCCTCGCCGACGCCGCCGACGTGCCGCGCCTCCACGGGGAGCGTCTCCGGGAGCCGCGCCCAGACCAGCCCGGCGAGCAGCAGTCCGATGACCGTCAGGACGACGAACACGCCCCGCCAGTCGGTCACGCGCAGGATCTGGCCGCCGATGACCGGCGCCACGATCGGGGCGACCCCGCCGATCAGCATGAGGGTGGAGAAGAAGCGGGCCATGGCGTCACCGTCGTAGAGGTCGCGCACGACGGCCCGGGCGATGACGATCCCGGCCGCGCCCGCGAGGCCCTGGGTCAGCCGGAAGGCGACCAGTGTCTCGACGTTCGGGGCGAGGGCGCACAGGGCGGTGGCGAGGACGTACACGACCAGGCCGGCGAGGAGCGGGCGGCGGCGGCCCCAGCGGTCGCTCATCGGGCCGACCACCAGCTGTCCGAGGGCCATGCCGGCGAGGCAGGCGGTGAGGGTGAGCTGGACGGTCGCCGCGGGGGCGTGCAGGGACTCCGTGACCTCGGGCAGCGAGGGCAGGTACATGTCCATCGCCAGCGGGGGCGTGGCGGTCAGACCGCCGAGGACGAAGGTGACGAGCAGGCTGGTGCGGCGCACAGCAGGGGCGGCCGTCTCCGTCTCCGGTACGGCCGCCTCGTTGAGATCCGATGTCGATGCCCCGCGCTCGGGCATGCGCCCCTCCCTCTCCCGGTGACCCGCGTGGTCCGCCACCTATGCTCTCAGTTCGTACACAGTGGCAAGGGTCACGCGGACGAGCGCGAGCAGGGGCGGGCAGCGGAATGACGGAGAGAAACGTGCGCTGGGGCATTCTGGCGACGGGCGGGATCGCGGCGGCGTTCACGGCGGACCTGGTGGACCTGCCGGACGCGGAGGTCGTGGCGGTGGCCTCGCGCAGCGAGGAGTCGGCGAAGGCGTTCGCGGACCGGTTCGGGATCGAGCGGGCGTACGGCGAGTGGGGTGCGCTGGCCGAGGACGCGGACATCGATGTCGTGTACGTCGCCACTCCGCACTCGGCGCACCGGGCCGCCGCCGGTCTGTGTCTGGAGGCCGGGCGGAACGTGCTGTGCGAGAAGGCGTTCACGCTGAACGCGCGCGAGGCGGCGGAACTGGTCGCGCTGGCCAGGGACCGCGGGAGCTTCCTCATGGAGGCCATGTGGATGTACTGCAACCCGCTGGTGCGGCAGTTGAAGGCGCTGGTGGACGACGGCGCGATCGGTGAGGTGCGCAGTGTGCAGGCCGACTTCGGCCTGGCGGGCCCCTTTCCGCCCTCGCACCGGCTGCGCGACCCCGCACAGGGCGGCGGCTCGCTCCTCGACCTCGGGGTGTACCCGGTGTCGTTCGCTCAGCTGCTGCTCGGGGAGCCCTCGGACGTGGCAGCGAGAGCGGTGCTCTCCGACGAGGGCGTCGATCTCCAGACGGGTGCACTGCTCTCGTACGAGAGCGGCGCTCTCGCTTCGGTGCACTGCTCCATCATCGGCGGTACGGCGACCTCGGCGTCGGTCACCGGCAGCGAGGGCCGTATCGACGTGCCGTACGGCTTCTTCTTCCCGGACCATTTCGTGCTGCACCGGGACGGTCGTGACCCCGAGGAGTTCAAGGCGGACGCGGCGGCCGGTCCCCGCAACAGCCTCAAGCACGAGGCCGTCGAGGTCATGCGGGCCCTGCGGGCCGGCGAGACCGAGTCCCCGCTGGTCCCGCTCGACGGCACGCTGGCCGTGATGCGGACGATGGACGCGGTGCGGGAGCGGATCGGGGTGCGCTACCCGGGAGAGGTCGCCGGGGAGGCCGTCACGCCGGCGTGAACCCGTGGTTCCCCACCTCCGTCACGAGAGAGGTGGCCGTGACGATCGGCGCCCCGGGGGTGGTGACGTACGGCAGAGCCTTGAAGTCGGCGCGGGCGCCGGCCCCGTCGAGGGTGACGGTCGTGTAGCCGCGCCGGCCGTCGTAGAACTTCAGGTGCGGGTTGGCGGCCGTGTAGGTGGTCCAGTTCGAGGGTTTCTCCTCGCCGTCCTTGCCGCTGGTGACCGATGTGGCGACGACTTCGGTGCCGAGGGTGCGGGAGAACGGGTCGTCGAAGTCGTCCTTGATGTCGAAGGCGTACCCCCGGTGGAGGTCGCCGGTGAGCACCATCAGGTTCTCGATCCCGGCCGCCTCGGCGCCGTCGATGATGCGGCGGCGGGCGGCCGGGTAGCCGTCCCAGGCGTCCATGGAGACCGCGGCCACGGGGTTGAGGTCCAGTCGGCGCTGCGCGAAGCAGACCTGCTGGGGCACCACGTTCCACAGGGCCCGCGAGGTGCTCCAGCCGTCCAGGAGCCAGCGTTCCTGGGCCTCGCCGGTCATCGTCCGGGAGGGGTCCTCCGACTCCGGGCCGGGGACGTGCTTGGCGCCGCCGTAGGCCTGGTCGGAGCGGTACTGGCGGGTGTCGAGGACGTCGAACTGGGCCAGCGGGCCCCACTGGAGCCGTCGGTAGAGCTGCATGTCGGGGCCGACGGGCAGCTGCGCGAGGCGCAGCGGCTGGTTCTCCCAGTAGGCGCGGTAGGCGGCGGCGCGGCGCAGCAGGAACTGCTCCGGGGGGACGTCGTTCTCGGGGAAGGGACCGGCGTAGTTGTTCTCGGTCTCGTGGTCGTCGAAGGTGACCACGAAGGGGTGCCTGGCGTGGGCGGCCCGCAGATCCGCGTCGCTCTTGTAGAGGGCGTAACGCAGCCGGTAGTCCTCCAGCGTCTCGGCCTCGTGGTCGAAGAGGGCAGGAAGCGACCGGTCGGTGTAGTCGCGGGCGCCGCCCGCCGGGTCGACGGCGTACTCGTAGAGGTAGTCGCCGAGGTGGAGGACCAGGTCGACGTCGTCCTCGGCGAGGTGGCGGTAGGCCGTGAAGTAGCCGTCGTAGTAGGCCTGGCAGGAGACGGCGGCCAGGGTCATGGCGGACACCGGGCTGTCGGCGCCGGGCGCGGTGCGGGTGCGGCCGGTCTCGCTGAGCCAGTCGCCGACCCGGAAGCGGTAGTAGTGGACGCGGCCGGGTACCAGGCCCTCGGCCTCGACGTGCACGCTGTGGTGGAACTCCGGGTGCGCGACGGCCGTGCCCCTGGCGGCGACCGTCGCGAACGACTCGTCCTCGGCGATCTCCCAGTCGACGTCGACGCGCTCGGCCGGCAGTCCGCTGTCGGGCTGGAAGGGGGCGGGCGCCAGCCGGGTCCACAGGACGACCGAGCCGGGCAGCGGGTCCCCGGAGGCGACGCCGAGCGTGAAGGGGTAGTCGGTGATGCGTTTCGCCTTGAGTTCGGCGGCGGCCGCGGTCCCGGTCGCCGGCAGGTCCATGGCGAAGGCGAGGGCGGCGGCCGCGGTGGTCAGGCCCAGGAAGCGGCGGCGGCCGATGTGGCGGGCGGCGGCGCGCAGTTCACGGCTGCGCCCGGCCGGTCGGCCCGGTGTGATGGTCATTCATTCCTCCCGTCACAGTTGAGGGAAGGGAAAGGCGCGGGCCCGGCGCCGACACACGGTCACGGGGGTGGCAGCACCCGGATGGCGGACAGTGGCTTCCGTATCGCGGAGGCTCACCTACGCTGCGCGCTCATGGACACCAAAAACGTGAGGATCGCCGTGGTGACCGGAGCGGGCTCCGGGATCGGCCGCGCCGTCGCCGTGGAACTGCTGCGTACGGGCTGGTCGGTGGCGCTGGCGGGACGGCGGACCGAGACGCTTCAGGAGACGGCGGCACTCGCCCCCGAGGGCGCCGCTCTCGTCGTACGCACCGATGTGGCCCAGCCGGACGACGTGGCCGCACTGTTCGCCGCGACCGTGGACCGGTTCGGGCGGGTGGATCTGCTGTTCAACAACGCGGGGACGTTCGGGCCCGGTGGGGTGCCGGTGGAGGAACTGCCGTACGACGCCTGGCGGCACGTGGTGGACACCAACCTCAACGGGGCGTTCCTGTGCGCGCAGGCGGCGTACCGGCAGATGAAGGAGCAGGACCCGCAGGGCGGCCGGATCATCAACAACGGGTCCATCTCCGCCCACACCCCGCGCCCGCACTCCGTGGCCTACACGGCGACCAAGCACGCCCTGACCGGCCTCACCAAGTCCCTGTCCCTGGACGGGCGGCCGTACGGCATCGCGGTCGGGCAGATCGACATCGGCAACGCGGCCACCGACATGACCGCGCGGATGCAGACGGGTGCGTTGCAGGCCAACGGGGAGGTCGCGCCGGAGCCGGTGATGGACGTCGCCGACGTGGCGCGCACGGTGCGGCACATGGCGGAGCTGCCGCTCGCGGCGAACGTGCAGTTCGCGACGGTGCTGGCGACGGCGATGCCGTACGTGGGGCGCGGCTGAGCCCGACGGGCCCCACTGTCGGCTTCACAACATGCACAAACGGAATAGTTCACTCCGCTCCATTGCGGCCGGTGACGGACCTATGCTCAACTCATCTCCACAAGAGCTTCACAGTTGGAGCAGTGAGCTTCCGGTCCAAAACCGAGGGGGGAGACGGCAGCCGTTCCACCACGCCGGTTGGGGGTGGGCTCCGCGTGGGACCGCGGAGTGCACACCGGCGGGTGGAACGGCTGCCGTGCAGTTCGGGACGGTCCGCGGATTCTCAGCTCACGCACATCGCCTCTCAGGTCCCGCACATCCCTTACTCACGGCTGCTCAACATTTCGTCCCTAACTTGAGGCCGCGCCCACATGCGGGCGCCACGAACCTCGAGGAACGGGATGTTTGGCATCTATCTCAAGCGCGAGCTGGGCCGGCGCAAGAAGGCGGCTCTGGTCATCGCACTGGGTCTGGCGCTCGGTATCGCGCTGGTCATCACCGTCAACTCGGTGTCGGCCGGTATGACTCAGGCTCAGGACAAGGTCCTGAAGTCGCTGTACGGCCTCGGCACCGACATGACCGTCACCAAGGCCCGGTCGGCGCCGACCGGCAACAGCTCCGGCAGACCGAACTTCGAGTTCGACGCCAAGTCCAACGACAGCGACGAGACGCAGAGTTCGGACCGGGTCATGACCCAGGGCGGCCAGGCCCTCAAGGCCGCGCTGGTCGCGAAGGTCGCGAAGCAGGACGGCGTCGCGAACGCCGTCGGCGCGATCACCCTGAACGTCACCAAGGTCGACGGCTCCTTCACCCAGGGCAAGGCCCAGTCCACGACCGGCAGCAGCAGCCAGTCCCAGGGCCAGGGCGGCCCCGGTGGCGGCAGCGGCGGCAACAGCACGGCGGCGCCCCAGGTGCAGGGCGGCGGCGCCTCGTTCGACGTGAACTCCTACTCGGTCGCCGGCGTCGACGTCACCGACCAGACCCTCGGCCCGCTGGCCGGCATGGAGATCACCTCCGGCAAGACCTTCACGGCCGCGCAGACCAACGCGAAGGTCGTGGTGCTCAGCAAGTCGTACGCCAAGGAGAACAAGTACAAGGTCGGCAAGACCCTGAAGATCTCCGGCACCAAGTACACGATCATCGGCATCGCCACGGCCTCCAGCAGCGAGTCCACCACCGACGTCTACCTGCCGCTGAAGCAGGCCCAGACGCTTGCCGACGCCAAGAACCAGGTCACCACGATCTACGTCAAGGCGACCGACTCGAAGCAGATCGACACCGTCAAGGCGACCATCCAGAAGAACATCTCGGGTACCACGGTGACGACCTCCGCCGACCTCGCCGACACCGTCTCCGGCTCCCTGTCCACCGCCTCCAACCTGGCCACCAGCGTCGGCAAGTGGCTGTCGATCGCGGTGCTCGTCGCGGCCTTCCTGGTCGCCGCGCTGCTCACCTCCTCCGCCGTGTCCCGTCGGGTGCGTGAGTTCGGCACCCTGAAGGCCCTCGGCTGGCCGAGCCGCCGGGTGACCCGGCAGGTCGTCGGCGAGTCGATGGTCAACGGCCTCCTCGGCGGCGCCCTCGGCATCGGCCTGGGCCTCGCGGCGGCCTACGCGGTGACCGCGATCAGCCCGAAGCTGACCGCTCAGCTCGGCAGCACCGGCGGCGGCGGCATGGGCGGCGGCCCCGGCGGTGGCGGTCCCGGCCAGCAGTCTTCGCAGAACACCATGGAGATCGCCCTCTCCGCGCCCGTCTCGCTGACCACCATCGCGCTCGCGGTCGGCCTCGCGGTGACCGGCGGTCTGATCGCCGGCGCCATGGGCGGCTGGCGCGCCTCCCGGATGCGGCCGGCCGACGCGCTGCGCAGCGTCTCCTGACCCCTCATGAGCTGGGGCGCCGCGTCCGTTCCCCCCGGGTCGCGGCGCCCCGTCCCCCTTACTTCTGGAGCACCCCATGTACAGACTGACCGGCGTCACCAAGCGCTACACGCGCGGCAAGGAGACGGTGGAGGCGCTGCGCGGCATCGACCTCACCATCGAGGACGGCGACCAGCTCGTCATCCAGGGCCCCACGGGTGGCGGCAAGTCGACGCTGCTGCAGATGATCGGCGGCCTGGACCGGCCGACCGAGGGCAGCGTGGAGCTGGACGGTGTCGACCTCGCACGGATCAGCGAGGCGAAGCTGACGCGGCTGCGGGCCGAGAAGATCGGCATCATCTTCCAGTCCTTCAACCTCATCCCGACGCTGACCGCCCAGGAGAACGTCGAGACGGCCCTCGTCCCGCTGGGCGTCAAGCCGTCCGAGCGGCGTGAGCGGGCGGCGGAGGCGCTGCGGTCCGTGGGCCTCGGCGAACGTCTCGGCCACGCGCCGTCCGAGCTGTCGGGTGGCCAGCAGCAGCGGGTCGCCATCGCCCGCGCACTGGTGAAGAAGCCGAAGGTCCTGCTCGCCGACGAGCCGACCGGAAACCTCGACGAGGGCACGCGCGACGACATCATGGGCCTGCTGGAGGGCCTGTGGCACGAGTACGGGCTGACGTTCATCATGGTCACCCATGACTCGTCGATCGCCCGGCGGGCGCCGCGGCTGGCGACGATCAAGGCGGGGCAGATCACGCTGACCGAGCAGCGGCAGCAACAGTCCTACGCGCAGTACTAGACAGTCCCGCGCCCCTGAGAACAGGCGTAGCCGCTCATCGCGAGCAGCTACGCCTGGCCCGTTTCGAAGCGGGAGATCCGGCCGTCGTCCTCGACGTCGAAGTGCCACCTCGTACGCATCTCGCCCCAGGTGTCGTTGCTGTAGCGGGCGATGAGGTCACGGCCGCCGCGGGACTCGTTGTCGACCTCCATGTGACCGTGGGAGGTGAAGATCTCCCGGTCGATCCAGTCGGAGAGGTCGCGGTCGGAACCGTCGTCCGACATGGTCGCGCCGGGCGTGAGGAGCGCCATGAAGCCGTCGCGGTCGTGGGCGTTGACGGCACCGACGAAGGCACGGACGGCCGGGTCGCTGAGTTTGGACGTCTGAATCGTCATGCCAGTCAGACTCACACCGCGCTCCGGGCCCCGCCACCCGAACGGCGGGCCTGGGCGACCCGGGCAGGTGTCAGGGATGCGACGGTGGAAACGCGGGAGGGGTTGTTGTTGCCGTCTGCTCCGGGAGCCATCGTGACGACGTACGACCGACGTGATCTAGGCCTGCTGCTGCTCCGGTTGGGAACCGGAGGTGTGCTGGCCGCGCACGGCGCGCAGAAACTGCTCGGCTGGTTCGGCGGCCACGGCCTCGAAGGGACCGGCCAGTTCATGGAGTCCGTGGGCTATGCGCCGGGCAAGGCCAGCGCGACCGCGGCGGGCCTCGCCGAGGCCGGTGGCGGAACGCTGCTGGCGCTGGGCCTTGCGACGCCGGCCGCGGGTGCGGCGGCGGCCGGGGCGATGGCGGGCGCGTCCGCCGTGCACGCCCCCAACGGCTTCTTCAACGCCGAGGGCGGCTTCGAGTACGCGGCGACGCTCGGCCTGGCGGCCACGGGCCTGGCCGTCGCGGGACCCGGGCGGCTCTCCCTCGACCATGCGATCGGGCACGTGTTCGACCGCGGTTGGATGGTCCCCACGGCACTGGCGGCGACCGCCGCGATGACCGCGGTCGTCGTGGGGGCGCGGAACCGGCGGGTACGGGACGCGAAGAAGGACGAGGCCGCGGAGATGTTCGATGAGCAGGAGGCGTTGTTCGGGGAGTGACTCCCCCTGGACGGCCCGCGTTCTTCGCGGGCCGGTCACAGCCGGCGCCGCGCCTGCCCCTAGGCTGTGCCCCGTGAACCACCCCGAGCAGTACCCCGTGCGACCGCCCTCGCGGCGGTGTCGGGCGCTGCTCGTGCTGGCGGTCCTGGCCGGCGTCCTGGGGATGCACGCCCTGGCACCCGGCGCGGCCCTTCCGGGCGATCACCCGCACACCTCCCCGATGAGCAACGCCCTCTCGATGGCGGTGACCCTTGACGACTGCGGTGGCGAGGGCCACTGCGGCTCCGGTCATGTGACGCATGCCGACGCGACCTGTTCGGCGCCCGCGGTGAACGGGGGGCCGGTGCTCCCCGCGCTCGTGGCCGACCCGGTCGCCGGCGTCGTACGGGACGACGTACCGCGTGCGTGGGCGGTCGCGGACCCGGACGGGGCCCGCGCTCCCCCGACCCTGGCGGAACTCCAACTCCTGCGGATCTAGAGACGGCTGCCGTGCGCACGTCGTGCGCCTCGGCATGCCCGCAGTCCAGATCCCTTTCCCTCAGCAGGAGTTCCAGCATGAGCACCATCCGTACACGCCGCGCCGCCGTTCTGGCCGTGGCGACCGTCACCGCAGCCCTCGTCCTCACCGCGTGCGGGAACGACGACGACAGCGCTCACGAGGGCGGTCACGGCACGTCCGCGTCCGCCTCCAGCACCTCCACGGCCTCCACCGCCGCCCACAACGCCCAGGACGTCTCCTTCGCGCAGGGCATGATCCCGCACCACCGGCAGGCCCTGGAGATGGCCGAACTCGCCGCCGACCGGGCCTCGTCCGCGGACGTCAAGGACCTCGCCGCGCGGATCGAGAAGGCGCAGGACCCGGAGATCGAGACCATGTCCGGGTGGCTGAAGGCATGGGGCGAGGACGTCCCGCAGGCCATGGAGTCGACGGGCTCGATGTCCGGCATGGACCACTCCGGTATGCCCGGCATGATGGACGACGCCGACATGGCCAAGCTGAAGAAGGCGTCCGGCAAGGACTTCGACACCCTGTTCCTGACCCAGATGGTCGAACACCACGAGGGCGCCGTCGACATGGCGCGGACGGAGAAGTCGAAGGGCGCCTATGAGCCCGCCACGTCCATGGCCGACGACATCGTCACCGGCCAGAGCGCCGAGATCAGCGAGATGAACAAGCTCCTCGGCAAGGACTGACCGCACCGTGCCAAGCTGCGCCCATGAGCGATCAGGACCCCGACATCTGGTCGGGCATCGAGGACTTGTGGGCGTGGCTCGACTCGCACAGCCCGGGTGACGGGCAACAGAACCTCCTCCTGCGGATGTTGAAGCTGTCGGAGGAGGTCGGCGAGGTGGCCGAGGCGGTGATCGGCGCGATGAACCGCAACCCGCGCAAGGGCGCCTCCCACACCTGGGAGGACGTCGAGAGCGAGCTGTGCGACGTCGTGATCACCGCCTTGATCGCCCTGCGCACGCTGACGCCGGACACCCGTGAGGTCTTCGTCCGGCATCTGGCGCGGGTCAGGGAACGGTCGCTGGGTCCCGGTCCCGGTCCTCGTCCGGCGGATCCTCGTCCGGCGTGACGGCGAGGAACTCCACCACCGCGAGCGCGAACAGCAGCGCGAGCGCCAGCCCCACGACCACCCAGCCCGTCGGGTACGACCACAGCAGATACGCGAGGACGGCCGCGCCGACCAGCACCCACACGATCCAGGTGCGGTACCGGCGGACGAACGGGCCGACCGGGCCGGTCCGCAGGCCCGCGCGGTCGGCGACGCCGCGCAGCGCCCGGATGCACGAGCTCCACAGCCGCCGAAGGTACGTCGCCCGGCGGCCCGACCCGGTCAGCCAGGCCGCCAGCGCGAGCACCACGCCCAGGGCGACCACGACCCGGACGCCGCGGCGCAGGAAGCGGGTCAGCGTGTCGTACACGGACCCGGCGGCGGGCTGCGAGACCCCGGCGGGGAGGGCGTCGAGGTAGATCACGCGCCCCACGGTGAGTCCGATGCCGAGCAGCGCGGTGGCGACGGCGAAGCCCAGGGCCGCCGCGATCAGGGCCCTGCGGCGGCGGCCCGCGAGCAGGATCCCGGCGGCGGCCAGGACGACGGCGACGACGGGCAGCCAGGTGCCGGCGAGCTGCAACAGCCTGAAGTACGTACGGATCTGGCCGAGATCCTCGGACTTGACCAGGGTGAAACTGGTGTGCACCTCGGGGATCTTGGCGGCGACGGTCATCCCCGAGTCGACCAGACGCTGTTTGACCTGCTCGACGACCGGGGCGAGGTCGAGGGTGACGGTGTCGTCGTCGAGGTGTACCGCGCCGCCGCCGTTGCCGGTGAGCGCCTTGTCGACGGCGCTGTGGACGCGGCGGTTGGCCTCGGTCCAGATGGTCTGGAAGGCGTCCGAGGCCATGACGGCCTGCGCCTTGTCGTGCACGAAGCTGCGCACGGCGCCTTCCAGCGAGTCCCCGAGCTTGCCCAACGCCTTTTCCAGGCGGGGGCGTTCGGTGGGGGCGACGTCGGAGAGCAGGGCGGTCAGATCGAGGCGGGTCATCACCGCGTCGGTGACGCGCCGGGCCGCCGCCTCCTGGATGTCGGTGTCGGAGGCGAGCGGCTGGACGGTCTTGACGTAGCGGTCGGTGTCGCCGATGACGTCGGCGGTCCACGTGGCGACGACGGACAGCGGGGCGAGCACACAGCCGATGATCACCAGCAGGGCGGCGAAGAACGAACGCAGCCGGTGCTTGCGGGGCCGCCGCTCGGCCTCCAACTGCACGACACGGGCACGTAGTTGCGCCAGCTCATCCTCTTGTGGGTCGGTCATGTCATCGCTCCCGGGCGGCGGCGTACTCGTGCAGGAACAGTGCCTCCACGTGCGCCATGTGCTCGATCTCGGACGGGTCGACGCTCTCGTTGGGCGCGTGGATGAGACATCGGGGCTCCTCGACGCCCATGAGGACGATCTCGGCGCGGGGGTAGGTGGTGGCGAGGACGTTGCACAGCGGAATCGATCCGCCCTGGCCGAGGAAGGCGAGGGGCTTGCCGTAGACCTGCCGCATGGCCTTGCCGAGGGCCGTGTAGGCGGGGCCGTCGGTGGCGGCCTCGAACGGGGAGCCGGTGCCCTCCGTCTCGACCGTCACCCGGGCGCCCCAGGGGGCCGCGTCGGTGAGGTGCCGGGTGAGCGCCGTGAGCGCGGCGTCGGCGTCGGTGCCGGGCGGCACGCGCAGGCTGACGCGGGCGCGGGCGGTGGGCGGCACGGCTGCGGCGGAGCCGACGACCGGAGGGCAGTCGATGCCGAGCACGGTGACGGCCGGACGGGCCCAGAGCCGGTCGGCGACCGTGCCGGTACCGGTGAGCTGTACGCCGTCCAGGACGCCGGCATCGGCGCGGAACTGTGCCTCGTCGTAGCCGACGCCGTCCCAAGTTCCGTCGCAGTCGAGGCCGTTGATACGGGTGGCGCCCGTCTTCGGCTCGCGGAGGGTGGCCAGCATCTGGATGAGGGCGGCCAGCGCGTCGGGGGCGGGACCGCCGAACATGCCGGAGTGGACTTCCCCTTCGAGCGTGTCGACGGTGACGACGAGGTTGGCGAGGCCGCGCAGGGTGATGGTGGCGGTGCCGGTGCCGACCTCGGCGTTACCGGTGTCGCACACGAGCAGGGCGTCGGCGAGGAACTGTTCCGGGTGCTGGGCGACGTACGCCTCCAGGCCGCCCGTGCCCTGCTCCTCCGAGCCCTCCGCGACGAACTTCAGGCCCACCGGGATGTCCTCGCCGAGCGCCCGGAGCGCGGTGAGGTGCATGACGATGTTGCCCTTGCAGTCGGCGGTGCCGCGCCCGTACCAACGGCCGTCGCGTTCGGTGAGCGTGAACGGCGGGGTGGTCCAGGCGTCGTCGTCGAGCGGGGGCTGGACGTCGTAGTGGCAGTAGAGGAGCACGGTGGGGGCACCGGGCGGGGGCGGGCGGTGGCCGATGACCGCGTGGCTGCCGTCGGGGGTCTCGGCGAGATGGACGTCGCGCAGCCCGGCCTCGGCGAAGGCGTCGGCGACCCACCGGGCGGCCTTCTGGCACTCCTCGGGCGGGTACTGGCGGGGGTCGGCGACGGAGGGGATGGCGACCAGGTCGGTGAGGTCCTGCTGGGCGCGGGGCATCAGGGCGGCGATGCGCGCGGCCAGATCCGTGATGGTCATGCGTCCCGCCTCACCGTGTCGTCGGTCTTCAGGTCGTCGAGCCGGTCCTTGAACTTGTCGAGCTTGTCCGGGCAGTAGATCTCCAGGATCTTGGCCTCGGCCCGCAGCGCCTTGGTGTCGCCGATGACCGGCCGCTGGCCCACGAACGCGGCCCCGTTGGAGACGTTGATCTTCCACAGGGCGGACCGCAGGGCGGTCGCGGGGTCCTCGCAGACGATCCCGCCGTCGGTGCCCAGCGCCCGTTCGATCACCTCGGTGTCGGGGCGGGGGTATCCGGCGTCCTCGGCGGCGTCGGCGAGCTTGTTCGCCTTCTCCGCCGCCTCGTTGGTGGACTTCACGCTCTCGTACTGGATGACGCCGATGATCGCGAGGGCGACGAGGACGACGATCGCGCCGACGTAGATCCACTTGTGCTCGGAGGCGAACCGGGTGGGGCTCATGACGCGCTCCCTTCGGTCGCGGAGGCCTCCTGGGTGCGCCAGGAGGGCTTGCGGAACTTCAGGAAGGCGTACGGGATGAGCAGGCCGAGGATGACCAGGCCGCCGCCGATGAACAGGACGTACGACAGGACACTGCTGCCACCGAACTGCGAGGGCGGCACGAAGCCGATCGCGAGCGCGGCGAGGGAGGAGAGCAGGCCGACCGTGCAGATCAGGCGCAGGGCGGGCACGCGGTAGCCGCGGGGATGGTCGGGCTGGCTCTTCCTCAACCGCATGGCGGCGGCGAACATCAGCAGGTAGACGATGAGATACACCTGCGTGGTGATCGTCGAGAAGATCCAGTAGACGCTGGAGACGTTCGGGATCAGCGCGTACATCAGGGCGATGACGGTGGTGACGACGCCCTGGGTGACCAGGATGTTCTGCTGGATGCCGAACTTGTTGAGCTTCTGCAGGTAGGGCGGCAGATAGCCCTCGCTGCGGGAGATCTCCAGCAGACCCTTGGACGGTCCGGCGAGCCAGGTGAGCATGCCACCGAGGGAGGCGGCCACCAGCATCACGGCGGCGATCGGGGTCATCCAGCCGATGTGGAAGTAGGAGAAGAAGGCGTTGAAGGCCTGCATCACGCCGGCGGTGAGACTGGTCTGGTCGGCGGGCACGACCCAACTGATGGCCAGCGCGGGGAGGATGAAGATGAGCAGCACCAACCCCACGGCCAGGAACATCGACTTGGGGTATTCCTTCGCCGGGTCCTTCAGCGACGAGACATGGACGGCGTTCATCTCCATGCCGGAGTAGGAGAGGAAGTTGTTGACGATCAGCACGAGGCTGGCGAGCCCGGTCCACTGCGGCAGCAGGTGACTGGCGGTCATCGGCGCGGCGGACGGATTGCCCTGTCCGAGGAAGATGATGCCGAGCACGACGAGGATCGTGCCGGGCACGAGCGTCCCGATGATCAGCCCCCAACTGGACAGCCCGGCAAGGGCCTTGGTCCCCCGGGAGGACACCCACACGCCCGTCCAGTACAGGACCATGATGACGATGGCGGTGTAGAGGCCGTTGGAGGCGAGGGAGGGGTCGATGACGTACGCGATGGTGCTGGCGACGAACGCCAGCAGGCTCGGGTAGTAGAAGATCGTCATCGCGAACTGGCACCACACGGCGAGGAACCCGAGCGGCTTGCTCAGCCCTTCGCTCACCCACCGATAGACACCGCCGCTCCACCCCGACGCGAGCTCCGCCGACACCAGCGCGGTGGGCAGCAGGAACACCACCGCGGGGACGAGGTAGAGAAACACACAGGCGAGCCCGTACACGGCCATCGTCGGCGCGGCACGCAGACTGGCCACCGAGGCGGTGGTCATCAGCGCCAGGGTCACCCAGCTCAGGACGGGCGCCGGGGTGGCACGCACCGCCGCCTGCGGCGCCTCAGCCGTCTGCGCCCGCTTCGGCATGTCGGCGGGGACGTCCATCGATGCCATGAAGCCCTCCCGGGGCTGGGCAGTTCGGGTCGGTGCCAGCCTCGCTCCGTTTCGCGGCCCGCGCATGACGGCTTGGGCCGTTGGAGTGAGCGGCGACGGTGGCCCACTGCTCGCCCGGTCGCCCGTACGGCTCACCCGCCTGGCCGTTCCGGTGGGTGGGGCAGCAGGGTGAAGGAGACTGCCTGCGGACGGTCTGTGGACTGTCTGCGGACGGTCTGTGGACTGTCTGCGGCCCGGTTCGGAGTTCGGAGTTCGGAGGAGGCCCGTGGTGGAGTCGCCCCGTGCCGCCGCCCGCGCCCCCGGCCTCGACGAGCTCGCCGGCTTCCTCACCCGACTGACCCGACTCCTCCTGAACACCAGCGGCGAGGGCGCGGAGGGCATCGAGGAGACGGTGACGGCGACGGCCAGGGCGCTCGGCGGTGACGCGTCGCTGCTCCTGGTGCCCGACGCGGCGACGCTGACGGTGATCGCGGCGGACGGTTCCGCACGGACGGTCACGGTGCGCGGCGTACCGGAGGTCTTCCGCCTGGACCAGGTCACGGCGCTGAAGCCGTTGCTGGCGGAGGTGGGTTCGGGGCGTATGGGCGTGGCGGGGGCGGCGCTGCGCCTGACGCGGATCGAGGAGTCGCGCCCGCCGTATCCCTGGTGGGCGAAGCTGATCGGCATCGTGCTGTTCGCGCTGGGATTCGCACCGCTGATGCAGCCGACGTGGTACGAGGTGGCGAGCACGGCGGTCCTGGCCACGATCGCGGCGGCCTTGGCGGTGGCGGCAGACCGCAGACCACGTCTGTCCGCCGTCCTCCCCCTGCTCGTCTCGACGGTGATCTCGATCGTCACGATCGAGGTGTTCGCACGGACCCCGTGCCACGGCGGCCCGGTCCTGCTGATGCTCCCGGCGCTGTTCTTCTTCGTCCCCGGCGACTACTTGAGCGCAGCGACGGCGGAGCTGGCGGCGGGCCGCATGACGACGGGCGCGATCCGCCTGGTGAACGCGGTGTTCCTACTGCTCCAGCTCTACCTCGGCGTCCTCCTGGGCGTCTACGCGACCGGGACCTCCACCCGGGCCCTCTTCGACATCGCCGCGGACTCCGACCTCCCGCGCTGGGCCCTGTTCCTGTCCTGGATCGTCTTCACGGCGGGCACGGTCCTGGCGTTCGCGGTCCCGCACCGCCTCTTCTGGCCCCTGCTCGCACTCGTCTACCTGACGGTCGCGGTCCAGTCCCTGGCGACGAAGCTGATCGGCGAAACGGCCGGCACCTTCGTGGCAGCGGCGGCCCTGTCAGCCACGGCCACCGTCCTGGCCCGCTCCCCCCACCGCCCACCCCGCCTGGTCCTGCTCCTCCCCGGCTTCTTCACCCTCACGGTCGGCTCCCTGGGCATGCGAGGCCTGACGACCCTGGCGGGCGGCTACGTCATCGAGGGCTTCCAGGATCTGCTGAAGCTGGTGACGATCGTTACGGCTATTGCGGTGGGGATGGTGGTGGGGGCGACGGTGGTGGGGCGGGAGTGACACTCCTGTCCTACGCTCGCAATGCCCTCCATGAACGTTTCCGCAGGTCAGCCTACTTACCTCTTGATCACTCAATAGCGGCGAACTAAGCGAAATCATGCAACCGCCAATCACAGGACTCGGTTGTCCGAGGTACTCATCAGGACAGCACCGGAAGGGTCCACGTTGTTCATGCACCGCTTCTCCCGCCTCACCGCGGTTCTGGCCGCCGTAGGGGCGCTCGCCCTCACCGCACCAACGACCGCGCACGCCACGGCGATCGGCTCCGCTCCCGTACGTACCTTCGAGTACAGCGTGGGTGGTATGACGATGAAGGTCCCCACGGGCTGCATGTTCACTCACGTCATCCGCGGCAGCGGCAAGAAGATCACCTACCAGAACGCCGGCGTCGACTGCGGCTTCGTCGCGGCACTCAGCAGCGGCTTCTGCAACTGGCGCATCGACTTCACCTACGCCGACACCAACAACCGTACGTACCGCACGTCACGCGGCAAGACGCACAGCGAATGCAAGATCGACCCCATGCGAAACAACTCTCCGCAGAGGCTGCCTCGTTATGGCAAGGCGTGCGCTCATCTCCATGTCAACGGGGTGCGCCGCGTAAGTCAGTGCCACCACATCACGAAGTGAGTCCTGCATGGTCGAGCAGCACCCAGCGGAGAACCCGCAACAGGAGCGGGAACCCCGACAGCAGCGAGCGGGCATCGCCGCCTTCCTCGTAGGCACGGTCGGCGCACTCGCGTTCTTCGCCTTCTGGCCCGGACTGCCGCATGTCATCGACTGGGGGGCCATTCTCGTGGCCATTGCCGCCGGCGGGCTGGCCCGGTGGGCTTGTCAGTCGTGGATGGCGAAGACGACGCAGAAGAAGTCGAAACGCTTGTGATCGCACCTGCGATCCAAGTCAACTGACGTATGAAGTAGGCTAGTTACTCGCTGCGCACCTTCCCGGAGGGTACGTCGGCGGTGTTCCAGGTCCCGGTTCTCGGCGATGAGCGACGAGTGGTCTCCACCGCGTGCAACACACGGTGTGACTGCGGATGCCCGGTAGGGCGATCCCTGCCATTCCCAGCTCACGCTCAGGAGTGGAAACCGATGAACCCCGTTGAGTACAAGCCTGCACGTCGTGACCGGTTTCGTCAGATTCTGGTCGACGTCACGGTGGGAGTCATCGCCAATCTGTTGGTGACGGCCGTGACCGTGGTAGCGCGCCTGGTCTTCTGACCGGCAGGTGGCGGGCCCGGGAGCCCGCCACTCCACCTACCGGTCTGCCGCTTCAGAAGAGGAACATCTCTCCGGGCGGGCTGTCCTTCTTCTGACGCTTCCTGCGGCGGCGCCGTCCTCGGGCGGGACGGGGCAGATGTGGCTGTCTCGCCTGCTCCGGCAGGTTCTCCCAGGTGGGTCGCAGACCATGGATCTGGACATCGCCGACGAGACCCTTCAGGTAGTCCCGGGTCTCCTCGTCCGTGGAGTAGAGCACGGTCGCCCGGCTGGCCCGGGTCATGAGCACGTGGTACGCATGCCGGACGAGGCGGGCGAACTCGTCATCGTCCACACTCTTCGGCTTCACCTTGGGATCGAACGATCCGGGAACGGCGACCCGCTTCACGCCCGCTTCCTTGTCCGCCCGGTCCTTGCCCCGGCGGAACACCCAGCGGTCGCCCCGGCGCACCATGTCCTCGCCCATGATCACGCCGCACCAGTCCCACTCCAGGCCCTGCGCGGTGTACACACAGCCGATCTGGCCGAGGCCGTTCTCGTGCACGGACCAGATCTTGGACGGCGGGACGGTCTTGTTCTCGCAGAAGGACTCGCTGTCCGCGTTCCACGGCCGATGCCAGTCACCGATCCGGACGTCGGGCTCCAGTCGCTTCTCCTTGCCCATGGGTTTCGTCCAGGGCCAGCAGTATCCGGCGACCATGCGCGCAGACGCTCCCGCCCCGGCCTCGGTACGGATGATCCGCTCGAGTTCCTCCGGACTGTCCACGACCTCGATGTGCATGAGTCCGTCCGGGGTCCACAGCTCCGGCTCCGCGCCGGACACCCCCAGCGCGCCTCGCACCCAGCGGACGTAGCCGTCGCTGCCGCCACACCGGAACTGCTCCCTCAGGCTGTTGCGGACCAGGACGGCGTCGTAGCGCTTTGCCGCGTCCTCCACCAGAGCGGCGGTGCCGACCTCCTGCGGGCGCACGGACTGGCCCTCGTCCAGGAAGAACACCGTGAGCCGGGAGGCGTCGAGGAGCTCGTCCACCTGAGGCTTGGTGCCCCAGTCCTCAGGTTTCCAGAAGCGGTTGGTGGAACGAGCGCGCAGGCGGTGGGCCTCGTCGCAGATGAGCACGTCCAGAGGCGGGTCGGGCGGGGTGACGAAGTTGCTGAAGTAGGTGAAGGTCTCCTTGAACTCCCGGTCTCCGTAGCCGACATGCTCCTGGAGCGCGCCGTTGAAGGCCCTGCTGCCGCTCGCGTACTTGACCGTGTGGCCATCGGCCTCCAGTTCGGCCTTGAGCTGGAGGCCGATGGCACTCTTGCCCGTACCTGCGCCTCCCGTGATGAGGAACACCACCCGCCGCTCGTCGGGGATGAGCGCGGGCCGCTGGGGATCGGGAAGCACCTTGGCGGCAGTCTCGAGTATGTCGTCCGCAACCTTCTTCTGACGGCCGCGCAGGGTGAAGACCGTGTCCTCGCCGTTGGAGCGGATCATGGCGTCGAGCAGCGGAGTGTTACGCAGGCCCATGCTCCGTAGCAGGATCTCGGCCGCCGAGTCGGCCCCGTCGGCGGCGAAGCTGCTCCGCAGGTCCGATCGCAGTTGGGCGCGGCGGTCGTTCGTGTAGACACGAGCGTAGGAACCGGTCGGCGCGTCCACGCCGATCAGCGGGAGCACCGAAGCGTCGGTGGCGTTGTGCAGATAGGCGAAGCCACCACATTCGAAGTCCAGTCCGTACAGCGGACCTCTGTGGCTCGTGAACGCCTCGTAGTACTCGCGCAGTTGTAGCGCGGGATGCCTCTTCTCTCCCATGCCGGGGACATGGACCAATTCCGCGGTGGCTCGCTCCACCCGGGTCACTGTGGACCACCGCTTCAGCTCGACGAGTTGGACGGACAGCCCGTTCTCTTCAGGATGATGACCCACGAGGACTACGTCGATGAGCCGCGGGTCGCCGGCGCGCTCGGCCTCGTCGAGCGTGGCCGCACACTCGACGACCATCTCGACGTTCCCACGGTCGGCGGCGACCAGATCCTCGGCGAGGTGCACCAGGCTCTCTGCCCAGGCGGAACGCTCGGTCAACGATGCGTCGGTGCGGAGGAAGTGCTTCCATCTCGCGGCGAGGTGGGGCACCATACGGCGTCTTGAGTTCAGGGTCAGCAGATCCCGCGCTGCCAGTTTCAGCAGGAGCATGGACACGAGGTGGATCCCCCAGGGCACGAGTGAATCTCGTGCGGATGGGGGCATGTCCACGTGGGGAAGCCCGTCGGGCCGCAATGACGCCTGCGATCTTAGGGAAGGGACGTCCTGGCCCGACGCATATGCCACGTCGGTCGGCTGGAAGCACGGACATCATGGCCGAATATCACGCGCTCACTGCCTCAGAAGGCGCTCCTCACTCGCGGCAGGCTGTAGCTTCGGTCGGCCGGACACCAGCTCCCGCAGCTTCTCCCGGGTCTCCGGGTCGGTCGAGTAGACGATCGTGCCGACCATGCCACGCGTCAGCAGCACCTTGTAGGTGTTCCGGATGAGGCGGTCCACGTCGGTGTCCGATGTGGACTTCTTGAAGACCGGGTCCTTGGACGCGGTGCGGTCCGTGACCCAACGGCCGCCCCGCCAGACCAGATCCGGTCCGATGATGACGCCGGACCAGTCGTACTCGAATCCCTGCGCGGTGTAGACACAGCCGATCTGCCCGAAGCCCGCAGGGTCGGTGGCCCACAGCGCGGACGGAGGCGCGCCGGAGACCGACCGATCACCGCGCAGGTTCCAGGGCCGGGCCCAGCCCCCGATGACGACGTCGGGAGGCAGTGGATCACCGGGCTTGGGCTCCGGGGACCACCGCCAGCAGTACCCCGCCGACATTCGGGCACCGTATTTCTCGGCGCGGCGGGCGGCGAGGAATGCCTCGAGTTCTTCTGGGCTGTCGGCGACCAGCAATTGCATGCGGTCGTCGGGCTCCCACACGACCGGCCCTCCGGGCTCAAGGCCGAGGAGCCGGACCACCCAGCGCAAGTAGGCATCGCTGCCTCCGCAACGGAACTGGCTGTCCAGGGGGACGACATGGCAGTCGATGCCCCGCCTGGACGCGGCGTCGCGGATCTCGTCCACGGTACCCATCTCACCGGGACGCACCACCTGGTGCTCGTCGAGGAAGAAGACCGGTACGTGGGCGACGTCGATGAGTTCGTCGATCTGTGCCCTGCCGGTCCGCAGTGCCGCGCGGGTGTAACGGTTGGCGGAGGTCTCCCGGATGCGGTGCGCCTCGTCACAGATCAGAGCACCCAGGCTGTTCTTCTCCGTGGTCATGAAACTGTTGAAGTACTTGAAGAGATCCTGGACTTCCCGCTTCCGGGAGCCTGCCACCTTGCGCATCGTCTTGGTGAACGACTGCGAGCCGGTCGCGTGGACCGCCGCCACGCCCCTCCGGTAGAACTCGCCGAGCAGTTGGAGCGCGATCACGCTCTTCCCGGTACCAGGGCCGCCGGTGACAATGACGACTTCCTTGTGATCGGCGCGCTTCGCCCGCTCCACCGCGTTGAGCACCAAGCGGTAGGCGACCTGCTGCTCGTCGAGGAGGACGAACTGCTGCCGCTCCCGCACTTCCTGGGCTGCCACGGACATCAACTGCTTCGACGGAACGGTGGCGCCCGCGAGCAGTTCGTCCGCCGCACGGGCACCGGGGTGCTTGTCGCTCAGCTTCGACCGAAGGTAGTCCACGAATTCACCGCGGCGCTCCGCCGTGAAGAGCCGCCCCTGCCCGTCGCCCTCGATCTCCCGCAGCCCGGCCACCCCGAACTCGGTGGCGTTGTGCAGGAAGGCCACTGCGTGGATGCGCTCGCCGTGATCGGCCACGGCGCCGTTGAAGTTGACCAGGTAGTCGCGGTACCGCCGCACCTGCTCGATCGGGTTGAGCACGGGGTGCGCATAGGCGTCGACGTGGCACAGGGTGGGGTCGTCCTCGTGCGGAGCCGCCTGGCTCCACTGCTTCAGCTCCACCACGACGTAGGACGGCTCCTGCGTGGCCGGGTGCAGGCCGGCGAGGACGACGTCGGCGCGCTTGCTGTTCAGCGGTAGGGCGTATTCGAGCATCACCTCGACGTCGCCCAGTCCTGCGTCGTTGAGCGCGGCGGTCAGGAGCGGGATGCTGCGTTCCCAGGAACGCATCTCCGAGGCTCCGGGCCGGTAGCCGTGCATGTGGACGAACTGCTCGGTGAGGTGCAGGAACAGCGAACCGTCGAGTGCCATGACGGCGACCGTTTTCGCGGACGCGCGGAACAGCAAGGACTTCCCCCAGGCAGCACGAAGAGACTCGTGCGGGTGGGGGCATGTCCTTCGAAGCTCCACCGGAGTGGAACGGAAGCCCGTCGGGCCGCGTTGACGATGTGTCTGAGGGTACCCGGCAGTGCTGGGCGTCGTGCGGGTGGTCGCCGTGGCGGCGGCACACGCCACACCCGGTTTTCCGATGCCCGAAAGGTCAACCGCAAATCGGCTGGCCAGGATTCAGTGCGGAGCGGGGGGGCAGACGAGTCGGGCTGTACGCCGGGTTCTGTCACCCGGCTGCCTCGCGGCGGCCGGGGAGACGGCCATCCATCTAGGGCCGGTGTTGCCACCGGCCTCGTGCGGTCTACCCGGGGACTCGGGCGGGCAGCCCTCGAACGTCCTCGCAGAAACACCGGGGTGTTTCCTTTTGACCTTGCTCCAGGTGGGGTTTACCTAGCTGCCCAGGTCACCCTGAGCACTGGTGGTCTCTTACACCACCGTTTCACCCTTACCCGGCGCCGAAGCACCAGGCGGTCTGTTTTCTGTGGCACTGTCCCGCGGGTCACCCCGGGTGGCCGTTAGCCACCACCTTGCCCTGTGGAGCCCGGACGTTCCTCGGGAAGCCCCCGTCAAGGGGACTCCACGCGGCCGTCCGCCCGGCTCGTCTGCCGTGTCGACCATGTTACCGGGCGGCCAGAGCCCCGGACTCCAGACGCCGTCGCCAGGACCGAGCCGGCCAGGATCAGGGCGAACGCCGCCCCGACGCCCGCCGTCAGGTCCTCGCCCAGGAACAGGGCGCCGGCCGCCACCGCCACCGCCGGGTTGACGTACGTGATCACCGTCGAGCGCGTCGGACCGACCTCCTTGATCAGCTCCAGGAACGCGACGAAGGCCACCGCCGTGCAGATCACCCCCAGCCCGGCCAACGCCAGCACCACCGAGGTAGACGGCATCGCCGACGGCCAGGTCATCGCCGCCGGCGTCGCGTACACCAGCGCCGCCAGTCCCAGGCACGACGCCGTGAGCTGCAAGGAGGGAACGTCCCGCAGATACCGTGCCGCGATCAACGGCGCCGTCGCATAGCCCACCACCGTCACCAGCACCTCCGCCATCGACCGTGCGTCCCCGCCCGTCAGGTGCGGCACCGTCAGCATCCCGACCCCCGCCAGGCCCAGTCCCAGGCCCGTCACCCGGCGCGCCCCCAGCCGCTCCGTGGCGCCGAAGAAGCGGGCCAGCAGTACGCCCACGATCGGCACCCCCGCTATCAGCAGACCCGCCGTCGAGCTGGACAGATGCCGTTCCGCGTCCGTCAGCGTGAACCACGGGCCGATGATCTCGATGCACGCGAACGCCAACAGCGGCTTCCAGTGGGACCTCACCGTCCCCGCCAGGCCCCGCGCCGCGAACGGCAGCAGCAGCGCCGCGCCCAACGCACACCGCGTGAACACCACGAAGGACGGGGACAGCGGAGCCTCCACCGCCACCTTGATCATCAGGTAGGGGATGCCCCAGACCACTCCCATCAGGGAGAACAGGAACCAGCCGCGTGCAGTCATGCGTACACCTTCGGCCGGATCAGGGCCCGCCGTCTTGAACGCTGTTGCGGTACGCCGCCGGCGTCACCCCCAGCACCCGCCGGAACCACCTCGTGAGGTGTGCCTGGTCCGCGAAGCCCACGGCGGTCGCCACCTCGGCCGGGCGCAGGCCCGACTCCAGCAGGGTCCGGGCCCGGTGGACGCGGTACTGCGCCAGCCAGGCGTACGGCGGCAGGCCCATCGTCGTACGGAAGGCCCGTAGGAGCTGATAGCGGGACAGGCCCAGGTCCGTGGCCAGAGCGGCCAAGGAGGGAGGGGTCACCATCTCGTCCGCCAGTCGGTCCCGCACGAGCCAAGCGACTCCGTCGCCGCCCGGCACCGCGTCCTCCGCCGCCCGCGCCGTCGAGTGGCGTCTCGCCAGTGCCGTCAGGAGCCACGGCAAGCGGGACTCCGCCTCCAGCGGGTCGGGGCAGGCGCTCAGCTCCGTGTGGGTCACGCGGAAGGCCGCCGCCAACTCCGGGTCGTCTATCAGCGGCTCGCGGAAGTGCGGGAAGCCGAGCGAGCCGTCGGACAGGAGGGAGGTCGCCGCGTACAGGGCCTGGTAGGCGTAACCGTCCGTCGCGCTCCCCGGGCCTCCCGTGTGCACCTCCCCCGGTGCCAGTACGACGATGCTGCCCGGGCCGGTGCGGATATGCCCGCCCCTGTAGTCGATGATCTCCGAGCCGCCCACGCAGACGCCGACCGTGAACTCGGCGTGGGCGTGGGGGGCGTAGACGTGTTTGTCGAAGCGGGCCGTAAGGAGGTCCAGACGGGGGCCACAGCGGCCCAGCCGCGCCCGAGTCCACAGTGCCTGCTCCACGCCCCGCCCCCTGTCCCTCGTTCTCAGGGTGCAACGCCGGGGTGGTCAGAGAAAGTCCGTGAGCGGGATGCCGGCACGTGCGTAACCCAGTCCGAGAGGAGCTTCTGCGTGATCGGATCCAGGGCCACGGCACACCAGACAACAACCCTTCGACCGGCGCGGGACGAACCCCCGGAGATCACCCGTTCGAGACGAGCACCGAGCCCGGGCCCAACCCGACGACCTCGTTCGCACGATCACGCAGGCACGAAACGCACCTTCGCCGGGTGAGAGGGATCTGCCTGTGTGAGACGGACCCGCAGCCGTTCCCCCAGCGGAAGCCCGTCCGGACTCTCGACCCTCCCGATCACCGCCGGCGACTCCAACTGCACCACCCCCACCGACGGCCGGCGCTCCTCCACCTCCACCACGCATCCGTCGAAGACCTCCCCCACCCGGTCCTTCAACAACGCCGCCTCCACGATGTCGACGCACTCCCGCTCGACCGTGCCCGCACGCCGGCCGCCCTCGGCCATCTCGTGCGGGAGTGTCTCCAGCGCCGCCAGCACCCAGTCCGGCGGCGCCTCCCCCGCCACCGCCGCCAGGCAGATCTCCGACGCGTACCGGTCGGCGAGGCGGCGGAGCGGGGCGGTGCAGTGGGCGTACGGGGCCGCCACCGCGGAGTGCGTAGTGATCGCTGGGACCGCCCCGTCCCGGAAGACCGTGTAACCCGCCCCGCGCAGCAACGTCGTGCACTCCTGCAAGAACGCCGCGTGATGCGGGACGGCCGGGTCCAGGGAGCGGACCAGCGCCGCGTACGAGACGTGGTGCGGCCAGTCGATGTGCAGGGCGTGGGCCGTGCGGCGCAGGCGGCCGACCGCGCCGTCGGGGGCGGCGGGGAGCGTGCGGAGTACGCCGGTGCCGTGCGCGAGCATCAGGTCGGCGGCCGCCATGCCGGTGAGCAGGGAGATCTGGGCGTTCCAGCCGTCGGCGGGGAGCGGGGCGCGGTACGTCAACTCGTAGCCTCCGTCCCGCTCGACGATCTCCTGCTCCGGGACTTTCAGGGAGATCCCGCCCCGCTCCACCTCCAGTTCCTCCCGCAGCCGGCCGATCACCTCCAGCAGTGCCAGCGGCTCCTCGGCGGTCTTCTCGGAGATCTGCCTCTGTACGCCCTCGTAGTCGAGCTTCGCCCGGCTGCGGACGAGTGCGCGGCGCACGTCCACCGCCTCCGTCCGGCCCTCCGCGTCCAGGTCGATCGTCCACAGCGCCGCCGGGCGGGTCTGGCCCGGCAGCAGGCTGGCCGCGCCCTCGCTGAGCGCGGGCGGGTGCAGGGGGACCTTCTCGTCGGGGAAGTAGAGGGTCATCACCCGGCGGTGGGTCTCCGCGTCCAGGGCCGATCCGGGTACGACGAACGCGGCGACGTCGGCGATGGCGTACCGGACGCGGTAGCCGGTGCCCCGGCGGGCGAGGTGCATCGCCTGGTCGAGGTCGACGGACGTGGGCGGGTCGATGGTGAACACAGGGATGTCGGTGGCGTCGTACGTCGGGAGTACGGGGGGACGAGCGGCGTCGGCCAGCGCCTCGGGCGGATAGACGTCCGACACGCCGAGTTCGGTGCGCAGAGCGGTGAGGGCGGCCCGGAGAGGGGCTTCTGGGGCGCCGGTCACGCTGATGTGGCGGCGGGGCATACAGCGAGGGTAAGTACATCGAGGCCCGTACGCTGTCCGGGAGCCTAGAGAAGGAGATCCGCCCGTGCTTGTCCTGCTGCCGCCGTCCGAAGGCAAGGCCGCCTCCGGTCGTGGCGCCCCGCTGAAGCTGGAGTCGTTGTCGCTGCCGGGGCTGGCCGAGGCCCGGCAGGCCGTACTCGGTGAGCTCGTGGAGCTGTGCGCCGGGGACGAGGAGAAGGCACGCGAGGTGCTCGGGCTGAGCGAGGGGCTGCGGGGCGAGGTCGGCAAGAACGCCGAGCTGCTGGGGGCCGGGGCGCGGCCTGCCGGGGAGATCTACACCGGGGTTCTCTACGACTCGCTCGGCCTCGCCTCTCTCGACACCGCCGCGAAGAGGCGGGCGGGGCGGCAGCTGCTCGTGTTCTCCGGGCTGTGGGGGGCCGTCGGCATCAACGACAGGATCCCCTCGTACCGGTGCTCCATGGGTGTGAAGCTGCCGGGACTGGGGGCGCTCGGGGCCCACTGGCGAGGCCCCATGGCAGACGTCATGCCGGAGGCCGCGGGGGCGGGGCTCGTGCTCGATCTGCGGTCCTCCGCGTACGCCGCCGCCTGGAAGCCGAAGGGTGAGGTGGCCGGGCGGACGGCGAGCGTGCGGGTGCTGCACGCGCCGACCCGGAAGGTGGTCAGCCACTTCAACAAGGCGACCAAGGGGCGGATCGTACGGAGTCTGCTGTCGGCGGGCATCGCGCCGGCCGGCCCGGCCGAGCTGGTGGAGGCGCTGCGGGACCTCGGGTACGTCGTGGAGGTCGAGCCGCCGAAGGGGGCGGCCGGGAAGGCCTGGACGCTGGACGTGCTGGTGGACGAGATCCACTGACCGACCCGTCCGTCGGTTGCATCCTCTGCAACGCTCGTTGCGCACATCGCTCCGCATCGGCACGATGAAGCCATGAGCGTGCTGGATCTCGCCCCCGTCGTACCCGTCGTCGTCATCGAGGACGCCTCCGATGCCGTGCCCCTGGCACGGGCGCTGGTGGCCGGTGGGCTGCCCGCGATCGAGGTGACGCTGCGGACTCCGGCCGCGCTGGATGCCGTACGGGCTATTGCACGCGAAGTACCGGAGGCCGTGGTCGGGACGGGCACCGTCGTGACGCCGGAGCAGGTGACGGCGTCGGTGGCGGCCGGGGCGCGGTTCCTGGTCAGCCCGGGCTGGACGGACGTACTCCTCGAAGCCATGCGGGCGTCCGGAGTGCCGTTCCTGCCGGGGGTGTCGACCGTGTCCGAGGTCGTGGCGCTCCTTGAGCGCGGGGTGCGGGAGATGAAGTTCTTCCCGGCGCAGGCCGCGGGCGGGACGGCGTATCTGAAGTCGCTCGCGGGGCCGTTGCCGCAGGCGCGGTTCTGCCCGACGGGCGGGATCGGGGCGGCGAACGCTCCCGAGTATCTGTCCCTGCCCAACGTCGGGTGCGTGGGCGGCACTTGGATGCTGCCCGCGGACGCGACCACCGCCCGGGACTGGGCGCGGGTCGAGGAACTCGCCCGCGCCGCCGCCGGACTGCGGGACCTCAGGGACGCAGGTGGGACGTGTCGTTGAAGAGGCGGACGCTGGCGTTGCCGTCGGCGTAGTACGCCACCGCGGAGAGCGAGGCGGCGCTCAGTTCCATGCGGAACAGGGACTCCGGCGGGGCGCCGAGGGCGAGGCGTACGAACGTCTTGATCGGCGTGACGTGCGTGACGAGCAGGACCGTACGGCCCGCGTACGTCGCGATCAGCTTGTCGCGGGTGGCGGCGATACGGGTGGCCGTCGCCGCGAAGCTCTCGCCGCCGCCGGTGGGTTCGGCGTCGGGGTCGGCGAGCCAGCGGGTGAGGTCGTCGGGGTAACGCTCCCGCACCTCGCCGAAGGTCAGCCCCTCCCACGCCCCGAAGTCCGTCTCCCGCAGCCCGTCCTCGACGGTCACGTCAAGCCCGAGGCGCTCCGCCACGGCCGCCGCGGTCTGCCGGGTACGGGCGAGGGGCGACGCCAGGATCTCCTGTACGGTGCCGCGCCGGGCCAGCGCCTCACCGACCAGCCGCGCCTGCTCACGCCCCACCTCGGACAGCGACGGATCGGTACCGCCGCTCCCCGAGAACCGCTTCTGCGGAGTCAACGGCGTCTCCCCGTGCCGCAGCAGCACGAAGGTCGCCGGCGCTCCCATGTCGGCCGGGGCCCAACCGGAACTGGCGACGCTCGTAGCCGCCCGGACATCAGCCTCAGCCTTCGCTGAAGAAGAGTGGGCGGAGGTGGCAGGGGCAGAAGACGCCGGAGCCGCTGGCCCAGAGGCCGCCGCCAGCGCCGCACGCGCCGCCCCCGCCACCGCGTCTCCCGGCGGCCCGGAAGGCTCAGGCACGGCGGACGCGACGCCCTTCGCCGCAAGCTCCGCCACCGAAGCCGAAGCCGAAGCCGAAGTAGAAGTAGAAGTAGACCACTGCTCCCCCTTCGCCCCCGCGTCCATCGCCTCGTTCGCCAACCGGTCCGCGTGCTTGTTGCGTTCGCGCGGGATCCACTCGTACGTCACCCGGTCCGCCGGGAACGCCCGGGACGCCTCCGTCGCGAGCGGCTTCATGTCCGGGTGCTTGATCTTCCAGCGGCCCGACATCTGCTCGACGACGAGCTTGGAGTCCATGCGGACGTGCACGGACGCGGCGGGGTCGAGTTCGGCGGCGGCACGCAGGCCCGCCACCAGCCCCCGGTACTCGGCGACGTTGTTCGTCGCGACACCGATGTACTCGGCCCGTTCCGCCAGCGTCTCGCCCGTCGCCGCGTCGATGACGACCGAACCGTAGCCCGCGGGCCCGGGGTTGCCCCGGGACCCGCCGTCGGCCTCGACGATGAACTCCCGCACGCGCAACGCTCCTTACAGGACCCTCAGGCCCTTACAGACCCGACTCGGCCGTGCGCACCAGGATGCGGCGGCAGTTCTCGCAGCGGACGACGGTGTCGGGCGCGGCCGAACGGATCTCGTTGATGTCCGTGATCGCCAGCTCCTGGCGGCAGCCCTGGCAGGTCCGCTGGTACAGCTTCGCCGCGCCGATGCCGCCCTGCTGCTCGCGCAGCTTGTCGTAGAGCTTGAGCAGGTCCGCGGGGATCGTGCCGGCGATGACCTCGCGCTCCTTGGTGACCGTCGCGACCTCGCCGTCGATGCCCTCGAACGCCGCCTCCCGGCGGGCCGTCGCGTCGTCGATCCTGCCCTGCACCGCGCCGACCCGCTCGGTCAGCTCGGCGACCCGCTCCTGCGCGGACTCACGGCGCTCCATGACCTCCAGGACGATGTCCTCCAGGTCGCCCTGGCGCTTGGCGAGGGAGGCGATCTCGCGCTGGAGGTTCTCCAGGTCCTTCGGGGACGTCACCGCGCCGGAGTCCAGGCGCTGCTGGTCGCGGGCGGCGCGCTGGCGCACCTGGTCCACGTCCTGCTCGGCCTTGGTCTGCTCGCGGGCGGTGTCGCTCTCCTCGGTCTGCGCGGCGACGAGGAGGTCACGCAGCTGCGTGGCGTCCTTGGTCAGCGTCTCGATCTCGGCGTGCTCGGGCAGCGACCGGCGCTTGTGCGCGAGCTGCTGGAGGCGGACGTCGAGGGCCTGGACGTCGAGAAGACGGATCTGGTCGGCGGGCGCGGCGTTCAGTTGGGGGCTCCCAGGTCAGTAGGCGTGGTGGACGCCGCGTGGGCGGTCCAGGGGTCGGTGACCGTGCGGGACACATGGACCCGCAGGTCCCATCCCTCCCGGTCGGAGATCTCGTCGAGCTGGGCGGCGGCCAGCTCGCACCAGGGCCATTCGGTGGCCCAGTGCGCCGCGTCGAGCAGCGCGAGAGGACTGTGGGCGCGGGCCTCGGAGGCCGGGTGGTGGCGGAGGTCCGCGGTGAGGAAGGCGTCCACGCCGGCGGCGCGTACGACGTCGAAGAGGCTGTCGCCGGAGCCGCCGCTGACGGCGACCGTGCGCACCACGGCTTCCGGGTCGCCGGCTACCCGGATGCCCTGCGCGGTGGCGGGGAGGCGCTCGGCGGCCTTCGCCGCGAACTCCCTCAGCGGCAGCGGGTGGTCCAGCTCGCAGATCCGGCCGAGGCCACGACGCCCTGAGGCGTCGGTCGGGTCCGGCACGAGGGGTCGTACGACCCGGAGGTCCAGGGCGCCGGCGAGGGCGTCGGAGACACCCGGGTCTGCGGTGTCCGCGTTGGTGTGGGCCACGTGCAGCGCGATGTCGTTCTTGATGAGGGTGTGGACGGCCCGGCCCTTGAAGTGGGTGGCCGCGACCGTCGTCGTACCCCGCAGATAGAGCGGGTGGTGGGTGACCAGCAGGTCGGCGCCCAGCTTCACCGCCTCGTCGACGATCTCCTGGACCGGGTCGACGGCGAACAGGACCCGCCTGACCTCCTGGTCGGGGTCGCCCACGACGGTGCCGACCGCGTCCCAGGACTCGGCCCGCTCGGCAGGCCAGAGGTTCTCCAGCGCGGCGACGACGTCCGAGAGACGGGGCGGGGAGACTTCAGACAGACGGGGCACGGGAAAAGGCTACCTGGCTGTTCTGTGCCGTTGTACCGGAGCGGGCCGTCGTCGTCCCGTACAGCACAATCGCCCCGGTTTCCTCAGGCGAATCGTTCCTGGGCCACCCCTTTGTGTGAAGCGGTGGGCGCCTCGTCCCCCGTCTGTGCGTGCGAAAACTAGCTTCGTGGCCGGAGGTGACCGAACGATGACGGCCTGTGCGATCGAGCCCACGGCGGCGGACGAGGACGGTACGCCGCAGGCTGGCTGCACGATCACCGCGGACGGCTCCTACGCCGCCCGCCTCACCCTGGACGGCGACTCCTGGTTCCCGGAGCGCTGGACGATGGACGGCCCGGAGCCCTACGCGGTGCCACTGCCCGGCAACCAGCCGGAGGAGCCCGGCACCGAGGTGCAGCCGATGGCCGACGGCCGGGTCCTGATCCGGCGGTTCGCGGACGGACGGCACAACTTCTCGCTGCTCTACCCGACCGGCCCCGGCACCGGCGAGCTGCCCCTGGGCGCGGTCGAGTGCCCGGACGACGGAACCCGGCTGTGGCTGCTGCCCCCGGCTCCGGGCGGGGAGAAGGCGTACGCCCTCGCCGTGGGCCGGCGGACGAGCGCGGTGTGGCTCGTGGCGGGCGGCACCTTCGGCCCGGAGCACCTCGCGGAGATCCCCGGGCGCTGCTCGGGCGGGGTGTGGCTGGACCGGACCGGGCGGATGCTGGCCCTGGACCGGGAGGTCGGCGGCTGCACCAAGGCGATCGTGGTGGACCTGGAACGGGACGGCGAGGTGTCGCCGCTGCTCCAGATCGCGGCCGGCAGCGATGACCGGCTGCTGCTGGCCGACCCGGACAGCGGGCTGCTGCTCATCGGCTCCGACGCGCCCTCGCCCGGGCGGCAGCGGCTGGGCTGGGGGGTCATGGGCAGCACGCTGCCGGTGCGCTTCCCGGAGAGCCTGCGGCTGCCGGAGTGCACGGTGACGCCGTTCGCCATCCAGCCGGGGCAGGTGCTGATGCCGGAGAGCTGCGCGGTGGCGCTGCGCATCGACGGGCCGCTGGGCAGCTGGGTCGGGGTGTGGCGGCCGGACGGACGGCAGGTGCACCATCTCGCGGCGCCCGTGGGGTGGTTGGCGGGCAGCGGGCTGTGGACGCGGGACGGGGTGCTGCGACTGCCGTACGCCACGGACGAAGTGCCGTGCGGGGTGGCCGAGTTGAGGGCACCGCAGCGGGAGGCACGAAGAGCCACTGGGAACGGGGGAACCGCGGGGGACACGGGCCCGGGGGATCCGGACAGGGGCGGGGCGGCCGCCGGGGAGACGCCGGGTGCGGCGTCGGACTCGGGTACCGGCGGGCCGTCGGAGCCGGATCCTCCGGAGCCCGTGGCGGATGCCGCGGATGCGGAGTCCGTGGTGGATGCGGAACCGGTGGTGCCGCGTCCGGTGCCGCTCGGAAAAGCGCCGCTGGGACGTCTTGTAACGAACTAGTGCCGGTTGGCGTGGCCGCCTGGATTCGGCCCGTGGGGTGCCGGTTAAACTCGCCCGGCTGTAAGAAAGATCATGTTGACGGGGTGAGTTCTTCCGATGAGCGACGCACGCACGATCCAGCCGCCGCACACCGATTCCCAGGGTGCCTCCGGCCACGGCCGGCACCGCGGTCAGGTCTCGGCACAGGATGGCGATTCGGCCCCTCGTGGCCGGCACCGCAAGCCGGCCGACGAGAAGACCGAGTCGGCGGCCTAGGGACGACGCAGGACGAAGGCCCCGCCCACCTCGGAGGTGGGCGGGGCCTTCGTCTACTCGCGCTTGAGTCCCAGTACTTCCACCGCCCCGAACGTCTCCCCGTCCGCCCGTTCCGCGAAGTGCGGAGTGAGGGCCGCGTCGAGTTCGTCGTACGTGAACGTCTCCTGCTTGCTGTCGAACTTGGCCTGCACCCGCGGCCGTTCGACCACGGCGACCATCCCGCCGTGGACGACGAGCAGCTGTCCGTTGACGCGGGCGGCGGCCGGTGCGGCCAAGTAGCCGACGAGCGGGGCGACATGCTCGGGGGCGAGCGGGTCGAGCCGGTCCTCGGGGAGTTCGAAGCCGGCGAAGACGTCCTCGGTCATCCGGGTGCGGGCGCGCGGGCAGATGGCGTTGGCCGTGACGCCGTACTTGGCGAGGGCGAGCGCCGTGGAGGTGGTCAGCCCGACGATGCCGCCTTTCGCGGCGGCGTAGTTGGGCTGTCCGGCCGAGCCCGCGAGGAAGGCCTCCGAGGAGGTGTTCACGATCCGCCCGTACACCCGCCCCCCGGCGTCCTTGGCCCGGGCGCGCCAGTGCGCGGCCGCGAAGTGGGTCGTGTTGAAGTGGCCCTTGAGGTGGACGCGGATGACCGCGTCCCACTCCCCCTCGCTCATCGAGAAGACCATACGGTCGCGCAGGATGCCGGCGTTGTTGACGAGGATGTCGAGCTTGCCGAACTCGGATACGGCCAACTCCACCAGTTCCCGTGCCTGTTGGAAATCGGCGACGTCCCCGGTGTGGGCGAGCGCCCGGCCGCCCGCCGCGCGGATCTCCGCGGCGACCTCCTCGGCGGGGCCCGTGGAGGCCGCGCCTGAGCCGTCGCGCCCCGGTTGCCCGAAGTCGTTGACGACGACGGCGGCGCCGAGCCGGGCGAGTTCGAGCGCTTCGGCCCGGCCCAGGCCGCGTCCGGCGCCGGTGACGATCGCGGACAGCCCCTCAAGTGGCAGTGACATGGCCCGGGTTCCTCAGATCTCGATGCACGTACGGAGCGCGGTGCCCGTGCGCATCTGGTCGAGGGCCTCGTTGATCTCGGTGAGCGGCACCCGGTGGGTGATGAGCCCCTCCAGGTCGATCCGGCCGGCCCGCCACAGGGCGATGGTCCGCTCGTAGGAGGTCAGGACGTCACCGCCGCCGTACATGGACGGCAGGATGCGCTTCTCGTCGAAGAACAGCTCGAACATGTTGAGCTGGAGGAAGTCGTCCATGGCGCCCGCGCCGACGACGACCAGGGTGCCGCCGCGCCGGGTGTTCTCGTAGGCCGTGCGGGCGGTGGCGGACTTGCCGACGACCTCGAAGACGTAGTCGAAGCCCTCGCCGCCGGTGACCTGTTGCTTGGCGTCGGCCAGCTCGTCGGGTGAAACGGCCCTGGTGGCACCGAACTTGAGGGCGGACTCGCGCCGGGAGACGACCGGGTCGACGGCGACTATCTCGGCCGCGCCCTTGAGCCTGGCCCCCTGGATCGCGGAGATCCCGACGCCGCCGCAGCCGATGACGGCGACGGACGAACCGGCGGCCACGTCAGCGGTGTTGAGGGCGGCGCCGAGTCCCGTGGTCACGCCGCAGCCGATGAGCGCGGCGATGTCGAAGGGCACGTCGTCGGGGATCGGCACCGCGCATCCGGCGTCGACGACGACCTCCTCGGCGAAGGTGCCGGTACCGGCGAAGCCGAACAGGTCGCCGCCGGGCCGCTTGAAGTTGGGGGTGCCGGCGTTCATGAACCCGGCCAGACACAGTTCGGTCTGGCCGCGCTTGCAGGCGGGACAGACGCCGCAGGCGGGCAGCCAGCAGACCACGACCCGGTCCCCGGCCTTCACGTTCCCCACCCCCTCGCCGACTTCGATGATCTCGCCGGCGCCCTCGTGCCCCGGCACGAAGGGTGCGGGCTGCGGCAGGACGCCGCCCATCGCGGACAGATCCGAGTGGCACAGGCCGGTGGCCCGGACCCGGATCCGCACCTTGCCCGGGCCGAAGCCCACCGCCTCGACGTCGTCGAGGACCTCCAGCTTGTCCTGGCCGATCTCGTGCAGTACGGCTGCGCGCATGGTGCGGCTCCCCTCAGATCATGCGGAGTTCAGGCGGGTTCGAGGTTCAGGAGTGTGCGACGACGGTGTCGGCGAGGACGGGCGCGTCGTCCCGCTCGACGGCGCTGACGGCGACGCGGGTGGACGTGGGCGAGTGCCACATACGGATGCGCAGGGTCTCGCCCGGGTAGACAACCCCGGCGAACCGGGTGTCGTACGACCGCACCCGCGTCACGTCCCCGCCGAGGAGCGTGTCCACGACGGCCTTGAGCGCGATGCCGTAGGTGCACAGCCCGTGCAGAATGGGCCGTTCGAACCCGGCGACCTTGGCGAACTCGGGGTCGGCGTGCAGCGGGTTCCAGTCGCCGGAGAGCCGGTAGAGGAGCGCCTGGTCGGGGCGGACGGCCCGCTCGACGACCCGGTCGGGTTCGCCGGTGGGGGGTGCGAGACGGGCGGACGGTCCGCGGTCGCCACCCCACCCGCCCTCCCCCCGTACGAAGATCTGGGCGTCGTTGGTCCACAACGGACCCTCGGCGTCCGCGACTTCGGTGCGCATGACCAGGACGGCCGCCTTGCCCTTGTCGTGGATCGCGGCGATCCGGCCGATGGCGGTCGCGGTGCCGTCGACGGGCAGCGGGCGGTGGATCGTCAGCGACTGTCCGCCGTGCAGCACCCGGGCCAGGTCGACCTCGATGCCGGGCATGGAGAGGCCGCTGATCACGCCGGGTGATCCGGAGCCGGCGACCGTGGCGAAGCTCGGCAGGACGTGGAGCCGGGACTCCAGGGTGTAGCGCAGCTCGTCCGGGTCGGTGGCGGGACTGGCCTTGTCGGGGTTCGCGCCCGCACCGATGCCGAGGTGGTAGAGCTGCACGTCCTTGGAGTTCCAGGAGATCTCACCGGAACGGGGTTCGGCGGCAAGGGCCTTGGCGGCGTCGATGGGCAAGGCGGCTCCCTCGGGTTCGGAGTCGGGCTCAGAGACCTCGGTGCGGACGTCCGCACCGTCGGCCGCACCGAGGTCGTCACGGGCCGATCTAGAACGCGTTCCAGTCCGGCGCCCCCTGTATAGCCCAGCGCACGGGAGTTGTGAAGACTCCTGACGGAGTGTCAGCTAGGTGTTCCCGGCCGTATGACATTTGTCCCGCGGGATTCCGTACGACTGGCTCTGCCGTGCGGGTGGGTGGGGTTCGTAGCGTGGGAGCCATGACACAGGGGATGCGTGGAACAGGGAAGAAGCGGCACTGGCGGGCGTCGGCGGCCTGCCGTCTCGAGGCGCGTCGCGCCCGCAAGTCGTCGCAGACACCGGGCCCGCCGCCCACCGGTTTCTCCCTCCTGCCCTGGCTACTGCTGGGCATGGGCGCCTTCTCCAACCTCTTCCAGGCGGGCACGCAACAGCCGGTGCTCGGCGCCATCGGCCTGTTCGCCTTCAACTCCCTCTACATCTACGTGGTCTTCCGCGCCTTCGTGAAGGAGACCCGGCAGTCCCGCTCGACCCGGGCGGCCCTGGTCCTCATGGGCCTGATCACCTGCGCCCTGGCCCTCGCCTACGGCGGCAGCTGGCTCTACTTCTTCCCTCTCCTCGGCCTGGCCACCGGCGCGGTCACCCGGGGCCCGTGGCTCGGCCGGACCGGCCTGGCCCTGACCGCCCTGGCGGCGGCCGTCTCCGCCTACCGGGAGGGCTGGGACGCGGTGAACATCGCGTACGGCACGTTCCTGTCGACGATGGTGACGGCGGCGATCCTGTCGCTGTCCGAGGCGGTACGGGAACTGCGCGCCGCCCGCGAGGAACTGGCCCGGCGCGCGGTCGAGGAGGAACGCCTGCGGTTCTCCCGTGACCTGCATGACCTGCTCGGCCACACCATGTCCGTGATCGTGGTCAAGTCGGAGGCGGCCCGCCGTCTGGCCCGGCGCGACCTGGACGCCGCACTCGCCCAGATCACCGACATCGAGTCCGTCGGCCGCCAGGCCCTCACGGAGATCCGCGAGGCGGTGACCGGCTACCGCGAGGGCAGCCTCGGCACGGAGCTCGACCGCGCGACCTCGGTCCTGGAGGCCGCCGCCATCACCCCCGCCATCCACCACTCCGGCCCACCCCTGGCCGCCCAGACGGAGGCGCTGCTGGGGTGGGTGGTCCGGGAGGCGGTGACCAATGTCCTGCGACATGGGCGGGGCGTCACACGGTGCGAGATCTCGGTGGAGGGGGAAGTTGAGCGGGTTCGGGTGCGGGTGGTTGACGACGGGGAGGGCGAGCGGGTCCTTCGGGTGCGGGGGGCCGGTGACGGGGAGGGCGAGCAGGTCCTTCGGGTGCGGGGCGCCGACGACGGGGAGGGCGAGCAGGTTCCGGCGCGGGTGACCAACGGCGGGGAGAACTGCGGGACATCGGAAGGAGCGAGGGTCGGCGCGGCTGGGGGCACGGGCTCGCGTGGGGTGGTGGTCGGGGGCACCGGCCTGCGGGGGCTGGAGGAGCGGCTTGCCGCGGCGGGGGGCCGGTTGACCGCCGGGACGGCAGGGGCTCGGGGCGGGTTCGTGGTGACGGCGGAGTTGCCGGTGGGGGCCGGGGACTTGGGGGCGGCGGGGGCGCCTGGAACTGTGGCGGGCACGAGCGTGGGCGCAGTGGTCGCGCGCGAGACCGTGGCGGACGCGGGCACGCCGGTCGCGTCCAAAGCCATGGTCGGCATGGGCACGGCGGTCACCTCCGAACCCACGGCCGACACAGGCACGGCGGTCACCTCCGAACCCACGGCCGACACAGGCACGGCAGTCACCTCCGAACCCACGGCCGACACAGGCACGGCAGTCACCTCCGAACCCACGGCTGACACAGGCACGGCAGTCACCTCCGAACCCACGGCTGACACAGGCACGGCAGTCACCTCCGAACCCACGGCCGACACGGACATGGACGCGGCGGTCGCATCCGAAGCCACGGCCGAGACAGGCACGCCAACCGCACCCGCAGCCACGGCCTACGCCGGCACGCAAGCCGCAACCTCAGCCGTGGCCAACGCCGGCACGCAAGCGGCAGCCTCAGCCGTGGCCAACGCACCCAGGCCGGCCGCACCCGAGCCCGTGGCCGAGGCGGGCGCACAGGCGGGAGCCGGAACCAGGGAAGGGTCGGGTACGCCAGGCGCATCCGGAGCCGTGGCCGACACGGGCGCGCCGGTCGTGCCCGGGGCCACGGGCAAGACGCCCACGCCAGTTGCCCCCGGAACCACGGACGGCACCGCAGTCGCGTCCGCGTCCACCCGAGAATGACCCCGCATGCCAAGCGACCCGGCCCCCCTCGCCCTACCCTTGGGCCGTGAACGAGATGCCGCGGGATCATCGGCCTGCCAAGTCCATCCGGGTGCTCCTCGCCGAGGATCAGGGCATGATGCGGGGCGCTCTCGCGCTGCTGCTCGGGATGGAGGCGGACATCGAGGTGGTCGCCCAGGTCGGGGCCGGTGACGCGATCGTGGACGCGGCACTGATCCACCGCCCGGACGTGGCGCTCCTCGACATCGAACTGCCCGGCAAGAGCGGCCTGGACGCCGCCGCCGAGCTCCGCGACCAGGCCCCCGACTGCCGGGTGCTGATCCTGACCACCTTCGGCCGCCCCGGCTATCTGCGCCGGGCCATGGAGGCCGGGGCCGCCGGTTTCCTGGTGAAGGACGGCCCGGTGGAGGAACTGGCCGCGTCGATCCGCCGCGTACTGACCGGTGAGACGGTCATCGACCCCGCCCTCGCCGCGGCCGCCCTCAGCGCCGGCCCCAACCCTCTGACGGCCCGTGAGGTCGAGGTCCTCGGCGCGTCCGCGGACGGCGCGACGGTCGCCGACATCGCGGACGCCCTCCATCTGTCGGAGTCCACGGTCCGCAACTACCTCTCCGCCGCCATCGGCAAGACAGGCACCCGCAACCGGACCGAGGCGCTGCGGGAGGCCCGGCAGCAGGGGTGGCTGTAGCGCCCGTCCCGCCGCCCCCTGTCACCCCGCCGCCGGCACCTGCCTCTCCGTCACGTCCGCCGACTTGTACTGCGTCCCCTTCGGCGCCAGGCACACGAACCAGTCCACCGGCGAACCCTCGGCCCTGCGGATCGCCGGCTGGTCGGTGGCGACCTCAGTGTCCTTCCCCGGGCGGTCGACCTTGGTCGCCGTGCCGTTCTTCCAGGCGCACGTGACCTGCTCGGCGTCCCTGCCGACCATGCCGATGACCAGACGCTCCACATGCTCGTCCGTGGTCCTGAAGGGAATCGCGGCGGACTCGACGTCCGTCCCCTTCATCGGGATGTCGGTCTCCTCGAACGCGTCCTCGTAGACGCCCCGGCTCTCGTCGTCACCGTCCCTGAGGTACGTCACGTACGAGCTCTTGCCGATCAGCTCGGAGGCCTTGGTCACGCCCGTCGGGATGTCGCCGTACAGCGCCATCGCCTGGAGCTGTCCCTCGGCCTGCGCCTTGTCGCGCGGTGTCGCCCAGACGTCGATGACGACCTTCCAGGGCTTGCCGTCCTCGACGCCGCTCGCAAGCGTCGTGCGCTGCGGCGTGAACAGGTCCGCCGGAGCCGTCGTCGGCGTCTGGGTCGCCGCCGGGGCCACCGTCCCGCCGCCTCCCGGGAGTCCTGCCACCGCCAGCGTCGCCGAGGAGCCGGCGATCACCAGGGCGGTGGCCGTGGCCACGGCCCAGCGACGGGCCTTGCGGCGGCGGCCGCCCCGGATGACCGCCTGGTAGGGGGCTATTCCGATCTCGACCTCGTCCGTGGCCTCGGTCAGCAGGGTGGTGATGTCGCTGTTCGTCATGTCGTGGTTCGTCTCCCGGTCCGCGCTCATCACTGCCGCCCTCCCTGCGTCGCCATGTCGACCAGCCCCGGTATGGCCCGGAGTTTCGCGATCCCCTTGGCCGCGTTGCTCTTCACCGAGCCGACGGAACAGCCCATCGCCTCGGCGGTCTGGGTCTCGGTCAGGTCCTCCCAGTAGCGCAGGACCACGGCCTCGCGCTGCCGCGGCGGCAGTTGGGCCAGCGCCTTCAGCAGGGCGCTGCGGTCCTCGGCCTGCGCGATGCGGTCACCCGTGTCGGGGATCTCGCGCGCCAGGCCCGAGTCGTCCTTGGGCGCCAGGAACTCCCTGAGTTTCCTGCGGTGCCTGCGAGCGTGCGCGTTGATCATCACGCGCCGTACGTACGCCTCCGGGTCGTCGGCCGAGCCGACCCTGCGCCAGGCCACGTACACCTGCTCCAGGGTCGACTGGACCAGGTCCTCCGCGGCGTGCTGCTCCCCCGTGAGGAGAAATGCCGTTCTCATCAGCCGCGGCCAGCGGCCGATGACAAAGCTCTGGAACTCCGCGTCCCGAGCCTCCTTGCGATCCCCCATGGGCACCTCCTAGATATTCAAAGGAGTCCATGAGCCGCCCGGACCGTTGCCTCAGACCGAGGACTCTTTCGCCGCGACCGAGGAGACCCTCCGCGGCAGCCACAGCAGCATCAGCAGCACACCGCCGGCCAGCACTCCGGCCCCGGTGCGGAACACCAGCGCGTACCCCTCGGTCAGCCCTTCCGGGCTCAGGTCACCGCCCGTCCGGGACGCCGCGATCGTCGACATCACCGCGAGCCCCAGCGAGCCGCCCATCGTCCGCGAGGTGTTGACCAGACCCGACACCAGCCCGGCCTCCCCTGGCGCCGCCCCCGAGGTGGCCAGCGCGGCCAGGGGTGTCGTCGCCAGTCCCGCGCCCAGCATCATCAGGATCCCGGGGCACATGATCGCCACCACGTACCCCCCGTCGACGCTCAGCGTGGACTGCCAGGCGAAGCCGACCGCCGCCACGCACGTCCCCAGGACCGCCACCTTCCGCGCGTCCAGCGCCCGCATCAGCCGCGGTGCCGTCTTCGAGCCCAGGATCACGGCCAGGGAGCTGGGCACGAGGGCGACCCCGGCCTCCAGCGGCGTGTAGCCGAGGACGTTCTGCGCGTACAGCGTCATGAAGAACCACATGCAGAACATCGCCGAGCCGGACAGGAACATGGCGGCGTTCGCCGAGGCCACGGACCGGAGCCGGAGCAGTCCGAGCGGCATCAGCGGGGCGGCGGTCCGGGCCTCGACGGCGAGGAAGAGCCCGATCAGCGCGGCCCCGGCGAGCAGCGGCACCACCGTCGCCGCCGACGCCCATCCCTCGGCCTCGGTCTGGGAGATGCCGTACGCCAGCGTCGCCAGCCCGGCCGTCACCAGGACCGCGCCCGGCAGGTCGAGCCGCCGCCCGTCCCCGGCCCGGCTCTCGCTCAGCCACCACAGCGCGCCCAGGAGCACGAGAGCCCCGACGGGCACGTTGATCAGCAGTGTCCAGCGCCACGACCACACGTCGACGAGCGCGCCGCCGACCAGCCCGCCCGCCGCACCGCCGCCTCCGCCGACCGCCGTCCAGGTGGCTATGGCACGCGCGCGTGCGGGTCCCTCGGGGACGGCGGACGTCACAATCGTCAGCGTCGAGGGCGCGAGCACCGCCGCGCCGAGCCCCTGCGCGGCCCGGGCCAGCAGCAGCTGCCAGCCGTCCTGGGCCAGTCCGCCGACCAGCGAGGCCAGCGTGAACAGGGCGAGCCCGACCAGGAACATCCGCTTGCGCCCGTACAGGTCGCCGGCCCGCCCGCCGAGCAGCATGAACCCGGCGAAGGCGATCGCGTACGCGTTCACCACCCACTGCAAGCCGGAGGCGCTCATGCCCAGGTCCGCCCGCATCGAGGGCAGCGCCACGTTCACGACGGACACGTCCAGGACTACGAGGAACTGTCCGGCACACGCGAGCGCCACCACCACCCAGGCGGGCGGAGCGGTACGACGAGGGGGCGCGGCTGCGGTGGGCACTTCGGCGGCTCGGGACATGGATGTCATGCTCTCAACCGCCGTGCGCCCCTTGCATCGGGATTTGGGTCTAGGCCCACTGGCCCACAGACCCACAACGTCAAGAGAAGATAAAGAAATCGTTAGCTGGCCAAAGCATCGGAATAGTTGCCCTGGCACACCGAGTTCATTGCTCACATGAGACCTACGCCGACCGACCAGCCCACCCGCACAGCAAGCGGCGCCGTCGTCCCGGTGCTCGCGTTCGCGGGCATCGTCGTCGCGGTGATGCAGACCCTGCTCGTCCCCGTCATCAAGGACCTGCCGCAGCTGCTGGACACCGCCCCCAGCAACGCCACCTGGGTCCTGACCTCGACCCTCCTGTCGGGTGCCGTGGCCACGCCGATCATGGGCCGCCTCGGCGACCTGTACGGCAAGCGCCGCCTGCTCATCGCCAGCCTCGCGGTGATGGTGGTCGGCGCGCTTGTCAGCGCGCTCACCAGCGACCTCGTCCTGATGATCGTCGGCCGTACCCTCCAGGGCTTCGCCATGGGCGCGATCCCCCTCGGCATCGGCCTGATGCGCGACATGCTCCCCCGCGAGAAGCTCGGCTCGGCGATGGCCCTGATGAGCTCCTCCATCGGTGTCGGCGGCGGCCTGGCCCTCCCCCTCGCGGCCCTGATCGCCCAGCACGCCGACTGGCACGCCCTCTTCTACGGCGCGGCCGGCCTCGGCGCCCTCGCCATCGTCCTCACCCTCCTCGTCGTACCGGAATCGACGATGCGCGCGGAGGGCACCTTCGACCTCCTCGGCGCCCTCGGTCTCTCCACCGGCCTGGTCCTCTTCCTCCTGCCCATCACCAAGGGCAGCGACTGGGGCTGGACCTCCGGCACCACGCTCGGCCTGTTCGCCGCGTCGGCCCTGGTCCTGCTCCTGTGGGGCGTCTACGAGCTCCGCACCAAGGCCCCCCTCGTCGACCTGCGCACCACGGCCCGCCCCGCGGTCCTCTTCACCAACCTGGCCTCGATCATGGTCGGTGTCTCCTTCTACGTCGTCTCGCTCGTCCTTCCCCAGCTCCTCCAGCTCCCGAAGGCCACCGGCTACGGTCTCGGCCAGTCGATGGTCGTCGCCGGACTGCTGGTCGCGCCGCTGGGCCTGACGATGATGATCACGGCGCCCGTCTACGCCCGTCTGTCCGCGAAGTACGGCCCCAAGTTCACTCTCATCCTCGGCATGCTGATCATCGCGATCGGCTACGGGGCGGGCCTCGGCCTGATGAGCGCGGCCTGGCAGAGCCTGGTCATCGCGGTCGTGCTGGGTGCGGGCATCGGTCTGGCGTACTCCTCGCTCCCCGCCCTCATCGTCGGCGCGGTCCCGGCATCGGAGACGGGCGCGGCGAACGGCCTCAACACCCTGATGCGCTCCATCGGCACGTCGGTGTCCAGCGCCGTCATCGGCATGGTGCTCGCCAACACCGCGAACACCGTGAACGGCGTCGCGATCCCCACGATGCACGGCTTCCGCGTCTCCTTCCTCATCGCGACCGGCGCGGTGGCGATCGGCCTGCTGATGGCCCTGTTCCTGCCCAAGCCCGACCGCGCGCCGCAGCTGCGCGCGAGCAGCGAGGAGGAGGAGAACCTGGCGCGTGCGGAAGAGGTTCTGCGGGGGTTTCGGGGCCGGGTTCTCGGCGCCGACGGCGTTCCCGTCGCCCGTGCGAAGGTGACGCTCATCGACCGGCGGGGGCGGCAGGCGGGGGCGACGCTCTCGGCCGAGGACGGCAGTTACGCGCTCGCCGTGCCGACGCAGGGTGCGTATGTGCTGGCCGCCCGGGCCTCCGGGCATGGTCCGCTTGCCTCGTCCGCGAGCCACGCGGGTGACGACGGTGCCGTGGACCTGGATCTTTCGTTGCCCGGTGAGACGGTGACCGCGTAAAGGTCGTACGCCGTCCGCACGTCCGCCGTGGCTGGTCGCGCCCACGCGGCGGAGCCGCAGGTTGATACAGCCCCGCGCCCCTGAAAGCGCCCCCGTCACCCGGCGTGACGGGGGCGTGGTGCACCATGGGGCGGCCACGAACCGTACGATCGAAAGAGAACCCTATGAGCTCGGCCCCCAAGCCCGAGATCCTCGCCGCGTTCGAGGGCGCCAAGGGGTTCATGCCCGCGGATGAAGGGCTTGCCCTGTACGCGGCGGCCGTCGAGGCCGGGCGGCTCGGGCTGCCGCTCCTCGAAGTCGGGACGTACTGCGGGCGTTCCGCGATCCTGCTCGCCGACGCGGCCCGGGCGGCCGGGGTGACGGCGCTCACCGTCGACCACCACCGGGGCAGCGAGGAGCAGCAGCCGGGGTGGGAGTACCACGACCCGGAGACGGTCGACCCGGAGATCGGGCTGATGGACACGCTGCCGACGTTCCGCAGGACGCTGCACCGGGCGGGCCTGGAGGACCACGTCGTCGCCCTCGTCGGCCGGTCCCCGCAGGTGGCGAAGGTCTGGGGTGCTCCCCTCGGCCTGGTCTTCATCGACGGCGGCCACACCGACGAGCACGCGAGTGCCGACTACGAGGGCTGGGCGCCCCACGTCGCCGAGGGCGGCCTTCTCCTCATCCACGACGTGCACCCGGACCCGAAGGACGAGTTCACCGGCCAGGCGCCGTACCGGATCTATCTGCGGGCGCTGGAGTCGGGGGCGTTCGAGGAGATCTCCGTCACGGGGACGCTGCGGGTGCTGCGGCGGGTGGGCGCCGGGATCTGAGGCTCTCGCGGCCTCAGGGCTGCACGTTGATGTCGAAGTCGACGGGGGTCTGGATGACGTTGCCGGTGCCGACGCCCGGCTGGTCGTAGACGTAGTCGACGGCACAGGCGTCTTCCGGCGGGGTGCAGGGGAACGGGGACGCCTGGGCCGCGGGCGCGCCCAGTACGACCGCCCCGGCGACGGTGACGGTGGTGAGGACGCTCGCTATGGCACGCACATGTGATCTCATGGGCGATTCTTCGCATACCGCCCAACCGTGAGCGACGCCGGTGTGCCGTTCGGATGAAACGACCCGCTCGGCCGCAGCCGCCCTGCCTCGCCGCTGACCTGTCGCTAGGGTGGCTGTCGTGTCGTACGTAGGCCCGGACTTCGATCCTCCCCAGCCCCGCCGTTCCAGGCGCCGCCCGCTCACGGTCGCGGTGGCCGCTCTCGTGCCGGGCGCGTTGCTCGGCTGGCTGGTGTACGAGGCGGTGGGCGGCTCGGGCGGGGATTCCAGCGAGGCCGCAGGTACGCCGACGTCCTCGTCCAGCGCGCCCGCGTCCCCCACGGCGGCCTCCACCTCCGCCCCCAAGTCCACGGCCTCCACGGACGACGGGAAGCCGAGCCCGACACCCTCCACATCCGCCCCCGCCGCGTCCGGCCCTCTCAAGGGCAAGGTCGTCGTCATCGACCCGGGGCACAACCCGAGCAACTTCCAGCACACGGCCGAGATCAACAAGAAGGTGAACATCGGCACGAACTGGAAGGAATGCGATACGACGGGTACGTCCACCAACTCCGGTTACACGGAGGCCAAGTTCACCCTGGACGTGGCCCACCGGCTGCGCACGCTCCTCGAAAAGCAGGGCGCCACGGTGAAGTTGACGCAGGACGGCGACCGTACGTTCGGCCCGTGTGTCGACGAGCGGGCCCGTATCGGCAACCAGGCCCACGCCGACGCGGTCGTCTCCCTCCACGCCGACGGCGCGGGCGCGGGCCAACGCGGCTTCCACGTCATCCTCCCGGGCAGCGTCCACGCCGGCGCCGCCGACACCCGCCCGATCGTCGCCTCCTCCGCGGACCTCGGCGAGCGCATCGCGGGCAACTTCGTCCGCGTCACGGGCAGCGCCCCCTCCAACTACGTCGGCGACGGCACCGGACTCGTCACGCGTAAGGACCTGGGCGGTCTCAATCTGTCAACGGTTCCCAAGGTGTTCATCGAGTGCGGCAACATGCGCGATACCAAGGACGCGGCACTGCTGACCAGCGGTGCGTGGCGGCAGAAGGCGGCGCAGGGAATCTCTGAAGGAATCGTGAGTTTCCTGCGCGGCTAGTGGATCCCGGGCTGATCCCCGGGGACAGCTTCGTCGGACGGACGATAAGGTCGTCTTTACGATGAGGGGCCACCCCCGCGCTTCACACCGGGGCCTGACGGCGACATGGTGACAGCGACGCCTCCAGCGATGCCGATGATGAGACGACTGAACCGAAGGACCTTGAAGTGAATATCCGCTCCCTCACTCGAGGCGACGGCGTGGTGATCGGAGCAGCGGTTCTGCTGTTCATCGCGTCGTTCCTCGAGCTCTACTCCGTCTCCGGTTACGACCTTGACGTGAACGCGTGGGACAGCCTCGGCATGGGCCTCGGCATCTACATGGGCGGGGTCATCGGTGCGGCCCTGATCGTGGTCAACCGCTGCCTGCCGCAGCCCCGTAAGATCGCCGGCCTGGATCTCGGCACCGTCGGTGTGGCCTTCACGGTCCTCGCCGCCTGGAGCCTGTTCTGGTCGCTGGTGGACTCCGGCGACAACACCGACGCCGGATCCGGCCTCATCCTCGGCTTCATCGCGTCGCTCCTCCTGGCCGCCGCCGCTGTAGCCACCCCGCTGGTCGGCGCCCTTCAGGCCGCCCTCCTCCCGGCCCCCGGCCCCCAGGCCCCCCAGCCCTACGGCGCCCAGCCCCCCGGCGGTTACGGCTACCCCGGCGCCGGTGCCCCGCAGCCGGGTCAGCCCTACGGCGGTCAGCCGCAGCCGACTGCCCCGTTCAACGCCGGTCAGCCCCAGCCGGGTCAGCCGCAGCCGGGTCAGCCGACGCCGTCGGCCGGGGACTTCTCCCCGTTCTGGTTCGCGGTCCCCGTCGCGCGCCCCCTCTTCGCGGAGGACGGTTCGCAGACGCCGATCGCCGAACTGGCGCCGGGCACCTGGTACCTGGCCGTCGAGCAGCGCGGTCCGTCCCTCGTGGCACAGACGCAGGACGGCCGTCGCGGCGTCCTCCAGGACACCTCGGGCATCCAGCGCGGCTGAGCCCGGAGGACAAGCAACGCACGGCCCCTCTCCCTTCCGGGTGAGGGGCCGTTGTCGTACAGTCGCCTACCGTTTCCGGTCTGACGTACCGTCAGGAGGCAGGCATGCGGCTCGGTCTCGCGCTCGGCTACTGGGGACGTGGCCCCAACCCCGACCACGTGCCGCTCGCTCAGGAGGCGGAGCGGCTCGGTTACGACTCCGTGTGGACGGCCGAGTCCTGGGGCTCGGACGTCTTCACGCCGCTCACCTGGATCGCCGCTCACACCACAACCATCAAGCTGGGCACCGCCGTTGCCCAGATGGCGGCCCGCTCCCCCACCACCACCGCCATGCACGCCCTCACCCTCGACCATCTCTCCGGCGGTCGCATGATGCTCGGCCTGGGGCTGTCCGGTCCCCAGGTGGTGGAGGGGTGGTACGGGCGCCCCTTCCCGAAGTCACCCCTCACCGCGACCCGCGAGTACGTCGACGTCGTACGCCAAGTCCTGCGACGCGAAGCACCTGTCGAGAGGGCAGGACGTTTCCACTCCCACCCCTACACCGGCCCCGACGCCACCGGCCTCGGCAAGCCCCTCAAGCCCATCACCCACCCCCTCCGCCCCGACCTCCCGATCCTCCTCGGCGCCGAGGGCCCGAAGAACATCGCCCAGACCACCCGCATCGCCGACGGCTGGCTCCCCCTCTACTGGTCCCCGACCCGACCCGAGGTCTACGAGGCCTCCCTCGCCGACACCCCGGACGGCTTCCTCGTCGCCCCCATGGCCCAGGTCCGCGTCTGTGACGACGTACGCGAGGGTCTCCTCCCCGTGAAGACCATGCTCGGCTTCTACATCGGCGGCATGGGCCACGCCCGTCGCAACTTCCACGCCGACCTCATGGCCCGCATGGGATATGAGGCGGAGGCACGCAGGATCCAGCGGCTGTTCCTGGAGGGACGCAGGGAAGAGGCCGTCCTCGCCGTGCCGGACGCCTTCGCCGACGAGATCTCCCTCGTCGGCCCGCGTGAACGCATCGCCGAGCGGCTGGAATTGTGGCGCAAGGGGCCGGTGACCGATCTGCTCGCCCTGGCGCCGGACCGGCGCACGCTGCGGGTGCTCGCCGAACTCAACCGGTAGGCAGCGTGGTTTCATACGGGATTGAGCGGCAACCCGAGAGTCATGTCCCCTCGATATCGCGGTGCCAACTCGGCCGGCACGGTCATAGCGATCGTCGCCGACATCATGGCCCTCATCCTGGGCCTCTGGATTCTGATGTACCTGCTGGACGCGAACCGCGCGAACGACTTCGTGCAGTTCATCCATGACGCGGCGTTGTGGCTGGCGGGCTGGAGCCACGACCTGTTCACGTTCGACGAGGCGTGGGCCCGGGTCGTGGCGGGTTATGGTCTCGCCGCGGTGGTGTACCTGTTCGTCGGGCACGCCATCGCGAACCGCGTCCACCGCCACTGACCCGTACGGGCTGCTGTGCTCAGTCGCAGCAGTCCGGGTCCAGGCCCCTCGGCAGCTGCTCCCCGCCGAACACCTGGCACGTGGCCTCGTCCCCGCCCAGCGCGGCGACGGCGAGCAGCAGCGACCCGGCCGTCCATGTCGTGAGTTCCCGCGGCCAGATCGCGTCGTCCTCGAAGACATAGCCCGTCCAGTACAGGCCCGACTCCGCGTCGCGCAGGTGCTGGATGGACTGGAGGATCTCCAGCGCCCGGTCGGACTCGCCCATCGCCCAGAGGGCCAGGGCGAGTTCGGCCGACTCGCCGCCCGTCACCCACGGGTTGGGGACGACGCAGCGCACGCCGAGGCCGGGGACGACGAAGCGGTCCCAGTCCTTGTCCATACGGGACTTGGCCTCCGCGTCCGTCAACGCGCCGCCCAGGACGGGGTAGTACCAGTCCATCGAGTAGCGGTCCTTGTCCAGGAACCGCTCGGGGTGGCGGCGGATGGCGTGCCGGAGTGCCCCTACCGCCAACTCCCAGTCCGGCTGCGGCTCTTCGCGTTGCTCGGCAATCGCCAGGGCGCACCGCAGGGCGTGGTGGACGGAGGAGGAGCCGGTCAGCAGCGCTTCGTTCGTGAAGCTGCCGTCGTCCTCGCCCTTCCAGCCGATCTGGCCGCCGGGCTGCTGGAGTCGCAGGACGTACTCCATCGCCGCGTAGACCGCGGGCCACATGCGGTCCAGGAAGGTGTCGTCGCCGGTGGAGAGGTAGTGGTGCCACACGCCTACGGCTATGTAGGCGACGAAGTTCGTCTCGCGGCCGCGGTCGGTGACGTCGTCGAAGGCGCCGTCCTGGTACGCGGCGTACCAGGAGCCGTCCTCGTTCTGGTGCCGGGCCAGCCATTCGTACGCCCGCCCCGCCGCCTCGTGTTCACCCGCCGCGTCCAGGGCCATCGCGGCCTCGGTGTGGTCCCAGGGGTCGAGGTGATGGCCGCGGAACCACGGGATCGCGCCGTCCTCGCGCTGTACGGCGAGGATGCCGGCGACGGTCGCGGCGGCCTGCTCGGCGGTCAGCACCCCGGGCAGGACGAGGTGTTCTGTCCGGGGAGTGGTCACTTGGCGTCCACCCGCGGCAGGTGCGGCTTGGTCGCGTACGCCACGAAGCTCTTGCCGATCAGGGGGTTGAGGGCCTGTTCGGCGACCCGGGTCGCGAGCGGCTTCTTCATGATGTCCCAGACCAGGAGCTTGTGGTACGCCTTCACCGGCAGCGCCTTGTCGTTGTCGACGCCGAACGCGCACTTCAGCCACCAGTAGGGGCTGTGGAGCGCGTGCGCGTGGTGGGTGCCGTACGGCTTCAGGCCCGCCTCGCGGATCTTCCCCAGCAACTCGTCCGCCTTGTAGATGCGGATGTGGCCGCCCTCGACCTCGTGATAGGCGTCGGAGAGCGCCCAGCAGACCTTCTCGGGGCCGTAGCGCGGGACGGTGATGGCGATCCGGCCGCCGGGCTTGAGCACCCGGACCATCTCGGCGAGGACGCCCTTGTCGTCGGGGATGTGCTCCATGACCTCGGAGATGATCACGACGTCGAAGGACTCGTCGGGGAAGGGGAGCGCGAGCGCGTCGCCCTCCATGGCCGTCGCGGTGGCGCCCTCGGGGGCCTCGCCCGCCTCCTTCATCGCCGCGAACCACTTCGCGACCTCGCGGATCTCCTCGGCGTTCTGGTCCAGGGCCACGACCTGGGCGCCTCGGCGGTAGCACTCGAAGGCGTGCCGGCCGGCTCCGCAGCCGAGGTCCAGGACTCGGTCGCCCGGGGCGAGCGGGAACCGGGAGAAGTCGACGGTCAGCACGTGGCCCTGCTTTCGGAATAGACACCGGTGTCACTGGTGGGGGTCGCGGACTCGGCACCCTGGAAGGCCGCGGAGCGGTCGGGGTTCGTGACCGCGGAGCGGGCGAGGGCCTCGCGGTACCTGGCCACGGTGCCCTCTGCGGCTCTGGCCCAGGTGAAGCGGGCCAGTACTCGCTCACGGCCCGCCGAGCCGAGGCGAGCTCTCAGGGCCGGGTCGCTCAGCAGTCGGCCCAGACCGGCGGCCAGCGCGCCCGCGTCGCCGGGCGGTACCGCAAGGCTCGTCTCCCCGTCCGGCCCGGCGACCTCGGGGATCGCTCCGCCGGTCGTGGCCAGCAGCGGCGTGCCCGTGGCCATGGCCTCCGCCGCCGGGAGGGAGAAGCCCTCGTAGAGGGAGGGGACGCAGGCGATCTCCGCCGAGCGGACCAGGTCGACGAGTTCGGTGTCGGTGATGCCCTTGACGAAGTCGACGGCGCCTTCGAGGCCGTACCGCTCGATGGCCTGGGCGACGGGTCCGTCCTCGGCGCGCTTGCCGACGACGACGAGGTGGGCGTCGGGGTGCTCGACACGGACCTTGGCGAGGGCCTCGACGAGATAGACGAGGCCCTTGAGCGGGACGTCGGCGCTGGAGGTGGTGACGATCCGGCCGGGGACACGGCGCACGGACGCATCCGGCTTGAACAGGTCGGTGTCGGCGCCGATGTGGACGACGTGGATGCGGTCGTCGCGGACGCCGAGGTGATCGACGATCTCCTGGCGGGAGGTGCCGGAGACGGTCAGGACGGAGGGCAGCCGGCGGGCGACCCGCTTCTGCATCCGGGTGAAGGCGTACCAGCGGCGCACCGAGAAGCGGCGCTGCCAGCCCTCGGCCGCGTCCAGCTCCAACTGCCGGTCCACGGTGATGGGGTGGTGGATGGTGGTCACCAGGGGTGCGCCGACGTCGCCCAACAAGCCGTATCCGAGCGTCTGGTTGTCGTGGACGACGTCGAACTCGCCTCGCCGGGCGCGCAGATGGCGGCGGGCGCGGAGCGAGAAGGTGAGGGGCTCGGGGAAGCCGCCGGTCCACATCGTGCCGACTTCCAGGGCGTCGATCCAGTCGCGGTACTCGTCGCGCTTCGGGGTGCGGAAGGGGTCCGGGGAGCGGTAGAGGTCGAGGCTCGCGAGCTCGGTGAGCGACAGCCGGTCCTCCAGTCCCTCGTCGAGGACCGGGTACGGCTGGGAGCCGATGACCTCGACGCGGTGGCCGAGGCGGGCCAGTTCGCGGGAGAGGTGGCGGACGTAGACGCCCTGGCCGCCGCAGAACGGGTTCCCCTTATAGGTGAGGAGTGCGATGTTGAGCGGTCGCTCGCCGTCCGCGGCCGGGTCCGCCTGGGACCCCGCCTGACTGGCCTCAGCGGTCACTCCGGGCCCCCTTCTCCCTGCTATTTCCCGCGAGGTTACGCCGGGACGCTAATCTAGAACAAGTTTCAGACTTGATCGTTCAAGAGGCTCTGAATCTACCGGCAGGTAGGGGCGGTGTGAGCAGTGGATCAGGTGATTCGCGCCACGGCCGAGGCCCCTGTCATGCTGTGCGATCATTCGCCCTCACCGACTGTCACGGAACGGGACCCGACCCATGCCTGCGCAAGCCAAGCCGCCGGTCAAACCGGCCAAGCCGGTCAAGGTGGAGGCCGGTGCCGCGCGGACCGACTCGCCGCCGCTCACCGAGCGGCAGGAGGCCCGGCGGCGCCGCATCCTGCACGCGAGCGCCCAGCTGGCGAGCCGGGGCGGTTTCGACGCCGTGCAGATGCGGGAGGTCGCGGAGTCCTCCCAGGTGGCGCTCGGCACGCTGTACCGGTACTTCCCGTCCAAGGTGCATCTGCTGGTCGCGACCATGCAGGACCAGCTGGAGCACATGCACGGCACGCTGCGGAAGAAGCCCCCGCAGGGGGACACGGCGGCGGAGCGGGTCGCGGAGACGCTGATGCGCGCGTTCCGGGCGCTCCAGCGCGAACCGCACCTCGCCGACGCGATGGTCCGCGCGCTCACCTTCGCCGACCGCAGCGTCTCCCCCGAGGTCGACCAGGTCTCCCGGCAGACCACGGTGATCATCCTGGACGCCATGGGCCTGGCGGACCCCACCCCGGCCCAGCTCTCCGCGGTCCGCGTCATCGAGCACACCTGGCACTCCGCCCTGATCACCTGGCTCTCGGGCCGTGCCTCCATCGCCCAGGTGAAGATCGACATCGAAACGGTCTGCCGCCTGATCGACCTGACGGCCCCGGAGGAGACCACCTGACACCCCCGGCCGCCGGACCCCGGATCGGGCGGCCCCCAAGGGCCAGGCAGCCCACCCGGCGAACCGGTCAGCCCACCGGCTCCAGGCCGCTCCAGGTCCGTCCGGTCGCCGTCCCCGTCGCCCACTCCTCCAGCAGTCGCCGCGCCTCCTCCGGCGGGGCCGCGAGGGAGAGGCGTTGGGCGCCTGCCTCTACGCTTCGCTGCTGCTCGTGGGTGCCCTCGCTGCAACAGGCGCACAGCATTCGGACGCTGCTCGCGGGCTCGGCGCCGTAGCCGTGCTCGGTGAAGAGCCCGACCAGCGCCTCCAGGTCGGCCCGCTCGCCCGCGGCGACCGTCACCTCCAGGGTGGGCAGTTCGGAGGCCTCGAACAGCAGCAGCTCGTCGAAGACGGAGAAGGTCCTGCCGTCGACGATCCGCTCGCCGTTCGGCTCGCCGTCGTGGACGACGATCTCGCCGTAGCGCCGTCCGCCGGTGACCGGCACATTGAGCACCCGGCCGCGGGTCGGGCACAGCCGTTCGATCCATACGACCTCCTGCTCGCCGCCCGTGTCGAGACGCACGCAGGCGTGTCCGAAACGACCGGTGATCTCGCCCTCCCCGTCCGGGAGTTCGATGCCGAAGCCGGTCCAGGCGTCCCGGGCCGTCGCCCAGTCACGCCGGATCGTCGCCGCGATGCCGAGGTTCCAGTACGCCGGGTCGCCCTCCCCGCGCGGTGCGCGGGCGGCGGCCTCGCGTCCCAATTCGTACGCCTTCTGCCAGTCGCGCAGGAACTTGTGGGCGAGCGCGGCGTCGTACCACCACACCGCGCTCGGCTCCACGTCCGGGAAGTGGGCGAGGACCCGCTCGAAGAGCTCGGCGGCACGCAGCCACTCCTCGGCCTCCCACGCCTCGTACGCCTGCTCGATCAGCCGCTTGGCCTCGGACTTCTCCACACCCACCCCAACGATCCCCTGATGACGACCGCAGGAGCCTAAGGGTTCACTCCTCGGGCGGGAACACCGGTTCCCCGCTGCCCAGCAGCGTGATCATGATGGCCTCGACCGGGCAGTTCTCGGCGGCCTCAAGGACCTTCTCGTTGGCGTCGGTCTCCGGCTCGACGGGGTGGGACTGCATGCCGGAGTCGAGCCGGAAGGCGCCCTCGGCGCGGTGGACGCACTGGGCCGAGCCGATGCAGAGCGAACGGTCGACCCCTACCTGCCAGCGGTCCCCCATGGCCGCGCTCACGCCTCCCAGCCGGCCGGGAGGTGGATCATCTTGTGTTCGAGGTATTCGCCGTAGCCTTCCGGGCCGAACTCCCGGCCCAACCCCGAGTTCTTGTAACCGCCGAACGGGCCGAGCATGTCCAGACTGAAGGTGTTGACGTTGTAGGTGCCGGTACGGACTCCGCGCGCGAAGTCGATGCCGTGCGCCACGTCGGCCGTCCACACGCTGCCGCTGAGCCCGTAGTCGGAGTCGTTGGCGATCTTCGCGGCCTCGGCCTCGTCGCCGTACGGGAGAAGGCAGATGACCGGGCCGAAGATCTCCTCGCGGGCGATCCGCATGGAGTTGTCGACGTCGCCGAAGAGGGTGGGCTCCACGTACCAGCCCTTGTCCAGGCCCGGCGGACGGCCGCCGCCGGTGAGGATCTTCGCGCCCTCCTCCTGGCCGATGCGTATGTAGTCGAGGTTCCGGCGCTGCTGGCGCTGGGCGACCAGCGGGCCGACCTGGGTCGCCGGGTCCAGCGGGTCGCCGACCACGAGTGCGCTCGCCGCCGCGGCGAAGGCGTCCGCGAACTCGTCGTAGCGGGAGCGCGGCAGGAGGATGCGGGTCTGGGCGACGCACGCCTGTCCGTTGTTCATCCAGGCGGCCGGGACGACCCCGGCGACCGTCGACTCCACGTCCGCGTCCGGCAGGACGACCGCCGCGGACTTGCCGCCCAGTTCGAGGGTGACCCGGGTGAGGTTCCGTGCCGCGACCTCCATCACGCGCTTGCCCGCCGCCACCGAGCCGGTGAAGGACACCTTGTCCACGCCGGGGTGCCCGACCAGGTACTCGCTGACCTCGCGGTCGGCCGGGAGGATCGACAGCACGCCCTCCGGCAGGCCCGCCTCACGCGTGATCTCCGCGAGCAGATACGCGTCCAGCGGTGACTCCGGCGACGGCTTGAGAATCACCGTGCAGCCGGTGAGCAGCGCGGGCGCGAGCTTGGCGGCGGCGACGAACTGCGGGACGTTCCAGGGGACCACGGCCGCGACGACGCCGACCGGTTCGCGGCGCACGAGGATCTTCCCGAGGACGCCGTCGCGCTGCTCCTCGTACGGGAAGTTCCGTGCGACGGTGAGCGCCGCGTCCCACACCATCATCGCGCCGAGCGCCTGCGCGAGGACGCTCCAGGAGTACGGCGACCCGTTCTCGGACGAGATGACGCGGGCGATCTCCTCGTGCCGGGTGAGGATGCCGTCCTTGATGCGGGTGACGACCTCGATGCGCTCGTCGAGGGACATACGCGGCCAGGGGCCCTCGTCGAAGGCGCGCCGGGCCACGGCGACGGCGGCGTCCACGTCCGCCCGCGCGGCGTGCGGGACGCGTCCGATGACCTCCTCGGTGTGCGGGGAGATCACCTCGATGACGTCCTTGCCGAGGGGGTCGGTCAACTCCCCGCCGATGAACAGCTGTCCGTGTTCCACGAGCTCGGTCATGGCCGACTGCCTTCCCGGGAGCTGACTCTGACGGTTCATCAGATATCGGAACTGATACCAGTTCCCTTCGGAGGAGTCCACAGACCGGCGGCGGCAGCTGAAAGATGACTTGGGCTCCCATCGAAACCCGTTCTAGTTATAGTGGCGGCAACGCGGAGACGGGGGAGCCCATGGCACAGGTCAGCCCACAGGTCACCGACCACGGCGGTGGCGTCCGCTCGATCCGTGTCCCCATCCCGGACAATCCGCTGGGCTACACGCTCGTGTACGTCGTCGACACCGACCTCGGTCCGGTGCTGGTCGACACCGGCTGGGACGACCCGGCCTCCTGGGACACCCTCGCCGCCGGGCTCACGGCCTGCGGCACCTCGCCGGCCGCCCTCCACGGAGTGCTGATCACCCATCACCACCCCGACCACCACGGTCTGTCGGGCCGGGTGCGCGAGGCGTCCGGCGCCTGGATCGCGATGCACGCGGCGGACGCCGCCATCGTCCGCCGCACCGGCGAGACCCGCCCCGAGCGCTGGTTCGCCTACATGACGGCCAAGTTGGTGGCCGCCGGTGCCCCCGAGGAGCATGTGGCGCCCTTCCGCACCGCCCGCCCCCGCCGCCTCCCCGGCTTCTCCCCCGCCGTGCCGGACCGCGAGATCGTCCCCGGCGACCTCCTCCCCCTCCCCGGCCGCCGGCTGCGCGCGATCTGGACGCCGGGCCACACCCCGGGCCATGTCTGTCTCCACCTGGAGGAACAGCACCCCGCCCAACTCCCGGGCCATGGACGCCTGTTCTCCGGCGATCATCTGCTCCCCGAGATCACCCCGCACATCGGCCTGTACGAGGACCCCGACGACGCCACCGTCACCGACCCCCTCGGCGACTACCTCGACTCCCTCGAACGCGTCGGGCGCCTGGCCCCCGCCGAGGTCCTCCCGGCCCACCAGTACGTCTTCACCGACGCGCCCACCCGTGTACGGGAGTTGCTGGCTCACCACGAGGACCGGCTGACCGGGCTGCGAGCGCTGCTCGGCGAGCCGCTCACCCCGTGGCAGGTCGCCGAGCGCATGGAATGGAACCGCCCCTGGGCCGAAATCCCCCACGGCTCACGGAACATCGCCGTCTCGGAGGCGGAGGCCCATCTGCGGCGTCTGGTGAAGCTGGGCCGGGCGGAGGCGGTGACCGGGAGCGATCCCCTCACCTATGTGGCGGTGTGATCCCATCGCGGTATGGACCCTCTGGAGCGGCTCCTCGCCGAACGCGCCTGCGAGCGCCTGATCATCGACTTCGTCCACCGTCTCGACCTCGGCGAACCGGGCTCGGTCGCCGGGCTGTTCACCGAGGACGGCTCCTGGGAGTGGCCGCTCCCGGAGGGGGACGGACGGCGGTCCGTGGGCCGGGAGGCGCTGCGCGCGTACTTCGCCTCCCGCCCCGCCGACCGCCTCTCGCGCCGGGTGATGTCCAACATCCTCGTCACGGTGACGTCCTCGGACACGGCGACGGCGACCTCGTACTTCACGACGTACCGCGTCGACGGCCACGAGAGCGGCCAGGGCCCCGTCCCGCCGGGCCCGCCCGTCCAGGTCGGGCAGTACGAGGACGAGTTCCGCAGGTCGGCGGAGGGCACGTGGCTGCTCGCGTCGCGACGGCTGCGGCTGCCGTTCGGCGGCCCGACCCCGGTCAGGACAGGAACGTCCTGATCAACTCCTCGGCGGCACCGAGCAGTTCGGTCTCCCGTCGGCCCATCGTCGGCCAGGGCCCCGTCCCGCCGGGCCCGCCCGTCCAGGTCGGGCAGTACGAGGACGAGTTCCGCAGGTCGGCGGAGGACACGTGGCTGCTCGCCTCGCGACGGCTGCGGCTGCCGTTCGGCGGCCCGACCCCGGTCAGGACAGGAACGTCCTGATCAACTCCTCTGCCGCGCCGAGCAGTTCGGTCTCCCTTCGGCTCATCGTCGGATTGACCGCCCGCCGCCGGCGTGCCTCGGCGAGCCCCTCCTCCGTGAGTGCGGAAGCGTCGGCCAGCAGGGCGGCCAGCATCGCGCGGGCCGGCCCCGCGATCGGCTCGTCCCCGACGGCGACCTGGGCGAGGATCACCGCGGACATGCCCCAGTCGAGGCCGGGGTCGCCCTCCTCGGCGTTGGCCCAGTCGATGACGTAGGGCCCGTCGTCGGTGAGCATCACGTTGTCCGGATGCAGATCCAGGTGCACCACCCGCCCCGGCACGGCGTGCAGCCGCCGCAACAGCCCCGCCAGCATCTCTCCCGCGTCCCGCGCGTCGATCCGCCCGGCCGCGAACGCAGCCAGCATCGTCGGCCCGTGCAGCCGCTGCATGACGAGGTCGGACCGGGAGGAATCCGCTGTCCGCACCCGGGGCACCGGATACCCATGGGCCCGCACCCGCTCCATGACGGCGGCCTCGGCCAGCGCGTCCGCGTACCCCTCCCGGTCGCGCCGCAGCACCCACGCGTCGTCGATCTCATAGACGTCGGACGCCCGCCCCGAGCCGATCAGTCTCCCCGTGATCTCCACGCGGCCGAACCTATCCCCCGGGCGGGAGCGCCGCACAGGAGCCCCTCAGCCGGTTGTTTACGGGCGGGTAGAGTGGCCGCGTCGTCATCACACCCGTACGGGGGGAAGCCGGTGCAATTCCGGCGCTGACCCGCAACCGTGAGCCTCGGAGGCCCCTGCCTCCCGGGCAAGCCGGATCGCCCCGCACGGAGCAGTTGACCGGCTCACGCGCACCGGCATCCGGCCGGTGCACGGCACCGTCGAGGTCTACGGGGCCGAGCCGCCCGGGGTCTCCCCGCGCTGCCCGGCTCCCTTGCAGGGAGAGGCATCCGCCGATCATGAACGTCCGCCGCAGCGCAGCGGTCCTGGCCGCCACCGCCGTGATCGGCACGGCCACCCCGGCCATGGCCGCCGATCCGTCCGCCTCGCCTTCACCTTCGGTGGCGATACCCGATGGGTTGTACGGGGCGGGTGACCCGACGTACGACGGGGTGTGGCGGCAGTCGCTGACGCTGATGGCGCAGAGCGAACAGTCCGTCGACCCCGCCGACAAGGCCGTCGACTGGCTGGCCGGCCAGCAGTGCGCCAACGGCGCCTTCCCCGCCTTCCGCGCCGACACCACCAAGGCCTGTGACGCCAAGGTCATGGTCGACACCAACAGCACGGCCGCCGCGGTGCAGGCGCTCGCCGCGACCGGCGGTCACGAGGACGTCCCGCGCAAGGCGGTCGCCTGGCTGAAGTCCGTGCAGAACAAGGACGGCGGTTGGGGCTACACCGCCGGCGGAGCGAGCGACGCGAACTCCACGTCCGTGGTCATCGGGGCGCTCACCGCCGTCGGCCAGCAGGCCGCGAAGGTCCAGAAGAACGGCAAGAGCCCCTACGACGCCCTGCTGGACCTCGCCCTTCCCTGCACCGGGACGGGTGCGGGCGCCTTCGCCTACCAGCCCGACAAGAAGGGCGGGCTCTCCGCCAACGCGGACGCCACGGCGGCGGCGGTGCTCGGCGGGCTCGGCGAGCAACAGACGAACGTCCACAGCGACGACGACCGGGCGAGCCAGTCCTGCGAGAAGCCCGGTGACTCCGAGCAGGCCGCCCACAACGGCGCCTCCTACCTCGCGAAGACGATGGCCAAGGACAAATACCTGAAGTCGGCCCTGCCCGGTGCAGAGGACCAGCCCGACTACGGCAACACCGCCGACGCGGTCGTCGCCCTGTCCGCCGCCGACTTCCATGCCGAGGCCACCGCGTCCGTCCACTGGCTGGAGGCCAACGCCCTGAAGTGGGCCGCGCAGACCGGCCCGGCCGCCTACGCCCAGCTCGTCCTCGCCGCCCAGGCCGGTGGCCTGAACCCGCGTGAGTTCGGCGGCAAGGACCTGATCGTCCTGCTGAACGCGACCGGCCCGACGCCGGAGCACGTGCCCGGCCCTGAGGAGGGACGGGCGACCGGGGCGGCCGAGTCCGACGACAGCGATGACGGGCTGTCCGTCGCCTGGACCGTCGGCGGCGGTCTCCTCCTCGGCGCCCTCATCGGCTTCGCCCTCATGCTCCGCGGCCGGAAGCGCCGCCAGTGATGCGCCGCGTCACCGCCCTGCTCCTGACGACGTTCTGCCTCCTGGCCCTCACCGGCCAGGCGGCCCACGCCGCCGGTTACCGCTACTGGTCCTTCTGGGACCGCACCGGCACGGCCTGGACCTACGCCACCCAGGGCCCCGCCACCGCCGTCCCCGCCGACGGCGACGTCCAGGGCTTCCGCTTCGCGGTGAGCGAGGACTCGACGGACGCGACGAAGCCCCGCGGCACGGCGTCGTTCGCGAAGATCTGCGCGAACACCCCCGCCGAGCCCGGCAAGAAGCGCGTGGCCCTGGTCCTCGACTTCGGCACACCGACGGACGCCCCGTCGGGAGAGACACCCCCCGCTCTCCGCACGAAGTGCGCGGTGGTCCCGGCCGACGCGACCACGGCGGAAGCCCTGGCGACGGTGGCCAAACCCCTGCGCTACGACACGAACGCCCTGCTGTGCGCGATCGCCGGATACCCGGAGGCCGGTTGCGGGGAGCAGGTGGCGACGGGCGACAAGAACACGTCGACGAAGAAGCAGAACACCAAGGACTCCGGCCCATCGGTGGGCCTAATGACGGGCGCCGCAGCGGTGGCGACCTTGGCCGCGGCGGCGATATGGCAGACGCGACGGCGCAGAAATGCACAGCCGTAGCGGCGCGCAGCCCCCCACCCCAGCTGCGGGCAGTCGTGCCGCTGGGGCGGCACGGGTGGGCGCTGGGGGTCCCCCCTCCGGGGGAGGCACCCCGCCGGCGCGGGCAAGCGAAACGCCCCCCACCGCAACCCCCACCCACCGCACCCACGGCACCCACGGCACCCACCGCACCCCCCTCCACCCCGCCGCCTGGTGGCTCTGGTCCCTCTCCCTCGGCATCGCCGCCACCCGCACCACCAACCCCCTCCTCCTCACCCTCCTCATCGCCACGTCCGCCTACGTAGTGGCAGCCCGCCGCCCGAACACCCCCTGGGCCCGCTCCTACTCCTCCTTCGTCAGACTCGCCCTCGCCGTCCTCCTCATCCGCCTCACCTTCGCCGTCACCCTCGGCTCCCCCCTCCCCGGCACCCACACCCTCGTCACCCTCCCCGAAGTCCCCCTACCGGACTGGGCCCAGGGCATCCGCCTCGGTGGCAGGGTCACCGCGGAGACCCTCACCTTCGCCTTCTACGACGGCCTGAAACTGGCCACCCTCCTCATCTGCGTAGGCGCCGCGAACGCCCTCGCCAGCCCCACCCGCCTCCTCAAGTCCCTCCCCGGAGCCCTGTACGAGATGGGCGTCGCCGTGGTCGTCGCCCTCACCTTCGCCCCGAACCTCATCGCCGACGTCCAGCGCCTGCGCGCCGCCCGCCGACTCCGCGGCCGCCCCGACTCCGGTCTCCGGGGCCTTCTCCAGGTGGGCCTGCCCGTCCTCGAAGGCGCCCTGGAACGCTCCGTCGCCCTCGCCGCCGCGATGGACGCCCGCGGCTACGGCCGTACCGCCGACGTCCCGCCCGGGATCCGCCGTACGACGAACGCCCTCACCCTCGGCGGACTGCTCGGCGTCTGCGCGGGAACGTACGGCCTGCTGACCGCCGAAGGCGGCACGTACGGCATCCCCGTCCTCCTCGCCGGAGTGACCGCGGCCCTCGCCGGCCTCCGTCTGGGCGGCCGCCGCACGCCCCGCACCCGCTACCGCCCCGACCCCTGGGGCGCCCGGGCCTGGCTGGTGACCGCCTCCGGCGCGGCGGTGGCCGCGGCGCTCGCCCTGGCCTCCGTACGGGACCCGGCCGCCCTCCACCCGGGCGTCATCCCCCTCACCGCCCCGACGCTTCCCCTCTACCCCGCGGCCGCGATCCTCCTCGGCCTGCTGCCCGCCTTCGTCACCCCGCCCCCCGAGGAGCCGTCGTGATCCGTTTCGAGGACGTCTCCGTCACCTACGACGGCGCGACCCGACCCACCGTCCAGGGCATCGACTTCTGGGTCCCCGAGGGCGAACTCGTCCTCCTCGTGGGCCCTTCCGGCACCGGCAAGTCCACGATCCTCAACTCCGTCAGCGGTCTCGTCCCGCACTTCACCGGCGGCACCCTGCGCGGCCGGGTCACCGTCGCCGGCCGCGACACCCGCACCCACAAGCCGCGCGAACTGGCCGACGTCGTGGGCACGGTGGGCCAGGACCCGCTCTCCCACTTCGTGACGGACACGGTCGAGGACGAACTGGCCTACGGCATGGAGTCGTTGGGTCTGCCACCGGACGTGATGCGCCGCCGCGTCGAGGAGACCCTCGACCTCCTCGGCCTCACCGACCTCCGCGCCCGCCCGATCTCCACCCTCTCCGGCGGCCAGCAGCAACGCGTCGCGATCGGCTCGGTCCTCACCCCCCACCCCCGGGCCCTGATCCTCGACGAACCCACCTCCGCCCTCGACCCCGCCGCCGCGGAGGAGGTCCTCGCGGTCCTCCAACGCCTGGTCCACGACCTGGGCACCACAGTGCTCATGGCCGAGCACCGCCTGGAGCGCGTCATCCAGTACGCCGACCAGATAGCCCTCCTGCCAGGGCCCGGCCGGCCTCTGCGGCTGGGCACCCCGGCCGAGATCATGGCCGAGTCGCCGGTGTACCCGCCGGTGGTGGACCTGGGCCGCTTGGCAGGCTGGTCCCCCCTCCCCCTGACGGTGAGAGACGCAAGGCGAAGGGCAGCGGACCTACGGCACGAACTGAACAGAGCCCGCCCTGACGCCCCCAAGGGGCGCGGGGAACTGCGCGACCAGCCACAAACCACCCGCATCCGCCACCAACCCACACCCCCCACCCCCTCAGGCGCCCCCACCCCCCGCCGCTGGTTCAAACGCACCCCCACCCCAACCCACCCATCCCCCCACGCCGCCGAAGTCCAAGCCCTCACAGTCCACCGCACCCCCACCCGCGCCCTCACCAACATCACCCTCACCCTCACCCCCGGCGAAACCCTCGCCCTCATGGGCAGAAACGGCGCCGGAAAGTCCACCCTCCTCAACACCCTCGTAGGCCTCATCCCACCCACCTCCGGCACAGTCCGCACCGGCGGAGCCATCCCTCACCGCACCCCACCCCGCGACCTCATCCGCCGAGTGGGCCTGGTCCCCCAGGAACCGAGGGACCTCCTCTACGCGGACACCGTCGCCGCGGAATGCGAGGCGGCCGACGCCGACGCGAGCGCAGCGCCCGGCACCTGCCGCGCCCTCGTCACCGACCTCCTCCCCGAGATGACCGGTGTCGCCGACGACACCCACCCCCGCGATCTCTCCGAGGGCCAGCGCCTCACCCTCGCCCTCGCCGTCGTTCTCACCGCCCGCCCCCCGCTCCTCCTCCTCGACGAGCCGACCCGAGGCCTCGACTACGCGGCGAAGGCCCGTCTGGCGGCCGTACTCAGGACACTGGCCGCCGAGGGCCACGCCATCGTCCTGGCCACCCACGACGTGGAGCTCGCCGCCGAGATCGCCGACCGTGTCGTCCTGCTCGCGGACGGCGAGATCATCGCGGACGGCCCGGCGGCGGACGTGGTCGTCGCGTCCCCCTCCTTCGCCCCGCAGGTCAGCAAGATCCTCGCCCCGCAGAAGTGGCTCACCGTGGCCCAGGTGAGGAAGGCCCTCGAACGCCCGTGAACGTCATCCGCCTCGGCCCCCGTTCCCTCGCCGCCCTCGCCCTCGTCAGCGCGGTGGGTGTCGTCGCCCTCGGCTGGCCCTTCCTCGCCCCGCCCCGCTCCCAGGTCAACGCGCACGCGGCCGACGCGCCCTGGCTCTTCGCGGGGCTGCTCATCCTGCTCGTGGTCGTGGTCGCGGCGACGATCTCGGAGTCGGGCCTCGGCCCGAAGGCGGTCGCGATGCTGGGCGTGCTCGCGGCGACCGGCGCCGCGCTCCGCCCGCTCGGCGCCGGCACCGCCGGTATCGAGCCCATGTTCTTCCTGATGGTGCTCAGCGGCCGGGTCCTCGGTCCCGGCTTCGGCTTCACCCTCGGCGGGGTGTCGATGTTCGCGTCGGCACTGCTCACGGGCGGGGTGGGGCCGTGGCTGCCGTTCCAGATGCTCGCGATGGGCTGGTTCGCGATGGGCGCAGGGCTGCTGCCCGGCGCGCGGCGCCTGCGCGGACGTACGGAACTCGCGCTGCTCGCGGCATACGGCTTCCTCGCCGCGTTCGCCTACGGCACGCTGACCAACCTCGCGGGCTGGCCGTTCCTCGCCGGGACCGCCTCGAACATCGCCTTCCAGCCGGACGGCTCGGTCCCCGGCAATCTGGCCCGCTTCTACCTCTACTGTCTGGCCACCTCACTGGGCTGGGACCTGGGCCGGGCCCTGTGCACGGTCGTCCTCACCTTCACGCTCGGCCCGGCCGTGCTCAGGGCGCTACGCAGAGCCACCCGGCGGGCCGCCTTCGAGAGCGCGGTCACATTCGAACCCCGTTGATCGGTGAACCACCCCACATGACCCACATCACGAACTAACCACCCTAGTAGTACATATCGGACGCCATGTGCATGCCATAACGGCCCCTGACCTGCGCATTGAGAGCCAGCTCACACGGACCCCTCCCGCCCCGGATACGACCACCACTAGCAAAAGGGGTCATTGCGGACGGGCTCCAAGCCTGTTTCTCTGGACAACGTCGCACGGCGCCGACAAGCCCACGGGCCTCGGCGCCGACGCATGTACCGGATGCCTGGCGCAACCGGCACCGCCCGCGACAGACCACGTCCCCGAAGAAAAGGTTCTCCGTGTCCGTCTCCCGCATCGTTCGCCGCATCGCTTCCCCGAAGAAGGCCATCACCACCGCTGCGATGGCCGCCGCCACCGCCGGTCTGGTGCTGACCGCGGCGCCCGCTCAGGCGGCCACGACCGACTCGGCCGCCCAGGCCAAGTCCATCGCTCACAAGATGATCCCGAACGCCGCCCAGTACTCCGCGTTCAGCCACATCGTCGAGCACGAGAGCGGCTGGGACGTCAACGCCACCAACTCCTCCTCCGGCGCCTACGGCCTGGTCCAGGCCCTGCCGGGCTCCAAGATGGCCACCGCCGGCTCGGACTGGAAGACCAGCGCCCAGACCCAGATCAAGTGGGGCCTCGACTACATGAACTCCCGCTACGGCAGCCCGTCCGGCGCCTGGGCGTTCTGGCAGGCCAACGGCTGGTACTGAGCCGAGCGACAGACGTCGGACGACTGATCGCAGACGTACGAAGGCGGCGACTCCCGTTCCCGGGGGTCGCCGCCTTCGTCGTACGTGGTCCACTGGCCCGGTGAGCACGCAGAGCACACCGAGCACGCCGAGCACGGAGACACCTACGGACCGCGGCCTGCGCCTGGTCCCGGTCCTGCTCGCCCTGACCCTGGTCAGCGGCCTGATCGACGCCGTCAGCTATCTCGGCCTCGGCCATGTCTTCACCGCGAACATGACCGGCAACGTGGTGGTCCTCGGCTTCGCCGCGGCCGGTGCGCCGGGCTTCTCCGTCCCCCACACCCTGACCTCGCTGGTCGCCTTCGCGATCGGCGCGGCCACCGGCGGCCGTATCGCCCAGCGCCTCGGCCGGGGCCCGCGCCGCACCTGGGTCCGCCGCACCCTCGCCGCCGAGGCGCTGCTGCTGGCCGCCTCGACCGTCGTCGCCCTCGCCGCCCCCGACGACACCGCCACCGTCTACACCCTCATCGCCGTCACGGCCTTCGCGATGGGCCTGCGCAACGCGACCGTCCGCAAACTGGGCGTCGCCGACCTCACCACCACCGTCCTGACGATGACCCTGACGGGCCTGGCCGCCGACGGCCCGGGAACGCGCCGGGTACGCCGTACCGCCGCGGTCGGGGCGATGATCGCCGGCGCGGCGCTGGGGGCGTGGCTGGTCGGCGACCACGGGCTGGGCGTCCCGCTGCTGGTGTCGACCGTGCTGGTGGGAGTGCTGGCGGTGACGGCGTCGGGGCGGGAGTAGAGCCGGACGCGGCCGCGCCCGAGCGAGCCGCACCGGCACCCGGTGGTCCGGCCTGCCGTCCTTGGCCGGCATCCAGTGGGTGGCCTCCGGCGAGGGTGGGCGAAACTCGTCGCTCCTCACCGGAATCAGCTCCGTGACGTCGGCGATCCAGGTGGGTAGGCGGGCCACGGTGTGTACGCGGAGGCTCCGGCAGCCACCTTCCAGCTGTTGCGGAGGGCCTCGTCGCTGATCCGACCGCCGGACGTCTCGTCGAGGTTGTAGAAGTCCTGGTAAAAGGCCGTGAAGTAGGCGTACCGGTCCTTGGTGACCGCCTCCACGATCGGGTTGTCGTCGCTCCCGAGGAGAAACGGCTCCAGGGAGGCCAGGAAGACGGCCTTGGCCACCCGGCGCGAGCCGTACCTGCCCAGGTAGCGGCCCACCTCGCCGGTACCCATGGAGAAGCCGACCAGGACCACGTCGGTCAGGTCCAGCGTGGTCAGCACCGCGTCGAGGTCGGCGGCGAAGGTGTCGTCGTCGTAGCCGGCGGCCGGCCGCGAGGATCGGCCGAGGCCTCGGCGGTCGTACGTGATGACCCGGTACCCGGCGGTCAGGAGGGCGGGGAGCTGCTTCTGCGACGAGGGTCCGTCCAGCGGGTAGCCGTGGATCAGGACGACGGGCTGTCCGACTCCGTGGTCCTCGTAGTACAGCTCGACGTCGATACCGTGCTCTTCGCCAACGCTGATGTAGGGCATGCCGATTGCTCTCCGTTCACCGCGATCGCATGGGGGGACGGGCCCAGCCCATCAGCAGCCCACCGCCGGCTCCAGGCAGAACAGCAGGCAGAACTACCGCCCGTGTCACGGCATTTGGCATTCCGCCGCGTCACCGTCCTCGGGTCAGCGACAATCGCCCCGATGACCAGTGACGTCCCACAGGGCACCGCGTTCGGTGTCACGCTGCGCTCGCTGCGCCGTGCCGCCCGGCTGACCCTGGAGGAGCTCGCCGGGCTCTCCGGGGTCAGTGTCCGTGCCCTCGGTGACATGGAGCGCGGTCGCAGCCGGGGCCCGCAGCGCCGTACCGTCGAGGCGCTCGCCGACGCCCTCAAGCTCGACGCCGCGCAGCGCGGCAGCCTTCGACGGTTGGCGGACGCGGGACGAGAGCGCGGCGGGGAGAAGCCGGCGCCGTATCTTCTGCGCACGGTCCCGGACTTCACCGGCCGGAAGGACGAACTGGCCGCCCTCGCGGCCCTGGCCGCCGACCCGGCGCACACCCGTGGCGTGGTGCTGTTCGGACCCGGCGGACAGGGCAAGACGACGCTCGCCGCCGAGGCCACCCGGCGGCTCGCCGAGCACTTCCCGGACGGCTGTGTCACCGTCCAGCTGCACGGTATGAGCGAGTCACCGGTGCCCGCGGCGGAGGCGCTGGTACTGCTGCTCACCGCCCTCGGCCACCCACCCGACCGCATCCCGGTCGACCCCGCCGCCCGCGAGGCCGTCTACCGTGCGACCCTCGCCGACAGGCGCGTCCTGGTCGTCCTGGACGACGCCGCTGACGAGGCCCGCACCCGCCCGCTGCTGCCCGACGCCCAGGGCTGCTTCGCCCTGGTCACCGGCCGCCGCCCGCTGACCGGACTGGAGGGAGTCCGGCGGATCCGGCTCGGCGGACTGTCCACCCGGGAGTCGGCGACCCTGCTGGAACGGATCCTCGGCACGGGGCGCACGGCCGGGCAGGGCGACGCCATCGGACGGCTCACCGGCCTGTGCGGCTACCTGCCCCTCGCACTCCGGATCGTGGGGAACCGCCTCTCCAGCCGCCCCACCTGGACTCCCGACCACCTTGCCGCTCAACTGGCGGACGAAGAACGCCGGTTGAGCGGCCTGGTGGCCGGAGACCTCGCGGTGCGCAGCGCCTTCAGCCTCTCCTACCGCCAACTCACCGGCCCCCGCCGCCTTCTGCTGCGCCGCCTCGCCCTCACCCCCGGCCGCGACACCTCCCCGGAACTCGCCGCCGTCCTGGTGGAGGGGGACCCGATCACGGTCGAGGACTCCCTGGACCAGCTCGTCGACCAGGGCCTGCTGGAGGAGACGGCACTCGGCCGTTACGCCCTGCACGACCTCGTACGGCTCTTCGCCCGAGAGCAGTTGACCGAGGAGGACCCGTCGGAGGTCACCGAGGCGGCCCGGCTCCGTATGGCCGACTGGCTGCTGCGCTCGGCCTCCGCCGCGGGCCGGGTCTTCGAGCCGTCGGGCGCGCCGGAGCCGTGGCCGGGCGCCATCCCGCCGTTCCACCCGGAGTCACGGGAGGACGCGGAACGGTGGCTGATCGCCGAGCGCGCGCAATGGGCGGGGGCGTTGGAGATACTTTCCACGGCGGAGGCGGAGGCGGAGGCGGGGACGGGGACGGGGACGACAACGGCATCGGCATCGGTGCCGGGGGCTCACGGCCGGATCCTCCACACCTCCCGCACCCTCTACTGGTTCTCCGACCGCTGTGGCGAATGGCCCGAATGGCGCCTGCTGTTCGCCTACGGCGCCCGCTCCGCCGCGGCCCTCGGCGACCGCGCGGCCGAGGCCCAGCAGCTCAACTGTCTCGCCTGGGCCCACTCGGTGGGCGCCGCACAGTTCGCTCAGGCCGAGGAACACGCCCGACGCGCGCTGGAGTTGGCGACAGAGGCTGAGGATCTGAACCAACAGGCCTGGGCCTTGACCTACTTGACCGGCGCTCTCATGTACCTCAACCGGGCGACGGAAGCCGTACCAGCGATCCAACGCGCCCTCCACCTCTTCGAGTCCCTCGACGACGCGGTGGGCACGACGGTCGCCGCCCGCCAGCATGCGAGCGCGCTCCGCGAAGCCGGTCGCGCCGAGGAGGCCCTCGCCCTGCACCAGGCCCAACTCGGCGTCGAGGCAAGGGACGTCCCGGACCTGAGCGAGTACATCCAGGCCCACCTCCAACGCGAGATAGCCGCCGACCTGCTGGCCCTGCGCCGCTGGCCCGAAGCAGCCGCCGCCTACCGCGCCACCACGGCTCCGGCCACCCACAAGGGCATCGAACTCTTCCGCGCCGTGGCCCTCACCGGCCTGGCGACGGCTCTGGAACACATGGGTGAGTCGGCGGAGGCCCGCCAGCACTACGAAGAGGCCCAGCGGCTGTACGAGTCGGCGGGTGACACGACGTCGGCGGCGCAGGCGCGGGCGCGGGCCGGGGCGGCGCGCCTGAAGGGATGACCGGGGAGTGCGTCAGCCGTTCAAGTGACACTCGAACCACACCGTCTTGCCCTCCCCCGGCCTCCCTCCCACCCCCCACTTGTCCGCCACCGCGTCCAGCAGCAGCAGCCCGCGCCCGCTTTCCCCCTCCAGCGGCAAATCGGCAGTGACACGCGGCAGTCCAGGTGCCCCGTCCGCCACCTCCACCCGGACCCCCGCCTCCGCCGTTCTCAGTACGACGACCTCGCACCGCTGGTCAGGAACATGCCGTACGACATTGGTGACCAGCTCCGTCACGCCCAGCTCCACGGCGTCGACCAGCTCGGCCAGTTCCCACTCGGCGAGCAGCGAGCGGACGATACGGCGGATGTGCCGGACCGAGTGCTCACCGACGGTGACGCGCATGCGGTAGTGCGTGGTGGGGGGAAAGTATGTGTTCACGGGACGAGCCTGAACCGCCGCGACTACGCTGGGCTACATGCCGGATACAACCCGTTCGGGAGTGGGGGCTCTTCGTGACGCACGTCAACGTCCTTGACCCGGGAGCCTCGCCGCTCGACTACTACGGCTACGAGCTCCGGCGGCTGCGGGAAGCGGCGGGACTGAGCCAGAAACAGCTCGGGGAGATCCTCAACTACACCGGCTCCCTCATCGGCCAGATCGAGACGGCGAGGAAGGTCCCGACCCCGGAATTCAGCGAACGGGCGGACGCGGCGCTGGGTTCTGACGGACTGCTGTCCCGGCTCGTGGAGCTGGTCCTGCGGAGCCAACTCCCGGCGTGGTTCAGGCAGGTGGCGGAGCTCCAGACGCGGGCCACGGAGATCTGCTCCTTCGAGGCGCACATCGTCCATGGCCTCCTGCAGACCGACGGCTACGCCCGTGCCGTGCTCGGCGCACTGGACGAGACCAACTTGGACGACCGCACCGCGGTCCGCCTCGCCCGTCAGCGCATCTTCGAGAACGCGAGGCCGCCCGTCTTCTGGGCGGTGCTGAGCGAGGCCGCGCTCTACCAGGTCATGGGCGGCCCGGACACCATGAGGGGCCAACTGGCCCACCTGTTGGCCTTCGAGAGCAATCCCCGGATCAACATCCAGATCCTGCCGTTCGCTACCGGAGCGCACGCGGGACTGCAAGGCTCGTTCGACGTCTACCGTTTCGCGAGCGACCCGACCATCGTCTATACGGAGGGCTACAACAGCGCGCACCCGACCGCGAACCCGGACACGGTCAACGACTGCACACTCCGTTACGATCATCTTCAGGCTGCCGCGCTCTCCCTCAAGGAGTCGGCGGCGACGATCCGGCGCGCGATGGAGGAACGCTATGGAGAGCCAGACTGACTGGCGTAAGTCCAGCTACAGCGGCGACCAGGGCGGCAACTGCGTCGAGGTCGCCGAAGGCACCGCCACCATCGCCGTCCGCGACTCCAAGAACCCGGCGGGACCGATCCTCACCCTCGACCCCGCCGCGTTCACGAGCTTCGTCAACTGGACTTCTACAGACGCTGGATGATCGTGCCGGTGGCCAGTCCACCGCCCGCGCACATCGTGATCAGGGCGAACTCCTTGTCCAGGCGCTCCAGTTCATGAAGGGCCGTCGTGATGAGCCGTGCTCCGGTCGCGCCCACCGGATGACCGAGGGCGATCGCACCGCCGTTGACGTTGACCTTCTCCAGGTCCTGCTCGAAGACCTGCGCCCAGCTCAGCACCACCGACGCGAAGGCCTCGTTGATCTCGACCAGGTCGATGTCCTTCAGTGACATCCCGGCCTTGCCCAGCACTGCCTTGGTCGCGTCGATGGGCCCGTCGAGGTGGAAGTGGGGATCGGCACCGACCAGCGCCTGGGCGACGATCCGGGCCCTCGGCCGCAGCTTCAGCGCCCGCGCCATCCGCTTCGAGGCCCACATGATGGCGGATGCCCCGTCGCTGATCTGGGACGAGTTGCCCGCCGTGTGGACGGCGGTCGGCATGACCGGCTTCAGTCCGGCCAGCGCCTCCATGGACGTGTCGCGCAGCCCCTCGTCCCGGTCGACCAGCCGCCACATACCCTGTCCGGCGTGCTGCTCGTCCTCGGTCGTCGGGACCTGGACGGCGAACGTCTCACGCTTGAAGCGCTCCTCGCTCCAGGCGACGGCGGCCCGTTCCTGCGAGATCAGCCCGAGCGCGTCGACGTTCTCGCGGGTCAGTCCGCGATGCCGCGCGATCCGCTCCGCGGCCTCGAACTGGTTGGGCAGATCCACGTTCCACTCGTCCGGGAACGGCTTCCCCGGACCGTGCTTCGAACCCGACCCCAGCGGCACCCTGGACATCGCCTCGACGCCGCAGGAGATCCCGACGTCGATGACGCCCGCCGCGATGAGGTTGGCCGTCATGTGCGAGGCCTGCTGCGAGGAGCCGCACTGACAGTCGACCGTCGTCGCGGCCGTCTCGTACGGCAGGCCCATGGTCAGCCAGGCCGTGCGCGCGGGGTTCATGGACTGCTCGCCGGCGTGGGTCACGGTGCCGCCGACGATCTGCTCGACACAGTCGGCGGGGATGCCGGTGCGGCCGAGGAGTTCACGGTAGGTCTCGCCCAGCAGATAGGCGGGGTGGAGGTTGGCGAGCGCGCCACCGCGCCTGCCGATGGGCGTGCGTACGGCTTCGACGATCACGGGTTCCGCGGCCATGAAAGGAGTTCCTCTCCTTGCGTACCCGCGCGGCGCGGGGGCGTCCCGGCCCGGCCCGCCACGCGGAACTAGTACGTGTTCTAGTTCCACGTGCAGTCTGCTGACAGGGACTCCATCGCCGCAAGAGTCGTGCACGCCTCTTGCTACTTCTAGAACCCGTTACTACGTTCACCGGACAACCTGATGGACCGTCAGAAGACCGCCGAGCAAGGCTGGAACACGGCTGGAGCTGCCCCATGACCTGTCCAGAGCTCCCCGACGGGTTCGACCTCACCGACCCCGATCTGCTGCAACAGCGCGTTCCGCTGCCGGAGTTCGCCGAACTGCGCCGGGTGGAACCGGTCCGCTGGATCCCCCAGGCGGGCAACATCGCCGGTTTCCAGGACGAGGGCTACTGGGCGGTGACCCGGCACGCGGACGTCAAGTACGTCTCCACCCACCCCGAGCTCTTCTCCTCCACCCTCAACACGGCGATCATCCGCTTCAACGAGCACATCGAGCGCGACGCCATCGACGCCCAGCGCCTGATCCTGCTCAACATGGACCCCCCGGAGCACACCCGGGTCCGCAGCATCGTCCAGCGCGTGTTCACCCCGCGTGCCATCCGCGCCCTGGAGGACAACCTCCGCGCCCGCGCCACCGCCATCGCGGCGAACGCCCGCCAACACCCCGGCTCCTTCGACTTCGTCACCGAGGTCGCCTGCGAACTGCCCCTCCAGGCCATCGCCGAACTCATCGGCATCCCGCAGGACGACCGGGCCAAGATCTTCGACTGGTCCAACAAGATGATCTCGTACGACGATCCCGAGTACGCGATCACCGAGGAGGTCGGCCAGCAGTCGGCGATGGAGCTCATCGCCTTCGCGATGAACATGGCGGCCGACCGCAAGCAGTGCCCGGCGAAGGACATCGTGACGACCCTGGTCGCGGCGGAGGACGAAGGCAACCTGAACTCCGACGAGTTCGGCTTCTTCGTGCTGATGCTGGCGGTGGCCGGCAACGAGACCACCCGCAACGCCATCACCCACGGCATGCACGCCTTCCTCACCCACCCCGACCAGTGGGAGCGGTACAAGGCGGAACGCCCGTCGACCGCGGCGGAGGAGATCGTCCGCTGGGCCACCCCGGTCAACTCCTTCCAGCGCACCGCCACCCAGGACACCGAGCTGGGCGGCAAGCTGATCAGGAAGGGCGACCGGGTCGGCATCTTCTACGCCTCCGCCAACCACGACCCCGAGGTCTTCACCGACCCCGACACCTTCGACATCACCCGCGACCCCAACCCCCACCTCGGTTTCGGGGGCGGCGGCCCGCACTACTGCCTCGGCAAGTCGCTCGCGGTCCTGGAGATCGACCTGATCTTCAACGCGATCGCCGACGCGATGCCGAACCTGACCCTGACCGGCGACCCGCGCCGCCTGCGCTCGGCATGGATCAACGGCGTCAAGGAACTCCAGGTCAGCATGGTCTGACCCGGAACCGGGCCCGGGTCGGCGGCTTCCCGGCGCCGCCGGCCCGTCCGGACCCGGGGGAGGCGGGAGCATCCGTCCCTCACGCCCCGTTCCTGCCTCCCCCGAGGCGTACCGCGTCCGGCGCGACCGCCTGGGGCGCGGCCGTGGGCCGGGCGCCGAGGTGCCGGACGACGTGTTCGGCGTCCCGGCCCACGCCCTGGATCATCGACGAGGCCATGGCGTACTGGAAGAGCCGCCCCACGAAGTACAGCCCGGGCTGCGAGGGGACCACCCCGCGCCGTTGCGCCGGTTCACCGTCCTGGTCGTCGAAGACCGGCAGGTCGATCCAGGAGGTGTCCGGCCGGAAGCCCGTGCACCACAGCACGTTCGCCACCTCCGCCCTGCGCCCGTCAGCGAGTTCCGGCAGCCCGTCGCGCACCCCGACGACACGGTCCACCCGCTCGACACCCGCCGCCTTCAGGTCGGCGGCCTTCACCCGGATCAACGGGGCGCTGTGCGCGAGCACCTTCGGCCGCAGCCTGCGGCCCATGGGGGTGCGCACGGTCAGCACGTGCCGGAAGAGGAAGAACAGCGTCGGCGTCAGCACCCGCGAGGCCCGCCGCTCGATCCGCCACGGGATCTGCCCCGGATGCGGCCCGGACAGCTGCACCCGACGGCTCGCCGCCAGCTCGACGGCGATGTCCGCCCCCGAGTTCCCGGCCCCGACGATCAGCACCGGACCGTCCCGCAACTGCCCCGGGCCGCGATAGTGGACGGCGTGCAACTGCGTGACGTGTGGGGCGAGTTCACCGGCGTACGCGGGCATCTTGGGCAGCCGGTCGTATCCGGCGGCGACGACCACGTTATCTGCCTCGTACCGCACCTCGCCGTCCGTCTCCACGACGTACCGCGTGCCGTCGTACGACAGCCGCCGCACCCGGAGCCCGGTCCGCACCGGCAGTTCAGCCCAGACGGCGTACGCCTGGAGGTAGTCGGCGAACTCGTCGCGGGTGGGGAACGCCCAGTCGGGCCCCGGGTAGGGCAGTCCGGGCAGGCCGTCGAAGCGGGCGGGGCTGAACAGACGCAGGGAGTCCCAGCGTGCGCGCCAGCTGTCGCCGACACGCTCCCCGGCCTCCAGGATCACGAACGGCCGTCCGGCGCGGGCCAGGTGGTACCCCGTGGCGAGCCCGGCCTGGCCGCCGCCGATGACCACGGTCTCGATACGTTCGGTGAGTTCGGTGTTCATGCCAGCTCCTCGGTCGTGGTGCGCTCGGCCTCGTAGATCTCCACGGCCTGCCGCAACAGCCGCTCGGCCTCGGTGAGTTCACCGCGCAGCCGCAGCAGGGTGCCCAGCTCGGCGGCGCTGTCGGCGTACCTCAGCCGGGCCGTTCGCAGCTGTTCGCGGAGGGTGAGCGCGTCGTCGGACACGCTTCGATGCTGCGGGCGGGGCGCTGCCGCGCGCATCGACAGCAATACCCATTCAGTGGGCCGGGGGTATGGGTATTCCTACGCGCCCGGGGAGTGGACCAACCCGTGCTCGAAGGCGTACGCGGCGACGGCGGTACGGGAACCGAGGTCGAGCTTGGCGAAGATGTTGCTGACGTGCCGGGCGACGGTCTTCTCGCTGAGAACGAGCTCCGCGGCGATGGCGTGATTGGTGCGGCCCTGCGCGATGAGGCGTACGACATCGAGTTCCCGGGGCGACAGGACCGACCGCCGCTCCCCGCCCCGGAGCCCCTCGACCCGCCGTACGTCCGGTGCCGCCCCGAGCCGCGCGAAGATCTGCCCGGCCGCGTCCAGCTCAAGCGCCGCGCAGTCCTCGTCCCCGAGCGCCCGGCAGGCCAGCGCGACGAGCACCCCGACCCTGGCCGCCTCGTAGGGCACGTCCAGCTCCCGCCACCCCCGCCCCGCCTCCCGCAGCACCCCGAGCGCCTCCCCCGCGGCCCCCTGCGCGAGCAGCACGGCGCCCCGGGCCTGGCAGGCCATGGCGTGCAGCGCGGCGATGCGCTGCGCACCGGCGACGGCGGCGAGTTCGTCGGCGGCCCGGAGAGCCTCCTCGGGAACCTCACCGTCCCGGTCGGCCAGCAGGATCTCCACCGCCGCGGGCAGCAGCCGCGCCCGCCGCATCGGGTCCGTGGTCTCCGCGAGCGCCCGGCGGATCGCCGCCGCGGCCGGGGCGGGCCGGTCCTGGGCCAGTCTGAGCAGGGCGAGCCCCGGCTGGGTGTCCCAGCCGTGCCGCAGGGTGTCGCGGTAGGCCTGCTCGGCCTCGGTGTGGGCGCCGCGCAGCCGGTGGAGTTCGGCCAGCTGGTAGAAGGCGCTGCCCGCGGCGCTCTCGCCGTAACCGGCGGTGAGCTGGGCGCAGGCCAGCCGTGCCTCCCGGTCGGCCTCCGGCCAGGCGCCGCCGAGCTGGAGGAGCGCGGCCCGGTGCACCCGGCACAGTCCCCGGTAGGCGCCACTGAAGTCGGGCTGGGCCGCGCACCACCGGGCGAGCGCCTTGGCCCACTCCTGGGCGCGGCGCAGTTCCTGGAGCTCCTGGCAGGTGCCGATGACGACGCAGTACGTCATGCCGATGGACCGCGCCGAGGGCGTCCCCTCGGCGACGACGACCATCGCCTCGTCGAGCTGGGCGAGCCCGGCGGCGACCTCGCCGTTGCTCACCAGGGCGAGGCCGAGCGTCATCGCCGTACCGGCCACGAGGTCGGGGTCCGCGTCGGGTCCGGTGGTCGCGGCGAGGCGGCGGGCGAGGGTGAGCATGTCGGCGGGTTCACCGGCGCGGAAGTGCAGTTCGGCTTCCAGCATCGTCAGATAGCCGCAGCTCGGGCAGTCGGGTTCCGTGGCCGCGAGCCGCTGGGCGCGGGCCAGCCAGGCGCCGGACTGGGCGAGGTCCCCGCCCCAGGCCAGGCCCTTGCACAGCCAGTAGGCGCACCGCAGCGCGGCCCCGACCTCGCCCGTCCCGGCGTACGCCGTGAAGGCCCGCCGCAGCAGCGCCACCGCGTCGTCGCCCCGGCCGAGCATGTCGGCGGCCTCGGCGAGCGCCTCGACGTCGGCGGCGTCGAGCGGTCGTACCGTGTCGGCCTTGCCGAGCAGCGCGTACGCCTCCGCCCAGGCCTGCCGGCGGCAGGCCTGGCGTCCCCGGTCCAGCTCCGCGTCCGCGTCCATGGGCGCCTCCGCCCCCCATTGCACCCCCGCGGGGGTACGGCTGTCACCCGCTCCCGGAGGAACGCACCAACACGGGTTCCCCATCGGCCGCCGCGTCCTTCACCAGCCGCGCCCTGGGCCCCTGGAAGAGATACGACAGCCCGAAGCCCGCGCTCACCACCACCGCGCCGCCGACCGCGTCCAGCACCCAGTGGTTGCCGGTGGCCACGATCGCCGTGACCGTGAAGAACGGGTGCAGCAGCCCCAGCGCCTTCATCCACCACCTCGGCGCGACGATCGCGATGACGACCCCGCACCACAGGGACCAGCCGAAGTGCAGCGAGGGCATCGCCGCGTACTGGTTGGTGAGGGCGGTCAGGGTGCCGTAGTCGGGCTTGGAGAAGTCCTGGACGCCGTGGACCGTGTCGATGACGCCGAGGGACGGCATGAGGCGGGGCGGGGCGAGCGGGTAGAGCCAGAAGCCGACGAGGGCGAGGAGGGTGGCGAAGCCGAGGGAGGCGCGGGCCCAGCGGTAGTCGACGGGCCGGCGCCAGTAGAGGACGCCGAGGACCGTCAGCGGGACGACGAAGTGGAAGGACTCGTAATAGAAGTCGAAGAAGTTCCGCAGCCAGTCGACCTTGACGACCGCGTGGTTCGCCCAGTGCTCGATGTCGATGTGCAGCCACCGCTCCAGGTCCAGGACCTGCTGCCCGTGCTCCTCGGCCCGTGCCCGGCCCTCGGAGTTGGTGCCGCCCGTCGCCGCGAGCCGCACCTTCTGGTACGCGGCGTAGGTGACACGAATAAGCAGCAACTCAAGGAGCAGGTTGGGACGCGTCAGCACCCGCTTCAGGAACGGCAGCAGCGGCACCCGCCGGAAGCGGGCGGCGACCGGCTCGGCGTACTCGGTCGGGACCGGCGTCTGGTAATAGGGCGAGGTCCGGGACAGGAACGGCACGAGCGTCGCCGCGGCCAGCGCCGCCAGCAGGACGACGTTGTCGCGCAGCGGGTAGAGCGAGGCCATGTTCGGCAGGATCATCTTCGCGGGCAGCGTCATCACCAGCACCACCGCGACCGGCCACACGTACCGGTCCGAGGCCCGCTTGCCGACCCTGCCGACCACCGCCAGCAGCACCCACAGCAGCTGGTGCTGCCAGGCCATCGGGGCCACGAGGATCGCCGCGCAGCCGGTGACCGCCACCGCCAGCAGCAGCTGCCCGTCGCGGGCGTAGCGCACGGCCCGCCGCAGGGCGAGCGCCGCCACCGCGACGCCCAGCGCGAGGAACAGCACCACCTCGGCCGGCCCGGCGAATCCGGCCCGCAGCAGCGCCCCGTGCAGCGACTGGTTGGCGAGATCGTCGGCGTCACCGCCGAGCCCCGTGCCGGCCATGTGGTGGACCCAGTAGGTGTACGAGTCGTGCGGCAGCGCCGCCCACGCCAGTGCCGTGCTCGCCGCGAACGTGGCTCCGGTGGCCGACGCGGCCCGCCGCCGCCCGGTGAACCACAGCAGTCCGGCGAAGAGCAGCACGGTCGGCTGGAGCGCCGCGGCCAGGCCGATGAGCACGCCGCTCGCCCGCTGCCCGCGTACGACGAAGCAGCCGACCAGCACCAGCAGCACCGGCATGATGCTGGTCTGCCCGAGATACAGCGTGTTGCGGACCGGCAGGGACAGCATCAGCAGGCTGATCGCGACCGGCGCGGCGAAGAAGGACGTACGTCTGTTCACCGGATGAGGCAGCGCCCGCGCGACGACAAGACCGAGCGCGACCACCAGAAGCAGCGTCCCGAAGGTCCAGCCCCAGCCGAGGGCCTGCTCGGCCGCCTTGGTGAGCGGTTTGAGGACGAGTCCGCCGAACGGCGTGCCCGTGAACTCCGTCGAGTCGTACAGCGAACCCTTCACATGGAGGACCCCGTCGGGGCCGACCCAGGTCTCCAGATCCGTCAGCCGCTCTCCGCTGGGGGTACTGAGGACGACGGCGACCTGGCGGACGGCGAGTATGGCGGCGACCACCCACAGCAGGAATCTGGCCACGCGCATCCGGGCTCTGGCCGTGTCGACGGCCGTCGCTCCGAACGCTTCCGCCGGTCCTCCACTGGGGTTGGTGTTCACCACGCGCCCAGGCCTCCCGCCCAGTTCGTCCCTCACGTCCGATACGTGAGGTCTGTCGTGCGCACCCTATGAGGCGCGCACCGCCCCCCGGAGAAGAGACGCAGGAGGTTCCGCTTTGCCTGACACCCGTCCCGCGTTTGTCCGAATGACGATAGTCCGCACCATCTCGCACCGTCTCGCTGAGCGCGCAGTGGATCACTTACGTAGCTATCTGACGCGGACCCGTATGCTCCGCGTAACCGTCTGAAGGCCCGGCGAGCGTGCAGCGGAGGGTTTGGGGGGAATGATCGAATTCCTGAGAGGCCGGGCGCGCCGACGCCTGCTCGCGGTGGTCCTGGCGTTACTCACCACCCAGGTGGGTTCCCTGGTCGCCCCGGCGTACGCCTGCGGCTGCGGCGCCATGATCCCGGACACCGCCCGGCGGGTCGGCGTGGCGCGCGAGGTGTCGGTGGTGCGCTGGGACGGCGGCCGGGAGCGGATCGTGATGCGGCTGACGGTCGACGGCGACAGCGACCGCGCCGCCTGGATCATGCCGGTCCCGCACCGCGCGGACGTGCGGCTGGGCGATCCGGCCCTCTTCGACGAGCTGGACGCCGCCACCGCGCCCGTGCACCGCACCCGGTACCACTTCTGGCCGCAGGACGGCGACTGGCCACTGGTCTCCGGCGGCGGCCGCGACGCGGGCGCGCCCCCGCCCGGCGTCGGCAGGGCGCCCGGTGTGGGCGTGGTGGGCCGCCAGAGGCTGGGCCCCTTCGACGTGGCCCGCCTGACCGCCACCGACCCGGACGCCCTCGGCGACTGGCTGACCGCCAACGGCTTCAGCCTCCCGCCCCGCCTGAGCGGCGCCCTCCAGCCATATGTGGAGCGCCGCTGGGAGTACGTGGCGATCCGCCTGGCCCCGGAAACCACCGGCACCGCCCTCCAGGGCACCCTGGACCCGCTGAGCCTGTCCTTCGCGGCCGACGAGCCCGTCTACCCGATGCGCCTGTCCCGCCTGGCACGGACACCGCAGTCGCTGGGCCTGTACGTCCTGGCCGCCCACCGCATGGAACCGACGTCCCGCATCGGCGGCTCCCGCCCCCGGGTCACCTTCGCCGGCCGGATCACCCCCCGGCGCGACAGCCCCCTGGCCGAGCTGACCGCGGGCACCCCGTTCCTGACGGCGATCGGCCAGGAGTTCCCGTCCCCGAACCTGATCGACGCCGACCACACCCTCCGCCGAGCCGCCACGGACGCCACGTTCCAGCAGGTGATCTACGAGGACCGCCTCCGCACACTGGCGGGCATCCCGGCCTGGCTCCTCACCCTCGCGGGCACCTTGGCCGCACTCACCACCGCGGTGGCCTTGTTCGTCGTACGACACTCCAGGCGCCCGGCAACATCACCAACCACCCCCCACCCGAATGAGGTCGCATGAGCGAGTCGCAGCGCTGGGAAGCCGTAGACGCCTACTTCGCCACCCATCTCGCGCCCGACGACGAAGCACTGACAGCCACCCTGCGGGAAAGCGAGGCGGCCGGGCTCCCCTCGATCGCCGTCTCCGCCCCGAACGGCAAGCTGCTCCACCTCCTGGCCCGGATCCAGGGCGCCCGGCGGATCCTGGAGATCGGCACCCTGGGCGGCTACAGCACCATCTGGCTGGCCCGCGCCCTGCCCGCCGACGGCCGCCTGATCACCCTGGAGTACAGCCCGAGGCACGCCGAGGTCGCCACCGCCAACATCGCCCGGGCCGGCCTGGACAAGCTCGTGGAGATCCGCGTGGGTGCGGCCCTCGACTCCCTCGCCGTCCTGGCCGACGAGCACCAACCGCCCTTCGACCTGGTCTTCATCGACGCGGACAAGGCGAACAACCCGCACTACATCGAGTGGGCCCTGAAGCTGACCCGCGTGGGCAGCCTGATCGTCGTCGACAACGTCGTACGAGGCGGCCGCGTGGCCGACCCGGACGACACCACCCCCGATGTGGTCGGCACCCGCACCGCGATCGAACTCCTGGGCTCACACCCCCGAGTGACGGCCACGGCGATCCAGACGGTAGGAGCGAAGGGCTACGACGGCTTCGCGCTGGCAAGGGTGACGTCGTAGCCCCTCATCACCAGCCCCCTCAAACCTCGTGATAGAAGCCGACGTTGACGCTGCGCGGCGCGGTGCGGTCCACGACGACGATCTCACCGCTGCCGCCGCGGGGCAGCGCCACGGTCCCCCCGTAGACCAGCGGCTGGGCGTACTCCCCGACGGTCAGCCGCACCTCGCTCGACGGCTCCGCCTGCGACCCGCGCAGCCACGTCACCTGCCAGGTCCCCTCCGGCCCGCACAGGAACTCCAGATGCACCCGGGAGACGAACAGCCAGTCGTCGGGCGTCGCCAGCCGGCACACGGACTGATCGCGGCCCACCCGCAGCAGCGCGCCCGGCTCGCTGGGCGCGTCGGCCATGAGCATGCCGGCCGTGGCACCCTCCTCCGCCGCGGAGACGGCGGCCATGGTGAGTTCGAGCACGTGCGCTCCCTTTGCAGTTCCTGAACCGTTCCTGAGCAAGTGTCCTTGCACAGCGGCCGCATGATAAATCGCCCGGCCCCATCGCGTCCGGCACAATGGACTCATGACCGAGCGAAAGCCACCCGGCGTCCCGTTCGAGTCCTGGGTCGACAAACAGATCCGAGACGCGCAGGGCCGCGGCGACTTCGACCGACTCCCCGGCACGGGCGAGCCGTTGCCACCGGAGCTGGACACGCCCTACGACGAACTCTGGTGGATCAAGCGCAAAATGGCTCGCGAGGGCCTGTCCGCACTCCCCCCGTCCCTGGCCCTGCGCAAAGAGGCCGAGGACACCCTGGCCGCCGCCCGCACGGCTCCTTCGGAACACACGGTCCGCAAACTGATCACCGACGTCAACGTCAAGATCCGCGCCATGATGTACATGCCACCGCCCGGCCCCCCGCTGGGTCTGAAGCCGTACGACGTCGAAGAGGTCGTACGCCAGTGGCGGGAGCGCCGGGCGGAGTCGAGCCGCGCGAAGTCAGAGTCGCAGTAGCCGCTCCGTGAGCTCGCGATAGTCACGCAGGGCCAGCCGAAGCTGCTCGGTGTCACCCGAGCCGCCGTCGCCGGCCGTGGGGCCGTCCGTGTGCTGGGCCCCCTGCCAGGACTGCCGCAGGGTGCGCCGCCGCTGCGCCATGGCGTCCGTGAACCGCGAGGCGACCTCTTCGAGCACATGGTCGGCTTCCTCTACGGCAGCCCGGGGCCCGTCCACGAACCCGGTCATGGCGTGCTGCAACTGCCCGGAGAGCTTGTCGCACTGCTCATCGCCGAGCAGCTTGCCCTCATGGGCCTCACGCCCCGCGGTGTCATGACCGGCGACCAGGGGAGCCTTCTCACGCCCCTTGTCCAGGCCACGCCCGTCGTCCAGGCCACGCCCCTCGCCCTCGTGCCCGGCCACGAGGGGCGACCCGTCCCCCTGGCCCCGCTGCGGGACGCTCTCGGCGCCCCGACCGCTCATGGCATCCGTCATGCCTCTCAACTCCCCTTCGCCTGACGCCGGGTGAACGTCCACGGCTGATGGCCGTGACCGTCATCGCGCACGGTCCGATGACCGGCCGCCTCACGCCGCCCACCGGCTCCCACCAACTCCTCGAACAGGGCCCGGGCCTCGACCATGGCCTCGCGCATCTCCTCGGTGCCGCCCCGCGCACCGTCCTCCGTGCCGCCGCGCGTATGAGCCGCGCGGTGCACACGCCGGTAGCCGTGCACATGGTCCGCGTGGTGCACGGACAGGGCGGCGAGCTGCTCCTCGTACTGCCCCCCATCAGGGAACCCGCGGGCTCCGGCCACCTCTGCGAGCAGCCGGTCCGCCTCGTCCACCGCCTCCCGGGGCGACTCGACGAACCGCTCCTGGGCGGCCGCCCACCGGGCCTCGTACTCCTGCCGCTGCGCGGGCTCCAGGTCCCGCTCACGCAGCGACCCGTGCTTGTCCACCCGCTCGGCGAGCTCGCGCTCGGCCGCCTGCGAGTCCCCGTCATGCCGGGCGACGACCCGGTCGTACTCGGGCCCGAAGCGCCGCTTCAGGTCCCGTCCACCGGGCTTGCGCCGGGCCAGGACGACCGCCACCACGACGACGGCCGCCACGATCACGATCAGAGCGATGATCACGCCAGTTGTCATAAACCCCGAGTAGCCCCACCCACGCCCCTCAAACAGCCGCCGCACCCAGAAGCCGGCCGCGAGCGCCCACCGGACGCCTGCGGGCACGTCGTGGCCGCTCGCGCAGTTCCCCGCGCCCCTGAGCGGCACGGCCCGGACGTACCCGCAGTGCGCAACGGCGGTGAGGGGACGTGTCGGGGGGTGTCCGCCCGCAGCGGTTGGCGCGTCAGCACGGGTGCCCCTTGTCGAGGACCGATTCCGCGCCGTTCCGAGGACGGACACCCCCCGGCGCGGCCCCGACCCACAACGCACCCACACCGCACCCGCACCCGCGCCGCCCGACGGCTCACCCGCCCCCAGCCACGGCCGCCGCCGCCCCGCCCTGCGGCTGCTCCCGGTCCGAGCCGCACAGTTCCGCGGTCAACTCGCCCACCAACTGGACCAGATCGGTAGGCCGGTCAGCCCCCCACCAGTCCCCCAGCAGCTCCGCCAACGACTCCTCCCGAGCCGCCGCGAGCCGCTCCGCGACCGCCACCCCCTCCGCGGTCAGCACCAGATCCACCCCCGACCGCACCGCCAGCCGCCGCTCCTCCACCTGCCGGGCCGCGGCGATGACGACCTGCAACGGCACAGAACTCCCCGCGGCGAGCGCCCCTGGCTCCACCGACCCGTACTTGTTGATCCGCAGCAGCAGCCAACTCGCCCCGGGCAACAGGTCGTACCCCGCCCGATCAGTGATCGTCCGATAGATCTCCCGCCGCCCCTCGCGCGTCCCGAGCACCGACAACGCCCGGCACACCTCGTCGTAGGACGACCGTTCCACCGGATTGCTGGCCAGCGTCTCCGTCACGTCCGGCGCGGTGACCGACGCCCGCAGCCGGTCCTCCTTGAGGAACCAGGCCAGCACGAACCCCAACAGGGCCACAGGCGCCGCGTACAGGAAGACATCCGTGATCGACGAGGCGTACGCGTGCAGCGCCGCCGGCCGCAGCGCCGCCGGCAGATTCGCGATGTCCCGCGGATCGGCCTCCAGCCCCTCCACGGTCACCCCACCCGGCAACTGCCCTCCTGCGAACGCGTCCGCCAGCTTGTCCCCGAGCCGGTTCGTGAACACCGTGCCGAAGATGGCCACCCCGAACGACGCCCCGATCGACCGGAAGAACGTCGCCCCGGACGTGGCGACGCCGAGGTCCTCGTACGACACCGCGTTCTGCACGATGAGCACCAGCACCTGCATGACCAGCCCGAGCCCCAACCCGAACACGAAGAAGTAGCTGCTCATGACCCATGTGGAACTGCCCTCGTCGAGCCGGTGGAGCAGCAGCAGCCCGATCGTGGTGACCGCGGTGCCCGCGATCGGGAACACCTTCCACCGCCCGGTGCGGCTGACGATCTGCCCGGACGCGGTCGACGACAGCAGCAGCCCGAACACCATCGGCAGCATGTGCACACCGGACATGGTCGGCGAGACGCCCTGCACGACCTGGAGGAACGTGGGCAGATAGGTCATGGCACCGAACATGGCGAACCCGACGACAAAGCTGATCACCGCGGACAACGCGAACGTCCGGATGCGGAACAGCTTCAACGGCAGCACAGGCTCCACGGCCCGCCGCTCCACCGCCACGAAGGCGACACCCAGCACGACCCCGAGCACGGCCAGCCCGATGATCTGCGGCGACCCCCAGCCCCACGTGGTGCCACCGAGGGACGCGACGAGCACGAGACACGTGGCGACCGAGGCGATCAGCAACGTCCCCAGATAGTCGATGACATGGTGGGTCGGCTTGCGCGGAATCCGCAGCACGGCAGCGATGACGGCAAGCGCGACCACACCCACCGGAAGGTTGACGTAGAACACCCACCGCCAGCTCAGATGCTCGGTGAACACCCCGCCCAGCAGCGGCCCGAGCACACTCGTCGCCCCGAACACCGCACCGAACAGCCCTTGGTAGCGCCCGCGTTCCCGCGGCGGTACGAGGTCGCCGACGATGGCCATGGACAGCACCATGAGCCCACCGCCCCCGAGCCCCTGAAGCGCCCGGAACGCGATGAGTTGGGGCATGTTCTGTGCCATCCCGCACAGCGCCGACCCGATCAGAAAGATCACGATCGCGGTCTGGAACAGCCTCTTGCGGCCGTACTGGTCGCCGAGTTTGCCCCACAGCGGGGTCGCGGCCGTGGAGGCGAGCAGATACGCGGTGACGACCCACGACAGATGCTCCAGGCCGCCCAGGTCACTGACGATGGTCGGCAGCGCGGTCGACACGATCGTCTGGTCCAGCGCGGCGAGCAGCATCCCGAGAAGCAACGCCCCGATCGACACGAGGACGTTCCCGGGCACGTGCTCCTCTCGCGCGTCCCGCACATCTCCCGTCATAGCGTCCGCATCCGCGGCCATGAAGACCTCCCGTGAGACTCGTTACGACTCCATCGTGGTCGGTGTGACCACTTATGGCCTGTCGAGTCCTGTTGGAAGCCGTTGTTCCGGGGGTTGGCGGGAGACGGGTGTGAAGAAGGTCTGCATAATCTCTGGAGTTCGCGAGGGGAGGGACGAACACATGACGGAGTCGAAGGGCCACCTGTGCCCGGAGTGCGGGGCACCCAGGGGGGCCGACAACACCCCGTCCTGCGGGTGCACACGGCGGGCGTCCGACGCCCTGCGCGACGCGCGCGAGGCGGAACAGGCGGCAGCGGAGGACTTCGATCCGCTGCGCATACGCCCGTACGTCGACCTGGACGGCGAGAGCCCCGAGGCCCCCGCCCCCACCCTCGCCGCGCCCCCCGACGCGACGATGCGGTTGCGCCCGATATCCGTCCCACCCCCGCCCAGCACCACGGACCTGAGCCTCTTCGAGAACGCTCCGCCGCACGAGGGCACCCCCACCGAGCCCCGCCCCCGTAACCGCACACCCCACCGCCGCACCCTGATCCTGGCCTCGGCCGCCGCCCTCGTGGCGGTGATCGCGGCGGCGGGCCTGGCGAGCGGCCTGCTCTCGTACGACTCCCCGCAGCGCGACACCGCGCTTCCCGAGGAGATCAGGGCGAGCGTCCCGGACGCGTCGACCAGCTCGGCGCAGGCGTCCCCGTCGACCAGCACGACATCGGCCGGGCCGACCTCGGCGTCCCCGTCCGCGAGCGTGAGCGCGTCGGAGTCCCCGTCCCCGTCGCCGTCCCGCTCCAGCGCCTCCCCGACCCCGTCGTCACCCTCCGAGAAGCCCACGGCGACCACGACAAGCGCCGCCCCCACCGACACGGCGGACAACTCCAGCACGTCCCGGGAGAGCACCCCGCCCGTACTGCGCCGGGGCTCCCAGGGTGACGAGGTGGTGGAACTGGAGCTGCGCCTGACCCAGCTGAACCTCTACCCGAGGAAGGCGAGCGGCCACTACAACGAGGGCGTCGAGGACGCGGTCACCCGCTACCAGTGGGCACGGGGCATCCAGGTGACGGAGTACGGCGTCTACGACCTGGCGACCAGGGAAACGCTGGAGTCGGAAACAACAGAGCCGTAACCCCCGACCTCAGCCCCGCCACACGACCCGAGGCCGAACCACCCGCCCCGCGACACCGACCCCGCCACGCAACCCGAGGCGGACCACCCGGCCTCAACCCCGCCACGCGACCCAAGGCCGAGCCACCCGACCCCTGGCCCAGCCCCGCCACGCAACCCAAGGTCCAACCACCCGCCCGCAGCCCCGCCACGCACCCCAAAAGCCGAACCACCCGACCCGCGACGCCGACCCCGCCACACGACCCGCGGCCGAGCCACCCGACCTCCGGCCCGGCCCCGCCACGCGACCCAAGGTCCAACCAGCCGCCCGCCCGACCTCAGCCCCGCCTCGCGCCCCAAAGCCGAGCCACCCGACCCCCAGCCCGGCCCCGCCACGCAACCCAAGGCCCAACCACCCGCCCGCCGGACCTCAGCCCCGCCAGGCGACCCAAGGCCGAGCCACCCGACCCCCGGCCCAAAAGCGCCACGCAACCCAAGGCCGAACCACCCGACCCCCGGCCCGGCCCCACCACGCAACCCGAGGCCGAGCCACCCGGCCCGCGACACCGGCCCCACCACGCGACCCAAGGGCCGAACCACCCGCCCCCGGCCTCAGCCCCGGCTCCGCCCCCGGCCCCCTCACCCGATATAGAGCCGAACCCGCCCATCCCCCAAAGCCTCCACCCGCACCTGCGCAAGGTCCCGCACCACCACATCCGGCTCATGGAAGTCGGCCCGCGGCCCGACCCCCACCACCTGCATCCCCGCGGCGCGCCCCGCCGCGATCCCCGCCCCGGAGTCCTCGAAGACGACGCACTCCGAGGGCGCCACACCGAGTTCGGCGGCGCCCTTCAGGAACCCCTCGGGGTCGGGCTTGCTCGCGCCGACGCTCTCCGCGGTGATCCGCACCTCGGGCAGGGCGAGCCCCGCCGCGGCCATCCGGGCGGTGGACAGGGCGACGTCGGCGGAGGTCACCAGGGCGTGCGGCACCCCGGCCAGCGAGGCGAGGAAGGCCTCCGCGCCGGGGATGGCGACCACGCCGTCCATGTCGGCGGTCTCCTCGGCGAGCATGCGCGCGTTGTCGGCGTGGTTCTGCGCCATGGGCCGGTCGGGCAGCAGCAGCGCCATGGAGGCGTACCCCTGCCGCCCGTGGACGACCTTCATGACCTCGTCGCCGTCCAGCCCGTGCCGCTCGGCCCAGCGCCGCCAGCAGCGTTCGACGACGACGTCGGAGTTCACGAGGGTGCCGTCCATGTCCAGCAGCAGGGCACGGGCGGTGAGCACGGTGGGCACGGCGGTGGCCGTCATCGGCAGCTCCAGTACGCGGGAGGGGGAGCCGGGGGTCGCCCGGCGGGACAAGGCGGCCCCGCCCGCCGGTCAGGGAAAACGGACGGGAGCCACTTTGTTTCTCTACGGTACAAAACGCGACCATGATCCCGCCACCGTCTCCCGGAACAGTTCACCCGGCGTTCAGCTCACGCGCTCACGGCCTCCCACAGGCTCCACACCCCGAGCGCCAGCATCAGCACGGCCGCGATCTTGGTGATGAGCGCCAGCGGCACCCGCTTCATCAGGGCCTTTCCGCCGACGATGCCGAGCCCGGCCACGGCCCAGAGGGCGAGCACGGCGCCCAGGCCGACGGAGAGCGGGTCGTCGTAGCGGGCGGCGAGATTCGCGGTCATGATCTGCGTCAGGTCACCGAACTCGGCGACGAGGATGAGCATGAACCCGGCCCCGGCGACCTTCCAGAAGGACTGGTTCTCGGGCTTGCGGATCTCCTCGTCGTCCTCGTCCTTGTTGCGCAGCAGGACGGCCGCTCCACCCAGGAACAGCACACCGGTGATCGCGTGCACGATCTGCTGCGGCAGCAGCGTGAGCACGCTGCCGGCCGCGACGGCGAGCGCGACATGCAGGGCGAAGGCGGCGGCGACCCCGGCGAAGACGTAGGACGCGCGGTACCGGGTGCCGAGCACCAGCCCGGCGAGGGCGGTCTTGTCCGGGAGCTCGGCAAGGAAGACGACGCCGAAGACGACGGCCGTCACGGTGAAGCTGATCAAGGTTCCTCAATCGGTCGGGCTGCCCCACCGAGAGTGTTACCGCAAAACGACACCTCGGCATGGCAGCACACGGTCAGTGCACTGCTTGCCGAAGGTCTCGCTGGCGAGGTCCACAAGGGACCCGCCTCCGGGCGCCGGCTCAGACGAGCTGAGCAGTATGTCGACGGTCCGGCGAAGAGCTACTCCCCTTCAACTCCGTCAATCATACGAGATCGTTTCGCCGCAAAGCTTGTCATGTCATGTACGCGTCATTAACTTCTCACCCAACGCACATCTCCCCGCAACACGGCGCGGCGAGCATTCCTTCGCCCGCACGCCTCAACACCCCCACACCCCCAGGGAGTTCGCATGCCGAAGTTCTACGCGCGTCGACGGCTGAGCATACTCGCGGCGTTCACCGGTCTCATAGCCTCGGTCGGACTTTTCAACGGTCCGACCGCCTCCGCCGCCCTCCCGACGCCGGTCAGCGCCGCCACCGCCCGCACCTACCTCGCCTCGCTCACCGTGGCCACCGAGAACCGCACCGGTTACGACCGGGACCTGTTCCCGACGTGGATCACCATCAGCGGCACCTGCAACACCCGGGAGTACATCCTCAAGCGGGACGGCTCCAACGTCGTCACCAACTCCGCCTGCACCGCCACCAGCGGCAGCTGGTACTCCCCGTACGACGGCGCCACCTGGACCGCCGCCTCCGACCTCGACATCGACCACCTGGTCCCGCTCGCCGAGGCCTGGGACTCGGGCGCGAGCGCCTGGACCACCGCGCAGCGCCAGGGCTTCGCCAACGACATCACCCGCCCCCAGCTCATCGCGGTCACCGACAACGTCAACCAGTCCAAGAGCGACCAGGACCCGGCCGAGTGGATGCCGTCGGTCACCTCGTACCGCTGCACCTACGTCCGCGCCTGGGTCCAGGTGAAGTACTACTACGGCCTCTCGGTCGACTCCGCCGAGAAGAGCGCGCTCACCAGCTACCTGAGCGCCTGCTGATCCCGACCCTCCCCAAGCTCCCCCGTCGTTCCGTACCGTACGGGGCGACGGAGGAGGATCACGTGGCCGAACTTCGGTTGGGACCGCTGCTGAGGTACGCCGACGGCTCGTCGGCGACCATCTGGGTCGAGGCGAGCCGTCCGTGCACCGCAGAGGTGCGCTGCGCGGACGGCACCCGCGGGCAGGACCGCACCTTCCAGATCGCGGGCCACCACTACGCGCTGATCCCGGTGACCGGCCTGACACCCGGGACTTCGACGGCGTACGAGGTGTTCCTGGACGGCACCCGGGTGTGGCCGCTGCCCGGCTCCCCGTTCCCGGAGTCGGTGATCCGCACCTCCGCCGAGGGCGACACCGTCCGCGTCAGCTTCGGCTCCTGCCGCTGGGCCGCCCCGCCGGACGGCGAGAAGGACCCCAAGGGCCCGGACGCGCTGGACACCCTCGCGGCCCGGATCGCGGCCGACCCGGACGGTGAACGCCCGGACGTGCTCGTGCTGTTGGGCGACCAGGTCTACGCCGACGAGACCTCCCCCGCCACCCGCCGCTGGCTCGCCGCCCGCCGCGATCTCGGCGACCCGCCGGGCAGCCAGGTCGCGGACTACGAGGAGTACACGCGCCTCTATTACGAGTCCTGGCTCGACCCGGAGATCCGCTGGCTGCTGTCCACCGTGCCCAGTTGTCAGATCTTCGACGATCATGACGTGATCGACGACTGGAACACCTCGGCCGCCTGGGTGGAGGACATGCGGGCCACCCCGTGGTGGCGGGAACGGCTGCTGAGCGGTCTGATGTCGTACTGGGTGCACCAGCACCTCGGGAACCTGTCCCCGGCCGAACTCGCCGCCGACCCGCTCCACGCCGCCGTCCGCCGAACCCCGGACGGCACCGACGCGTTGCGCGCCTTCGCCTGCGAGGCCGACGCCGATCCCGCCTCGGTGCGCTGGAGTTACCGGCGCGACTTCGGCCGGGTTCGGCTGCTGATGGTGGACACCCGCGCGGCCCGCGTCCTGGACGAGGAGCACCGGGCGATGCTCGACCCCGGGGAGGCGGCCTGGCTGCGTGAACAGGTCCTCGCCGACAAGGAGTCGTACGACCATCTCCTCCTCGGCACCTCCCTGCCCTGGCTGCTTCCGCACCTCGTGCACCACGCCGAGGCGTGGAGCGCGGCCCTGTGCCGGGGTGACCGCGGGGCGCGCTGGGCGCGGTTCGGGGAGGATCTGCGGCGCCGGGCGGATCTGGAGCACTGGGCGGCGTTCCCGGCGTCCTTCGACGCGCTGGCCGGTCTGATCGCCGAGGCGGGCTCCGGGCCGGGGGCGCCGGCGACGGTGCTGGTGCTCTCCGGGGACGTGCACCACGCGTACGTGGCCGAGCCGGCCTGGCCCGCGGCCGACGGCGGCCCGGACGCCCGGGTGCTGCAACTGACCTGCTCGCCGGTCCACAACTCCATCCCGCTCTCCATACGCCTCGGTTTCCGCTTCGGCTGGAGCGCGGCGGCCCGGGTCCTGGGCCGCCGTTTCGCGGGCCACGGCGGCTGCCCCCGCCCTTCGGTGGACTGGCGGCGCACGGGCGGCCCGTGGTTCGGCAACCAGCTCATGACACTGACACTGCGGGGGCGTTCGGCGCGGCTGCGGCTGGAACAGGCGCGGCCCAAGGGCGAGTTGAGGACGGTGACGGACTCGGTACTCACGGAGGGGTGAGGACTCGGTACTCACGGAAGGGTGTGGACTCGGTACTCACGCCCGGGTGAGCGCACGGCATGATGAGGCGGACCGTCCGCTTCCAGCGGCCGACCACCCGCCCAGCGCCCCACACGCCCGGGAGTCACCCTTTTGTCTGCACCGGCATCGTCCGCCGCGGAACCGTCGTCCCTCTCCCTCGCCGTGGTCGGCGCCGGACCACGAGGCACCAGTGTCCTGGAGCGGCTGTGCGCCTCGGCCCCCGAACTCCTGCCACGCGGCGCCGAGTTGACCGTGCATCTCGTCGACCCCGCGCCACCCGGCGCCGGAAGCGTCTGGCGCACCTCGCAGTCGCCCGAGCTGCTGATGAACACGGTCGCCTGCCAGGTGACCCTGTTCACCGACGACAGCGTGGACTGCTCGGGGCCGATCCGGCCCGGCCCCAGCCTGTACGAATGGTCGGCCGGCGAGCTGGGCCCGGACGCGTACCCGACCCGCGCCCACTACGGCCGCTACCTGGAGTGGGTGTTCGCCCGCACCGTCCGCGAGGCCCCGCCCGCCGTGCGCGTGCGGACCCACACGGCCCGCGCGACCCGCCTCGACGACACCGCCGACGGCCGGCAGACCCTCACCCTGGACGACGGCCGGACCTTGACCGGCCTCACCGCCGTCGTCCTCACCCAGGGCCATCTCCCCACGCTCGCCACCGCCGAGGAGGCGCGCCTCACGGCGTACGCCGCACGCCACGGTCTGCGCCACATCCCGCCCGCCAATCCGGCCGACGTCGACCTCTCCACCATCTCCCCCGGCGAACCCGTGCTGTTGCGCGGCCTCGGCCTCAACTTCTTCGACCACATGGCCCTGTTGACGACCGGACGCGGCGGACGCTTCGACACCGGCCCCCAGGGCCTGCGCTACCTCCCCTCCGGCCGCGAACCCCGTCTCCACGCGGGCTCCCGGCGCGGCATCCCGTACCAGGCGCGCGGCGACAACGCGAAGGGCCCGTACGGCCGGCACACGCCGCTCGTCCTGACCCCGGAGGTCATAGCGGGCTTCCGCAAACGCGCCGACTCGGGCGAGGCACCCGACTTCCTCGCGGAGATATGGCCGCTCGCCGCCAAGGAGGTGGAGACGGTCTACTACGCGGCCCTGACCCGGCACCCCGACTTCGCCGACCGCTTCCTCGCCGTCCCGCACGGCGACCCCCAAGAGGCCCTGATCCTGGACGAGTTCGCCGTTCCGGACGCCGAGCGCTGGAGCTGGGACCGTGTCTCCCGGCCTTACGCGGGCAGCGGTTTCGCCCACCCCGGCCAGTGGCGGAACTGGCTCCTCGCACACCTGCGCGAGGACGCCGCGCAGGCCGCCCTCGGCAATGTGGACGGCCCCCTCAAGGCGGCCCTCGACGTGCTGCGCGACCTGCGCAACGAACTCCGTCTGATCGTCGACCACGGCGGCCTCACCGGCGTCTCGCGCCGCGACCATCTGGACCGCTGGTACACCCCGCTCAACGCCTTCCTCTCCATCGGCCCGCCCCGCCGCCGTGTCGAGGAGCTGGTGGCGCTGATGGAGGCGGGCGTGGTGGAGGTGGTGGGGCCGCGGCTGGAGGTCACGGAGCGGGAGGGGGCATGGGTGGCACGCTCCCCCGACATCCCCGGGTCCGCCGTCTCCGTGACGACCCTCATAGAGGCACGGCTACCGGAAGCGGACGTTCGACGCACCGCCGACCCCCTGCTCGCCCGGCTGCTGGAGACCGGGCAGTGCCGGCCGCACACGGTCGACGGTTACGAGACCGGCGGACTCGACGTCACCGCGCGCCCGTATTATTTGATGGACCGTCAAGGGACGGCCCACACAAGGCGGTTCGCCTTCGGCGTGCCGACGGAGGGAGTGCACTGGGTGACCGCGGCGGGCGCCCGGCCAGGTGTGGATTCGGTCACGCTTTCGGATGCGGACGCGGTGGCGAGAGAGGCGCTACGGACCGCTCTACGTGCGGCTTCGAGCGAAACGGAATCCCAAGCGGAAGCAAACTCATGGCTAGATGTTGAACTTGCAAGCATTGATTAGGCGCGCCTACCGTGGAGTGCTCGAACGGTTCCGTCCCCCACGCCGGTCCTCCCCACGGACCGGTCCGACCGTAGGAGTACCCCCCATGACCGGACGCCTCAACAGCGCCCAGCCGTACGCCCTCGGCCTGTTCCGCATCGTCGTCGGACTGCTCTTCGCCTGCCACGGCGCCGCCTCGCTCTTCGGCCTCCTCGGCGGCGACAGCATCCCCGCCGGCACCTGGCCCGGCTGGTACGCGGCCGTGATCCAGCTCGTCGGCGGCTCCCTCGTCCTGCTCGGCCTCGGCACCCGTGCCGCCGCGTTCATCGCCTCGGGCTCCATGGCCTACGCGTACTTCAAGGTCCACCAGCCCGCCGCCCTGTGGCCGATGGAGAACGGCGGCGAGGCCTCGGCGATGTTCTGCTGGGCCCTTCTGCTGCTGGTGTTCACCGGCTCCGGCGCCTTCGGCCTCGACCGGCTGTTCAGCCGGAAGCGCACATCGGCCACCACCGAGCGCCCCGCCGCGAAGCAGACCCCCGTGGCGGCCTGAACCGCCCCGCACCACCCCACGACGGCGCCCTCCCCACCCGGGACGGGCGCCGTCCCGCTCTCCTGGATCCCTCAGACCGTCGTCCACCCGAACGGCACCGTGAAGCAGGCCACGCGCGCGCCCTCCGTGCCCGGCGCGTCATGAAGGACCACCGAGGACGCCTCCCCCTGCCGGAACCCCCAGTCGTGCCGGGCAGCGGCCTCGCCGGAGCCCTGCGCGTCGGCGGTGAAGTCGAGCCACACCTCGTTGTCGGCGTCGCCGCGCTCCGTCGCCGCGGCCGGTTCGTGCTGGTACGCCCCGCCCGCGGCGGCCGGGTCGGCACCGCACGGCTTCCGGTGCACCTGGACGCCGTACGCGTGACCGGGCACGAAGCCGGTCACCTTCAGCGTCACGGTCGTCGGCCCGCGTTCCGCACTGCGCTGCCCCACCTCGATCCACGAGGCCGCCGGGACGAGCGCCATGTCGTACGTCACCGCGGCCGAGCGGACGAAGGCGGTAGGCGGCGCGAACCGCGCGTCCGTCCGCATCTCGTAGCCGTGGGTGCCCGCGGCACCGGCCGCGAACACAGCCGCGGCGACCGCACCCACACACATTCCTGCCACCATGGTCCGCCCCGTTTCTCACGTATGTCAGCAATGGTGCCCCCTCCTCCCGCACTACGGGACACGCGAGCCCCCCATGAACCTCCTGTCACACCCCACGCGTACGCTGTATGGCTGTTACGGGGGAAAACGGGGAGTGACGGTGTTCGAGAATTTCGGGAGTATGGGCGCGCTGACCGGCAGCCCATGGATCTACGCGCTGGTGGCCGCGTCGGTCCTGCTCGACGTGTTCCTTCCGGTCCTGCCCAGCGGCGTCCTCGTCATCACGGCGGCCACCGCGGCGGCCGCGGGCACAGCGGCGGGCAAGGTCCCGGCCGACGTCCCCGACATCCTGCTCCTCACCCTGTGCGCCGCCACCGCCTCCGTCCTCGGCGACCTGGTGGCGTACCGCCTGGCCTGGCGCGGCGGCGACCGCCTCGACCGCGCCATCGCCCGCTCCCGCCGGCTGACCACCGCGCAGGAACGTCTCGGCGCCGCCCTCGCACGCGGTGGCGGCGCCCTGGTCGTGGTGGCCCGCTTCGCCCCCGCCGGCCGCTCGGTCGTCTCCTTCGTCGCGGGCGCCGCACACCGCCGCATCCGCGAGTTCCTGCCCTGGTCCGCCCTCGCGGGCCTGGCCTGGGCGGCGTACAGCGTCGCCCTCGGCTACTACGGCGCCCAGTGGCTCGGCACGACCTGGCTGGCGACCGGCGTGTCCGTACTGGCCCTGTTCGGCGCGGGCGCCGGAGCGGCGTACGTGATGCGCCGCCAGCCCGCGTAACCCCCGACCTTCCACGCGCCGCCGGCCCGTGCGACTACCCGGCCCTCCGCGCGGCCCCGCGCACTTCCAGGCCGGCCAGCAACTCGGCCGTGGCCTCGGCGATCACCTCGACCGCACGGTCGAACACCTCCTGGTTGTGCGCGGCGGGCGCCCGGAACCCGGACACCTTCCGCACGTACTGGAGAGCGGCGGCCCGGATCTCCTCCTCGGTCGCCTCCTCGGGCAACACGGGCGGGCGAAGGGTCTTGATGCTGCGGCACATGCCTCAAGTGTCGCCCGGCGCGAGGAATAGCGCGGGCCCTCCACCGGATTGTGCAGAACATGACCACTGTGGAGATCCAATACGTCGGCGGCCCGACCTCCCTGATCACCCTCGGCGGGATCCGTCTGCTGACCGACCCCACCTTCGACGCGCCCGGCGAGTACACCGTCGGCACCCGCAAGCTGGTGAAGACCACCGGCCCCGCGCTGCGGCCGTCCGACCTCCCCCCGGTGGACGCCGTCCTGCTCTCCCACGACCACCACCCGGACAACCTCGACACAGCCGGCCGCACGCTGGTGACGTCGGCACCCCTGGTCCTCTCCACGCCCTCGGCGCACGACCGACTCGGCGCCCCCGTCCGAGCCCTCCCCGCCTGGGAACACACCGAGGTCGGCGACGTCCGCGTCACCGCCGTCCCCGCCCTGCACGGCCCCAAGGGCTCCGAACCCCTCGTCGGCGAGGTCACCGGCTTCGTCCTGTCCGGCCCCGGCCTGCCGAAGGTGTACGTCAGCGGCGACAACGCCGACCTGGACCTGGTCCGGGAGATCGCCGACCGCGAGGGCCCCGTCGACGTGGCGATCCTCTTCGCGGGAGCCGCCCGCACCCCCCTCGTGCCGGACGCGACCCTCACCCTGACCAGCGAACAGGCGGCGCAGGCGGCGACCCTGCTCGGCGCCCGGCACGTCGTACCCCTGCACTTCGAGCACTGGGGCCACTCACCCAGGACGGCCCGACCCTGACCAAGGCCTTCGCGGAGGCGGGCCTGACGGACCGACTGCACCTGCTGGAGCCGGGGTCGAGCGTGCGCCTGCCCTAGGTCATCGACCCGTCTGCGATGATCCTTCCGAGGCGGCCACCGTCCAAGGGGCCGACCGGAGAAGGGACTTCACGTCATGACGTACGACGACCAGCGCCACGACAGCGACCGGCTCACCGTGGCGGTGCTCGGCCCCGGCGGCATCGGCGGCCTGCTCGCCGGGCTGCTGGCCCGGGCCGGGCACCGGGTGATCTGCCTGGCCGGCGAGGAGACGGCCCAGACCCTGCGCACGACCGGGGTCCGGGTCCGCAGCGGAGTGTTCGGCGACTTCACGGCCGAGGTCGAGGCGGACACCGCGCTGCGCACACCGGTGGACGTCTGCCTGGTCGCCGTCAAGCACACGACGCTGGACGCGGCCCTGGACCGTGTCCCGCCGCAGGCACTGGGCGACGCGCTCCTCGTCCCGTTCCTCAACGGTGTGGAGCACCCGGAGGCGTTGCGCGCCCGCTACCGCGCCGATCTGGTGGCCCCGGCGGTGATCCGGGTGGAGTCGACCCGGGTGGCGCCGGGCGAGATCGAGCACGGCAGCCCGTTCGCCGAGATCGACCTGACGGGGGACGGGGTGGCGAAGGAACGCCTGTCGTCGCTGGCCGACGTGCTCGGCGCCGCGGGCCCGACGACCCGCGTCCTGCCGGACGAGACGTCGGCGCTGTGGGCGAAGATGTCCTTCCTCGCCCCGCTGGCCCTGCTGACCACGCGATACGGGGTGCCGCTGGGCGAGGTGCGCACGACCCACCGCGACGAGTTGACCGCCCTGGTCGAGGAGACGGCCGCGATCAGCCGAGCGGCGGGCGGCCCGGCGGACCCGGCCGCCGCCCTCTCCCGCTACGACGCCTTCCCCCCGCAGACCAGGTCCTCCATGCAGCGCGACGCCGAGGCGGGCCGCCCCCTCGAACTCGACGCGATCGGCGGGGCGTTGCTCCGCGCGGCGGAACGCTCCGGGGTACCGGCGCCGGTGACGGCCCGCCTGGTACGGGAGGTACGGGCCGCCGGTCACTAGGCAGCGCCGCGATCAGTCGTCGGCCGCGACCACGAGGGAGAGAACGCCGAGGGTCCGGTCGACGAGGACGAGTTCGTGGAACTCGATGTGGACGGGTACGTGGTCGTGCCGGGCGTCCTCGGGGAGCTCTCCGAGGACGTAGCGGCCGGTGGCCCGCCGGACGGGCTCGTAGACCGCCTCGTCCAGCCGCTCGTCGAGGGCGTCGGGCACCGGCCCGAGCCCACCGGCCCACTCCCGGACGACACCGACCGCGGCCTCCGCGTCGACCGGCACATACGCCTCCGGTCCGATCCGGTCCGCCCACCACCGCCCGTGCCGCGACTCCTGCCAGATGCCGGAGCCGTCGTAGAGATCCCGGAACTCGGGGTGCGCGATCAGTCCGGCGAGCAGCTCACGGTCACCGGCCGGCTCGGCCGGCAGCCGGAAACGCTTGACCTGCACCCACCGATACCCATGCCCGCCGGCCTCGGAAAAGGCGAAGTCCCGGAAGTTGACGAAGGGGCTGTCCCAGTAGGTCAGCCCAACGGAACGCATCACCCGCCCCACCCTCCCACAGGCGGACGGAAGGACCCCCACAACCCGTTCGCATGAACCACCCCAAGAAACTCGCACCCCTAAATCGAACAGGCGTAGCATTGCGCCGTGGCTACGACCTATGACTTTCCGAGTGACCTCCTCGCCGGTCAGGAGGAGCTGCATCAGGTCAGGGCCGAGCTCTCGGCCCTGCTCAAACGGCTGCCCTGGTCGGTCGAGCCCCTGGACGGATTCAGCGACACCGCCGGCTGGCGCAAGGTGGAACGCCCCGCCTCCCCCGGCTGGACACCCGACGAACAGGCCGAGGTGGAAAAGCTCCGCCAACGCGAACACGAACTCGCCGTCTTCATCAGCGGCCACCGCTTCTGGGCGGAGGTCGCGGCGGCGGACCGGGTCGACGCCCGGACGAACCTGAAGCACACACAGGACCGCCCGGCCTGACAGAACGAAGAAGACCCCGGCCACGACAGGCCGGGGTCTCTACGTCAAAACCGGTGGGCGCGGACGGTTTCGAACCGCCGACATCCTGCTTGTAAGGCAGGCGCTCTACCCCTGAGCTACGCACCCGCACCCCGAGCCGATGCGCCCAGGACGAGTCGACAGCCTACATTGCCCGGGGCCCTGTCCCGCAAACCCGTATCCCAGGAACCGGACGTCAGGGCCGCCGCCGCGCCGCGTCAGGGTTCTTCCGGGGGTTTTCCCCCGGGCGTATCCGGGAGGTTCCCGGATACGGCGGTGGGCGTCCGGGCCGTACGGTCGAAGTGGCTCGGCGTCGGGTTCGGCGCGGGGTCTCATCGGTCCGTTCAGGGGGAGATTCTCATGGCCCGTTCCGTCACCGCCCGCGTGGTTCTCGCCGCCGGGGCCGTCGCGCTCGTCGGGGTCGTCAGTGCGTGCGGGGCTTCCGCGGGGGACGACAAGGATCCTGACCAGCGGGGCTTCGCGCTGCGCGGGGACACCCTCACCGTCGACTCCGACGACTCCGCGCTGGAGATAGTCGTCGACGACGACGCCAAGGCGGGGACGGTCGAGGTCACGCGGTGGTTCCAGGGGACCGTCGCGCTGGGCAAGGACCCCGAGGTGACCTGGTCCATGAAGGACGACCGGCTGAAGCTGCGGATGCACTGCACCGGCGTGGTCGCCGACTGCGCGGCCAAGCATCGGATCGAGGTGCCGCGCGGGGTCGCCGTGAAGGTGGAGGACGGGGACGGGAGCGTGCGGGCCAAGGGGTTCGAGACCGCGCTGAGCATCAGTACCGGTGACGGGTCCGTCCATGTCACCGACTCCAGCGGTCCGCTCGACCTGAGGACCGGGGACGGGTCCGTGCGCGCGGAGGTCACCTCCCGCAGGGTGCAGACCCGGACCGGGGACGGGTCCGTGCATCTCGAACTGGGCGCCGTACCGGACCTGGTGGAGTCCCGGAGCGGGGACGGATCCGTGACCGTCGAGCTGCCCGAGGCGGCCTATCGCGTCACGACGCAGACCGGCGACGGCGGGGTGGATGTCTCCGTCCCGCGCGACGAGTCCAGCTCGCACGTCATATCCGCGCACACCGGCGACGGCAAAGTCACCGTCAGGACCGCGAACTAACGGGCCCGTGTGTTCGTCCTTAACCGGTGGGAGAATGACACCGGGCCGGACGGATGACAGCACGGGAGAGGGATGTGACGGCGACACCAGCGCAGCCGCACTCGCCGGCACAGCCGCACTCGCCGTCGGTGCCACGCGCGCCTCACGCGCTGCGCGACACCCTCACCCTTCTCGCCCTGCCGCTCGTCGCCGCCCTCGCCCTGCCCGCCGCGTTCGCCGGCGGCGGCACCCGGCGCTGGTTCGGCGGCCGGGCCGAGGGCCAGCGGGCCGAGGCGCAGGCCGCGAAGGACGCCGCCGCGGCCGCGTTCTACGAGCTCGACACCGCCCAGCGCGACCTGCGGATCTCGATAGAGACCATCACGGCCGTCGACGACTCCCCCGCCGCCCGGCGGGCCGTCTCCGACTTCGAGGCGCTGGGCCGGCGCATCGACGAGGCCAGCAGCCAGTACATCAACGCGGTCGACGCGCACGACCTCGACCGGGACGACCTGGAGGCGTCGGTCGCGGCCCGCGCGCGCACCGAGCTGACCGCCGCCAAGGACGAGCTGGGCCGGGTCAAGCGGGACCTCGACCGGTTCGCGGACGGCCTCGGGCCGCTGCTGGGCAAGGCCGAGACGCAGCTGGCCCGGCTCGCTCCGGCGGTGGAGCGGGCCCGGCAGGGGCTGCTGGCGGCGTCCAACGCGCTCGACGCGGTACGGCAGTCGGGGCTGACGGCCGACGACCTCGCCGCCCGTCTCGCCGCCCTCGGCCCCGAGCTGACGAAGCTGAACCAGGGCGCCGCGGCGCATGGCGTCCCGCAGACCCTGGAGCGTGCCGAGCGCGTCGCCCGTGCGGCCGAAGCGGTCCGGGTGGAGGCCGAGCGGCTGCCGGAGAAGGCCGCGGAGATCGACCACCGGCTGGTCTCGCTGCGCACGCGCGCGCAGGCGCTGACCACCCGTGCCGGTCAGGTCGAGCCGGTCCTCAGCGAGCTGCGGCGGCGTTTCGCGGCGGCCTGCTGGCAGGACCTCCAGCAGGTTCCCGACCAGGCCGTGGAGAACGTACGGCAGGCCGAGCTGAAGCTCACCGAGGCGCGCGCCGCGCGGGACGCGCAGCGCTGGCCGGACGCGACGGCGCTGCTGTCCACCGTGCGGGCGCTGCTGAACTCCACCGACGAGTCCGTGTCGGCCGCCGGTGACCGGCTGCGCCGGCTGAACGCCGTGCAGAAGGATCCGCAGCAGGAGATCGACCGGACGCGGTTCGCGATCCGGGACGCGCAGCGGCTGGCCATGTCGGGGCGGAACACGCCCGATCCCCGGCACGCGCGCCCGCTGGACGAGTCGGTGGCCCGTCTGGAGCGGGCGATCGGCACGCTGGAGGGGCGGCATCCGGACTACTGGCATTTCCTCACGGAGACGGAGGCGGTGCGGCAGTCGGTGGCTCGGGTGGTGGGGCAGATCCGGGACGAGCGGGGGGCTGGGCCGCACTGACGGTTAGCCTGTGCGCATGCCTCGTTATGAGTACCGCTGCCGGAGCTGCGGCGACACGTTTGAGTTGAGTCGGCCGATGGCTGAGTCGTCCGCGCCCGCCACGTGCCCTGTGGGGCATGAGGACACGGTGAAGTTGTTGTCGGCGGTTGCGGTGGGGGGTACGGCGCGGGGTTCCGCAGCGCCGGCGCCCCAGGGAGGAGGGGGCGGCGGCTGCTGCGGTGGAGGGTGTTGCCCCTGAAGACAAAGACAGGGCGTTTATTGCCTCGTTGCCTTCAAGAACTCCCTGAGGATTCGCTCCCCGGCCAGCACGCCCCTCTCCGGCAGTGCCGTGATGGTCGGTGCTGTGAAAGCCTCGTCCGCCAGCTCGCCGTGGCCCGGCCTCCAGCCCCGGTCCGCCGCCAGGAGCAGGTCGGCGTCGAGCAGCGAGTCGCCCGCCGCCAGCGTCAGCTCCGCGCCCGTCCGGCGGGCGACCTCCCTCATCGCCGCGCTCTTGGTGAGCGGCTTCGGGACGGCGTAGATCTTGCGGCCCTGGAGGGAGACCGTCCAGCCGCGGTTCTCCGCCCAGACCGCGAGTTCCTTGACCCAGTCCTCGGGCAGCAGCTCGCGCTCGACGACGAGGTAGGCGAAGAGGTCCTCGGCGACCCGGTGCTTGCGCACCCAGACGGGGTCGGCGGTGCGCAGCAGATGCTCGCGCACCTCGTCCAGCGGCGCGCATTCGTCGGCGAGCCGTGCCTGGACGCGGGCGTGCCAGTCGGCGTCGGTGACGCCGTCCACGAGGAGGTGTCCGCCGTTGGCGCAGATGGCGTACGTGGGTGCCGGGCCCGGCAGGTTGATGCGCTGGTACTGCTTACGGGTCCGGGTGGTCGTCGGCACGAACACCGCCGCGTCACCGAGGTCGGCCAGCAGTCCGGCGGCCGTCTCGGTCATGTAGGACAGGGGTCTGCTCTCGTGGACCTCGACGCAGAGCAGCCGCGGCGCCCGCGGGTCCGGCATGGTCAGCGCGAGGGCCGCCGAGGAGTAGATGAGGGTACGGTCGAGGTCGCTCGCCACCAGCACCGGCATCAGACCGCCACCGCCTTGCCGTCGGCGCCGGTCGCGCCCCGGGTGTACTTGGGGTGGATCAACCCCACGCAGGTGTAGGGGAGTTCGGCGACCTCTTCGACGGGTACGCCTCTCTGCTCGGCCAGCAGCCTTACGTGGTCCAGGTCGGCGCCCGCGCCGGCCTTCGCGAGGATCTTCCAGGGCACGCGGCGCAGCAGCACCCGGGTGGTCTCGCCGACGCCGGGCTTGACGAGGTTCACGTCGTGGATGCCGTACTCCTCGCTGATGCGTTCGACGGCCGCCCAGCCCTCCCAGGTGGGCTCGCGGTCGCCGGAGAGCAGCTCCTTGACCTGCTGGTCCACCGTGTCGGTGACCTCGGGGAAGGTGGCGGAGACGGCGTCCAGGAAGTCCACGGAGACGTCCGCGCCGGCGAGTTCGCGGTAGAACTTCGCGCCGTGGAAGTCGTTCGGGCCGACGAGGTCGGCGCGCAGGACGGTGCGGGAGATCAGGCCGGAGACGGTGGAGTTGAGGCAGGCGGAGGGGATGAGGAAGTCCTCGCGGGTGCCGTACGTCTGCACGCACGAGCCCGGGTCGGCGAGGACGGCGATCTCCGGGTCGAAGCCGGTGGCGCCGCCCGCCGCCTCGAACTCCTTGACGGCGTCGGCGAGTTCACGGGTGATGGCGCCCTTGCCGGTCCAGCCGTCGACGAAGACGACGTCGGCGGGGTCGTGGTGGGCGGCGAGCCAGCGCAGCGCGTTGGCGTCGATGCCGCGGCCGCGGACGATCGAGACGGCGTAGTGGGGAAGGTCGAGGCCGTGCCGGAACTGGGCCCAGCGGCGCATCAGCACACCGACGGGGGTGCCGGCGCGGGCGAGCGAGACGAGGACGGGCCGGGGTGAGCGCTCTTCGAGGACGATCTCGGTCACGGCGCCCACGGCCTGCGCGAGGCGGGCGGCGGAGGCGTCCAGGGCCGTGTGGAACAGCTGCTGGTACTGCTCGCTGGGCTGGTACTCCACCGGCAGCGACTCCGCGTAGTGCGCGCCGCCGCTCTGGATGGCCTCCTCGCGCTCCTCGGTCGGCGCCTCCAGTGTCACGTCCGAGAGGTCCTGGAGCAGCCAGCCGACCTCGTCGGGGGCGTACGAGGAGAAGGCTGGGCCGCGGAGGGGCTCGGGGAGCATGGGGGGCCTTTCGGGGACGTACGACGGGACGACCGCGAGCAGTATGTGCGGGGCGGTTTCGGCCAGCTTCGCCAACAGGCCGTCGGCGGCGTGCAGTTCGGGGGTGTCGGCGGTGGAGTCGACCACGGCGACGACCACGTCGAAACCGGCGCCGGCGATGTTGTACGCGTAGCGGTCGCCGGGGCCGTCGGCGGGGGTGTCGTGGGCCGGGAAGACTATGCGGCTGCGTATCGCGTAGCCGGGGTCGTCGACGGCGAGGACGGGTGAGCGGGTGGTGGTGGAGTAGGTGACCTCGGTGCCTTCCGCGACCTGCTCCAGTTCGCGGGCGAGGCGCAGGGGGGCGTACATCAGCTCTTCGAAGCCGAGGATGTGTATGCGGCGGGCGTCTGCCGGGATGGCCTCTGCGAGGCGGGCGGTCATCTCGGGGAGAGCAGCTTCGAGACGGGTGCGGTGGGTGGGGGTGAAGCCGTGGCGTCCGCCGTCCGGGAGGCCGTGGGGCCAGTGGAGGTCGACACGGTCGTGTGTCGGGTGCGGGTGCGTGGGGGCTGGTCGCGCAGTTCCCCGCGCCCCTGGGGCATCCAGGTGCTCGGCGACCAGTTGTTGGCCCTTCTCCAGCACCCCTTCCGGCAGCCGTACGTTCCCCGACGCCGCCGCCACCAGGTCCACCCTCGCGTCCATCTCGCGCGCGAACTCGTCCAGTCGGCCCGCGTCCGCCTGCGAGCGCATGTCCACCAGCGCGACCACGACGTACCGGCCGCGGGGGTACCGCTCGTGCAGGTCCCTGATCGTGTTCAGGACCGTGTTGCCCGTCGAGAACTCGTCGTCGACCAGGACCAGGGGGCCGTCGCCGGCCAGCAGTCCGGCATCCTCCGGCAGCAGCAGGTGGGACGTCGCGTGGGAGTGGGACTCCTCGAAGCCGCCTGCCTGGGCGACCCCCGCCACCGGGCGGCGGGTGGAGTGGAGGTAGGGGGCTGTGCCGAGGCCGTCGGCGACGGAGTGGCCGAGGCCTGTCGCCGTCTCCGCGTAGCCGAGGACGACCGCGGTGGCCGCCTCCTCGCCGAGCAGGTCGCGGACTCGGCGGCCGAGGGCGAAGCCATGGCCGTACACCACCGTCGGTGACTGCGGTACGTGTTTGCCGAGCACGTTGGAGACGAGGAGGTGGGCCCGCTTGGGGTTGCGGCGCAGGGCCAGACCGAGGAGGTCGGTCAGGCTCTCGTCGCCGACGAGTGCGACCCCGAGGCGCTCGGCGACCCAGGTGCCGGACCAGAGGGTGTCCGGCACCTTGCTGTTCACTGCGTTGTTCATGCGTCCCTTGGGTGGAGGTGGGTTCAGCCGGGTATGCCGGCGGCGAGCAGGTCGACGAAGCTGACGTCCTCGTTCGCGACGCCGAAGACCTCCGCGCGCAGCATGGTCCGCTCGGCCCAGGCGCGGTGCGGCTTCACCTCGTTCATCTTGTTCGTGTACTGCGAGCGCAGGACGCCTCCGCCGCCTCGCTCGGGCCGCAGGATGTCGGCCGCGTCGCTGTACTCCTCGTGGCTGACGACGGACAGCGCGTGGACCGCCGGCACGTGGGAGGGGTGGATGCAGGTCTTGCCCAGCAGGCCGTTGGCGTGGTCGAGGGAGATCTCCCGCAGCAGCCCGTCCATGGCGTGCTCTATCAGTTTCTCGCGCAGTTCCACCGCCTGCCCCTCCAGGAAGGGACTGTTCCGCAGCTGCGGCTTGAACATGCGTTCGGGGACGCGGAAGTACTCCCACACCGGGCCGGTCACGGTGAAGCCGGTGCCGTCGGCCCGGCCCAGCATGTTGACGACGTCGGCGATGACGGAGGCGACGATCTGGACGTCGTAGGCCGTCATGTCGGGGGCTCTGCGCAGGCCGTACGAGGAGCAGAAGTCGGTGACGCCTAGGCGCAGCGCGAGGACGCGGTCGCGGTACTTGTCGACGGCGCGGGCGATGCCCTCCAGGGCGTCGACCCGGGACTCGCGGTACATGAGCTCGGGCGTCTCCAGGACGGGCATGCCGAAGAGACGGCGGCCGCTCGCGTGCTCGGCGACGGCGAGGGCCTCCAGGAAGGGGATGCCGCGTTCCTCGGTGAACTTGGGGAACACGAAGCCGGACAGCAGCCGCACGGTCTCGCCGAGGCGCTGGACGAGGTCGGGGATCTGCTCGGGCGTGCGCACCCGGATGAAGAGCAGGGGCGGTTCCAGGTCCTCGCGGGCGGCGAGATCGGCGAACTGCCTGACCAGGTTCTCCTCACCGGCGGCGACGTCCTCGTCACCGATGGAGTCCTCCAGGCACAGCACCATCGAGACCACGCCGCGTCCGGTCTGCTTGACGATGTCGTCGGCGAGCCGGGGCCGGGTGGCCGGACTGTAGAGCGTGGCGCCCAGGGCCGCGGAGAGCAGCCGGGCCGGCGAGTCCGCGTCGAACGCGCAGGGCTCGCGATGGAAGAGACGCTGTCGCACCTCAGGGGCGATGTGCCCGAAATGACGCATAAAACTCCCCCGTGGCGCAAGGTAAGCCTGTGGATTTTGAGAACAGGTGGCCGGTAATAGTACGTACCGAGCCATGTCAGAGGTTCCCGTCGGGCATGAATTTCAGGTAACGCCCGTGGGGACATCGGCAGGGACACCATTGTCGAGCACCCGTGCCGAGTACCCATCTCGAGCCACCCACCCCGCGTTGTCGTGAGCAGGACCGAGAAGGCAGGATGACCGCATGACGCACGCCATGCTGAAGGGGTCGAACGTCCCGCTGGACGTCACCACGGTTCGCGCCGTGGTGCGCTGGACGCCCGGGCAGGGGGTCCCGGACGTCGACGCCTCGGCGCTGCTCCTCGGCCCCGACGGTCGCGTACGTTCCGACGAGGACTTTGTCTTCTACAACCAGCCCCGGCACCCTTCCGGGAAGGTGTGGCGGCTCGGCAAGAAGCGGGTCGCCGAGGGCCTCACCGACACGATCCAGACAGATCTCTCCGGTGTCGAGTCCGGCGTCGGTCAGATTCTGCTGGTCGCATCGGCGGACGGCGTCACGTTCGACCGCGTACGCGCGCTAAGCATCGTGCTGTACGACGCCGCGGTCACCGAGGGCGAACCGCTGGCCTACTTCGACATCAAGCCGGAGACCGGCCGCGAGACGGCGATGATCTGCGGAGAGCTGTACCGCCGCGGCGACGGCTGGAAGTTCCGCGCCCTGGGCGAGGGCTACTCGGACGGTCTGAAGGGCCTGGCCAGCGATTTCGGCATCTCGGTGGACGACTCGGAGGTCTTGGAGGATCCGGCGCCGAGCCCGGAGACTTCTCAGCCCCTGCCCCCGGAACAGCCGACCGCGGTCCCCCAGCAGCCGGCCTACGGCTACCCCCAGGCCCCGCCGCCGACCCAGCCGGCCTACGGCTACCCCCAGCCGACGAGCCAGCCGTCGTACGGGTACCCCCAGGCTCCGGTGCCGACAGCGGCAACCTTGGACCCGGATTTCCGGCTGCCTCCGCAGGGCCCCCAATTCATCGGCCGCTAGGGGAAACGCCCTAAGGGGCGCGGGGAACTGCGCGAGCAACCACAACCGGCCCGCACCCGCCGAACAACAGGACCCCCGAGTTCCTGGGCGACCCTCACCGCTCCGCCTTGGTCTTATATCCCCGCCCCCACTGAAGTCCCCACCCGTACAACCGGTCCAGCTCCGCCTGGAACCCGTACACGAACTTCACCTCACGCCGGACGATGATCTCCCCCTTCACGTTCTCGATCATCACCACCGCGCACGACCGGGCCTGAGGGTGCCGTTCGTCGAGGCCTATCTCGATCCGCGGCCCGTTGCTCGGATACAGCGTCACGCTCGCGTGCGTCCGGTCGAACGCCGGCGTCTGGTCGTAGATGTAGACGAACACCAGGATCCGCTTGATGGACTCCCGGTGGTCGAGGTTGACGTAGATCGTCTCGCCGGACGCCGACCCGAACCGGTCGTCGCCGCTGAGCTTGACGTACGGCGGTGAGTTGACGTCCCCGAAGAGTCCGCCGAGGGGTTGTACGACGCCCTTGGAGCCGTCCGTCAGCTCGTACAGACACCCCAGGTCGAGGTCGACGTTGACCATGCTCTGGCTGTGGCCCATGACCTCCGGCGGCTTGAGCGCCTTGAAGGGGTGGCGCAGCAGTGACTCCCGCTGGGAGCCGCCGATGTCGGACGTCCGCATCCGCCAGGCGAGGTTGATGCGCAGATGCCCGTGCTCCGCGCCCTGCTTGGTCAGGGAGACCCGGTCGTGCCGTTTGGTCAGCTCTATCGCGTTGCTCGCCGCGCTGCCCGAGTCGAACTCGGCCGCCCGTCCGGGCCAGAGTCCGTCCAAGAAGCCCATTGCCGCCCCCACCTCACTGACCGCGTCCATCTGCACTGACGAAGACCGGCGGGGCGGCGTCGAGGAGTCGCCTCGATGCCGCCCCGCTCAGAGCGTTCCCTCACGTCGAGGGGTGTCACACCCCGGACGAGACCTCAGTCTTCTCGTCCGAGCCGGTTCCGCCCTCGGCCGCGGCGAGTGCCTTGTTGCGGCGGACGGAGGACCAGAAGGACCAGGCGATGAGGATGACGCCGACGAGGCCGG
>NZ_JBIUCI010000022.1:0-153343 GCF_044593635.1 Streptomyces sp. NPDC051913 | reverse complement strand
CCTCCGCCTTGCAGCTGCACGCACCAAGCCCCGCTCACCGGCACCGGTTCAGCACCGTCGCTCCGAGTCGGGCTGATCCGAAAGACACGACCTAGCCCTGCCCTGGATCCTCACGGTGAGGCACACGTCACATTTCCGCCCTCCGATGTCACGTTCCCGCCCCCGAGGACCCTCGCAGTAGTGAGCGCGCACCGGGGAGGCCACGCATGACCGAGATCCGTGATCCGGGGACGGACGAGGCGACGGACGTCTTCGTCGACCACCGTGAGCTGCTGTTCGGCATCGTCTACAACATGCTGGGCAGCGTCGCGGACACCGAGGACGTGGTCCAGGAGACCTGGCTGTCCTGGACGGGCCGGGCCCGGGGCGGCGACTCGTCGCCGACCGGGATCGCCAACCCTCGCGCCTACCTGGTCCGTATCGCCGTGAACCACGCCCTCGCCCGCCGCGCCGCGATCAGCAGGCGCCGCGAGACCTACGTCGGCCCGTGGCTGCCCGAGCCCCTGCTCACCGACGCCGCCGAGGACACGGCGTTGCGCGGCGAGTCGGTCTCGATGGCGATGCTGGTGGTCCTGGAGTCCCTGACGCCGCTGGAGCGCGCGGTGTTCGTGCTCAACGAGGTGTTCGGATATCCGCACACCGAGATCGCGGACATCCTCGACCGCACCGCGGCGGCCGTACGGCAGGTCGCCCACCGGGCCCGGGAGCACGTGCACGCGCGCCGGCCGCTGTACGACGCGCATCCCAGGGTGCGGCAGGAGGCGACCGAGCGGTTCGTGGAGGCCGCGCTCGGCGGGGACATCGGCGCGCTGATGGAGATCCTCGCGCCCGACGTGACCATCTGGACGGACGCCGGCGGCAACCGCAGGGCAGCGGGGCTGCGTCCGGTGCGCGGCCGGGACAAGGTGGTCCGCTTCATCGACGGGTTCCGCTCCCGCGGCGCCGCCCTCGACCTGGAGCTGCGCTACGAGCAGGCCAACGGCGACCCGGCGGCGGTGCTGTTCGAGGGTGACTCGCCCTACGCGGTGATGGTCATGGACCTCACGCCCGAGGGTGACCGCGTGTCCGACGTGTACATCGTCACCAACCCCGACAAGCTCGCGCACGTCCGACGGGAGGACCGGTGAGCAGTGGGACGGGGCATCATGCCGGCGCCGAGGGAGCTGGAGGACCGTACGGACCAGCCCTTCCAGCTCCGCTCGTCGCCGTACTTCCGTGAACCGCCGTTCTCCGCCTACGTCTGGTCCGCCACGAAGGAGGCCATCCGGCTCAGGGCGGAGTTCCAGTTGATGGTGTGCTCGTTGGTCGACCAGGACTGGATGTCGTCGATGTAGCAGAACTGGCCGACGCAGCCCTGGAGTTTGCTCTGTGCGTAGGGGTCCTGGATGCTCGAGTTCGGCCCGCCCGACAGGGTGCCCTTCGGCGGGTTCGGGAGGTTCGGGTCGAGCTGGTGGGCGTACCAACGGCTGTGCTGGTTGTGGGAGTTCACCTCGCCGTAGCCGGTGACGTACGACATGTTCAGGGCGTTGCGGCCGAAGAGGTAGTCGACGCTCTGGAGGGCGCCGTCCCGGTACTTGGTCGCGCCCGTGATGTCGTACGCGGTGGCGATGACGATGCCGTTGTGCAGGATCTGGTGGTTGGAGCCCCAGTCGTAGAGGTTGTCGGTGGGCGCGTACGGCATGCCGTACGGCTGCGACTTCAGCGTGCTGAGGTAGCGGTCGGCGCCCTTGACGACCGACTGGCGGACCTTGTCACGGCCGGGCAGCTTGTTGGGGACGGTCGCGAGGTCCAGGCGGGCCGCGGCACCCGTGCGGGCCCAGTCGTAGCCGAGCGGGCCGAAGATGTCGGCGGTGTGGACGGGCGAGTTGAGGATGTAGTCCGCGAACCGCTTCTCCCCCGTGGTGAGATACAGCTCGGCCGCCGCCCAGTAGAACTCGTCCGTGGCGTCGGTGTCGGGGTAGGCGCCGCCGCCGGTGCCGTCGTTGGGGTCGGCGTGGAGGGCGGGGTGCGCGAGGGCCGCGGTCCAGGCCGTACGGGCGGCGGCCAGGGTCTTCGCCGCGAACGCCTTGTCGTAGGGCTTGTAGAGGCGGGCCGCCTGCGCCGCGGTGGCCGCGAGGTTCAGGGTCGCCTCGGTGGTCGCGGGGTGCAGCTCACGCTTCTGCGGGTCTTCGCTCGGCAGCAGCGGGAGGCCGGTCCACGCCTCGTCGTGGATCTTGTGGTGGGCCATGCCGGCCAGTGGTTGCCCCGCCGGCACCTGCATCTTCAGCAGGAACTCCAGCTCCCAGCGGCTCTCGTCGAGGATGTCCGGCACCTTGTTGCCGCTCTCCGGGATCGCGAGGGTGCCGTCGCCGAGCTTCGCGGGTCGGCCGGTGCGGGCGTGCAGGGCACGCTCGTAGGTGCTCAGCAGCTCCCAGGTGGAGATGCCGCCGTTGACGACGTACTTGCCGTGGTCGCCGGCGTCGTACCAGCCGCCGGTGACGTCGAGCTTGTAGTCGCAGACGCCCGGCTGGCAGGGTACGGCGGAGTCACCCTGGTTGGGGGCCACGTCGACATGACCGGCGGCGCGGCCGTAGCCGGGCCGGAGATCGTCGCGGATCGGGGTGCCGCTGCGCTGGGTGTAGTAGTACTTCAGGGCGTCCAGGCGCAGTCGCTCATAGGCGCCGGTGCCGATGTCGAACGGGCGACTGGTCTCCCCGTCGGCGACCAGCGTGTAGCCGGTGCCCGCCTTCTTGTACGCCCCGAAGTCGATCGAGTGGACGTTCTGCGCGGAGGACGCGTCGATGCCGCGCGGTGTGGTCGAACCCTGCGCCACCACGGTCCCGGAGGCGTTCTTCAGCTGCCAGGGCAGCTTGTCCGTCGCGTCCGTGACCAGCGTGGCGTTCTTCGGTCCCGAGGGCAGATAGGCGACCTGGTTGACCCGCACCCGCGGCCCGGTGTCGGGCTCGTACACCTCCGGCGGCACCCCGCCGAGCAGGGACACGTCGTCCATGCAGAACTTCCAGGCGTCCGCGCTGCCGCCGAGCTGGAAGCCGACCTGGGCCTGGGTGGCGTCGACGGGTGAGGTGAAGGTGTAGGAGTAGCTGTTGCCGGAGACGCTGAGCTGCGGGCTGACCTCGAAGTAGGTGTCGTACGGGGCCACTTGGAGCCCCACGATCGCGCGCACGACATGCCCGTCGGGGACACCGTCCGCCGTGAAGGCGAACTTGTACGACTCCCCCTTGACCAGGGTGACGTCGTTCTGGCCGACGGCGGCGTCCCAGCGGTTGGTGGTGCCGCCCGGCACGTCCGCGCACAGCCGCCCGTCGGACAGGCCCGCGGTGACGTTGCTGGTCGCCCACCAAGGGTCGATGGCGGTGTCGAAGGTGCCGTTCTTCAACTGCTCGACCTCGTCTGCCGCTGCTGGGGAGGTCGGCGCGGCGACAAGTACCGCACCCAGCAGGGCCATCAGGGACAACAGGGTGGTACTGCGTCTTTTCACGTCCGGGGCTCCTCGGTGAGCTACGGGCGGCGCTCATGATGGGAGCGCTCCCAAGTGGCGGTCGGTGCCATGCTTGTTGCAGGCATGACACCTCGTCAACGGTCCGGACGTGACTGATTGGTCCGATCCCGTCCGGACCGTACGCGAAGGCGGGTCAGGCGGCCGGCACCGCCAGCTTGCTGATCCGCACCGAGCCGCGGACTTCACCGGGATGGCCGCTGGTCAGAAGCAGCCGCAGCCGGGATCCGCCGAGCGCGTCGAAGGTGACGACGGTCGGCGCGTCGGACTCGCCCGCCCACTCCACCGCCGCGCCCTGCGCCTTCACCCAGCGCTTCCCGTCCCACGCCTCCGCCTCGACGGCGGCGGGCAGGCTGTGGGTCGCGCTCAGGGTGAACGAGACCTCCACCCGATCGAAGGTCCGCGTGCGCCCGAAGTCCACGGAGACCCAGTCCTCGGCCCTGGCCCCGTTGAACACCGGCAACAGCGCGGTCGCCGCCTTGCTGAAGGCGTTGGACCAGCCGGTCGCCGGGTCACCGTCGAGCATCGCGGCGGGCAGGGTGTCGGTGCGGCCGGAGTAACTGGCGTCCGGGTACGGGTAGTTCGGCGGGACAGGGTGGTCGGGCCGGAAGTCGGCCGCCGGGGTGGCCGCGGCCGAGCGGACGGGCTTGGCGCGCACGGTCGCGGTGTCCACGCGCAGCCCCGCCGCCCGTGCGGTCACCTTCAGGGAACCCGGCTCGGTACCCGCGCGCACGACGGCGAGCGCCTTGCCGTGGAACGCGGTGCGGGTGGCTGCCTGGTAGCGCTCGGCGCTCTCCTGACGGCCGTTGTCCAGCCCGGCGAGGGAGCCGCCCCGCACCTCGAACGCGATCAGATCCTCGGCGTCGGGCACGACCACCCCGCGCGCGTCGACGATCTCCGCGGTGACGAACACCAGTGAACGCCCGTCCGCGGCCACCGACTTGCGGTCGGATGTCAGCCGTACGGCGTGCGCCGCGCCCGCGGTGCGCAGCACATCGGTGGCGACGGTCTTCCCGGCCCGGCGGGCCACGGCCTTCAGCTCACCGGGTCGGTAAGGTACCTGCCACGTCAGGTGCAGCTTGCCGGCGCTGCCGTTGGGACTGGTGTAGCTGCCGGGGTAGGGGCCGTCGGTGAAGGTCTTGTCGTCGCCGGTCGCCTCGGTGGTCTCCAGGTAGCCGCGCCCGTCGACGGTCGTCTTCGTGTCGAACTTCCGCACACCCAGGGACTTTCCGTTCAGGAACAGCTCGACGGTCTCGACGTTGGAGTACGCCCACACCTCGACCGTGTCCCCTTCCTCGTGGTTCCAGGTCATCGGCAGCAGATGGACCATGGGTTCCTCGACCCACTGGCTCCGGAACAGGTGGTACATGTCCTTCGGGAAGCCGGCCGTGTCGACGGCGCCGAAGAAGGACGCCTTCACCGGGAAGACGTCGTACGGCGTGGGTTCGCCGATGTAGTCGATGCCGGACCACAGGAACTGGCCGGTGAACCACTTCCGGTCGCGGTCCTTCTTGTGGCCGTACTCGCCGCTCATGGTCCAGGAGGCGAGGTTGTTGTCGTAGGAGGAGACGGCCCGCTTGCCCGGGGTGTGGTTCTCGCCGGTGTTGAGGCGCTCCGGCTCCTGGTAGGCGCCCCGCGTCGAGGTCTCGGAGGACGACTCGGACTCGAAGAGGAACAGGTGCGGATAGCGGGCGTGCAGGGCGTCCACCGACTTGGCGGTGTTGTAGTTGAGGCCGAGTCCGTCCAGCTTGGCGAGGATCAGGTCGGCGGGGGTGCCGGGGGCGGGGACGCTGCGGTGGCGGTGGGAGCCGATGACGACGGGGCGGGTGTCGTCGTGGGACCTGATGCCGGCGATGAGACGGTCCGCGATGGTGAGGCCGGCGGTGGAGGTGAACTCGGAGATCTCGTTGCCGATCGACCACATGACGACGGCGGGTGAGTTCCGGGCGGCCAGCACCATCTCCGCGATGTCCCGGTCGGACCACTCGTCGAAGAACCGGCCGTAGTCGTAACGGGACTTGGGGCTGCGCCAGCAGTCGAAGGCCTCCACCATCATCACGATGCCGAGCTCCTCGCAAACCCGGATCATCTCCGGCGAGGGCGGGTTGTGCGAGGTGCGGAAGGAGTTGACGCCCATCGACTTCATGATCGTCATCTGGCGGCGGATCGCGTCGACGCTGACGGCCGCGCCGAGCGCGCCGAGGTCGTGGTGCAGGTCGACGCCCTTCAGCTTGGCGTGGCGGCCGTTGAGATGGAACCCCTCGTCCGGGTCGATGCGGACGGTGCGGATACCGAACGGGGTGCGGTAGGTGTCCACGGTCCGTCCGCCGACGCGGAGTTCGGTCAGCAGGGTGTAGCGGTGGGGGTCGGCGAAGTCCCACAGCCTGGGGTCGGGGACGGTGAGTTCGTGGGTCTCGGTCGCCTTGTCGGTGAGGTCGACCGTGGTCGCCGTGCGGGTGACCGTGCGGCCCCTGGCGTCCTTCACCGTCGAGCGGATCTCGACCTGGCTCGCGATGCCGGACGTGTTCACCACGGAAGTCGCCACCTGGACGATGGCCCGCTTCTCCGTGATGTCCGGAGTGGTGACACGGGTGCCCCAGCGCTCCACGTGCACCGGCTCGGTGATGACGAGGCGGGCCTCGCGGTAGATGCCGCTGCCCGAGTACCAGCGGCTGCTGGGCAGCCGGTTCTGCACCTTGACCGCGATGACGTTCTCGGTGGTGCCGTCGGTGTGCAGCAGATCGGTGAGGTCGAAGGCGAAGCCGGTGTAACCGTAGGGGTGGCGGCCGACCTCGGTGCCGTTGCAGTAGAGGTACGAGTCCATGTAGACGCCGTCGAACTCCACCGCGACGCGCTTGTCCGCGTAGCCGGGCGGCAGGGTGAAGGCGAGGCGGTACCAGCCGAGACCGCCGGGGAAGAAGCCGGTGCCGCTGGTGGTGCCGTTCTGGGTGGTCGGGGCGAGCTCGATGCTCCAGTCGTGCGGCACGGCCACCTCGCGCCAGGCCGAGTCGTCGTAGGCGGGGTCGGCGGCGCCGGCGTAGGCGCCGGTGGGGTCCGTGATGCCGCCCGGGTCGACCAGGGCGAAGCGCCAGCCGTCGCGCAGGGCGACCGTGCCGCGGCCCGCGGCGCCGCCCGCGGCCTCGGCGGCCAGGGCCGCCGGTGTGCCGAGCAGCGCTCCGGCCGTGGGGGCGGCGACGGAGGCGATCAGAACAGATCTGCGAGTGACCGTCATGACGTGCGGCTCTCCCTCATCCGGCTCTTTCTCATCAGGGCCCAGAAGTACTCACAACTGATCGTGAACACACAGATTCTGACGTGCTGCCACTCGGGACCGTCAAGGGTGCGGAACAGCGCAGGTGCCTCAGCCACCACATCGGCCGGATTTCCGCCTTGACCCCGTCCGGCGGCGGACCGCGCGGTACGCGGGGGGGTTCCGGTCCGCGCACGAGCGTGACGCACTAGGCTGGAACTCATGTGACGTGTCTGTTCACTGTGAGTGTGCGCAATGGAGTGGCCGCGATGAGCCCGGACTATCCGTTCGACGATGCCGCGACGGCGCGGGCTGTCATCGACGACCACGGAACAGTCGTGGAGTGGAACGCCGGCGCCGAGCGCCTGCTGGGCCGGCCCGCCGCCGAGGTCGTGGGGAGTCGGGCCGAGAACCTCCTGGTCAGCGATGGTGGCCCAGCGGCCTTCACCCCGGCCGGCCCGCGCTGGGACGGAACGGTCACGCTCCGTCACCGCGACGGCGGCACCGTGTCCGTGTGGCTGCTGGCCCATCACCACCGTGCCAAGGACGGCGCCCCGGGCCGGTGGCTCGTCGTGACCCCGCTGGAGGACGGCGAGCCGCGCTCCGGCGACGACCCGCTCGCCACGGCGGCGCTCGTGCAGTCGCCGTGCGCTGTCGCGGTCTACGACGAGCGGCTGCGGCTGAGCCGCCTCAACGACGCCATGGCCGACGTGATCGGACTGCCCGAGGCACGCATCCGGGGCCTCAGGCTGTCGGAGATCGGCGGCAAACCGCAGAGCGCGGAGCTGGAGGCACATCTGCTGCGGGTGCTCACCTCGGGCCGGGCCGAGGACGTCCAGACGTACATGCGCACCGGTGGCGAGACAATGGCGCACGCCTGGCTGGCCAGAATGGCCCCGGTCACCGACGGCGAGGGCCGGGTGCGGGGCGTGTGTCTGGCGGCACACGACTTCACCGAGAACTACCTGGCCCGCGAGCGGCTGCAACTGGTCAACGAGGCGAGCGTGCGCATCGGCTCCACGCTCGACGTCACCCGGACGGCGCAGGAACTCGCGGACGTCTGCGTGCCCGCGCTCGCCGACTTCGTCAGCGTCGACCTGCTGGACCCGCAGGAGAACGGAGACCCTCCCCCGGCCCTCACCACACCGATCGGGCTGCGCCGGGCCGCGCACCAGTCGGTCAACCCGGGCACCCCGGAGGCCGTGGCCAAGCCGGGACAGGTCGAGGTCTACCCGGCCTCCTCACCCCAGGCCGACTCATTGGTGGCGGGCCGGACCATCGTCGCCACGGTGGCCTCCGGGCAGCTGGACGAGTGGCTGACCTGGAACCAGGCGCGGGCCGACGCCGTCCGGCAGTTCGGCATCCACTCCACGATGTCGGTGCCGATCCAGGCCCGCGGGCTGACCCTCGGGGTCGCGGTGCTGACCCGGTTCAGGCGGCCCGACCCGTTCACGCCGGACGACGTGCTGCTGGCCGAGGAGGTGACGGCCCGCGCGGCCGTCTGCATCGACAACGCCCGCCGCTTCTCCCGCGAGCGGGAGACCGCGCTCGCGCTCCAGCGCAGCCTGCTGCCCCGCTCGCTGCCGCACACCGCGGCCGTACTGGCGGCCTCCCGGTATCTGCCCGCGGCCCGGGCCGGGGTGGGCGGCGACTGGTTCGACGTGATCCCGCTGTCCGGGATGCGGGTCGCGATGGTCGTCGGGGACGTCGTCGGTCACGGCATCCAGGCCTCGGCCACCATGGGCCGGCTGCGCACCGCCGTACGCACCCTCGCCGACATCGACCTGGCCCCCGACGAGCTCCTCACCCACCTCGACGACCTCGTGGTCCGGCTCTCCGCCGAGGCCGGCGCCGACGGCAGCCCGGGCGAGGTCGGGGCGACCTGTGTGTACGCGGTCTACGACCCGGTGTCGCGACGCTGCACACTGGCCCGGGCCGGACACCCCGCGCCGATACTGATCCCGCCGGGCGGCGCGCCCGAGCAGGTCGGCCTGCCCTCGGGGCCGCCGCTGGGCGTGGGCGGACTGCCCTTCGAATCGACCGAGCTGGAGCTGCGCGAGGGCTCGGTCCTGGCGTTCTACACGGACGGCCTGGTCGAGTCCGCGGACCGCGACACGGACGCGGCCAACCGACTGCTGGGCGAGGCGCTCGCGGCCTTCTCCGACTCCCTCGACGAAACCTGCGACCGGGTCCTCAACACCCTGCTGCCGCCCGGCGGCTCCACCGACGACGTGGCCCTGCTGCTGGCCCGCACCCGGGGCCTGCCCGCCTCCCAGGTCGCGACCTGGCACATCCCCGCCGACCCGTCCCTCGTCGCCCCGATCCGCAAGCAGGTCGTCGAGCAGCTGGGCACCTGGGGTCTGTCGGAGGCGTCCTTCACCGCGGAACTGGTGGTGAGCGAGCTGGTCACCAACGCCATACGGTACGGCGCGCACCCCATTCGGCTACGGCTGATCCATGACGCGACCACGCTCATCTGCGAGGTCTCCGACACCAGCCACACCGCCCCGCATCTGCGCCGCGCCAAGACCTGGGACGAGGGCGGCCGCGGTCTCCTCCTGGTCGCCCAGCTCACCCAGCGCTGGGGCAGCCGGCACACGGCCGACGGCAAGACGATCTGGGCGGAGATCACCCTGCTCGACGAGGAGTGAGCCGCCAGGGCCCGTCCTACGGCGACTCGGCCAGCCAGGGCCTGACCTGTCGGCGTGCCTCGTGCAGACGGGACTTGAAGGTGCCCAGCGCGATACCGAGGCGGTCGGCGGCCTCGGCGTACTCCAGTCGGCAGATGTCCCGGTACACCAACGGCTCGACCAGCAGGGGGTGTTCGCGCTCCAGGCGTTCCAGCGCCTCCAGCAGGTCGATCCGGGAACCGGCGATGACGCTGGTGGTGCGGGGGTCCGCGCGAAGGTCGTCGAGCGTCGGGGCGGGCTGTTCGGCGGAGCGCCGCTTGAGTTCGCGGTACTTCTGCCGGCAGCAGTTGGCCACCACGGTGTACAGCCAGGTGCCGAAGCGGCTGCGCCCCTCGAACATGCCGATCCTCCGGGCGACTTGGAGCAGCACGTCCTGGGCCGCCTCCTCCGCGTCCTCGCGGCAGGGCAGGAACCGTGCGCAGCGCCGGACGACCTCGGGGCGGATCTCCGCGAGCAACGCGTCGAGCGCCGCCCGGTCGCCGTCGGCGGCGCGCCGGGCGAGGTCCTCGGTCGGGGGTCGGTCCGGCACGACTGCTCCCCTCGCCCTGGTCGGTGCGGCAGGCATGATAGTCGTATGCACTCCGTCGAGCGCATCGGCCGCTACCGGGTCGAACGACGCCTGGGCACCGGCGCGTTCGGGACGGTGTGGCTCGCCCATGACGACACGCTGGACGCACCGGTGGCCGTGAAGGTGCTCGCCGACAACTGGTCGCACCGCCTCGACGTCCGCGAACGCTTCCTGTCCGAGGCCCGGTTGCTGCGCCGAGCCGCGTCGCGGCGGGTGGTGCAGGTCCACGACATCGGCGAACTCCCGGACGGCAGACCGTACTTCGTGATGGAGTACGCCGACGGCGGCACCCTCGCCGAACTGCTCCAGGACGGCCCGCTGCCCGTCGGGGAGGCGCTGCGGCTGACGGCGTCGGCGGCGCTCGGGGCGGCCGCGCTGCACGAGGCGGGGATCGTGCACCGGGACATCAAACCGTCCAACCTGCTCCTGCGCACCGGACCGGACGGCACCCGGCAGGTGCTGCTGGCCGACCTGGGACTGGCCAAGATCCTCGCGGAGGCGTCCGGGCTGACCCTGGCCGCCGGGTCGGCGGGATACCGGCCGCCCGAGCAGGCCGAGCCCGGGACCGGCATCGACGCGCGTGCCGACGTCTACAGCCTGGGCGCGGTCGGCTACCACCTGCTCACCGGAACGGTCCCGGGTACGCCCGGCAAGGTCGTACGGCCCGACCGGCTGCGTCCGGGTCTGGACCCCGGTGTCCGGCGTGCCCTGCTGCGCGCCCTGCGTCCGGACCGCGCGCGGCGCTGGCCCGACGCGCGGTCGTTCGCGGCGGAGCTGGAACGCCTGGCGGCGGGCCGTCGTCCCCGCCGCCGGCCCGCCCTGCTCGCCGGGCTGGTGGTGACGGCGGCCCTGACCGGCACGGCCCTCGCGCTGTGGCCGCAGGACACCGCGCCCGCCGACCGGCGGATCGAGGACGTGACGGGGCGGGTGTCGGCCGCCGTACCCGCCGCGTGGGCCGGCCAGGTACGCGCGGCGGGCTGGGACCCGGGGGTCCTCGGCCTGCGCGCCGGGCACGAGCCGGGGTTCGCCGTCGCCGACGACCTGACCCGCTGGCAGGACCTCGGCGCGGACGTCAACGGCGTCTTCGCAGGGGTGCTGGAGCACGGTGACGTCACGGCCGTGGTCGACGGCCTCGACCATCCCCGGTGCCACTACGACGGCGCCCGCGACCGCACCCTGGCCCACTGGTCCGCCCGGGTCCGCAGCTGGAGCGACTGCCCCGGCGGCGGCTCCGTCGTCGAGGCCGGGCTCACTCCTGCGGACGGCGGCGGGCAGCCGCAGGTGTACGTGCAGATCAGGACGGACGGCGGCGCCGCGGCGGCGCAGGGGGTCCTCGGCTCGGTGCGGCTCGGGCGCTGACCGCGCGAACTTTTCCGGCGATCGGTGCATCGGACACTCGTGACGGGGCACAACGCGCCGTACGAGGAGTGAGAAGACATGGCGAACATGTACCGGTCCGTGCACCGGGCGGCGCTGCTCGCGAGCGCCGCCGCCGCGCTGAGCCTGCTGACCGCCTGCGGAGGCGGTGGCGGCGGCGAGGGCGACGCGGCGACCGCGCCGTCGACGCTGCCGGGCACGGCCGCGCCGGCCACCAGCGACGTGACATCGGCGACACCCTCGGTGCCCCCGAGCGCCGGACCGACGTCCCTCCCGCCGTCGCCCTCGCCCACCGGGAGCCCGGCCGCCGGCAGCCGCTGCCACACCTCCGAACTGGAGGCCGTCCTCGGCCGCAACGACCCGGGGGCCGGGCAGGAGAACTTCCCCGTGATCCTGACGAACACCTCCCAGCGCACCTGCACGATCCACGGCTATCCGGGCGCCGCCTTCGTCGACGCCGCCGGCAAGCAACTGGGCCCTGACCCCAAGCGGTCCCCCGGTACACCCACCACCGTGCGGCTGGCGCCGGGACACAGCGCCTGGTCGGGGATCACCTTCTCCAACCCGCAGATCAGTGGGGCCCGTACCGCCAATCCCGATGCCCTGCTGGTGACGCCGCCGGACGAGCGGGATCCGCTGAAGGTGTCCTGGTCGGCGGGCGAGGTGCCGGTCTCCGGCAACGAGTCCTCGGTGTTCCTGACGGTGTTCGACAAGGGCCCCGGCGCCTGACCCGCCTTCGCGGTCTCTTACTTTCACCTGTTTTCATGGGTGGGTACGGCTCGAACACGCTCCGAAGGATCCCCCCTGAACACCCCGCTCGCCGAAGTCCTGTCCATAGCTCTGCTCGTCGCCGTACTCGCCTGGGCGGTGGTGCGTCCGCGCGGGCTGCCCGAGGCGGTGGTGGCGGTTCCGGCGGCGGGGCTGGCCGTCGCGACCGGCGCGATCTCGCCGGAGCACGCGTGGGCCGAGGCGGAACGGCTCGGACCGGTGGTCGGGTTCCTCGCCGCGGTCCTCGTGCTGGCCCACTTCTGCGATGTCGAGGGGCTCTTCCGGGCCTGCGGGGCGTGGATGTCGCGGCGGGCCGCGGGCCGCCCCCGCACCCTGCTGACGTCGGTGTTCGTGCTCGCGTCGGCGATCACCGCGGTGCTCAGCCTGGATGCCACGGTCGTCCTGCTCACCCCGGTCGTGCTGGCCACCGCGGCCCGCAGCGGGGTCCGGGCCCGGCCGCACCTGTACGCCTGCGCGCATCTGTCGAACACGGCGTCGCTGCTGCTTCCGGTGTCCAACCTGACCAACCTCCTCGCCTTCGAGGCGAGCGGGCTGAGCTTCACCCGGTTCGCGGCGCTGATGGCCCTGCCCTGGCTCGTCGCCATCGGCGCCGAGTACCTGGTGTTCCGGCGCTTCTTCGCCGACGACCTGGGGGCCGCCGTCGCCGCTCCCGACACGGCCGAGCCGCCCGAGCTGCCGCGCTTCGCCCTCGTCACCGTCGGCTGCACCCTGGCCGGGTTCGTGGTGGCGTCCGCGGTCGGTGTCGACCCGGCGTGGGTGGCCCTCGCGGGCGCGCTGGTGCTGGCCGGGCGGGCGCTGGTGCGGCGCCGGGCCACGCCGCTGACCGTGGTGAGGGCCGCGGCGCCGGGCTTCCTGGCGTTCGTGCTCGCGCTCGGCGTGGTCGTCCGGGCGGTCGTCGACAACGGACTCGCCGACGCGCTGCGCCATGCGATCCCCGAGGGGTCCGGAGTGGTGGCGCTGCTCGGGATCGCCGCGCTGGCCGCCGTACTGGCGAACCTGATCAACAACCTGCCCGCGGTGCTGGTCCTGCTGCCGCTGACCGCGAGCGCCGGGCCGGGCGCGGTCCTCGCGGTGCTGATCGGCGTCAACATCGGCCCGAACCTCACCTACGCCGGTTCGCTGGCCACACTGCTGTGGCGGCGGATCGTGCAACGCGACGGGCAGGCCGTCGCTCTCGGCGAGTTCACCCGCCTCGGCCTGCTCGCCGTCCCGGCCGCACTGGTGCCGGCCACCCTCGCCCTGTGGGGCTCGATCCAGCTGATCGGGGCCTGAGGAGCCGCGCGGGGGTCAGCGCCGGCCGCCGCCTCCGTAGCCCCCGTACCCGCCGTAGCCTCCGTATCCGGAGCCGTACTGGCCGTCCCAGTCGCAGGAGTACGTGTAGTAGCAGGGGACGTCGCTCGGGTAGGCGCCGCCGGGGGTCGGCGCCGCGGTCGACGCGGTCGCGGACGGTGTCGGCGTGGGGGTCGCCTTCTTCGGGGTGGGCGTGGGACTCGGCGTGGGGGTGGGGGTCGGGGTGGGCTCGGCCACGGCGTCCCAGTTGACCCACTCCATCTGGAGGTCGGCCTTGGAGGTGTCGAAGACCCAGCGCTGGACGGCGGTGTCGTCGGCGCGCGCCTTCAGGACCAGGGCGCCGGTGCCGTCGGTGGCGGCCGGGGTCAGGGCCAGGTCCTGGTTCCGGCGCGGCACCAGGTTGCCGCGCGTGGTGAAGTCGTAGCGGACGTCCTTGGCCTCGGTCTTCGCGAGGCCGGTGCACGGGCCGAGCTGCACCGAGTAGCCGAGGTGGGAGTCGAGGCAGAGCTCGGGGTCGGCGGAACTGCGCAGCAGTCCGTCGGTCTCGTACGTCCACTGCTGGGTGCTGTCCGAGGTGCAGTCGGTGACCTCGGTCTCGGCGCCCTTGACGGCCTTCTTGCCGACCACGGCCACACAGAGCCCGGAGTCGACGTTGTGGATCCGGCCGCTCAGCGTGCCCTGGCCCGCCTTGCCGGCGCCGACCCAGGTCGGGTCGGTGGTGGAGCGGTCCGCCCCGGTGTCGGGTGCGTCGGAGGCCCGGGAGCCCGCGGTCGGGGCGGGGTCGTCGCCGCCCTGGACGGCCCACAGGACCAACGGAAGGGCGACCAGGGTGCTGACGGTCAGGACGGCCGCGGTGAGGTTGCGACGGCGGGCGGCCTTCTTCGCCGAGTGCCGTCTGCGGGTTCTTCGGGCCGCAGCGGGGGCTCCGGGGGCTCCGGTACGGGCAGCGGGGGCCCCGTCGGGGATCGGGGTGCCGGGGACGGAGGGGCTGGTACGGGGAACCGGGGGCAGGTCGAAGAAGGGCTCGCCGGCGATGGCCTGGTGTGCCATGGCCGGCTCCGGCGACATCGGCGCGTCCGCCGCCTCCTGGGCGGCCCGGGTCTCCGCGTAGGCGCGTCCGCCCCAGCCGAGGACCGCCTCGGCGAGGGCGACGCCGAGGTCGTCGTTGAACTGGTTCAGCTGGTCGGCGGTGTGCCGGCAGTGCTTGCAGCGGTCGAGGTGGGCGCGGAGGTCGGGGTCGACGTCGACGCCCCCGCGCCGGTAGGTGACGTCCAGCATCCGCAGGAAGCTGCGGCACTCCTGTTCGGGGGCGAGTTCGCGGTGGACCTGGAGACACTCCTCGCGCAGCCGCTCACGGGCCCGGCCCAGTTCGACCCGGACGTCCTCCACGTCCAGGCCCAGCAGGGCGCCCGGTATCTCCAGCGGCTCGCCCTCGACCTCGCTGTGCCACAGCAACGCGCGGGCGGACTGGGGCAGCCGCTGGAACGCGCCGGACAGCAGGCGACGGTCGGCGGGCGGCAGCAGCCGGGCCGCGGCCCGCTCCCCGTCGGTCTCGGAGCGCAGTTCGGGGTGGAGCTGTTCGCGGCGGCGGTCGGTGTCCCATTCGGCGGCGATCCGTCGCACGGTGACGAGGATCTGCGGGCGCCAGGCGGCCGTCGGTCCGTTGTGCCGCAGGGATTCGCCGAAGAGCCGGGTGAATGCGGCGGTGGTGAGCATTCCCGCGGAACGCGGTCCGTCGGTGCACAGCCGGGCATAGGCGTAGGCCGCTTCCCAGTGCCGGTCGAGGAGTTCACCGACGGGATGCAGGGCCGGTGCCGCACCCGTCCACTTCTTCAGTTCGGCGCTGAGTTGCGCGTCCGTCACATCGAACAGGCGGGCCGGGGCAGGGGAATTCGGCAGGCCTGCGTCATTCACGGCGGCATTCCTCTCGGGGGCTTGCACAGGAAAGTCCATACCAATGGGTATGTGATCCCGCCGACGACAGCTCTCGTGAAGCGTGGGGGGCGTACGGGAGGGAGGCCCCACCTTTCCACAGGTTAGCGAGATGTAACAAGAGAGCCCGCTGTTTTGTGCATTACGTGCGCACCATGCCTTTTTGACGATGGGTCAATAGCGCGAGCGTTAGTGAATGACTTTCCTTCGGTGAACCATTGAACGGCCACTCCATCGCGTATACGCCGAGTCCGGACCGCTCATGCCTCAACCATTGGCCCGCCGGACCGGTACGCGCCGGGCGGCATGCCGAAACGCTCGCGGAAGACCCGGTGGAAATGGAAGGGGCTCACGAACCCCGACGCCGTGGCCACCCGTTCCACGGGCAGGTCGGTGGCCTCCAGCAGTCGCGCCGCGTGCCGCAGCCGCGCCTCACGCAGGGCGCGCATCGGCGACTGGCCCACCTGGCGGGTGAACAGGTGCGCCAGCCGGGAGGGCGACAGGGAGACGTGCGCGGCGAGGGAGTCGACGGTGTGGGGCGCGCCGGGGTCGGCGGCGAGGAGTTCCTGGACCCGGGCGACGCGGGGGTCCAGGCCGGGTGCCGGGGGCCGGCGACGGGCCGCGCCCGCGGTGAGCAGCACGACCTCCTCCAGGGCGCACAGGGCGAGTTCACGGGCGACGGTGTCGTGGGCGACGGCGATCCGGCCGTCCGGGGACGCGTGCATCCGGTGGAACGCCGCCTCGACGCGGTCGCGCAGACCGGTCGGGGTCGGGGAGACGACGTACAGGCCCGCGCCGCGGTCGTACGGGCGCAGCCAGGGCAGCCAGGAGGGCCGGGCCTGGCAGTGCACCCACCAGAACCGCCAGTGCGGGGCGTCGGGCGCGACGCCGTAGCCGTGCGGGGAACCGGGGGCGAGGGCGACCAGGTCTCCGGCGCCGGCCCGCGTGGTGGCCGAGCCGTGGCGCAGTTGCCCGGTGCCGGCCACGGTCCAGGTGAACAGCCAGCTGTCGGAGCCCTGCGGCCGGTTGATGAAGTACCCCGGCGACTCGTCGTAGCGGCCGAGCACCACCAGGCCCGCGGGCGGGGCGGGCACGCCCGGGGCAGCAGTCCCAGGCAGTCCGTCAGCGGTCACGAGCATCCTCTCGAACTCCGGTGCGACCTAGCTTGACATGCGTACACGCAGTTGCCGAGGAGGGCCCGTATGACCGTCATGGACAAGGACACCACGAGCTGGGTGAGCGCGTTCGAGGAGGACGGATTCACCGTCGTACGAGGACTGTTCGCCCAGGAGGAGATCGACCGGCTGTGTGCGGAGTTCACGGCACTGCACGCGGCCGGGCCGGTGCCCGGGCACTTCGCACCGCGGCCCGGGGACGACCCGTTGGCGGTGTGGCCGCGGGTGATGCAGCCGCACGAGATCAACCCGCTCGCCCGCCGGACACTGCTCGACACACGGCTCCGGGTGGTCCTGGAGGCCCTGCTGGACGAGGAGGCGCTGGCCGCGCAGAGCATGTTCTACTTCAAGCCGCCGGGGGCGCGGGGCCAGGCGCTGCACCAGGACAACTTCTATCTGCGGGTCGAGCCGGGGACATGTGTCGCGGCGTGGGTGGCGTGCGATGTGATCGACCGGGAGAACGGGGGCCTGGAGGTCGTTCCCGGTACGCACCGGATGGACCTGTTCTGCCCGGAGGAGGCGGACGAAGGGGTGTCGTTCGCCCGGGAGTACGTGGCGCCGCCCGCGGGCCTGGAGCCGGTCCCGGTGGACATGGCGCCCGGGGACGTCCTGTTCTTCAACGGGAGCCTGGTGCACGGATCGCAGCCGAACCGGAGCGACGACCGCTTCCGGCGGTCGTTCATCGGGCATTACGTGGGGCGCTCGACCGAACGGATCGGGGCGTACTACCGGACGATGTCGATGCGGGGTGACCGCGTCGCCCTGGCGGAGAGCGAAGGCGCGGGCCCCTGCGGCACGGAGTTCGCACCGCAGGGACCGCACTGAGAAGCGGCGTCAGTGGCCGACGATCGGACGGGCCGTGTAGGAGCTCTCCAACTCCTCGATCTCCTTGCCGCTCAGCTCCAGTTCCACCGCCGCCACCGCGTCCTCGATGTGGTGCGGCTTGGCGGCGCCGACGATGGGAGCCGCCACCGTGTCCTGGTGGAGCAGCCAGGCCAGGGCCACCTGGGCGCGGGGCACCCCGCGCTCGCCGGCGATACGGGTGACCGCCTCGACGATGGTGCGATCGCCGTCCTGGTAGAGGCGGTTGCCGAAGTTGTCGCCCGCGCTGCGCTCGGTGACCGTGCCCCAGTCCCGGGTCAGCCGGCCCCGGGCCAGCGGGCTCCAGGGCAGCGCGCTGACGCCCTGGTCGGCGCAGAGCGGGAGCATCTCGCGCTCCTCCTCGCGGTAGAGGAGGTTGTAGTGGTTCTGCATGGAGACGAACTTCGTCCAGCCGTGCCTCTCCGCCGCGTACTGCATCTTGGAGAACTGCCAGGCGTACATCGAACTCGCCCCGAGATAGCGGACCTTGCCGGCCTTGACCAGGTCGTGCAGGGCCTCCATGGTCTCCTCGACCGGGGTGTGCGCATCGAAGCGGTGGATCTGGTAGAGGTCGACGTGGTCGGTGCCGAGGCGGGTCAGGCTGTGGTCGATCTCCGTCATGATCGCCTTGCGGGACAGTCCGCCGCCGTTGGGTCCTGAGCGCATCCGGCCGTGCACCTTGGTGGCGAGGACGATCTCGTCCCGGTCGGCGAAGTCGCGCAGCGCCTTGCCGACGATCTCCTCGCTGGTGCCGTCGGAGTAGACGTTCGCCGTGTCGAAGAAGTTGATGCCCGCGTCCAGCGCCTGCCGGATCAGCGGCCGGGACGCCTCCGCGTCGAGCGTCCACTCGTGCACCCCGCGGTCGGGCAGGCCGTAGGTCATGCACCCCAGACAGATCCGCGACACGTCCAGGCCCGTCGAACCGAGCTTCACGTACTGCATCGTTGCTGCTCCTGCCTTCCGAGTGGTTACGAAAGGGAGCGTACGGCGTCCGCCCCGAAGCCTCGGCGGGTCACCGCACGAGCAGGTCCAGCGCCTGCTCCCAGCCGAACTCGGCCCCCGGCCCGCCCGCGAAGGGCGGACCGAACCGCACACCCATTGCCCGCAGCCGTATCAGGCTGTCCTGGTAGGCGGGATGGGCGGCCAGCGCGTCGGCCACGCACGGCAGTACGGCTATGGGGACGCCCAGGCCGCAGGCCTCGCAGAGGGTGGCCACGGCGAGGGTGTCGGCCAGTCCGGCCGCCCACTTGTTGACGGTGTTGAAGGTGGCGGGCGCGACCACGACGGCATCCGGTGACGGGAAGGGACGCGGGTCGCCGGGGGTGCGCCAGGCGGAGCGGATCGGGCGGCCGGTCAGGGTCGCGACGGCGGCGGTGTCGAAGAAGCCGTTCATCGCGACGGGGGTGGCGATGACGCCGACCTCCCAACCCCGTTCCTGGGCGGCGGTGATGAGTTTGCTGACGTCGGCGGCGATCCCGGCGGCGCAGACGACGACGTAGAGGAAGGGTTTCTCGGCCTGTTGGGTCACCTCGGAACCCTACTGAAGCCGTTGGATCTACTGGATCGGGAAGGACGACCCCTGCTCGCCTTCGGGGCGCGGGCCGACGATACGACGCTCCTTCTCCTCGATGGGCAGGTCGTTGATGCTGGCCTCGCGGCGGGTCATCAGGCCGTGCTCGTCGAACTCCCAGAGTTCGTTGCCGTACGAACGCCACCACTGTCCGTCGGCGTCGAGGGACTCGTACTGGAAACGGACGGCGATGCGGTTGCCGTCGAAGGCCCACAGGTCCTTGCGCAGGGCGTAGTCCCGCTCGCGTGACCACTTCTCGGTGAGGAACGCGACGATCTCGTCGCGGCCGGTGACGAAGGTGTCGCGGTTGCGCCACACCGAGTCCTGTGAGTAGGCGAGCGCCACCTTGTGCGGGTCGCGGGTGTTCCAGGCGTCCTCGGCGGCCTGCACCTTCCGGGCGGCGGTCTCGCGGGTGAAGGGCGGCAGGGGCGGACGGTCGGTCATGTCATCCTCCGTGACCAGAAAGGGAGAACGCGCGTTCTCCCGACTACTGCTACCGTAGGAGAACGCACGTTCTCTCGTCAAGGACCGTCACGGTTCCTCACGATCGCCAAGGAGTGGAGTGGCCCTCATGGACAGCGCGACCGCCCGGGAGCGGGCCCTGGACGCCGCGGAGGAGCTGTTCTACGGCCGCGGCATCCAGTCCGTCGGCATGGACGACATCCGTGGCGCCTCCGGAGTCTCACTCAAGCGCCTCTACCAACTCTTCCCCGCGAAGGAGCAGTTGGTGGTGGCCTACCTGGAACGCCGCGACGTGCGCTGGCGCGGGCGGCTGGCCGCGCACGTGGAGCGCCACCCGGACCCCGAGGAGCGGATCCTCGCCGTCTTCGACTGGCTGGAGTCCTGGTTCGGCGAGGACGGTTTCCGCGGATGCGCATGGATCAACTCGTACGGCGAACTGGGCGCGAGGTCGGCGCCGGTCGCGTCCCAGGTGAGGGCCCACAAAGGCGCGTTCCGGGAGTATCTCGCCGCCCTGGTGGCGGACGCGGGACTGCCCGGCACGGTGGCCGGGCAGCTGTTCCTGCTCGCCGAGGGGGCGATGGTGACGGCCGGGATCACCGAGAGCACCGCGCCCGCGCGGGAGGCACGCGAGGCGGCACGGGTCCTGGTGCGGGGCGCCGACCGCTGAGATCGAGTGCGTGCATGGCGGCTCCCGGCAGGCGGGACTTTGCGGACAGGCCCTAGGTCACGGTGATGGCGGCCACGGGGCAGGCCCTGGCCGCCTCGCGGACCATGGGGTCCCCGGCACCGTCCTCCCGGCCGGGCAGCAGCGCGCTGAATCCGTCGTCGTCCTGGGTGAACACGGAGGGGGCGGACAGGGCGCACTGGCCGGCGCCGATACAGACGTCCTTGTCGATGTCGATGTGCATGGCCTTGAGCCTCTTACCAGGTCACGGGGAGTTCCAGCATCCCCTGGATCGTGTCGCCGGGCTTGAAGGGGATCTCGTCCGCGGGAGCGGCGAGGCGCAGCCCGGGCAGCCGGGTGAAGAGGGTGCGCAGGGCGATCTCCATCTCGGCGCGGGCCAGGTTCTGGCCGAGGCACTGGTGGATGCCGAAGCCGAAGCCGACGTGATGCCGGGCGGAGCGGTGCCAGTCCAGGGTGTCGGCGTCGGGGTAGACGTCCTCGTCGCGGTTGATGACAGAGGTCGAGAAGACCACCCCGTCGCCGGCCCGGATGGTCTCGCCGCCCGCCTCGACGTCCTCGGTGGCCAGCCGCAGCAGGCCGTCGGCGATCGACAGCATGCGCATCAGCTCCTCGACAGCGGCCGGCAGCAGCGCGGGGTCGGCCCGCAACTCGGCCAGCCGCTCGGGGTGTTGGAGCAGGGTGAAGGTGCCGAGCGAGATCATGTTGGCGGTCGTCTCATGGCCGGCGACCAGCAGGATGGTGGCGAAGGCGATGACGTCGACGCGGCTCAGCTCGCCGGAGCGCAGCCGGTCGTGGACGAGTTCGTCCAGCACCCCGTCGCCGGGCCGTTCCTCCTTCAGTTTCCGGTCGATCAACTCCCCGAAGTAGGCGTCGAGCTGGTCGCGCGCGTTCTGGGTGTCGGACGCCTTCGGTCCGCGCAGCAGTCGCCGTGACTGGGCCTCGAAGAAGTCGTGGTCGGTGTACGGGACGCCGAGCAGGGCGCAGATCACCATCGAGGGCACCGGCAGCGCGAAGGCGTTCACCAGCTCGGCGGGCGGGCCCTGCGCGATCATCGCGTCGAGCCGCTCGTCCACGATCCGCTGGATCTCCGGTCGCAGTTCCACGGCCCTGCGCAGGGTGAAGCTGGGCACCATCATCCGCCGTTGCGCGTGATGCTGCGGGTCGTCGAAACCGAGCAGCGCCACCCTCCGGTTCTGGGTGCCGGCGAAGCGTTCGGTGGGCGCGGGGAAGTCAGGGCGGGTGCGGTCGCTCGACAGCCGGGGGTCGGTGAGGAGGGCACGGGCGACCGCGTGCCCCGTGACCAGCCAGGCCGGTCGGCCGTCGTAGAGCGTGATGCGGGCCAGCGGACGGCCGTCACGCAAGGGGTCGTAGGCGGTGGGTGGGTGGTAGGGGCAGGTCCGATCCTGCGGGAAGGCGACGGGTTCCGTTTGCGTGCGGGGGGTTGCCGTCATGGAAGACCTCGCAGACGAAGGTGTGCGTCGTGCAGCAGCGTGCAGATCTTCATTAGATGCCCGGGGCATCTAATGGGCGACGCCAAGTTCGGCCAGATCGGTGGCGGGTGCAGGTTGGCCGGGGATGCTCGCTCGGGAATCGAAAACGGGGTGGGGTGGCGAGGTGCGGGGCGCGCCTCCGGTAAGAACGGGGCCCGACGGCGGGGGCCGGGCGGGCGGAGCACGGGAGGGCTGCCGACGGGGCGGGGCAGGCTGAGCACGGGAGGGCTGCCGACGGGGGCCGGGCGGGCTGCTGGCGTCGACGACCGAACGGGCTTCCGACGGGGACCGGGCGGGCCTCGGAGACGAGGGGGGGGCGGGGCCCGGTGTGGACCGCACCTGCCCCTCGCGGACGAAAGGGGCCGGCCTCCGGCGGGGCTCCCACGGGCCCAGGAGACGGCTGGGCAGCCTCGGTGCGGGCCGGGCTTGCCGTGGAGACGAACGGATGGGCCCGGTGTGGACCGGACGTGCCCCTCCGGGACTGAACGGCTGCCTGCCTCCGCAGGGCCCCCGACAGGCCTTCGACGACGGCTGGACCGGCCCCGGAGCGGGCTGGACGGGCCTCGGAGCGGGCTGGACTGGCCTCGGAGACGAAAGGGCAGGCCCCCGGTGGGGCCCCGACGAGCCTCCGGCGGCCGGGCGGGTCCCAGCGCGGACCGGACGTGCCCCTCGGGGACGAACAGGACCGCCCCCGGTGGAGCCCCGACAAGCCGCCGGCAACGGCCGGGCTGGCCCCAGCGCAGACCGGACGCACCCCTCGGGGACGAACAGGACCGCCCCCGGTGGAGCCCCGACAAGCCGCCGGCAACGGCCGGGGCGCCCCTGAGGCGGCGAACCGGGCGGGCCTCGTGCGGACCGGACGCGCCGCTCAGTGACGAACGGGGCCGGCCTCCGGCGGGGCCCCGGCAGGCGTCCTGCGACCGCCGGGCGGACCCCGGTTCGGGCCGGGCGGGTCTCGGGGGCGGACGAAGTGGCCTTCGTGCGGACTGGGCGGGCGGCGAGCGGGGTGGCCTTCGGTGAGGGGTGCGCGGGGTTTCGGCGAAAACCGGTTGTGGGCGGGGGGCCGGGGGCCGCAGAATCCCGCCATGCCTACGACCTACGCCCTTCTGCCGCTGACCGCCGCCGCCATGCCGGTGCGGTTCCAGCAGCAGTCCGGCCGTCCGGAGGGGCCGACACCGCTCGCGTCGTGACCGGGGCGCTCGTCGCGGGGCTGCTCGCGGGCTACGGCATCGCCATGCCCGTCGGCGCGGTCGCGACCTACCTCGTCTCGCTCACCGCCCGCACCTCCCTGCGCACCGGGGTCTGTGCCGCCCTGGGCGTCGCCACCGCCGACGGACTGTACGCGCTGGTGGCCGCGCTCGGCGGCACCGCCCTCGCCGCCGCACTGCGTCCCGTGCTCGGGCCGCTGCGCTGGGCCTCGGCCCTGCTGCTGCTCGCGCTGGCGGTCCGGGGCGCGGTCACCGCCGTACGCCAGTACCGCGGACGTCGGCTCGCCACCCGCGCGGACCCGCCTCCTCCGAGCCCCGCCCGCGCCTACCTGGCCCTGCTCGGGATCACCCTGCTCAACCCGACCACCGTGATCTATTTCGCGGCCCTGGTGCTCGGTTCCCGTACGGCGGACGCGGTGCAGCCACTGGAGCAGGGCGTGTTCGTCCTGGCGGCCTTCGTCGCGTCCGCGAGCTGGCAGGTCCTGCTGGCCGGCGGCGGGGCCTTGCTCGGCCGGGCGCTGACCGGGCGGCGCGGGCGGCTGGTGACGGCACTGGTGTCGAGCGCGGTGATCATGGCCCTCGCGGTGCGGATGATGTGGTGAGCAGGATCCCGCGCGCGGCCGGTCGCGGCGGGCGTGGCGGACCGGGTGGTCCGCACGGCCACCCGTGCAAGCGGCCGGAGCCTCAACCCGGGCGAGGGAGTCTCGGGCCTGTGGGGTCCGCCGCTGCTCGTCACGGGGTGAACGCCTGGGCCACCGCGAGGCTGTCCTCGTACACGTGGTGGCGGACGATCAGATCGTCCTCGACGGTCAGATGCAGGGCGAACCTGGCGCGATAGGGGCGCCCGGTCGACCTCGCCGTCTGCCGGATCTCGCCGAGGACCACCGCGTCGGCGCCGTCGACGAGGACGCGCTCGATCCGCGTGTCCGCCTGCCCGGGGACGTGGTGTGCGGTCAGTTCCCGGTAGTGGGCCGCGGCGTCCGCGCGGGTGGCGCGGTGGCGGATCCACGGGGTGGCGGCGCGGCCGTGCTCGTCCTCGGGCCAGTCCAGCTTCCAGTCGCCGTGTTCGGCGTACAGCTCGGCGATCCGCTCCGGGTCCCCCTGCCCGATGCGTCGCAGCAGTTCCGCGACCACGGAACGGGTCGTCGTCTCGGCGGTGGTGGTCATGTGTACGGCCATGGGTACTCCTCCCCTTTCGACGGTTGCCACTGTGCCCCGCGGGGGCCGAGCGAGGCGATTACCTCAGAGGTCATCGCGGAGCGGATGAATCCGCGGGGTTCCGGTGTTGTGGACCGTGCGGTGAGCAGTGATCCGTGAGCAGTGAGCCGTAGGACACGACGACGATGGGATGGGATGTCATGCCTCTCGAGGGCGAGTACGAGCCGAGTCCGACCGGGTGGGTGCGCGAGCAGGTGGAGTTGTACGAGAGCTCGGGCGGCACCGAGGGGACGACCCTGCTGGAGACCGGGATGCCCGTGATCCTGCTGACCACCGTGGGCGCCAGGAGCGGGAAGATCCGCAAGACCCCGTTGATGCGGGTCGAGCACGGGGGTCGGTACGCCGTCGTCGCCTCGCAGGGCGGAGCCCCCAAGCATCCGGTCTGGTACCACAACCTGAAGGCGGACCCCCGCGCGGAACTCCAGGACGGACCCGAGAAGCGGGACGTGGCCGCGCGTGAGGTGACCGGCGCGGAGAAGGCCGAGTGGTGGGAGCGGGCCGTGGCGGCCTATCCCCCGTACGCGGAGTACCAGGAGAAGACGGACCGCGAGATCCCGGTCTTCGTGCTGGAGCCGGCCGCGGAGCACTGACCGCGGAGCGCCGCGCGGTCGGCCCCGGAAAGATCTCGCGAGAAATCTTGGGACGGGGCGCATGAAGCCCCGTCCGCCGGGCACCTGTGCGTCAGGCCCCGCCGCGCTCCCCCGTCGCGGCGGGGCTTTCCTCTGCCTCGCCCGCGGGCCGGTCGGTGATGTCGAGGAAGATCTGGTCCGTCTCGGCGAAGGTGTCGGCGACGGAGCGCTTGATGCGTACGGCCACCTCCTCGACCCGCTCGCTGTCCAGGCCCGGCACGAGGTCGACGCGTGCGGCCACCAGGACCGACTCCAGCCCCGTCTTCATGGTGAACAGCGCCTCCACACTGTCGATCTCGGGCTGCTCCTGGAGCAGCGCCCGGATCCGCCCGCCGGTCTCCGCGTCGACGGCCTCCCCGATCAGCTGGTCGCGGGCCTCCCGCCCGAGCCGGTAGGCGACGTAGACGAGCAGCGCCCCGATCGCCAGCGACGCGGACGCCTCCCACACGACCTGCCCCGTGACCATGTGCAGAGCCATGCCTGCCATGGCCAGGGTGACGCCCAGCACCGCCGTGCCGTCCTCGGCGACGACCGTGCGCAGCGCCGGGTCGCGCAGGCCCTCGCCGGTGCCGCCCTGCTGATGCGTCTGGTACAGCGCCCGCACCAGCGACGCGCCCTCGGCGAGGAGGGCGACACCGAGGACGACGAGCCCGGCGACGTATCCGCTCAGCTTCTCCTCGCCTCCGCCGCGCAGTGCCTCGAAGCCCTGGAAGAAGGAGAAGCAGCCGCCCATGACGAAGATCCCCACCGCGGCGAGGAGCGACCAGAAGAACCGCTCCTTGCCGTAGCCGAAGGGGTGACGTGTGTCGGCGGGGCGGCGGCTGCGGCGCAGCGCGGCCAGGAGGAAGACCTCGTTGAGGCTGTCGGCGACCGAGTGGGCGGCCTCCGACAACAGGGCCGGGGAGTGCGCGATCAGCCCGCCGATCGCCTTGGCGACCGCGATGACCAGATTGGCGACGAGCGCCACGAGGACGGTGACCCGCGTTCTGCGGTCCGCTTTCCGAGCCTCCTTCTGGGCCGAGGACGCCTTCCCCGCATGTTCCGGCGACGCCTGTTGTGGTGGGTTCAGGGGTGTGTTCGCTGTTGTGTTCGAAGGTGTCCCGCTCACCTTCGCCGACTGCCCCGACTGGCGGGGCTCACACGCCGAAATCGGGGAACGCGGTGACCAGACACCCGCACGGCGGCACACGGCACGGCACGGCACAGGACAGCAGGGAGGCGGCATGAGTGGCTCGGACGGAGGCAACAGCGCGTACGGGAAGCGGACGTTCCAGCGCTCCAAGGCCCACTTCACGGACCGGGTCACCGCGGACGGCCGGGACGGCTGGCCGGTGGAGCCCGGCCGCTACCGTCTGGTGGTCAGCCGGGCCTGCCCCTGGGCGAGCCGGGCCCTGGTCTCCCGGCGGCTGCTGGGGCTGGAAGGCGTGCTGTCGCTCGCCGTGGCCGATCCCATCCAGGACGACCGCAGTTGGCGCTTCACCCTCGACCCGGACGGCCGTGACCCGGTCCTCGGCATCCGCTACCTCAGCGAGGCCTACGACCGGCGGGAGAGGGACTGTCCGGGCGGGGTGAGCGTGCCCGCGCTCGTGGACGTGCCCAGCGGGAAGCTGGTCACCAACGACTACCAGCAGCTCACCCTGGACCTCGCCACCGAGTGGCGTGCCCTGCACCGGGACGGCGCCCCGGACCTGTATCCGCGGGCGCTGCGCGAGGAGATCGACGCGGTGATGGCGGACGTCTACGAGGACGTCAACAACGGTGTGTACCGGGCGGGGTTCGCCACCGAGCAGGCGGAGTACGAGGCCGCCTGCTCGGCGGTGTTCCAGCGGCTCGAGCTGCTGACCCCGAGGCTCGCCCGGCAGCGCTATCTGGTCGGGGACACCATCACCGAGGCCGACATCCGGCTGTTCACCACGCTGGTGCGCTTCGACGCGGTCTATCACGGCCACTTCAAGTGCAACCGCTGGAAGCTGTCGGAGAACGAGGTGCTGTGGGGGTACGTCCGGGACCTCTACCAGACCCCGGGCTTCGGTGACACGGTCGACTTCGACCACATCAAGCGCCACTACTACCAGGTGCACACCGGCATCAACCCCACGCGGATCGTGCCCCTCGGACCGGATCTGTCGCAGTGGCTGACCCCGCACCACCGCGAGGAGCTGGTCGGCCGGCCGTTCGGCGACGGGACCGCACCGGGTCCGCCGCCGCCGGACGAGCAGGTGTCATCCCAGGGCCGGCCCACACCGGCGTAGCAGAACGAACGAAGGAGAGACGGATGGCCAAGAAGAACAAGAAGAAGATGAAGCTCCCCCTGGCCTACAAGCCCCTGGGTTTCGCGCTGGGTTGGTCGAGCGGGGCGCTGGCCGGTGTCGCGTTCCGCAAGACGTGGAAGGTGATCCGGCACGAGGACGACGCGCCCGACGCCCTGGACCGCAACCGGGGTTGGGGCGAGATCCTGTTCGCGGCGGCCGTACAGGGCGCGATCTTCGCGGTGGTGCGCAGCGCGGTGGACCGCACGGGCGCGAAGGCCATCGAGCGGTCCACCGGGGTCTGGCCGACCGACGACGACGGCGGCCGGGACTGACGCCGAGGCAACTGCGCCTGGACGCACCGCCGTCAGCGCCGATCCGGTCGCCCCGACGTCAGCCCTGCTTGGGCGCCGTCGGGGTGACCAGGCGCAGGGTGAAGGAGTGGCCGGCCGGGTCGGCGTAGCCGCGCTCCTCGAACGGGCCCGAGGCGTCCCTGGTCTCCAGTGGACGCCCGCCGAGCCCGATGACCCTGCGCTCCGCCTCGTCCAGGTCGTCGACGACGAAGTCGAGGTGGGCCTGGAGGGCGTTCTCGGGGCGCGGCCAGCTCGGCGGGGTGGCGTTCATGTCCCGGCGGAACGCCATCCGCATACCCTCCGAGCCCCTGATCTCCACGCGGTTGGCGGTCGCGTCCGTCTCCTCGCCCTCCAGCAGCTCCTTGTAGAACCCGGCGAGCTTCTCCGGCTCGGCGCAGTCGAGCACCACGACGCCCGCTTTCACCAGTGCCATGTCTCCTCCGTACGGTCCGGGGCGCGGGGCGTTCGTGCCCCGCGGCCCTGTACCCCACGGATATCCCGCTCCGGCCCGTTCAGTCGGCGACCAGCCACTCCCCGTCCCGCATCAGTTCCCGCCCGACGAGTTCATCGGCCTCGCGCCAGGCCTGGATCCGCACCGGACGGACCCTGAAGTACTCGTAGGGGGTGGACAGTTGGCGTGGGTCGAAGCCGGTCTTCGCCGCGAAGCGGTCGCCGTCCTCCTGGGACAGTTCGGCGCGGGTGATCGTCTCGACCGTGCCCTCGATCATCGTGACGTCCCTGGTCGGCCCGATGCCGAGCCGGGTGCGGCCGGTGGTGCGCAGATTGCGTCCGGTGGGGCTCTTGGCCGGGGTCGCGAGGAGCAGGGTGGCGCCGTCCCAGAGGAAGGAGAGCGGGACGAGGAACGGCACTCCGCCGTCCGCGGCGGCCGTCGCGACCCAGACGTCCTCGTCGTGCTCCAGGCGGTGCAGGGTGTCAAGCTTCCGCTGTTTCGCGGGACGTGCGGGCGGGTTCGCCATCGCCGGTCGGCCTCCTGGACTCGTCTGAAACGGACGGGATCAGTCTCGCGGCCGGACCCGTGCCGTGTCCTGGATCTCCGCGAGCCGGGCCGCCGCCGCCCCGAGCAGCAGGTCCAGCGCCGTCGGGTAGGAGCTGCGTGGCATGTCCGTGACGAGATGGCGGGCGGTCGCGGCGATGTGCGGGTGGGTGGTGGCGGGGAGTCGGGCGTACGTGGCCCGCCATACGGCCGTCTCCGCCTCCCGGGCCGGTTTCGGCAGCGCGGTGCTCGCCGAGTCGAGGGCGGCGAAGGCGAGCGCCTGGTCGACGAAGGCGTGGTAGATCCGCACCGCCTCGGCGTCGGGGAACCCGGCGTCGCGCAACACGCCGATGATGGTCTCCACGGCCTGGATCTCGTGGTCGCGCCCGGTGACCCGGTGCGAGCTGAGGACCGCGGCCCGGGGGTGGGCGAGCGCGCCGGCGTGCATGCGCAGGCCGAGGTCGCGCAGGTCGGCCTGCCAGTGCCCGGTGGGCCGCCAGGTGCGCAGGGTGTGGCCGATCAGCTCGTCGGCGACGGCGAGCATGAGGTCGTCGGTGTGCCGGAAGTACCGGTACAGGGAGCTGGGGTCGGCGCCGAGGGCACGGCCGAGGCGGCGCACGGAGAGGGCCTCGGCGCCGTGCTCCTCGATCAGCCTGAGGGCGGTGGCGACGATCAGCTCCTCGGACAGGACGACACCCTGCTTGGTGGGGCGTCTGCGCCGCCGGGCGTCGGGCGGGACGACACGTTCGCTCATGGCATGCCTCCGTGGGGCGGATGACGCGACCTTACGACAACACCGTTGACCTGTTAACCCCGCGGACAGTTTCATGTCGCCTCACCGGGGCCGACCAGGCCCCCCGGTGCGAGCGGAGAACCGGCCATGCCCGACACACCACCACCCCACGCGTCTCCCGTGCCGTCGGGGCTGCGCAAGTCACTCGGCGTCCTGGACGGCGTCGCCATCGCCGCCTCCAGCACGGCCGCGACCACCAGCATCGGCATCGGCCTCGGCGTCACGGCCGGCGTCGTCGGACTGCATCTGCCGGCGATCATGCTGCTGGCGTTCCTCCCGGTCCTCGGCATCGCCGGAGCGTACGCCCGCCTCAACCGCGTCGAGCCGAACGCCGGCAACGGCTATGTGTGGGTGGGCCGTTCGCTCACCCCCTGGCTGGGTTTCCTGGTCGGCTGGGTGAACATCGTGGCGACGGTGGCGTTCCTCGCCTACACCACCGCCGTCACCGGGTCGGCCCTGATCCAGCTGGCCGGGGACGCCGGAGTGCACCGGCTGGCCGGCCTCACCCTGGACCCGGGCTCCACGGCCCAGACGACACTCCTCGGTGTGGTGGTCCTCGCCGCGGTCACGCTGACCGCCGTGACGGGGGTACGGACCGCGGCACGACTGCAGGCCGGGTTGCTGGTCTTCGAGTACGTCGTCCTGCTGGGCTTCTGCGGATACGGCATCGTCACCGGCCCGCACGCCTTCAGCTGGAGCTGGTTCGACCCGTTCGCGATCCCGTCCGCGACCGCGCTGGCCCAGGGGTTGCTGCTGTCGGTGTTCTGCTACTGGGGCTTCGAGGCCGCGTTCAGCGTCTCCGAGGAGGTCCGCGACCCCCGGGACGCCTCCCGGGCCGGTCTGACGACCCTGTTCACCATGCTCGGACTGTTCCTCCTCGGCTCGATCGCCTTCCAACGCGTCCTGTCCGAGCAGGATTTGGCCGGGCACGGCGCCGAGGGCCTGGCCTTCTTCGGGGACCGGCTGGCCTCACAGCCGCTGGCCGCGCTCCCGCTGGTGGCCCTGATGTTCTCGGCGGTCGCCTCGCTCCAGGCGGGGGTGATCCCGACGGCCCGGGGCATGTTCGCGATGAGCCGGGACCGTACGCTCGGGCCGGTCTGGTCCAGGGTCAGCAGCCGGTACGGCACTCCCGCCGCCGGGACCGTGCTGATCGGCGCGCTGGCGGCCGGGGTCGCGCTCCTCGCCCTGGTCATTCCCCGGCTCGCGGACATGATCATGGCGACGGTGAGCGCCATCGGCATCGTGGTGGCCCTGTCGTACGCGCTGACCGCCCTCGCGGCCGCCGCGCGCTTCCGCTCGCTGCTGCGCGAGGACTGGCGGGAGGGCGTACGGGCCGTGGTGCTGCCCACGCTCAGCGCGCTGGCCCTGCTCGGTCTCGGCGGATATCTCGGCTGGTCCTTCTACACCTCCACCGATCACTTCGCACTGCGCGCGGACAACGGCTGGTTCCTGCTCAGCACCCCCCTGGCGATGATCGCGTCCGGCTTCGTGGCCGCCGCGTGGGCCAAGTGGGTACGCAGGTCTGCCTACTTCCGCACCGGCGAGGGCACCGACGCGGACGCGCCTCGCCTGATCCCCACCCCTCACTAGGAAACGGACCATGTACGCAGATCTGCTCTTCACCGGCGGCCCCGTCCTCACCCCCGAAGGCCGCGAGGGCCGCGGCGCGACCGCCGTGGCCGTCACCGGCGACCGCATCACCGCCGTAGGAGGGGACGAGGTCCTGGAACTCCGCGGGCCACGGACCGAAGTGGTCGACCTCGCCGGGCGGTTGCTGCTGCCGGGCTTCCAGGACGCGCATGTGCATCCCGTGCCGGCGGGCCTGGAACTGACCCAGTGCGATCTCACCGGCACGAGGACGGCGGCGCAGACGGTCGCCGCCGTGCGCGCGTACGCCGACGCGCATCCCGGGCGGGAGTGGATCACCGGCGGCGGCTGGTCCATGGAGGCGTTCGAGGGCGGCACCCCGACGAAGGAACTGCTGGACGCCGTCGTCCCCGACCGGCCCGTCTATCTGCCCAACCGCGACCACCACGGCGCCTGGGTCAACAGCCGCGCCCTCGCGCTGGCCGGCATCACACGCGACACGCCCGACCCCGCCGACGGGCGGATCGAACGGGACCCCTCGGGTTCGGGCGAGCCGAGCGGCACCCTCCAGGAAGGGGCGATGCAGCTCGTCGGACGCCTCGCTCCCCCGGCCACGCCGGCCGACCGGCTGGCCGCCCTGCTGCACGCACAGCGCCATCTGCACGCGCTCGGCGTCACGGCCTGGCAGGACGCGCTCGTCGGGGACTTCCTCGGCATGGACAACCCCGCCGAGGCGTATCTGACGGCCGCCCGGGACGGCTCGCTGACCGCGCGGGTCGTCGGCGCCCTGTGGTGGGACCGGGCGCGCGGGGCCGAACAGATCCCCGAACTCGTGGAGAAGCGGGCCGCGTTGAGCCACGGCCGGTTCCGGGCGGGCACCGTCAAGCTGATGCTGGACGGGGTCGCCGAGACCGGGACGGCGGCGCTGCTCGATCCGTATCTGGACAAGTGCGGCTGCGCCACCGCCAACCGGGGCACCAGCTTCATCGACCCCGGGCAACTTCCCAAGTACGTCACCGAGTTGGACGCACTCGGTTTCCAGTGCCACTTCCACGCGCTGGGTGACCGTGCCGTACGTGACGCGCTGGACGCCATCGAGGCCGCGCGCACCGCGAACGGACGGAGCGACACGCGACCCCACCTGGCACATCTTCAGGTGGTGCACCCCGACGACGTGCCGCGGTTCGCCCAACTCGGCGCCACCGCCAACATCCAGCCGCTGTGGGCGGCGCACGAACCGCAGATGGACGAGCTGACCATTCCCTTCCTCGGGGCCGAACGGGCCGCGTGGCAGTACCCGTTCGGCGCGCTGCTGCGCTCCGGCGCCACCCTCGCGGCGGGCAGCGACTGGCCGGTGAGCAGCCCCGATCCGCTGGAGGGCATCCATGTCGCGGTCAACCGGGTGGCACCGGGAGCGGACGGCGCGCCCGTCTTCCTGCCCGCCGAACGCCTGCGACTCGCCGAGGCGTTGACCGCGTACACGGCAGGTTCGGCGTATGTGAACCACCTCGACGACACCGGCCGGGTGCGGGTGGGGGCGCTGGCGGACCTGGTCGTGCTGGACCGCGATCCGTTCGCCGTCGCGCCCGAGGGGATCGCGGACACGCGGGTGGCGCTGACGTACGTGGGGGGCGCGCGAGTGTACGCAGCTCAAGGGGCTTGAGCAGTAACGGAGATCACGGTCGGGTCACGGTGTAGATCATTTACGCTCTGGGAAGCCTCGTTCCGCTTCTCGTTTCAACTTTCGTGTCACGAAGCTGAGTTCGAGTGCATGGGCGGTCTCCCCCTGGACCGCCCTTCCCAGGGGTGGGGGGGTTCTGCGCGCCGTCTCCGAAAGGATCCACATGCCTCAGGCCGTCACGTCCGACCTCCCCTCCGACATCCCCACCGGACGGCACCGTTCCACGGAGGCGGGGGACGCCCTGACCCGCCTCCTGGTCGAACACATCAAGGGGATCACCGAGCAACACCGCAGTTCCCAGAGCGCCGTTCAGCAACGGCTGGACGCACTCCGATCCCCCGGCGCCGGTACCACGCTGCGGGTGGAGGGAGCCCTGCACCTGGCGCGGCCCGCGTTCCTCCCTCCCGACGAGGAGGGCCAGGCACGGCTGAGCCGTCTCGACGCCGGGCTGCGCGTGATAGAGGCGGCCTTCCCCCAGGTCGCCACGGATGCCGAGATCTGCCGGCTGACCTGCACGATGCTGGAAGGGGCCTGGCGCAGCCGCGCCCTCGCCCCACCGCAGGCGCAGGCGCAGGCGCAGCAGACGCCCCCCTGCGCCTGCGTGCTCTGCCGCCGACTGCCCATACCCCCCGCCCGCACACTGGACGACTACGGCTGGCGGCAGAGCGCCGGGCGTCCCCTCGCCGTCAAGACCTGGCCGTACCGCCGGGAGCTCGACAGCGTGCTGACGGGCGGCTGGTCCTGGACCCGGCAGATGAACGACCTGGAGCACGACCTCGGCCACCGCCACCGCTTCGAGGACGACATCCTCGTCTTCCACGAGTACAAACGCGTGGTCGACACCATCGACACGACCGGCCTCACCCAGCTCATCGAAGACCGCCTGGCCGAGAACTTCAGCACCAACACGGCGCGGGCCCTGGTCGCCGGGCTCTTCGCGGCCCACAAGCGAGCCGTCGACGAGTACTGGCTCCAGCAGCACGGCGCGGGCACCGTCACGCTCCCGCAGACCAACCCGCTCAGCCACAGCACCTACTCGGCCCTGCAGATGATGGACTGTCTGTTCTGGCATGTCGCGCCCGACTCCGAGCTCTGGCAGGAGGAGAACCTCGCCTCGCTGCTGCTGTGCCGCGTCATCGACGACATGGCCGATGTCCGCGCCGACGCCCTGACCGGCGAGATCAGCAACTTCTGGCTCGCCGACCTGCCCACCCACACCAAGGCGTTCTACGCCGCCTGTGCCATGGCCATCGTCAAGTACGGCTGCACGCCCGAGGCGCACGAACCGATGTGGAACACCTGGCTGATGACGACGACCATCGTCTGGATGGGGCTCACCGGCCGCCACGCCCTGTGGTTCGACGGCATCACCCAGGGCCTCCCCCCGGCCGAGGCGTGCCCGCTGTGCGACCTGCAGCCCAACCCCTGCACCGGCATCCTCACCGAGGGCACCACCCTCACCGTCGCCCCGCGGGCCACGGTACCGGCGCTGAGCCCCCGGACCGCCGAGCTGTCCGCGCGCTGCAAGATCCAACACCCGCAGGTATGGCCCCTGTTCGACGCCGAGCTGCATGCCTTCGAGGCGGTGCACGGCCCCTGGTCCGGTGACATCGACAACGCGTGGGAGATACTGCGCCGCACCTACATAGCCGGCGTGGAGGCGTCCATGGCCGCGCCGTCCCCGGACCGCGCCCGTGCAGTCCAGGTGGACGCCGGCGTGGTCGGCGCCGAGAGGTTCCACGCCCTGCACGACCCTCGGACCGGCAGGGAGGACATCACGCTGCTGGCCTACATGTTCGCCTGCGCCCATCCGCACTTCCTCTGGAACGCCACGGGGTACGTCCCGACAGACGTGGCGGGCGACTGGCTCGACGGCTGACCGCGAACACACCGCTGCCCGGCCGGTGTTCCGGCCGGGCAGCGGTGGTGTCGGGCGGGAGCGGTGTCAGACGGAGAACTCGACGGGCAGGCTGTCGAGTCGGAACTCCCAGGTGGATGCGGTCGAGGAGAGTTCCTCCGACGGCACCGCCAGACGCAGGCCCGGCAGCCGGTGCAGCAGGACGTCCACGCCGATCTCGATGATGGACTGACCGATGCTCTGCCCCGGGCACTCGTGCGGTCCGGCGCTGAACGCCAGATGCGACTGGTTGCCCTGCACGGCCACGTCCGCGTCGGGCCGTACCTCCGGGTCGACGTTGCCTGCGGCCAGGCCCAGTATCAGGAGCTCGCCCTCCTGGATGTGATGGCCGCCGAGTTCCAGGTCGGCGGCGGCGAAGCGACCCGGCAGCACGGCCAGCGGCGGGGTGTCCCACATGACCTCCTCCACCACCGAGGAGATGTTCAGCTGCCCGCTGACCAGACCGGACAGCCGGGCGGAGTCGGTCAGGACCAGTTGCAGCACCCGGGCCAGCAGGTTGCTGGTGGTGGTGTGCGCGGCGATCAGCACCAGGCGCAGATGGCTGACGACCTCGTCGTGGTCGAGCCCGGCCGGGTGCTCCAGCAGGGCCGTGGCGAAGTCGGAGCCGGGCTCGGCGCGCTTGCGCTCGGCGAGGTCCGAGAGGATCTGCATGATCCGGCCGTTGTGCTCCAGAGCGCCCTCGCCGCCCTTGAAGACCTGGGCACACGACTCGACCAGGCGGACCCCGTCCTCCGTGCGCAGGCCCAGGATCCGGGTGAGCACGAGCATCGGCAGGAGCTCGGCGTAGTCGGCGACCAGGTCGGCCTGCCCCGTGTCGGCGAACGCGTCGATCTGCTTGTTGGCGAAGTACGTGGCATGCCGTCGCACACCACGGCTGGACGCCGCGAGCAGCCCGTCGGTGACCGCGCCGCGCAGCCGTCGGTGCGGCTCGCCGTCCTGGGAGACGCAGTCGGGCCGCCAGCCGACCATCGGGATCAGCGGGTGCGTCTCCGGGATGTGCCCCTCCCGCCAGTCCCGCCAGATGCGTGCGTCCCGGCTGAACTGGCGGGGGTTGTCGAGCACCCGCCGGTTGTCCCGGTAGCCCAGGACCAGCCAGGCCGGCACGTCACCCTCCAGCAGCACCGGCGCGACCGAACCGTGCTCCTTGCGCAGCCGCTCGTAGATCGCCTGCGGGTCGGTCGCCGCTTCCGGCCCGTAGAGCCGGGCGAGATCGACTCCGCCGTGGGCGACGGGGCAGCCGCGCGGGGCGTCGGTGCCGTTTAAGGGCTGATCGGTCATCGGGACTCCAGAGCGACGGCGGAGCGGTCCTTCAAGTGACGTATGAGGGCGACCAGTACGTCACGGCTGGAGGCCCGGTCGCGGGCGTCGCAGGCCACGACCGGGATGTGCTCGGGGATGTCCAGGGCGTCCCGGATCTCCTCGACGGGGTAGTCCTTGGAGTCCGGGAAGACGTTCAGGGCGACGACGAAGGGGACGTTCTGCCGCTCCATCTCCTCGATCGCCCGGAAGCTGGAGGCGAGCCTGCGGGTGTCCACCAGCACGACCGCGCCGAGGGCGCCCTTGAACAGCCCGTTCCACAGGAACCAGAACCGCTCCTGGCCGGGGGTGCCGAACAGGTACAGCATCAGGCTGTCGTTGAGGCTGATCTTGCCGAAGTCCAGGCTGACGGTGGTCTCCGTCTTGTCCGCGACGCCGATCAGGTGGTCGACGTCGGCGCTGGCCTGGGTGAGGGTCTCCTCGGTGGTCAGCGGCTTGATGTCGCTGACCGAGCGGACCATCGTGGTCTTCCCGGTGCCGAAGCCACCGGCGATCATCACCTTCACCGAGCGGGTCCCGCCGGCGTCCGGCCCGGGATGGTCAAAGCCTTTGAAGTCCACTGAGTACCTCCTCAAGGAGCGCGAGGTCGGGCCCGCGGCCGGCACCGTGCGCCGGGATGGGGTCACGGGCTTCGACGCGGTCTGCCTCCAGCAGGTCCGCCAGCAGCACCGCGAGAATGTTGAAGGGCAATCCGAGGTGGGCGCAGAGCTCGGCCACCGACAGCGGATCGCGGCAGCGCCGGACGATCTCCTCGTGCTCGTGCTGCATCCCCGTGCCCGGGGTGGATCGGGAGACGATGAGGGTTGCCACGTCGAGACTCGACGCCGAACCGCCCGGTCCGCTACGTCCTCCGGTGAGGACGTAGTAGCGCTCGAGACCGGACGGATCCGTGGGCCGGCGGGGAGCACTCATCCAGAGTGCTCCTCCAGGCGCGGAGTGGTGCCGAGGAGCTCACCCATCCGGCGGGCCAGGTCCCTCATCTGATGCCCGAGCAGCCCCTGGTCGAGGCCCTCACGGGCGAGCACACCGAGATACGTCTCCACACCCGCGCGTACGACGAAGAGGTGCCCGCCGTCGACCTCGATCATCGCCAGCCGCAACTGGCCCAGCTGTCCGCCGGGCCGGGCGAACTGCTCCGCGACCGGCTGGGCCAGCGCCTGGAGGCCGGCCACCACCGCCGCGAAGCGGTCCACGTCGTCGGGGTCCTCGGCGCCGAAGGAGGTGATGGCCTTGCCGTCGCTGGAGGCCACGAGGGCGAAACGGATCTCCGGGATGGACTCCACGAGATCGCGGAGCGCCCAGCTCACGTCGGTTCCCTGTTGCGTCATGTCGACTCAGTCGCTCTCTTCAGTGCTGTGCTCGGTGGACTCGCGGCCGTCGGTCGTGCCGTCGTCGCCCTGGACCGGACCGGACTCGCGTCCGGCGGTGGCGAAGGCGGCCAGGCCGGCGAAGGACGCGTCCGGCGGGACGGCGGAGACGGTTGACGTCGTCTCCTCGCCCGGCTCCGGGCGCGCGGCCGGGGTGTACCGGACCTCCTCGCTCCGCCTGCTCCGGCGCCGGGGCAGTCCGCCGGGCGTGGTGTCCGCGGCCCCCGTCGTGTCGGTCACCTCGGTCGTCTCGATCGTCGCGGCGGCGGGTGCCGGGGTCTCCTCCCTGGCGGGTGCCGGGGCGGAGGCCTGCACCACCGGTGCGGCCGCGGGCAGCGGGCTGAAGTACTTGTGCGGGACCACCACGACCACCGAGGTGCCGAGCCAGGGCGAGTCCGCGTAGGTGACGCGGATGCCGTAGCGACGGGCGAGGATGCCGACGACCCTGAGACCGATCGTGGCGTCCTCCGAGACACCGCCGAGTCCGGGACCGGATCCGGTACCGGCCAGGGCCTGCTCGGCCTCGCGCTTCTTCTCCTCGCTCAGCCCCTTGCCGGAGTCCTGGATCTCGATGCCGACACCGTTGGGCACCTCCTTGCCGGAGACGAGCACCGGCTCGGTGGGCGGCGAGTAGCGGGCCGCGTTGTCCAGGAGGTGGGCGAAGATCAGCGTGAGGTGGTCCACCAGACCGCCGTCGACGCCGAGTTCGGGCAGCTGGCGTACGTCGACCCGGTGGAAGTCCTTGATCCGGCCGATGCCGCCGCGGACCACGCTGAGCAGCCGCTGCGGTTCCTGCCACTGCCGGCCGGGACGGTCCGAGCCGCCCAGCACGCCGATGCTGGCGGCGAGACAGTCGGCGGGGCCGATCTCCTGGTCGAGCTCCATGAGTCCGCGCGCCACGGCGGGCAGCCGGCCGTGCTCACCCTGCATCTCGTGCAGCCGGCCGCGAAGCTTGCTGGTCAGCACATGGATGCGGTTGCCGATGCCGATGACGGCCTGCTCGGCGGCGGTGGACCGGTCGAACTCGCGCTCGACGCCGATCAGTGAGGTCCGCAGCACCTTGCGCAGCTCGGCCTGGAGCTCGGAACTCACCTTGGCGCACTGGTTACTGGCCGGCAGCAGGTCGTCGACGGCGTCACCGGCGCGCAGTTGCTCCAGCGCCTCGGGCAACTGCTCGTCGGCGAGCCGGGCCACGGCGGACAGCTGGTGGGCAAGCTGCTCCTGCCAGACCTCGGCCTGGTCGGCGAGCTGTGCCTCGTACGACGAGGCCTGCTCGGTCAACCGTCCCTCGTAGGCGCGGGCCTGCTCGGCGAGCCGCTCCTCATAACCGGCGACCTGCTCGGCGAGCCGTTCCTCGTAGCCTGCGGCCTGGTCGGCGAGGCGGGCGTCCTGAGCCGCGTGTTCCGCGGAGAACTTCCGTTCCAGGCCCGCGACATGCTGCTGCCACTGCTGGGAGTGCTCGGCCTGCGAGGTGCGGAAGCCGGACTCGGCGCGGTGCAGCTGCTTGCGCGTGCGGACCAGGAGCCGGACGCACACCGTGCCGGCCGCCGTGGCGGCGGCACCGGCGACGGCCGTGGTTATTCGCTCCGAGCTCATGAACGTGGCGGCAACTGTCCCGCCTCCTAAGGCCAGGGGCATCAGCCACCAGCTGTACCAGGCGACAGGGGCCCGCGCCGCCGGCGGCGGAGTGGCGAGTTCCATCTGCATCCTTCGAAGCAACACGATCGAACAGGGGGGGTGTGCAAGGGGGAAGCGCACTGACCAATGCGCACGGCAAGACGACCGATCACGACCGAGTCAACTCGCAGCGCCGCAGGGGAGCTTATCGGGTTTGAACCCGAAAGGATCAACCTCATGGCCCGCCGGAGGTGAGGGTTCCGTCACGCTCAGCCAGGATCGAACAGTCGACAAATGCCCATACTGGCCAGCACAGTTGCGGAAACGGTCCCTTGTCATCGGATGACAAATCACCACCCGGCACCTGTCCGTCGCTGATAAGCCCTGACGTATTACTGATGGGTATCGTCGCCATCGTGTCGAAGAGAGCCGCCATGGTGACCGACGACGGGGGCGGTCCGTTCGCGGCGCTACCCCCGGATCTGCACCATCACCTCAGACCGTTCTTCACCGACCTCACCGAGGAGGTCGTACGGGCGATCAGAACCGAGATCCCCGAGTACGCGCGCCCCGCGGACGACACGTACATGCAGGGCGTCCACCGGGGCGTGGACCATGCGCTGCGGGGGTTTCTCGAGCGGATGGCGAAGCCGGACAGCGACCGGGGGCCGGTGCAGGAGACCTACCAGCGCATCGGGCGCGGCGAGGCCGAGGAGGGGCGCAGCCTTGACTCCTTCCAGTCGGCGCTCCGGCTCGGCGCGCGGGTGACCTGGCGGCGGGTGAACGCCCTGGTGGACGCCGAGCTGCTGCCGCGCAACGTACTGGGCGCGTTCGGGGAGGCGCTGTTCCTGCACCTCGACGAGATGGCCGCCGCGACGACCGCCGGCTACACCGAGGCCCGGCTGCACGCCGCCGGCGAACTCCAGCAGCGCCGCATGCGCCTCGTGGACCTCCTGACCGCAGACCCACCGGCGTCGCCGGAGGCCATCGCGGACCTCGCCCACAGCGCGCGCTGGCCGGTACCGAAGACCCTCGCGGTGATCGCGATCGACTACGGCCCACCGCCACCGGGCCCTGCCGGGCAGGCCGCGAGGCCGTGGCCGCCGGCCGGCGGCCCCGAGCCCAGGTCGTCGACATCGGCGGGCGGACCGGCTGCGAAGCCGTCAGCGGGTGGACCGACCGCACATCCATTGCCGTCAGCAGACGGACCGGTCGCGCCTTCGTTGTCGTCAGCAGACGGACGGGCCGCGCATCCGTCGCCGTCAGCAGACGGACCAGCCGCACGTCCGTCGCCATCGACGGGCGGACCCGCGACGCAGTTCTCATCACCAGGGCGCGGACCCGGACCCCAACACGCACCGCCGAGGCGCGGGCCCGGAACGCCGTCCCCGCCTGCAACGCGCCGGCCTGGGCTGTCGTCCCCGCCTCCGACACCCGACCCCTCCACGCAACCCTCGCCACCCTCCCGCGGACCCGCAGGGCAACCCCCGCCTTCGACGCGCGGGCCCGGGACGCCGTCCCCGGGTGTGCCGCGCGGGCCCTCCACGCAGCTTTCCTCGCCCTCCCGTGGCCCCCTCGTACCGCCCTCTCCCCCGACGCGCGGGCCCATCGTGCCGCCGGAGTTCCTCGCGCGGTTCGATGTGCAGCCCGCTGTGCTGGTGGTACCGGATCCCGAGGGGCCCGGGCGGGCGCGGGCGGTGGCCGGGGCGTTGCAGGGGCTGCGCGCGGCGATGGGGCCGACGGTGTCCCTCCAGGAGGGCGCGCGGTCGTTGCGCTGGGCGTCCGAGGCCTTGGAGCTGGTGCGCCGGGGTGTGCTCCCGGACGCCGAAATGATCCGCTGCCAGGACCACTTGGCCACCCTTCTGCTGCTGCGCGACGACACCCTGGTCGACGCGATGGCCGAACGCCGACTGCGCCCGCTGGAGCAGGTGCGGCCACCACAGCGCGAACGGCTCGCGGAGACGCTGCTCAGTTGGCTGAGCGCCGGCCACAACGCCAGCGAGGTCGCCGTCCGGCAGGCCGTGCACCCGCAGACGGTGCGGTACCGCATGCGCCAGCTGGACGAGCTGTTCGGGGCGGAACTCCAGGACCCCGTGGCCCAGTTCGAGATGCAGCTGGCGCTGCGGGCGCTGCAACTGCGCCGCGGCGCCGGAGGGTCCGGCGCAGGGTGAGTCCTCGGCCCGGGCGAGGAACGCGAGCGGACCTCGGTGACATCCTGGACAGGTGTCCAGCTATAGTGGACACCTGTCCAGGAAATGGGCCCGCACAGCCCGCACAACCCCCTACACCGAGGGAGATCATGGAAGCCGTCGCGAACGTTCTGGTGGGCCTGGTGGCCGCGCTGCACGCGTACATCCTGGTGATGGAGATGTTCCTGTGGCAGAAGAAGCCCGGGATGCGCTTCCACGGCTTCGACCGTGCCATGGCCAAGGCGACCGCCGCGATGGCCGCCAACCAGGGCCTCTACAACGGCTTTCTCGCGGCCGGCCTGGTCTGGGGCCTCGTCGCCGCCGACCCGACCGGCTTCCGCGCCCAGGTCTTCTTCCTGTCGTGCGTGATCGTCGCGGGCGTGTACGGCGCGATCACCGCCAACGTCCGCATCCTCGTCGCGCAGGCCCTGCCCGGTGCGCTCGCGCTGGGCGCGGTCCTGCTGGCGCGGTGACGGCCGCCGAGGACCCGCGCGCGGCCCGCACCCGCGAGAAGCTGCGCGCCGCGCTCCTCGCCGAGTGCGCCGAGCGCCCGCTGGCGGAGGTCGGGGTGGCGGCGCTGACGCGACGGGCGGGAGTCGGCCGGGCCACCTTCTACGTCCACTACGCCGACCTGGAGGCCCTGGCGGTCGACGCCTGCGCCGATGTCGTACGCGAGGCCGTGGAGGCGCTGCACGCGTGGCGCGGCCGGCCGGACCCGGTGCACGCGCCGCCCGCGCTCCCGGCGTTCTTCGCCTCGCTCGCCCCGCACGCCGGTCTGTACCGGGCCCTGCTGAGTCCGGGCGGGGGCGGTCCGCTGGGCCGGGTCCTGCACCGGGATCTGCGGGCCTACAGCCTGCGCGAGCGGGAGCTGGCGGGCGCGGCGGACGCCCCGCTGGTGGCCTCGGCGGTCGCCGCCACCTTCGCCGGCGTGCTGGCCGACTGGTTGCACGGACTGCTGGCCGGCGACGCCGGTGACATCGCCGACCAGGTCTGGCAGTTGCTGGTCGCGCTGCACGCCAGCCGGTGACGGTTCACTTGCAGCCCATGCCGTCCTTCACCCGCGGCCAGGCCTCCACGCCGTCCGACGTGCGCACGTACGCCGTCTTCTCGTCGTCGGTCAGCCACAACTGCCAGTCGCGCAGCCGGTATCCGGTGTCGCGCGCGTCGGCGGGCATCCGGACGTCCCCGTCGTACTCGCCCAGGAGCATCTCACCGCCGAGCACCCCGTGCGGATCACGGGCGTACAGCTTGCCGTCCCTGCCCTCGCCGGTGCCCAGGAAGTGCGCGTCCTGCCAGTCGCAGTGGGCGGCGCCGGCCGAGCTGCTGATGACGGTGAGCGGCACACGCCTGCCGTCCCGGTCCTTCCAGACCTCGTACTCCTGCTCGTCGGTGTAGCTCGCCCCGAACTCCGCCGGATCGCAGGAGGCGCTGGTCTCCGGTCCCCAACCGGGCCTGTTCTTCTGGTCCTTGGCGACGATCACGGCCACTTTCGTGCGGCCGTCGACGTCGTAGGAGAACAGGACGCGTCCGCTCTCCTTCCGCTCCACCCGGTAGCCCTCCCGCGGCACGCCGGGCTGCTCGATGTCGAAGTACGCCTTGAGGCCCTCCTCCGGCGTCTCGCCCCCGTCGCCCTCGCTCCACGGTTCGCTGCCGCCGGCGGTGTCGATCGGCCAGTCGCACTCCAGGGCGCGGGCCGCGGCGCCCGTGTTCACGAGGTCGGCCCGGTCGTCCTTCTCCTCGTCCCAGTCCTTGGCGGCGATGTGCAGCGGCCCGCTGTAGGGCGTGGGCGGAGCCGTACCGGCGACGACCACGCCCCCCTTCTCGGTCCCGCACCCCACGGCCGCCAGCCCCACCAGTGCCGTCACTGCCACGATGCCTCTGCGCATCCCCACCCCTGTTCCCCGCCCGTCGTTGCGATCCTCCGACGCGGCAGTGCGGCGAAACGTTCAGCGGGCCGCCTGGAACGTGCGCCGGTACGTCTGCGGCGACACCCCGATCGCCGCGTGCAGATGCTGGCGCAGTGAGGCGCCGGTGGCGAAGCCGACCTCGCCGGCGATCTGGTCCACCGACAGGTCGCTCGATTCCAGCAGGTGGCGGGCGCGCGCCACGCGCTGCTGGATCAGCCAGCGGCCGGGACTGAGGCCCACCTCGTCGTGGAAGCGGCGGGCGAAGGTGCGCAGGCTCATCCGGGCGTGGGCGGCGAGGTCGGTCAGGGCGAGGGGCTCGTCGAGGCGCTCCAGCGCCCAGGCGCGGGTGGCGGCGGTGCTCGCGGCGCCGCTCTGCGGGACCGGCTGCTCGATGTACTGCGCCTGACCGCCGTCCCGGAAGGGCGGCACGACGCAGCGCCGGGCCACCGCGTTGGCCAACTCGCTTCCGTGGTCGGTGCGGACGATGTGCAGGCAGACGTCCACGCCGGAGGCCGCGCCGGCCGAGGTGAGGATGCGGCCGTCGTGGACGAACAGGACGTCCGGGTCCAGGTCGACGTCCGGATGGAGCCGCCGGAAGGCTTCGGTCACCTGCCAGTGCGTGGTGGCCCTGCGCCCTTGGAGAAGGCCCGCCGCGGCGAGCACGAAGGCGGCGGTGCAGATCGACACCACGCGGGCGTCCGGGCGGATCAGCGCGAGGGCGGCGGCGACCTCGGCCGGCAGCTCGACGGGGATGTGCGGCTGGGCCATCGAGGCGACCACCACGGTGTCGGCCGTGGCCAGGATCTCCGGGCCGTGCTCGACCCCGATCGTGAAGTCCGCGTTGCTGCGCACCGGCAGGCCGTCGACGCTGCACGTCAGCACCTCGTAGTGCCCGTCGGCGGCGCCGAAGATCCGGCTGGGGATACCCAGCTCGAAGGGGTAGACGCCCTCCAGGGCCAGGACCACGACTCGTTCGACCCGTCGTTTCGCATGCATGGCACGATTCTATCGAAGGTTGGCAATCATGCCATTTCCCGGGGAGGCGGGCCCGGGCAGGCTGGATGACCATGAGCACTGTGAAGACGATGCGAGTCATCAGCCAGGACGTTCTCGGCGGTCCCGAGGTCCTGAAGGAAACCGAGGTGGAGCGGCCGGAGCCGCGCACGAACGAGGTACTGGTCCGGGTCCGGGCCGCCGGGGTCAACCCCACCGACTGGAAGCACCGCGCCACCGGCGGCTTCCTGGGCGAGCCGCCCTTCGTCCTGGGCTGGGACGTGTCCGGCGTGGTCGAGGCCGTCGGGATCGGCGTCGCCCGCTTCAAGCCCGGCGACGAGGTCTTCGGCATGCTGTCCTACCCGTACGGCCACGGGTCGCACGCCGAGTACGTCACCGCCCCGGCCCGTACCTTCGCGCACAAGCCGGCCTCGATCGGCCACACCGAGGCGGGGGCGCTGCCGCTGGTCTCGCTGACGGCCTGGCAGGCGCTGGTGGAGTACGCCGACGTACAGCCGGGGCAGCGGGTGCTGATCCATGCGGCGGCCGGCGGTGTCGGACATGTGGCGGCTCAGATCGCCAAGGCGCGGGGCGCGTATGTGATCGGTACCGCGAGCGCGGGCAAGCACGAGTTCCTGCGCGGTCTCGGCGTGGACGAGGCGATCGACTACCGGGAGACGGACTTCGCCGAGGCGGTCAAGGACGTCGACGTCGTCCTGGACACCCTGGGCGGCGACACCTCCGTGCGCTCGCTGCGGGTGCTGCGGCCCGGCGGGCTCGTGGTGTCGATCCTGCCGGTCGGCTCGGACGAGTTCCACGAGGAGGCCGAGCGGCTCGGCGTCCGGGCGCTGCGCATGCTGGTCGACGCCTCCCACAGCGGGATGACGGCGATCGCCGAACTGGTCGAGGCGGGGAAGCTGCGCCCGACGATCGCCGGCACCTTCCCGCTGGCCGACGCCGCCGAGGCTCACGCCCTCGGCGACACCGGCCGTACCACGGGGAAGCTGGTCCTCACGGTCGACTGAGCCGACGGCCGGGACTCAGAAGGTCAGCACCGGCTTGATCGCCTTGCCGGCCCCCATGTCCCGCACCGCCTGGTCGATGTCCGCGAACGCGTACGTGCTGACCAGGCGGTGCAGCGGGAGCCGTCCTTCCTTCACCAGCCGGACCAGGGCGGGGATGAAGGACTGTGTCTCGGCGTCGCCGAGGGTGAGGCCGACGATCCGCTTGCCGCCGAGCAACCCGTTGACGTCCAGGGCGACTTCGGTGCCGAACGGCGGGGCGCCGACGACGACCAGGGTGCCGCGGGCGCCGAGCGCGTCGACGCCCTGGCGGAGCACGCCGACGTTGCCGGTGGTCTCGATGATGCCGTCGGCGCCCTGGCCGCCGGTGATCGCGGCGAGGGCCTCGCCGAGGTCCTCGTCACCGGCGTTCACCACGTGAGTCGCGCCCAACTCCCGGGCCAGCGCGAGGCGTTCGCCGACCCGGTCGACGGCGACGATCGTCGTGGCGGGTGTCAGGGCGGCGGCCATGACCGCGGACAGGCCGACCGCTCCGGCGCCGAGGACGACGACCGTGCTGCCGGTGACCGGCTTCAGCACGTTCCACACCGCGCCGACGCCGGTCTGCACCCCGCAGCCCAGCGGGGCGATCGACGTCAGCGGCACCTCGGGGTCGACCTTGACGAGGCTGCGCTCGTCCACCAACGCCCGTTCGGCGAACGAGGACTGGCCGAAGAAGTGGCCGCCCAGCGTCTCACCGTCCCGGCTGATGGTGGCGCTGCCGTCGGCCCGCCGGCCGCCGATGAGGTTGAGCGGCAGCCAGGTGGCGCAGTAGGCCGGGTGGCCGCCGTCGCAGTTGCGGCACGCGCCGCAGGAGGTGAACGACAGCACCACGTGGTCGCCCGGCGCGACACCGGTGACCGCCGGGCCCACGGCCTCGACGACCCCGGCGCCCTCGTGACCGAGCACGCCGGGCAGTGGGAAGGGCAGACCGCCGCTCGCGACCCCGAGGTCGGTGTGACAGAGCCCGGTGGCCACCATGCGGACGACCGCCTCGCCGGGCCCCGGCTCGTCGAGCTCGACGTCGGCGAGGGTGAAGGGCGCTCCGCCGGACTCGACGACCGCGGCGCGGGTGGGGATGGACATCGTACGAACTCCCTTGTTCTTCCTGCCCGTTCGGGACGGTTCAGCCGAGCGAGACGACGACGGACTTGACCTTGGTGTAGGCGGCGAGCGCCTCCGGGCCGTACTCGCGGCCGAAGCCGGAGTCCTTGACGCCGCCGAAGGGGATCGCGGGGTCGAGCATCGCCCAGTCGTTGACCCAGACGATGCCCGCCTGGAGCCGGTCGGCGACGCGGTGCGCGCGGGCGAGGTTGGTGGTCTGGACGCCCGAAGCGAGGCCGTACGGTGTGGAGTTGGCGAGGGCGACGGCCTCGTCCTCGGAGTCGAAGGGCTGCACGGTCAGGACCGGGCCGAAGATCTCCTCCTGGATGACGCGGGAGTCGTTCGGGAGGTCGGCGATGACGGTGGGCTTGTAGTAGTAGCCGCCGTGCAGAGCGAGGCGTTCGCCGCCGCAGACGATGCGCCCGCCTTCCTTGCGGGCGAGTTCGACGTAGTCCTCGACCTTCTTGAGGTGCTTCTCCCCCGCCATCGGGCCGACGACGGTCTCCGGTTGCCGCGGGTCGCCCAACGGCACGCCGGGCACGGCCTGCTGGAGGATGCCGAGCAGGGTGCTGTAGACCGACCGGGCCACCAGCAGCCGGGGGCCGCCCATGCAGAACTGGCCGGAGTTGAAGACGAAGGCCTTGATGATCGCGCCGACGGCCTGCTCCAGGTCGGCGTCCTCGAAGACGATGTGGGCCGCGTTGCCGCCCAGCTCCATGGTGACGGGCTTGAGGTTCTCGCCCGCGACGCTCGCGGCGTGCCGGCCGACCGCGGTCGAGCCGGTGAAGGCGATCTTGTCGACGCCGCTGTGCCGCAGCAGCGCCTCGCCGGCGACCGGTCCGGCACCGGTGACGACGTTGACCACGCCGTCGGGGACGCCGGCCCGCTGGAACAGCTCGGCCATGTAGAGCGCGCTGAGCGGGGTCTCGTCGGCGGGCTTGTGCACGACCGTGTTGCCCGCCGCGAGCGCCGGGGCGATCTTCGAGCCGGCGAGGATCAGCGGGAAGTTGAACGGGGTGATCGCGGCGACCACGCCGAGCGGGTCGCGCCGGGTGTAGGCGAGGGCGTTCATGGGGGTGTCGCGGTGGGCGCCGTGCAGGGAGTGGGCGAGGGCGGCGAAGTGCTCGTAGTCGTTGGCCGCGTTGGTGACGTCCACGGCGTGGGCGAGCGTGATCGGCTTGCCGACGTCGAGGCTCTCCAGGTGGGCGATGTCGTCGGCGTTCTCGCGGATGAGCTCGGCGACGCGATGCAGTACCCGGCCGCGCTCCCGGCCGCTGAGTCCGGACCAGGAGCCGTCGTCGTACGCCTCGCGCGCGGCGCGCACGGCCGCGTCCACGTCGGTGGCGCCGGCCTCGGCGACGGTGGTGACGACCGTGCCCCGGGACGGGTCGACCACCTCGGTGCGGGCTCCGTCGGCGGCCTCCCGCCACTGTCCCCCGATGAACAGCCGCCCGGGTTCGATCTCGAAGGTGGTCATCGCCACTCCTCAGCCTCATTGCCAAGTTTTCAACCAACAGGATTCCTGTTGGTTCGCGTCATGGTCCGCAGTCTCATTACAGACAGGATTCCTGTCAATGCTCTAGGCTGAACTCATGCTCGACACCCAGGCGACCAAGACGCCCCCGTCCCTGCTCTACATGGTCAAACAAGTGGAGCTCGTGGTCCGTTCCCACCTGGACGAGCTGGTCAGGCCGTCCGGGATCACCGCGCTCCAGTACACCGCGCTGACCGTCCTGGAGCGGCACGACGGACTGTCGGCCGCACAGCTCGCGCGGGACTCGTTCGTCACGGCACAGTCGATCGCCGATCTCGTACGGTCGCTGGAGAACCGTGAGCTGGTGCGCCGGGAACGCAATCCGCGCAATCGACGGGAGCTGCTGATCCTGCTCACCGACGCCGGTCGCGAGTTGCTCGCCCGACACGAGGAGCCGGTCCGCGAGCTGGAGGAGCGGATGGTCCGGGAGCTCACCGCACACCAGACCGAGCAGTTCCGGCAGGCCCTCTCCCGGGCCTGGCACGCCCTGTCCTGAGACTGGGCTGTAATTCACAGACATATGTCAATCGAACATGCTCAAATTCACTCCATCGAGGGTAACTTGCAGGGCGGGGAAAGGACTTGCACGTACTCCGGGCACGGTGACACGGCGGCGGCTCGTACGCTCGCCGCACGATGTCACCCCAGCCCCCGGTGACCTGCACCCCGCCACGCGAAGGGCCCGGTTGGAGGCGATGTCGTCGTGCAGCAGGAACCTGCACCGATCGGTCGGCACCTGCACATCCACCAGGACCGGGGACACACGGTGCTGGAGTTCCGCGGCGAGATCGACATCGCGGCCGCCGTGGAGATCGTCCCCCATCTGGACCGGGAGACCGGGCGCGACCGCTCCCGGGTCGTGATCGACCTGCGACAGGTGGAGTTCTTCGACTGCTCCGGTCTGCGGCTCCTCTACCGCGCCCGCACCCGGGTCCTCGACCACGACGGACAGCTGCGCCTGGTCTGCGCCCACCCCCTCACCCTGCGGATCATGCGGGTCACCGGGCTGCACCGGTTACTGCCCCCGCACGCGACGCTGGACGCGGCCCTGGGACAGTCCGAGGCCGCGTCCGGGTCCCTGTGACCGCGTCCGTCAGAGGATCTTGGTGACCTGACCGGCGCCGACGGTCCGCCCGCCCTCACGGATGGCGAACTTCAGCCCCTCCTCCATGGCGACGGGCTGGATCAGCCGCACGTTCATGGTCGTGTTGTCGCCCGGCATGACCATCTCGGTGCCCTTGGGAAGCGTCACCACCCCGGTGACGTCGGTGGTGCGGAAGTAGAACTGCGGGCGGTAGTTGTCGAAGAACGGCGTGTGCCGGCCGCCCTCGTCCTTCGACAGGATGTACGCCCGCGCCTCGAAGTCCTGGTGCGGGGTGACCGAGCCCGGCTGGATGACGACCTGCCCGCGCTCGACGTCCTCGCGCTTGACGCCGCGCAGCAGCAGCCCCACGTTCTCCCCCGCCCGGCCCTCGTCGAGGAGCTTGCGGAACATCTCGATGCCGGTGACGGTCGTCCTCGTCCTCGTCTCGTGGATGCCGATGATCTCGACCTCCCTGTTGACGTGCAGCACACCGCGCTCGATCCGGCCGGTGACGACCGTGCCGCGGCCGGTGATCGTGAAGACGTCCTCGATCGGCATCAGGAACGGCTTGTCCACATCCCGCTGCGGCTCCGGCACCGCCGTGTCGACCGCGTCCAGCAGATCGAGCACCGACCGCGTCCACCGCTCGTCGCCCTCCAGTGCCCTGAGCGCGGAGACCTGGACGACGGGCACGTCGTCGCCGGGGAACTCGTACTCGCTGAGCAGCTCGCGCACCTCCAGCTCGACCAGCTCCAGGATCTCCTCGTCGTCCACCATGTCCGTCTTGTTGAGGGCGACGACGATGTACGGCACACCCACCTGCCGGGCGAGCAGGACGTGCTCCTTGGTCTGCGGCATCGGACCGTCGGTGGCGGCGACGACGAGGATCGCGCCGTCCATCTGGGCCGCGCCGGTGATCATGTTCTTGATGTAGTCGGCGTGCCCCGGGCAGTCGACGTGCGCGTAGTGCCGGTGCTCGGTCTGGTACTCGACGTGGGCGATCGAGATGGTGATGCCGCGCTGCCGCTCCTCGGGCGCCTTGTCGATCTGATCGAAGGGCGTGAACGGGTTCAGGTCGGGATACCTGTCGTGCAGCACCTTCGTGATCGCCGCGGTGAGCGTGGTCTTGCCGTGGTCGATGTGCCCGATGGTGCCGATGTTCACATGCGGCTTGGTCCGCTCGAACTTCGCCTTCGCCACGAGGGCCTCCAGGTCACCTGAGGGGCTCCGGGCCGAACCCGGCTCTCCCTCCTGTCTATTCGCTCGGCCGCGCGTCGAACAGGGCGCTGACGGACTCGCCGTTGTGAATACGCCGCACGGCCTCGGCGAGCGCCGGGGCGATGGACAGGATGCGCAGCTTGTCGGTGCGCTCCTCCTCCGGCACCGGCACCGTGTTGGTGCAGACGATCTCCAGTACGTCGGGCTGCTCGCCGATCCGCTTGAGCGCACCGGCCGCGAACAGCCCGTGCGTGCACGCCACGCGGATCGAGCGGGGCTTCAACTCGCGCAACCGGTCCAGGAGTTCGAGGACGGTGCTGCCCTTGGCGATCTCGTCGTCCAGGACGATGACGTCCCGGTCCGTCACCTCGCCGATGACGTCGCTGATGCTGACCCGGTCGTCCGCGTAGCGCTGCTTGGCCCCGGCCGCGACCTGGGCGCCGATGAGCCGGGCGAACGCGGCGGCCTCCTTGGCGTTGCCGAGGTCCGGGGAGACGACGGTGGTGCGCGAGAGGTCGTACTGCTGGAAGTGCGCGGCCAGTTCACGCAGTGCGTGCAGATGGTCGACGGGCACCGAGAAGAAGCCGTGCACCTGCGGGGAGTGCAGGGTCATGGCGAGGACCCGGCTCGCGCCGGCCGACACCATCAGGTCGGCGACGAGGCGCCCGCCGAGCGAGATGCGGGGCGCGTCCTTCTTGTCGGAGCGGGCGTAGGAATAGTGCGGCATGACGACGGTGATCCGCCGCGCGGAGGCGCCGCGGGCCGCGTCGCACATCAGCAGCAGCTCGACGAGATGCTCCTGGACGGGCTTGACCAGCGGCTGGACCAGGAAGACGTCCCGCTCCCGGCAGTTGGCCTGAAGCTGCACCTCCAGGCAGTCGTTGGCGAACCGGCTGACCCGGGTGGGGCTGAGCGGCACACCGAGATGCGCGCAGACCTCCGCCGCCAGCTCGGGATGGGCACTACCGCTGAACACGGCGATGTCTCGCACGATCCGCTCCTCGCATGATCATCTCGGGCTGCCGCCCCTCATGCTACTGACCTGCGAAATTCGCTTGCGCACGGCCCACACCGGCAGGCCATGATGGCGGCGTCCGTGTTCCCTCACGTCAGGATGACCCGCATGCGCCGACTCCTCGGAATCCCCCAGCCCTTCCACAGGCCCACGGTTCTCGAGGACTCAACCAAGCATGCACACCCTGAACATCGGCATTCTGGCCCACGTCGACGCCGGTAAGACCAGCCTCACCGAGCGGCTGCTGTTCGACCACGGCGCGATCGACCGGCTCGGCAGCGTCGACGCCGGTGACACCCGTACGGACGACGGGGCGATCGAGCGGCAGCGCGGCATCACCATCCGCTCGGCGGTCGCCTCCTTCACCGTCGGCGACACCCAGGTCAACCTCATCGACACCCCGGGGCACTCCGACTTCATCGCCGAGGTCGAGCGGGCCCTGGAGATCCTGGACGGGGCGGTGCTGGTGCTCTCCGCCGTGGAGGGCGTCCAGGCACAGACCCGCGTCCTGATGCGGACCCTGCGCCGACTGCGGCTGCCCACGCTCGTCTTCGTCAACAAGGTCGACCGTGCGGGCGCCCGCACGGAGGGACTGCTGGACGATGTCCGGCGGCTGCTGACGCCGCATGTCGCGCCGCTCAGCACGGTCCAGGACATCGGCACCCCGCGCGCCCGTGTGCTCGCCGCGCCCCTCGCCGGCCTGGCCGAACCGCTGGCCGACGTCGACCCGGACATCCTCGCGGCGGTCGTGGACGGCCCCGCGCCCACCCCGTCCGACCTGCACAAGGCCCTCGCCGCGCGCACGGCCGACGGCTCGCTCCACCCCGTCCACTTCGGCTCCGCCCTCGGTGGCCAGGGGGTCGCCGAGCTCGTCGACAGCGTGGTCCGGCTCGTCCCGCCGGCCCCGACGGCCGGGGGCGGCACGCCGCGCGGCACGGTGTTCGCCGTCCGGCCCGGCCCCGGCGGCGAACGCACGGCGTATCTCCGCCTGTACGACGGGGAGGTGACGGAGCGTCAGCGGCTCACGCTGCTGCGACGCGACGCCGACGGGCGGATCCTGGAAGTGGCGGGGCGGGTGACCCGCCTCGACGTGATCGGCGGGAGCGGTCCGCTCACCGCGGGGAACATCGCCGCCGTCACGGGCCTCGCCGGAGCCCGCGTGGGCGACCGGCTCGGCGAACTCCCCGCGCGGGACGCCCAGTTCGCGCCTCCGACCCTGGAGACCGTCGTCACCGCCCGGCGTCCGGAGCAGGCCGCCCGCCTCCGCTCCGCGCTGCTCGCCTTGGCCGACCAGGACCCGCTGATCCACGCCCGCCCCGCGCCCGACGGCACCACCGCGCTGCTTCTCTACGGCGAGGTCCAGCTGGAGGTGCTGGCGGCGACCCTCGCCCAGGACTTCGGCATCGAGGCGGACTTCGCACCGGGCCGCGTCCGCCTTCTGGAGCGGCCACGCGGTGTCGGTGAGGCCTGGGAGGAGCGGCCCTGGCTCGACGGCACCCGGTACTGGGCGACGATCGGGCTGCGGGTGGCGCCGGGAGAGCGCGGATCCGGCGGGGTGTTCACCTACGAGACGGAACTCGGCGCGCTGCCCCGGGCCTTCCACCAGGCCATCGAGGACACCGTGCACACCACCATGCGGACCGGCCTGTGCGGCGCGGCCGTGACGGACTACCGGGTCACTCTGATCCGCTCCGGCTTCGTCGCCCCGCTCAGCACGGCCGGGGACTTCCGCGGGCTCACCCCGTACGTGCTGCGCCGCGCCCTGGAGCGGGCACGGACGCGGCTCTACGAGCCGTACCACACCTTCGAGACCGAGGTCCCACTGGACGCGCTGGCCCCAGTGACCGCCCAGCTCGCCTCCCTGGGCGCCGAGTTCACCGGCACCACAGGAGGCGGCACGACATGGGTGATCACCGGCGAGCTTCCGGCCCGGCGGGTGCGTGAGATGGAGCTGCGGCTGCCGGGGCTCACCCGCGGGGAGGGGATGTGGTGGTCCCGTACGTCTGGCGACCGTGAACTCCGCTCGCACTGACCGGTGTTGTCACCATGACACCGGCAGACGCAGCGGACTGCGCGTCATCTGTCCCACCCGCCACTCGATGGTCCCGGGCGTGAAGTCGGCTCGTAGCCGCGGGAATCGGGCGGCGAGGTGGTGCAGCGCGAGTTCGAGTTCGAGGCGGGCCAGCCAGGCGCCGAGGCAGTGGTGGGGTCCGGCGCCGAAGGCGATGCTCGGCGCGGTGAGGGGCGCGGACAGGTCGGGCGGGCCCGGTGGGAAGACGTCGGGGTCGCGGCCGGCGGAGTTGGTCTGGACGGCCACCACGCTGCCCGCCGGGATCAGCACCCCGCCGACCTCGACGTCGGCGACCGCGCGCCGGATCAGGCCGGGCAGCACCCGGCCCTCGCTGAGCGGCACGGTACGCAGCAACTGCTCGGCCGCGGTCGCCGCCGCCTCCTCGTCGCGGGCGAGCAGCGGCCAGCCGTCGCGCCCGTCGGTGAGGAGGTAGACGACGGCGTTGCCGAGGGCGCTCATGGTGGTCTCGTGCCCGGCGACGACCAGCCCCAGGGTCAGGGTGATCAACTGCCGTTCTTCGACACCGAGTTCATCGCCGGCGGCGATCAGCCCGCTGACCAGGTCGTCCCCTGGCTCCTTGCGCCGCTCGGCGATCAGGGCGGCAGCGAACGCGCCGAACTCGGTCATCGCCGCCATGACCTCCTCGGCCGTGTGGGCGCCGCCGGACAGGGCGTGGTCGGCCCAGTGCCGGATGCGGTCGCGGTCGAGATGGTCCAGGCCCATGAGCCGGCAGATCACGGACACGGGCAGCGGACGCGTGAACCCCTCCACGATGTCGGCGGGCCGCGGCAGGGCCGCGAAGTCGTCGAGCAGCGCGGTGACCACGGACGCCACCCAGGGCCGCCAGCGCGCGACGGCCCGCGGGGTGAACGCCCGCTGCACGGTGGAGCGCAGCCGCTGGTGGGCGGGGCCGTCCTGGTTCAGCAGCCCGTTGGGATCGTCCAGCAGGTTCGGTACGAGGAGCAGGGGCGGGGCGTTCTCGGCATGCAGCGACCTGCGGTCGAACCGCGGGTCCCTGAGCACCTGCCGCACCTCGGCGTACCGGGTGACGAGCCACACCGGGGTGCCGGTGGCGAGGGTCGTGGGCCGGGGCGGACCGGACTCGGGAAGGCTGATGCGATGCATGGGACGCAAGGGCCGGGACGCGCTCTCTGCACTCATCCGGTTCTCCAGGCACACCGTTCGGGACGGCTTTCCACGCTAGTGCGCCGCCCACGCTTCCGTCAGCGGTGCCAATCGGCCAACGCCCGGGTCTGCCAAGGGCTTTGGGGGGCATTCGTTGAACAAGGAAGGAGGGCCGTCGCATGACGACTCCCACTAGGCGCACGACTCCCACCAGGCCCACGGCTCCCATCAGGCGCATGTCCAAGCGCATGCCCGGCTGGGCGAAGCTCGTGAGTGCCGTCGTTCTGGTGCTCGTCGTGTTCTTCGCCGGTATCCGGCTGAGCGTGCTCCCGGGCCTCAAGGACCTGTTCGGCACCGAGACCCACGACCGTTCGGGGCCCGCCCTGCTCCAGTCCATCCAGGACATCAGCCGTTACGACGCCGCCTCCGGCAACTTCCAGGTCGTCGTGGACCTGGAGAAGGACGCGAAGTACCTGCCCGACGCCGTCCGCGGCACCCGCACCCTGTACGTCGGGGCCGGCACCGTCGACGCGTTCGTGGATCTCGGCAAGGTGGGTGAGAACGACGTCAAGGTCAACAAGGACCGTACGTCCGCCACGCTGGTGCTGCCGCACGCCCAGCTCGGCACGCCCGCCCTGGACGCCGACCGCTCCTACGCGGTGTCCAAGCAGCGGGGCCTCCTGGACCGCCTGGGCGATCTGTTCTCGGACAACCCCAACAGCGAACAGGCCGTGCAGAAGCTCGCGGTGAAGCACATCCGCGAGGCGGCGAAGGACAGCGCGCTGACCGGCCGCGCCGAGAAGAACACCACGGACATGCTCGAAGGCCTGCTGCGCTCCCTCGGCTTCGAGGAGGTGAAGGTCACCTACCAGGCCTGATCACGTCCTCTGCGTGGCTGCTCAGAAGGCCGAGACGCCCGGCAGGGCCAACGCTCCGAGCAGGGCGGCACCGACCAGCAGCCACGCCACGTAATCCCCGATGTGCCCGGACTGGAGCCGGCGCAGCGGCAGCGCCCAGCCCGGGGCGAGCAGCTTCGGGCGGGTGACCGCCACGGCGGCGAGGCCCGCGGCGAGCAGGGTCGAGGTGATCCCCAGCAGGACGCCGAGCGGGGTCCAGTGCAGCGGGGCCACCACGATCCCGCCGGACCCGGCTTCGTTCACGGCGTGGGCGACCACGTCGGCGAGGCCGGGTGCCACGCCGACCGCGAGCGACCCGGCGATCAGCAGCGCGGGGACCGCCGTCATCGTGCCGGGGACCCGGCGCAGCCGTTGCCCGGTCTCGGGCTCCTCCCCGGAGCCGGTGGTCTCGTAGCCGCCGTCGTCCGACGGCCTGGGCCCGAGGCCGAGGAAGACGCGGGCGGCGACGCGCAGCACGGCACCGGCCGTGACGGCGCTGACGGCGACGTACAGCACGGTGAGGGGGCCGCCCGCGGCCTCCTCGGTGACGGCCTTGCCGAGTGCCGTGCCGAAGGGCGGCAGTCCGGCGAGACCGAGGGCTCCCAGGGTGAACAGCACCGCGACTCCGCGCAGTTGCCGGGCCTTGCCGTGCAGGGCGTGTTCGTCGACGCTGCCGTAGCGGTCGAGGAGGATGCCGGTGCAGGCGAACAGGGCGGCCTTCACCCCGGCGTGGCCGAGCAGGTACAGGGCGACCCCGTCGTCGGCCTCGGGTGTGAGGACTCCGATGCCGATGAGGAACAGGCCGGTGTGGGCGACGGTGGAGTAGGCGAGCAGGCGCTTGATGTGGCGCTGGTACCAGCACATGACGGCGCCGATCGCGGCCGTCAGCACGCCGAGCACGACGAGGAGGCGTTCCAGGTCCCCGGCCGGGATGCCGCCGGGCCCGGAGAACACGGTGCTGTACACCCGCCAGACGCCGTACGTGCCGAGTTCGACCATGACGCCGGACAGCACCATGCACACCGGGGTGGGGGCGACGGCATGCGCGTCGGGCAGCCAGAAGTGGAAGGGCACGGCGGCGGCCTTGACCAGCAGCCCGGTCAGGACGAGGACGAACGCGGTGAGGACGAGCGCGTCGGGCGGTCCGTGCGCGTCGAGGCCCCGTCCGATCTGAGTCATCGCCAGCTCGCCGGTGCGGGCGTAGAGCAGGGCGATGCCCATGAGCAGGGCGTAGGCGCCGAGGGAGGTGACGACGGCGAAGGTGAGGGCGCCCTGCACCGCCCTGGCCTCCTCGACGCGGTGGCCGGTGAGGGCGTAGGCGCACACGCCCATCAGCTCGAACCACACGAAGGCGTTGAACAGGTCGCCCGCGAGCGCGAAGCCGCACATGCCCGCCTGGAAGAGCAGCATCAGCGCGGGGAAGGAGCCCGCGTGCCGGCGCGGGGGTTCGTCGAAGTAGTGCCAGGAGTAGGCGAGCGCCGCGAGGGTCAGCAGCGAGGCGAGCGCGGCCATGCCGAGGCCCGGCCCGTCGCCGACGAGGACGATCCCGACGCTCTCGCCGTTCACCGGAACCCAGCCGCCGACCCACTCGACCATGGGCGGTGAGGAGTCGAGCAGCAGCACGATCGCGAGGGCGGCCGTGCCCGCCGACACGGTGCAGCCCACCGACTCGGCGGCGACCCGGGGCACGCGGCGGCCCCCGGCGACCAGCAGGGCGGCCCCGAGGAGGGGGACGGCGACGAGGAGCGGCAGCAGGTCGTTCATCAGCCGCGCAGCTCCGAGAGTTCGTCAGGGTCGACGGTGCCGTGCCGCTTGGAGATCTGGACGACGAGCGCGAGCAGCAGCGCGGTGACGGTGGCGCCGACCACGACGTCGGTCAGGGTCAGCGCCTGGACGACGGGGTCGACCACCGGACGCGAGCCGGGCTTCAGATCGGAGAAGACGGGCGCGGTCGCGTCGTCGCGGTAGCCGACGGCCAGCAGCAGCACGTAGGTGGCGCACTGGCACACCGACAGACAGCCGACGGCATGGATGAGGTTCCGGCTGGTGGCGAGGCCGTAACAGCCCACCAGGAAGATCCATGCGGCGACGAGGTACGGCAGCACGTCCATCACGTCCCGTTCCCTTCCTCGATCTCGACGGCCTGGTCCAGGAAGCGGGCCAGCAGCACCACCACCGCGCAGGCGACCTCCATGCCGACGGCCGCGTTCAGCAGCGGGACGGTGCCGGCGGAGGAGAGCGTGTTGAAGGTGCCGTACGGCAGCAGGGTGTTGGCCAGGAAGGCGACGGAGCCGATGAGGCCCGCGATGCCGGTGACGAGGTAGGCGGAGACGGCGAGGGCGTCGCCGACCTCGTACAGGCCGATCGGCCGGATGCGTTCCAGGGCGCGGTAGTCGGCGCCCAGGTAGAGCAGGTGCAGGGAGGTCGCGGCGACGACGCCGCCCTGGAAGCCGCCGCCGGGACTGAGCTGGCCGTGGGCGATGACGTAGAGGCCGGTGAGGAGGGCGACGGGCAGGACGACGAGGGCGTAGCGGCGTACCGGGAGGGCCACGGGTTCGACCTCGGGGCGGGCGCGGTGTTCGTCGCGGGTCTGGCGCAGCAGCACCACGCAGCCGAGGACGGCCGCGAAGAGGATGGTCATCTCGCCGAGGGTGTCGAAGGCACGCTGGTCGAAGTTGATGGAGGAGATGGTGTTGGCGGTGTGCCGGGCGAGGGACTCGCGCACGGCGCGGTCGCCGTAGGGGTGGCGGTCGCCGCCGAAGGCCGGCAGATCCAGGGCGGCGGCCACGAGCAGGGCGGCGAGGCCGGTCCCGCCGACGGCCACGAGCCAGAGCCGGACGCGGCGGCTCACTCCTGGTCCTCTCTCCCCCGGGCGCGCCGTCTGACCTTGCGGACCGCGAGCAGCAGCAACAGCGGGGTGAGCGCGGAGCCCACGGCGAGCTGGGACAGGCCCACGTCCGGTGCCTGGAGCACGGTGAACAGCACGGCGAGGACGACGCCGAGGACGGACAGGACGAGCGCCTGGCGCACCGGGTCGCGGACCGCGACGGCGGTGGTGGCGGTCGCGGCGACCAGCAGCAGGACGACGACGATCACGGCGTCAGCCACGGCGGACCCCGCGGAATCCGCCGGACAGGGCGCGCGAGGCGACGACGTTGCCGCCGATCAGCAGCGCCCCGACCACGAGGAGTTTCACCAGGGCCCGGCTCGGCCCGGTGGCCACGCACAGGACCCCGACGACCGCGGCACCGAATCCGGCCACCGCCCAGGTCACACCCCAGGCGCGGGGCGGGTCGTCGGCCAGTTCGTCGGCGAGCAGCCGGGCGAAGACGAGGGTGCCGACCGGCCCGAGCAGGGCGAGGACCAGGGCGAGGTCCACGTACGACGGACGGGTGTAGCCCTGTGACAGCAGCAGAAGGGCCGGACAGGCCAGCGCGGTCGACAGGTTCTGGGCCACCACCCGGCGCCGCAGCGGCCCGGTGGCGACGCCCCACAGGGCCGCGCCGAGACCCGCGCCGAGGGCGAGGGTCGCCGCGAGGATCCAGCCGTTCACCGTGCGGTCACCACCCGCCGGGCGGCGGTGGCCGCGACCGCGGCGACGGCCGCGGCGCTCGCCCCGACCACGCGTTCCAGGGTGTCCACCGTGCTGATCAGGACCAGCCACAGCGCCGCGAGCGCGACCCACCAGGCAAGCGCCTCGGCCAGGGTGAGAAGGGTCGTACGCGGGTTCATGCGCCATCTCCTCACGGCCTGCCGGCACGGCTTTCGCGCCATCCAAACACCGTCCCGGGGGCGGGTGGTGGCGGCGCGCGCGGGTCTCAGCCCGGAGTGCCCCGCCCGTACGAAGGGAAACCGCGGGCGCCCGCAACCAGGTCCGGCGGCGCCGCATTGTCGACGGGTTCGCGGGTAATCGCCTTACGACGCAGGGAAGTTGAAGACTGGAGGACCGCATGGCCCGTGCAGCCCTACGTTCGCGATCCCCGTTCCGCCTGCGCACCACCAGGCCCGACAAGGCCGGGCCGGAGCCGCCCGCGCCCGCTCCGAAGCAGCGGCGCAGTCCGCTCGCCGCACTCCGCCGCGCGGTGGGGATGGTCGCCGCGTTCGCCTTCATGGTGGCGTTCGCCGTGGTGCTGGCCCGGCTGACGCTGGAGCCGTCGCCCGCGTCGGAGGCGCTGACGCACACCAACCTCCACCCGGGCCGCTCCCTGCGGGCCTATCTGGACCAGCCCGAACTGCGGGACGCCGTCAAGCAGATCGGCGGCAATGTGCTGCTGGGCGTGCCCTTCGGTGTCCTGGTCCCGGTGCTGGCGCCGCGGACCCGCGGGGTGCTGCGGGTGCTGCTGCTGACGGCGGTGGTGATGCTGCTGGTGGAATTCGCGCAGGGCGCGCTGATCACAGGGCGGGCGTTCGACATCGACGACGTGATCCTCAACACCTCGGGGGCGCTGATCGGTTATCTGCTGCTGGGACGGCGGTTGAGCCGGGCGGTGCACCGCTGAGGGTCAGTGCGTCGACAGCTGGACGATGGCCACGGTGCCGACGATCACGATGAGCGCGCGCAGGGCCGCGGCGGGCAGTCTTCGGCCTGCCGCGGCCCCGAGCTGTCCGCCGACGGCGGAGCCGGCCGCGAGCAGGCCGACGGCCGTCCAGTCGAAGTCGCCGGCGACGAGGAAGAAGAGCGCGGCGACGGTGTTCACTACGGCGACGAGAACGTTCTTGACGGCGTTGAGGCGTTGCAGGTCGTCGTCGAGGCGCAGCCCCATCAGGGAGACGTAGACGATTCCCTGGGCGGCCGAGAAGTAGCCGCCGTAGACACTCGCCAGGGCGAGTCCGACGAGCAGCGGCGGGCCGCCGTCGGCCCGGACCGGGGTCCGGCCGGTGCGGGCGCGGCGTGCGCGGAGCCATCGGCCGGTCAGGGGCTGGAGGGCGACCAGCGCGAGGGCGAGGCCCACCAGGACGGGGACGATCGTCTCGAACGCGGCGGCCGGCAGGACCAGCAGCAGCGTGGCCCCCGTCAGCCCGCCCAGCACGGCGCCGACGCTCCACTTGAGGATGCGGCGGCGCTGTCCCGCGAGTTCCCTGCGGTAGCCGATGGCCGCGCTGATCGAGCCGGGGACCAGACCGAGCGCGTTGGAGACGGTGGCGGTCACGGGCGGGAGCCCGGTCGCGAGCAGCACGGGGAAGCTGATCAGCGTCCCGGACCCGACGGCGGCGTTGACCGCGCCGGCGCCCACGCCCGCGGCGAGGACGGCGAATATCTCTCCGAGGCCTTCCATGAGGTGATCTTAGGAACCGAAGGCTTCGGCACCGGCCGAAGTGTCCCCGGCGCCGGGCACCACACCGGTCAACTCCTGGTCCGTACCAAGGTATTGACGGACGCTTATCTCACTTCTTAAATCAAGAGGCGACGCCTTCACCTCCCACCCCAGGAAGGGAGAGCCGTGACAGCCCCACGCCTGCTCCGGAAGTGCCTGTTCGCCGCCCTGTCCGCCGCGCTCGTGGCCACCGCCGCGACGGGTTCCGCACAAGCGCGGTCGGAGCAGCCGACCGCGGCCGCCGCGGCCGTGGCCTTCTCCGACACCTTCGACGGCCCCGCCGGCTCCTCCGTCGACACCTCGAAGTGGCAGATCGAGACCGGCGACAACGTCAACAACCACGAACGGCAGTACTACACGGCGGGCAACCGCAACGCGGCCCTGGACGGCCAGGGCCATCTGGTCATCACGGCCCGCCGCGAGAACCCCGCGAATTACCAGTGCTGGTACGGCACCTGCCAGTACACCTCGGCCCGGCTGAACACCTCGGGGAAGTTCACCGCGCAGTACGGGCACGTCGAGGCGCGGATGAAGATCCCGCGCGGGCAGGGCATGTGGCCGGCGTTCTGGATGCTCGGCACCCCGGTGAACTGGCCGGACTCGGGCGAGATCGACGTCATGGAGAACGTCGGCTTCGAACCCTCCACCGTGCACGGCACGATCCACGGCCCCGGCTACTCCGGCTCGGGCGGCATCGGCGCGGGCTACTCCCTCCCCGGCGGCCAGGCCTTCGCGGACGCCTTCCACACCTTCGCCGTCGACTGGGCGCCCGACTCGATCACCTGGTCCGTGGACGGCACCGTCTACCAGCGGCGCACCCCGGCCGACCTGGGCGGCCGCACCTGGGTGTTCAACAAGCCGTTCTTCCTGATCCTGAACCTCGCGGTAGGCGGCTACTGGCCGGGTGACCCCGACGGCTCCACGGCCTTCCCGCAGCAGCTGGTCGTGGACCACGTCTCGGTGACGACCGGCGACACCGCCACGGGCGGCGCGATCAGGGGACTCGCCGGCAAGTGCGTCGACGTCGCCGGCGCGAACCCGGCGAACGGCACGCCCGTACAGCTCTACGACTGCAACGGCACCGCCGCGCAGCAGTGGACCGTCGGCGCGGACGGCACCCTCCGCGCGCTCGGCAAGTGCCTGGACGTGACGGGCGGCGGCACCGCGGACGGGACCGCCGCACAGCTCTACGACTGCAACGGCACCGCCGCACAGCGGTGGACCGTCACCGCCGCGCACGACATCGTCAACCCGCAGGCCGACAAGTGCCTGGACGTGACCGGCAACAACTCGGCCAACGGCACCCGGCTCCAGATCTGGACCTGCACCGGCGGCGCCAACCAGAAATGGACGGTCGGCTGACCGTCCGGGCTAGGCCGTGTCTTTCGGATCATCCCGGGGCCGCGGGGCTTGGCACGCCCATCTGCCGCGTTGTCGTCGGTCGCCGACGCTCCGCGTCGACTCCCTCCTCCGCCTTGCAGCTGCACGCACCAAGCCCCGCTCACCGGCACCGGTTCAGCACCGTCGCTCCGAGCCGGGCTGATCCGAAAGACACGACCTAGTGCCGGGTCCAGGTGAACTTGTCGCCGCCCACCCAGCGGACCACGTCCGGGTCGTCCAGGTCGTGGACCGTGATGCCGAACGCGGCGGCGGCCTCCAGGACGTCGGTGACGGTCTTCGCCTCACCGACCACTTCTCCGTCGATCTCCACGATGCGGAACGGCGGCGTCCCGGGCTGCACCCCGAGCACCATGATCCGCGGATGGGAGATGTACGGGCTCGCGACTTCGGTCATGCAATAGAGCGTAGAACGCATTCCGGATCGGCGAACCGTACGAGAACCGTACGAGTTGTCCGGGATGTACCCGGCGGGCTCGCCGTGCGCTCTCCTCCGGGCCGGGGAACCCTGGAAGGGACCCCGGCCCAGGAGGTGGCGATGGAGCCCGTGGCGGCGCTGGACCGGATCGCCTTCCTGCTGGAGCGGTCCCTCGCGCCCACGTACCGAGTGCGCGCCTTCCGTACGGCCGCCCGGGTGCTGGCCGGACTGCCGGAGACGGAGCTGCGCGAGCGGGCCGCCGCCGGGACGCTGGAGGCGCTGAAGGGCGTCGGCCCGAAGACCGCGCAGGTGGCGGTCGAAGCGCTGGCGGGGCGGGTGCCCGGATATCTGGAGAAGCTGGAGGGCGAGGCGGCGGAGCGGCCCGCCGTGGGCGGCGGCGAGGGCCTGCGGGACCTGCTGCGCGGCGACTGCCATCTGCACTCGGACTGGTCGGACGGGGGCAGTCCGATCGAGGAGATGGGCCGGACCGCGGCGGAGCTGGGGCACGAGTGGGCCGTGCTCACCGACCACTCCCCGCGCCTCACCGTGGCCCGCGGCCTCTCCCCCGAACGGCTGCGCGAACAGCTGGACGTGGTGGCGGAGCTGAACACGACCTGGGCGCCGTTCCGGCTGCTCACCGGCATCGAGTGCGACATCCTCGACGACGGCTCGCTCGACCAGGAGGAGGAACTCCTGGAGCGGCTCGACGTCGTGGTCGTCTCCGTGCACTCCAAGCTGCGCATGGACGCCCGCTCCATGACCCGCCGCATGGTGGCCGCCGTACGCAATCCGCACGCGGACGTCCTCGGGCACTGCACCGGGCGGCTGGTCACCGGGCGGGGGCGGCCCGAGTCGGAGTTCGACGCGGACGAGGTCTTCGCCGCGTGCGCGGAGTCGGGCACGGCCGTGGAGATCAACAGCCGGCCCGAACGGCTCGACCCGCCCCGGCGGCTGCTGCGCCGGGCCGTGGCGGCCGGCACGTTCTTCTCGATCGACACCGACGCGCACGCGCCCGGCCAGCTCGACTGGCAGATCCTCGGCTGCGCCCGGGCCGAGGAGTGCGAGGTGCCCGCCGAGCGGGTGATCACCACCTGGACCCTGGACGAACTGCTGGCCTGGACCCGGGACCGCAGCACGCCGTCCCGAGTGATCGGCTCCTGAGGTGGTACCCGGGCGAGAGGAACGACGGAAGGACGGGCGTATGGAACGGGCGGCCGTGTTCGATGTCGACGGCACCCTCGTCGACACCAACCATCTGCATGTGACCACCTGGTGGGAGGCGTTCCGCCAGGCGGGCCACCACGTGCCCATGCACGCCGTCCACCGGGCGGTGGGGCTCGGCTCCGACGACCTCGTCGCGCATCTGCTCGGCGAGGACCGGGACAAGGACCAGGACGAACAGCTCAGCGCCGCGCACAAGGCCCTCTACGGGCAGTACTTCGACCGCCTGCCCCCGCTGCGGGACGCGGGGCGACTGCTGCGGCGCCTGGACCACGAGGGCTGGACGGTGGTGCTCGCGACCTCGGCCGGCGGAGCGGAACTGTCCGCGCTGCGGCGCGCGATCGGCGCGGACGACGCGATCAGGGCGACGGCGAGCGCCGACGACGTCTCCGAGGGCAAGCCCGCCCCGGAGCCCGTGGAGCACGCGCTGGAACTGGCGGGCGTCCCGGCCGAGCGGGCGGTGTTCGTGGGCGACACGGTGTGGGACATGAAAGCGGGCAGCCGGGCCGGGGTGCGCTGCGTGGCCGTGCTGTGCGGCGGCATCCCGCGCGCCGATCTCGTCGAGGCCGGCGCCGAGGCGGTCTACGACGATCCCGCCGCCCTGCTCGCCGCGCTCACGGACAGCCCGTTCGCGGGACTTCCGTCCGGCCGGTGACGCACCTCACGCCATAACGCGACAGGCCGGGGAACACCCCAGGGTGGTTGCCCGTTGAACCACACGTGGGTACGGACGGGACAGTGTCCCCGGGCCTCACCTTTTGCCCACAGGGACGATCGTTCGGCTGAAGCCCTGTGGAGCCTTTCGCCGAGAGGCGACCGCCGTCCGTGCCCACCACTGGACCGCCCCGACCGTGATTCCCCCGTCCGGTCGGGGCTTTCTTCTGCCCCCGATCCACGCACGGGCCGCCCGCGCTTGACTTCGAGCGCACTCCAATCCGTAGCGTTCCGAACATGAGCACTGCACAGCACAAGATCGGTTCGGGATACGACACCCAGAGCACGGCGGACGACGTCCTCGCCGGCATCGACCTGTCCGGGAAGCTCGCCGTCGTCACCGGCGGCTACTCGGGACTCGGCCTGGAGACGACCCGTGCGCTCACCAAGGCGGGCGCCCGGGTGGTCGTCCCGGCCCGCCGCCCCGACGCCGCCCGTGAGGCGCTGGCGGGCATCGACGGCGTCGAGGTGGACCCGCTCGACCTCGGCGACCTGGAGAGCGTGCGCGCCTTCGCGGAGCGCTTCCTCGCCTCGGGCCGCTCGATCGACCTCATGATCGACAACGCCGGGATCATGGCCTGCCCCGAGACCCGGGTCGGCCCGGGCTGGGAAGCCCAGTTCGCCACCAACCACCTCGGTCACTTCGCCCTGGTCAACCGGCTGTGGCCGGCGATCGCCCCCGGCGCCCGCGTGGTCTCCGTGTCCTCGCGCGCCCACCACTTCTCCGGGATGCGCTGGGACGACGTCCACTGGGCACACGGGTACGACAAGTGGGAGGCGTACGGGCAGGCGAAGACCGCGAACGTCCTGTTCGCCGTCCACCTCGACCGGCTCGGCGCCGAGCGCGGCGTCCGCGCCTTCTCCCTTCACCCGGGCGGCATCCACACCCCGCTCCAGCGCCACATCCCCAAGGAGGAGATGATCGAGCGCGGCTGGATCGACGAGGACGGCACCCTTCTCAACCCGGGCTCCTTCAAGACCCCGGAGCAGGGCGCGGCCACCCAGGTGTGGGCGGCGACCTCGCCGCAACTGGACGGTATGGGCGGCGTCTACCTGGAGGACTGCGACATCGCCGAACCCGCCGTCGACGGCGACGTGAGCGGCGGCGTCAAGTCCTGGGCGACCGACCCCGAGCAGGCGGCCCGCCTGTGGGAGCTGTCGGCGGAACTGACCGGCGTGAACGCCTTCGCCTAGCCGGCTCAGGCCCTAGTCCTCCTCCCCCGCTGCCGCGGGGTCGGGTTCCTCGCCGACGGTGTACGTGTCCTTGACCTTCACCTCGGAGACCCCGCGGCCCTCCGGGAAGACCCGGCGCCAGTCGCCGATCACATGGAGTTCGTCGGTGCCCATGGCGCGGACGACCGTCAGGCCCTCCTCATGGGCCTTGAGCGCCTTCATCCAGAGGTTGGCGAAGGCCTGCGAGCGGATGAGGTGCATCCAGTCGGGGCGGTACAGCTCCCGGTTGTAGTTCGACTCCCCCATCGTGGAGACGAACTTGGAGTACATCGCCTTCACGTACTCCAGCGTCACGTCGTCGTCCTCGACGATCGCCCGGTCCCGGGCCTCCTTCAGCGCGACCCGGAACTTCTCCAGCAGGCCCTCGGTCGCGCCCGAGGTGAACGACTCATGGATCTCCGGGGGGTCGCACAGCCCGTACTTCGGACCCGACAGCCGCAGCAGCAGGCGCAGCGTCGGTTCGGTGACCCAGAGCGGGCCGGGCTCGTCGCGGTTGCCGATCGGATTGGGGAGCCGGTCCTCGTGGTCCCAGGCGGGCGGGGTGATCAGATGGACGCCGGCCCGGCGGCGGTCGTGGTCGAAGCCGGTGGAATGCTCCAGCTGGCCGATTGGCAGATGCGTCTTGAGGGCCGACAGGTACGCGCCGTTGATGTCGAGCGCGGTCACCTCGTGCGCGCCGGGCGGGAGTTCGGTGCGGGCCCACTTGGGGCGCGCCTCCCAGATCCGGTCGGCGCCGCGGGCGGTCTGCTTGCGCAGGACGTCCGGGATCCAGGGGTGCGCGACGACGTCGTACCGGCCGCCCTTGCGGGTCTCGTCCAGCAGGGCCATGGCGTCCGGGATGGCCTTCTTGACCAGCGCGGCGGTGGCGGCCTCCAGATCGCCGCTGTGCTTCTCGAGCGCGGCGGCCACCGCGGCGCCGATCAGGTCGGGGCTCTGGTCCGCGGTCTGCATACGGCGGCCGACGGGGACGACCCGTACGGGCTTGGCGGCCCGGTCACGCGAGGCGGGGGCCTGCTCACGGCGCCCGGCGCGCGGGGCCCCGGCAGCCGCCGGCGCCGTCCGGTCAGCCGGCCCGGGCTCGGCGGGCGCGGCCGGGGCGGCCACCGGCTCCGGTGGTTCGGGTGCCGCCGTACCGCAGTCGGCGGGGTCCAGGTGCTGAGGGAAGCCCGCGACCTGGTGACGGGCGGGCCCACCGCACAGGACGCAGGGCTCGGGGGCCGGCAGTGCCTCGACGTCGTCGGCCTCGCCCGTGTCGCCGCTCCCCTCCCGGGGCGCGTCGGCCTCGTCGGCACCGTCGCGCGGTTCTACGGCGTCGGCGGCGTCCGGCACCCCCTGGGCCGTCTCCGCCGTCCGCGCCGCCAGCTTCGTCCGGGCGCCCTCCAGGAAGTAGGCGTACTTCTCGCGTACGGGCCCGCTCGGGTCCCGTCCCGCCTCCCAGCCGCCGACGGTGGAGGGGCTCACGCCGAGGGCCTGGGCCACCTGGGCGCGGGACAGGTTGAGCTCCTCGCGCAGGTTGCGCCGCACGTCGACCGGGGGCAGCGGTACCTCCTGGCGGGCCTCGGCCAGCAGGGCGTCGATCGCGTCGAAGTCCGTCATCGGGTCACCGCCGTCGGGCCACCGGAGCGGCGGCGCCGCACGGGCAGGGTCTCGCAGGCCCGGGTCGGTCCGGCGAGGAGGTCGAGGACGTCGATGCCGAAGTGCGCGGCCAGCGCGTCGCAGTCGGCCAGGCTCCAGGCGGCGCTGCCGGACTGACGGCGGCTCACCTGCGCCTGGCTCACGCCGAGCGCGAGGGCGACCTCCGCCTGTGACTCACCCGTCGCGTGCATCAACGCCGCCACCGACGACCTCACTCGTTCTCCCAAGGACAGTGCCACCCCGCCACCCTACCGGGCCTCATGCGCCTGCCGTATGAGACATGCTGCCCACGCAAGGGCGCGTCGGGCACCGCGGCCCGGGTACTCGGGTGCTCCCGCGCAGCACCGGCCCGACAGGAGCGGTGCTCCCCCGCGGCGCGGGTCCGAGAGGAGCCGAACGTGAGCAGCACAACGGGCAGCAGGATCGTCGTCACGGGCGCCACCGGCAACGTCGGTACCAGTGTGGTGCGGCGCCTGTCGGAGGATCCGGAGGTCGGCTCCGTGGTGGGGCTGGCCCGTCGGGCTCCGCAGTGGTCGCCGCCGAAGACGGACTGGGTCACGGTCGACCTGTCCGCCGAGGAGACGGATCCGGCGGCCGAGTTCGCCGGCGCGTCCGCCGTGGTGCATCTGGCCTGGGCGTTCCAGCCGACGCACGATCCGGTGGCGACCTGGCGTACCAACGTCCTCGGCTCCCTGCGGGTGTTCGAGGCGGTGGCCGCGGCCAAGGTGCCGGCACTGGTGCACGCCTCGTCGGTCGGGGCGTACTCGCCGGGTCCCAAGGACGAGGCCGTGGACGAGTCATGGCCGACCCACGGCTGGCCGGACGCCGCGTACTGCCGGGAGAAGGCCTATCTGGAGCGGGCCCTCGACACTTTCGAGCGCGACCATCCGGAGGTGCGGGTGGTGCGGATGCGGCCGGCGTTCCTGTTCAAGCGGGAGTCGGCGAGCGAGCAGCGCCGCATCTTCGGCGGCCGTTTCCTGCCCGGGCCGCTGGTCCGTCCGGAGCTGCTGCCGTTCCTGCCGGACATTCCGGGACTGCGGGTGCAGGCGCTGCACACGGACGACGCGGCCGAGGCCTACCGGCTCGCGGTGCACTCGGCGGCGCGGGGCGCCTTCAACCTCGCCGCCGAGCCGCCGGTGGACGCCGCGCTGCTGGGCGAGCTGCTCGGCGCCCGCCCGGTCCGGCTGCCGCGTACCGCGGCCCGCTCGGCGATCGCCGCCGCCTGGGGCCTGCATCTGCTGCCCGCCTCGCCGCATCTCTTCGACGCGGTCCTGCGCCTGCCCCTGATGGACTGCGCCCGCGCCCGGACCGAGCTGCGCTGGCGTCCGGAGCACACGGCGAACGAGGTGCTGGAGGAGTTCCTCGACGGACTCCAGCAGGGAGCCGGGGCGAGCACGGAACCGATGCGGGGGCGGAAGGCGGGCTGAGCCCCGCTCCGCCCCCTTACGGCCTGTGTCAGTCGGCCGGCTCCTGCGGTTCCGGATGCTCCGGGTGGACGTTGGCGGAGCGCGGTGCGCCCTGACGGCCCGTGCCAGCCTCGTCCGTGTCGGGGACGTCGGCGCCGGCCTCGTCCTCCTCGGACAGCTCGGGAGCCGCGTCCCAGCGGTCCTCCCCCTGCCCGGCCTGCTGGTCCGGCAGGTCCCTCGGAACGGGCTCGCCGTCCGGGCCCGTGCGGTGCTTGTCGGCCACGGCGTCCTCCCTTCACGTCGTACGGGAGACACGCGAGTACCTCCGCCGGTCACCGGCGAAACCCGACGACCGGTCCCCGGGGCTCAGTGCGGGGCCCGCTCCTCCAGCGCGGTGCGCCAGGCCGGGTGGGGTCCCTCGGGGGCGGGCTCGGGGCGGCGGCCGCCACGGGCGAAGAAGTCGGCGAGCGGCAGGATCGCCGCGCCGACCGTGACCGCGTCGGGGCCCAGCCTGCCGAGGTCGATGGTGACCTTCTCGGCCGGGTGGCGCAGGGCGTACGAGACGGCATGGCGGCGTACGGCGGGCAGGAACCGGGTGCCCAGCTGGAGCCCGGCCCAGCCGCCGATGAGGATGCGCTCGGGCTGGAAGAGGTTGATCAGGTCGGAGAGCCCGGCGCCCAGGTACTCGGCGGTCTCCTCCAGCACGGCCAGCGCCACCGGGTCGGCCGTGCCGCCGTCGGCCGGGTAGGCGGCGGCCAGCATCGCGGTCAGGGCGGTCTCCTCGTCGGTGCCCTCGGGCGGCCGCCCGCCCTCCTCGCGCCAGCGGTCGAGCAGTGACTCGGCGCCCGCGTACGCCTCCAGACAGCCGAGCGCACCGCACCGGCAGCGGCGGCCCCGCACCCGTACCGTCAGATGCCCCCACTCGACCGCCCGGCCGTTCTCCACCTCGGGTGTGACGAGGCAGGCGCCGACGCCGGAGCCGAAGAGGACGACGACCGCGTTGTGCGCGCCGCGTCCGCCGCCGAACCACATCTCGGCCTGGCCGAGGGTCTTGGCCCCGTTGTCGATGAAGTACCGGACGGTGTCGGGGAGCCGGGAGGTCGAGCGGAGCAGGGCTTCCAGCGGGACGGCGTCCCAGCCGATGGTCTGGCCGTGCACCACCGCGCCCCGCTCCGCGGTGCGCTCGACGATGCCGGGGACGCCGATGCCGACGCCGAGGAGTTGTTCGGGGGCGATGCGCGCGTCGGCGAGGACCTCGGCGACGCCGTCGCGGATGTGACCGACGATGTCCTCGACGGCATAGCGCTGCTCGGTCAACGGCCTTTCGGCGCGGGCGAGTTCGGTGAGGGTCAGGTCGAACAGCTCGACCCGGACCCGGGTCTCGCCGACGTCGACGCCGATCATGTGGCCGCTGCCGGGCGACACCCGCAGCAGGGTGCGGGGACGGCCGCCGTCGGAGTCGACACTGCCCGCCTCCTCCAGCAGGCCGTCGGCGACCAGGTCGGCGACCACGTTGCTGACGGAGCCGGAGCTGAGGCCGGTCGCCGGGCCGAGTTCGAAGCGGCTGAGGGGTCCGTCGAAGTAGAGCCGTTGCAGCACGGCCGTCCGGTTGGCCCGCCTCAGATCGCGTACCGTGCGCCCGTTCCGCCCCGCCATGTGGCTCCCCTCCGAACCCTGTCCGACCTGCAACATACCGCTCCGGGGGCACCGAGGGCGACTTTCCCCACCCTCTTAATTCACGATGTGAACTCGACATAACGCCCGTCCGCGATCAGGCCGCCGGCCCGGCCCTCCCCTAAATCACTGGCTCCCCCTCGACGCGGTCGACTACCCTGACAGAACCTAGAGGTACTAGGTTATTCACTCTCGCTTTTTGTCATAAGCAAGACTCCCAAGGAGGCTCTCCCATGAGATCACTGACCGAGCACGACATCCGCGACTCCTTCGTGAACTGCTCGAAGGGCGAGGCCAAACGGGCCGCCGTCCCGCACGATCTCGACGAACGCCCCTGGGACGACCTGGACTTCTTCGGCTGGCGAGATCCGGGGGCACCCGACCGGACGTATCTGATCGCCGAACGGGAGGGGCGGCTCGTCGGCCTGTCGATGCGCCTCGCGTCCGCGCACCGCGGCTTCCTGCACCGCAGCATGTGTTCGCTGTGCCTGACGACCCATCCCGGCGGCGGCGTCTCACTGATGACCGCCCGCAAGGCCGGTGTCGCGGGGCGCGAGGGCAATTCGGTCGGGCTGTACATCTGCACCGACCTGGCCTGTTCCCTCTATGTCCGCGGGAAGAAGCAGCTCAACAGCATGCTGCGGATCGAGGAGAGTCTCACCGTGGAGCAGCAGATCGCCCGCACCACGGGCAATCTGTCCGCCTTCCTCGACAAGCTGGACGCCTGAGTCAGTCGACGTCCCCCACGGCGAGCACGATCTTGCCGCGGTTCGTCCGGTTCTCCAGCCGCTCGTGCGCGGCCCGCGCCTGCGCGAGCGGCAGCACCGTCTCGACCGGCACCCGGTACGCGCCCGCGGCCACCCGGTCGGCGAGTTCACGCAGGTCGGCGCGGGGGTCGTAGCCCTGCAACTGCAGGTTGGTGAGCTGGAAGCCGTGGATCGTCACGTTCTTCGGATAGAAGTCGCGGGTGTCGATCGTGCTGGGTTCCAGGGCGACGTTGGCGAGCGCGACGACCCGGCCGCCCGGCCCCGCCTCGCGCAGGCTCCGCCCGAAGGCCGCGCCGCCGACGGTGTCGAGGACGACCTCGGCACCGCGTCCGCCGGTCAGCCGCAGCACCTCATCGACCTCGGCGTCACCGGGGTGCGCGGAGGTGTCGACGACGGCGTCGGCCCCGAACTCCCCCGCCCAGGCGGCCTTCTCGGCCGATCCGGCGAGCGCGATCACGCGTGCCCCCGTCTCGGCGGCGATCTGCACGGCGGCCGTGCCGACCCCGCTCGCGGCGGCCTTCACCACCACGGTGTCGTCCTTGCCGACCCGGGCGAGGTGCCGTACGCAGTACCAGGCGGAGAGCCACGCGATGGGCAGGGTAGCCGCCTCGGTCAGGGCCACGCCGTCGGGCAGCGCGACCACCTGGGTGGCCGGCACCACGGCCGACTCGGCGTAGAAGCCGGGCGACTTCCCCCCGTCCAGGGCGATGACCCGCTGCCCGACCGCGAGGTCCGCCACGCCCTCGCCCACCCCGGCGATCACGCCGGACGCCTCGGCGCCCGGGATCAGCGGGGGCCGTCCGGCGCGGTGGTAGACACCGGCCCTGACGAGGGCGTCGACCCGGTTCACCCCGGCCGCGGCGACCCGGACGAGCACCTCCCCCGGGCCCGGCACCGGATCCGGCACCTCGACCTCGACCAGCACCTCGGGCCCACCGAACGCGTCGATCCGTACCGCGCGCATACCCCACCCACTCTCCGTCGCGACTGACACCGTTTGAACTGGTGTCACCATGCGACACCGGTTCAAGGGGTGTCAAGGTCGGTCCGACTGCGGGTAGGCTCGACCTCGTGACCGCGACCAGCACCGACCCCGATCTCGCCTTCCCCTTCATCGGGGGCAGGCCGTGTCTGAACTTCGTCGCCACGCTCGGCAAACGCCACGCCACGCCCAAGGAGCGACTGCCGGACACCGACGCGCTGGCCCGCTGGCTGAGCCGGGCGGAACTGGCCGTGGGCGGGGAACCGGTCCGGGTCACGGCCCGGGACCTCGCGGACGCCCGGCTGCTGCGCGAGGCCCTGCACCGCTTCGTGCGGGCCGCGATGGCCGGGCGGGCCCCGGAGGCGGCCGACGTGGAACTGATCAACGCCACGGCCGCACGCCCCGATCTGGCACCCCAGTGGGGCGCGGTGCGCTGGACGGCGCGGCATCCCGCGCGGGCGGCCCTGGCCACCCTCGCGCGGGACGCCGTACTGCTGGCGGGCGGGCCGCTGATGGCGCGGGTCAAGGAGTGCGAGAGCCCGGAGTGCTCCCTGCTGTTCCTCGACGACTCCCAGGCCCGGCGCCGCCGTTGGTGCTCGATGGAGCGGTGCGGCAACCTCGCGAAGATCGCCGGTTACCGGTCCAGGAGCCGGGCCGCCGGCACCGCGTGACCGCGTGGGGTCAGGGCTTCCAGTGCGGGTCGCGTCCGAGGAAGGCGAGCAGTGCCTCCGCCCGACCCGCCCCCTCGGGCAGCGGACGCGCGGGGGCGAACACCTGGTAGGCGTCGCGGAGATGGTCCACCAGGTGCTCCGCGACCGGCCAGATCCCCTCGGCGAGCTCCTCCGTCAGCGGTAGCTCCCGTCCGGTCGCGACCGCGATGTCCCAGGCGTGGACCGCCGCGTCCATCGCGGCCGCCGCCGCGGCGAGCGACAGGGGCAGCGGGCCCAGCGGTGTGGGCACCGCCTCGGCGCCGGCGGGCAGCCCCGCGTAGGCCTCCGCCACCGCGCGCAGCGCCTCGTCGAGCTCCGCCGACGGGTCCCCGGCGAGGGCGTCCTCCGGATGGAAGGGGTCGGAGTCCGGCCGCCCGCCGGTGATCGCGAGGCCGTACCCCTGCTGGTCGATCCGCGCGTGGTTGAGGACCTGCCGCACCGTCCACTCGCTGCACGGCGTCGCCGCTCCCCAGGCCCCCGCGGGGACCGCCGCGACCACCTCGCGCAGATAGTCGTGCGCACCTGTGAGAACCTCGAACTCCCGGGTGTTCGCGATCACTGTTCCCCCTTCTTGCCGCCGACCTGCTGTTGCCAACAATCTAGGCATCCTTGCGGACAGCTACGGTCCGCAAGGAGTACGACGACGCACATGTGAAAGTGGGACAGCCTGAGGATGCGAGATGTACGTGAGCGGATGGCGCCCCTCGTACGCTCCCTGAAGCGCCGCAGGGACCCTGCGGTCGTCCATGCGCTGCGGTCCGCGGCCGCGGCGACGATCGCCTACGTCATCGCGCTGCGGATGAGTCCCGAGGCGGCCCCCCTCACCGCACCCCTGACCGCGCTGCTGGTCGTCCAGGTCACCCTCTACGCCACGCTGACCAACGGCATCCGCCGGGTCAACGCCGTGGTGGCCGGAGTGCTGGTCGCCATCGCCTTCAGCCTGCTGGTCGGGCTGACCTGGTGGAGTCTCGCCCTGCTGATCCTGGCCTCGCTGGCGGTGGGGCATCTGGTGAAGGTCGACGAGTACGTCCCCGAGGTGGCGATCAGCGCGATGCTGGTTCTCGGGGTGACGACCGTCGGGGACACCGCGTGGGCGCGGGTGCTGGAGACGCTGATCGGGGCGGTCGTGGGGCTGGGCTTCAACCTGCTGTTCGCACCGCCCGTGTGGGTGGACGAGGCGGGCGAGTCCATCGAGGGACTGGCCCGCCGGGTACGACAGTTGATGCTGCGCATGGGCGAGGAGGCCGCGGGCCGCACCCCCGTCGAGCACGCGAGGGAGCGGCTGCACGAGGCGCGGCGCCTGGACCACGACATCGTCGAGGTGGACGCCGCCCTGCGGCAGGCCGAGGACAGTCTGCGGCTCAACCCGCGCGTGCGCGAAGGCCTGCTGCACCGGGTGGTGCTGCGCACCGGCCTGGACACGCTGGAGATCTGCACGGTCGTCCTGCGGGTGCTCGCGCGCACGCTCGCGGACCTCGCCAAGGAACGCGATCCCGAACGACTGTTCGCCTCGGAGACGGGTGCCGCGGTCGAACGACTGCTGTCCGAGATCGCGGACGCGGTGGTCAGCTTCGCCGTCCTGGTCACCGCGCACGTCAGCCAGAGCGCCGAGTCGGCCGAGGAACGGCTCGCCTCCGAGCTCCGGCAGGCCGCGGCCACCCGCGACAAGCTCGCTCAACTGCTCCTGGAGGAGGTGCAGCACGACGCCCGGCAGTGGCAGCTGCACGGCGCGGTGCTGACGGAGGTCAACCGCATCCTCGACGAGCTGGACACCGAGCACCGCTCGCGCCGGCTGTTCGAGGAACTGGACCGCATCTCCGGCGAACAGCGCGGGCGCCTGCCCCGGCTCACCAGGTTCCAGGAACGCGTACGAAGGAACCGCCCCGCCCGACGCTCCAGGTGACGTGGGCCACCACGGCTCCAAGGGGATGCCGAGGATCCCGCACCGGCAAAGCCGCTGGTGGCCGCCAGGCCGGCCGGCGACCGGTAGGGGCGCGTGTTGCACGCGTGGCGCGGTCCGGGTCATGGTGGCTGGCGACCGGGCGACCGACCGACCTGAGGTGCGTGCATGGGCAGGGGTGACTGGAGCAGGCGTCGGTTCGTCGGCGCGCTCGCGGGAGCGGGGGCGGTGGCGGTGGCGGCGCTGTCCTCGTGCGACGAGGCCGCTCCCGAGGCGTCTCCTTCACCTCGGGCACCCCAGGCCGCTGCCCCGGAGAGCACCGCCGCCGCGTCCCCCTCGCCCACACCCGCGCCCTCCGGCCCACGCCCGCTCGCTCTCGGCACCTACACCTCCGCCGAGGACGGCGGCACCGGCATCGGCTTCGCCACGTACGACACCGGGACGGGCCGGGTGACCGCCGGCCGCACGCTCACCGGGGTGGGCGACCCCTCGTATCTCGCCCTGCACCCCGACGGCCGCACGCTGTACACGGTGAACGAGCGCGAGCAGGGTGCCGTGACCGCGGTACGGCTCGCCGACCGCGAAGTGCTCGGCAGCCGGAGCACCGGCGGCGGCGCCCCCTGCCATCTGTCGGTGCATCCGCGCGGGCGCTGGCTGCTGAGCGCCAACTACGGCGCCGGCAGTGTGGCCGTGCATCCACTGGACGCCTCGGGGGCGATCGGGGAGCGTGCCGACCTCGTCACGCACTCCGCGCCGAAGCCGGGGCCGGGGCAGGAGGGCCCGCATGCCCATCAGTTCGTCACGAGCCCGGACGGCGGCCATCTCCTCGCCGTCGACCTGGGCACGGACACGGTGTACACGTACCGCCTCGACGAGCGGACCGGGAAGCTCACCGAGGTCGCGCAGGCCCAGACCCGGCCGGGGGCCGGGCCGCGGCATCTCACGTTCCATCCCGGCGGGCGGTACGCCTATCTGGCCAACGAGGTCGACAACACCGTCGCCGTCTGCGCCTACGATCCCGGCACCGGGCGCCTGGCCATCGGCGAGGCGCAGTCCACGGGTACCGGCTCGGGCACCAGCTATCCGGCGCAGCTCGTGGTGACGCCGGACGGGGCGTACGCCTACCTCGCCAACCGGGGCCACAACAGCCTCACGCGCTACGCGGTGGAGGCGGACGGCGCCCGGCTCAGGCTCCTGGACACCGTGCCGGTCGCCGGTGACTTCCCGCGGCAGATCGCCCTCTCGCCGGACGGGACGCTGCTGTTCGCGGCGAACCAGCGGTCGGGCACGGTGAGCGTGTTCCGGGTGGACGCCGACAGCGGTCGGCTGCGGCTCGCGGGCAGGCCGTTCGCGTCACCCGTCGCCGTCTGTGCGCTGCCGCTGTAGCGCGCGGGGGCAGGATGCCGAGGCGGCCTGGCCGAGCAGGACGTGCATGCGCTCGGTGAGCTGCGCGACGTCGTCGGCGGGCCGGTGGAAGGCCAGGCGTACGTCGCCGTGCGCACGGACGCGTTCGATGCGCAGGGTCAGCCCGTGCCGGTCGACCGCGACGGGCTGGACCTTCACCGCGCCGTGCAGGCTGTCGGGTTCGACGAGCCGGGTGAGCCGCTCGACCGCGTCGGCGTGGCAGTCGGCGAGGTGCGTCAGCAGCCGGGCCTCGGCGCCGGCCAGCGGGTCGGGCGCGGCGGCGGCGAACTCGTCGAGGTCCACGACCACGGCACCGGACTGCTGCCGCAGCACGATCCGCGTGGCCGTGAACGCCAGCCGGTCGTCCTCGGGGGCGAACCAGCCGGCGAGCCACATACGGGCCCGGATACGGTTGCGCACGGGAACGGGCGAGACGTCGGCGAACTCCAGCACGGCGGACGGCTCTCCGCGCGGTGCGCAGATCGCCGCCGCGAGCAGGGCGCTGTCGTCGGGCACGTCGAGGAGCACCCGGCCGTCCTCGGTGACCGTGTGCGCGCCGACGAGCTCCTCGCGACCGCCGTCCGCGGTCACCGCGCACGACCACGCGGCGGCGAGCACCGAGCGCGCCCGTTCCGCCGCGGAAGGCGCGGCCGTCCAGCTCGGGCTGTCATCCGTCCCAGCACCCATCCCAGAACCTCCTTAGGTAAGCCTTGCCTAACCTATCGGAGTTCGGGACGCACGCCAACCAGCACCCTCGATCCTTTGCGGAAGTTCAGACGCCGAGGACTCCCAGCAGCGCACGGGCGCACAGGTCACGCACCTGCTCCCGGGACAGTTCCGAGCCTCTCAGCCACTCCAGACAAACGGCCGTGATGAAGGCCAGCCAGCCGCGCACGGCGAGGGTGGTCTCGGGCCGCGCCTCGAAACCGGCGCCGAACTCGGGATCCGCCGCCAGCGCCGCCAGAATCTGCCGCTCCTGCGCGGCCAGGGCCTGCTGATAGACCTTGCGTACGGTCTGGTCCCCGGCCGCGTCGGCACGATGGAAGGCACGAAAGCCGTGCGCATGGGCCTCGACGTACTCCAGGAACGTGTCGAGCCCCGCGGCCAGTTGCTCGCGCACCGGGATGCCGGGAACCGCCGCGGTCATCCGCAGCATCCGCGCGCTCTCGCGCTCGACGACCGCCGCGAAGAAGTCCCGCTTGGTCGGGAAGTAGTGGTAGAGCAGCCCGCGCGAGACGCCCGCGATCTCGGCGACCCGCTCGATCCACACGTCGTCGTACGGGCTCTCCGAGAACAGCCGCGCGCCGACGGCGAGGAGCTGCTCCCGGCGCTCCTCGGTGCTGAGCCGGCGACGGGTGCGCTCCCCCTGGTTGGCGGCCATGCCCGCACCTTATCCCGACCACGGTTCCTTTACTTGACGCCGGTTCAACAAGGGGACCAGACTTGTGCGCGTTATTGAACCCACGTACAACACGCCCCAACCCGCCCCCGTATCGAGGGAGATCGCGTCATGGCGGAGTCGAGCAACCGGACCGCGCTGCCCAAGGGGTTCCGCAGTGCCGAACAGGGCTGGCCCGAGCTGCACCGGATCCCGCATCCGCCCCGACGGCTCCCGCTGCTCGGCGATGTGCTCGGGGCGAACCGGCGCACCCCGCTCCAGGACTCCCTGCGCTACGCCCGGCAGCTGGGGCCGATCTACCGGCGCAAGGCCTTCGACCGGGAGTTCGTGTTCGTGTGGGGCGCCCGGCTCGCGGCCGACCTCGCGGACGAGACGCGGTTCGCGAAGCATGTGGGGCTCGGGGTGGCCAACCTGCGGCCGGTCGCCGGGGACGGGCTGTTCACGGCGTACAACCACGAGCCGAACTGGCAGCTGGCGCACGACGTGCTCGCCCCGGGCTTCAGCCGGGAGGCGATGGAGGGCTACCACCCGATGATGCTGGCCGTGGCGGCGCAGCTCACGGACCACTGGGACGCCGAGCTCGCGGCGGGCCGCACGGTGGACGTGCCCGGCGACATGACCAAGCTGACGCTGGAGACGATCGCGCGGACCGGTTTCGGCCATGACTTCGGCTCCTTCCAGCGCTCCCGTCCGCATCCCTTCATCACCGCGATGGTGGGCACGCTCACCTACGCCCAGCGGCTCAACTCCGTGCCGTGGCCCGCGTTGCTGCGCCAGGCCGCGCGCCAGAACGACGCCGACATCTCCTATCTGAACCGCACGGTCGACGACCTGGTGCGGGAGCGCCGGACGGCAGGCGGCGGCGACGGGGATCTCCTGGACCGGATGCTGGAGACCGCCCACCCGCAGACCGGTGAGCGGCTGTCCTCCGAGAACGTCCGACGTCAGGTGATCACCTTCCTGGTCGCCGGGCACGAGACCACCTCGGGAGCGCTCTCCTTCGCCCTGCACTACCTCTCCCGCCATCCGGAGGCCGCGGCCCGCGCCCGCGCGGAGGTCGACCGGGTGTGGGGCGACACGGAGACGCCCGGCTACGACCAGGTGGCCAAGCTGCGCCATGTACGCCGGGTCCTGGACGAGTCGCTGCGTCTGTGGCCGACCGCGCCCGCGTTCGCCCGGGAGGCCGTCGAGGACACGGTGCTGGCCGGGGAGCATCCGATGCGGCGAGGCGCGTGGACGCTCGTCCTCACCCCGATGCTCCACCGCGACCCCGAGGTCTGGGGCGCGGACGCCGAACGCTTCGACCCGGACCGCTTCGACCCGAAGGCCGTACGCAACCGCGCCCCGCACACCTTCAAGCCCTTCGGCACGGGGGCGCGGGCCTGCATCGGCCGACAGTTCGCCCTGCACGAGGCCACGCTGGTGCTCGGGCTGCTGCTCCGCCGCTACGAGCTGCGCGCCGACCCCACCTACCGCCTGCGCGTGACCGAGCGGCTCACGCTGATGCCGGAGGGATTGCGGCTGGGGCTGGAGCGGCGACGGGTGCGGGTGCCGCAGGGCGTGACGGAGGCAGAGGACGTGGCGGCGGCGGAGGCGTCAGGGGCGCGGCTACCGGCGGCGGAGCCGCGGTGTCCGGTGCCCGGTGTCGCGGGCGAGGCACCGGGCGCGGAGGTGCGGTGCCCGGTGAGCGGGGCGGGTGATTGATCCGGGGGCGGTACTGCCGATCCGGCGGTGCGGGCTGAACCGGGCGCACGGGAGAAGCTGAACCGGGGCGTGCCGTGCGGGTAGCCGGCGGATCGCGGGGGCGGGCGACGTGTGCTGTCTGTCGCACGGCGCCGGCCCTGAGGGCCGGGGGCCTCGCAGCCATCGCGGGCGCAAGGTCCCTCAGCGCGCCCCAGCCCGCCGCAGGAACGGCCGCGGCTGCTGTGTCGCCGCGCCCGCGGATCGTGCGGGATCCGACAGACCGCGAGTCTGGCGGCCACCGGCCCTGTCACCGGCCGCGCTTCGGCCCGCAGTCCTCCGGGCCTCCGCGCCGACAAGGGCGTGTCGTCTCGGTGCGCGGCGGTTGTCAGGCCTGTGTCCAGTGCCCCGGTCGTGTGACCGACCCCGGCAGCCGGGTGCCCTCGCTGCCTCGCGCCGCGTTGAGCTGCGGCTGGGTGAGGAAGAAGGCGTCGGTGAGGTCGGCGTCCGTGAGGTCCGTGTCGCGCAGGTCGGCGCCGATCAGGTCCGCGCCGCGCAGGTCGGCGCCGGTGAGGTCGGCGGCGATGAGGTAGGCGCCGCGGAGGTTCGCGCCGCGCAGGTCGGCGTTCCTGAGGCGGGCGCCCATCAGGTCCGCGCCCCGGCGGTCCTTCTTCTTGCCGCGGGTACCGGCCCGGACCAGGTCGCTGGTTCGCAGCAGGACCGCGTTGACCTTCTGGCGGTGTGCGGCGACGTCCAGCTCGGTGAGTTCCTCCGGGGTGCCGCGGGTGAGTCCCTCCGTCTCCTCCAGCAGACGGCGCGCCTCGGCGTGCACCGGGGCGGCGGCCGGAAGGGCGAGCGCCTCGGTGAGGTACCAGAGCAGCTCGTGCAGCTGGCGCACGACCGGGAAGACGTCGACCATACGGCGCGCGTGGTCACGCCCGGCGCCGCGCCAGTCCTCGCCGCCGAACGTGACCTGCGAGACCTTCTGCCCGGCGCCGAAACAGTCGTAGACCGTGCACCCGGTGTAGCCCTCCTGCCGCAGCCGTGCGTGGATGCCGCACCGGTGGTCGCCCTGGAGGTTGGGGCAGGGTTCGCCGGCCGGCTTGTCGCGGGCGAAGTCCGCCGACGCCGCGAAGGGCAGGGCGACACAGCACAGCCCGAAGCATCGGGCGCAGTCGCCGCGCAGGTCGGAGGGGAGGGCTGTCTGATCTTGCATGTGGCCAGGATACGGAACGGAAACTCACCGATGAGTTTCCGGCGTTGTGGGGGTCCCCTCATCCAACGGAAAACAAGTTCGGCTACCACAGAGACATGAGCCGACCCAGGCAGGAGCCCACCGCAACGAGGAGAGACGTCATGTGCAGCCACCAGCCCGCGTGCCCCGCCGCCGAGCGCCCCGACCACCACACCGCGGTGATCGTCTCGGCCCACCCCGAACAGGGCTGGAGCCTGCTGTGCAACGGCACCATCGTCTTCGACGACACCGGTGAACTCCTCCCGGACGGGCGGGCGGTGAGCCCGCACCGCCCGGTCGGCGCGGTGCTGGTGGCCGTCTGACTCAGCCCTGCGCACCCGGCATGCCGAGGCGGGCGAGCCGCTCGGGGTCGGCCAGGATCTGCATCTCGGTGATCCGGCCGTCCACGACGGTGACGCCCATGACCGAGAGCAGCCGCCCCTCGGACACGTTGACCATCCCGATCGCGCCGTTGACCAGCACGAGCTCCGCGAACTGCGAGAACTGGCGGAAGAGCAGGGCCTGTTCGGCCACCGGCTTCGCACCGCGTACCAGCTTGGACGCCGCCGCACCGCCGACCAGCGCACCGGAGTCGGCGCGCAGCACGACATCGGGGTCCAGGACCGCGAGCAGGGCCTCGAAGTCCCCGCCGCGGGCGGCGCTCAGGAAGGCGTCGACGACCTGCCGCTGCCGGCCGAGGTCGGGCTCGGCCGACGGGGTGGCGCCCTTGACCCGGCGCCGGGCGCGGCTGGCCAGCTGCCGGGTGGCGGCCGGACTCTTCTCCACGATCGCGGCGATGTCGTCGAAGGGCACGGCGAACATGTCGTGCAGCACGAACGCGAGCCGTTCGGCGGGCTCCAGGGTCTCCAGGACCACGAGGAGGGCGAGGCCGACGGAGTCCGCCTGGAGCACCTCCTGCTCGGGGTCGATCCGCGAGAGCGGGGTGATCACCGGGTCCGGTACATAGGTGTCGTCCAGTGGGTCCTCGCGGCGCGTGGTGCGGGAGCGCAGCATGTCGAGGCAGACCCGGCCGACGACCGTGGTGAGCCAGCCGCCGAGGTTGCGGATGTCGTCGGTGTCGGTGCGGCCCAGCTTCAGCCAGGCCTCCTGGACGGCGTCCTCGGCCTCGGCGAGCGAGCCGAGCATGCGGTAGGCGACCGCCTTGAGATGCTCCCGGTGCTCCTCGAAGCGGTCCGCCAGGACGTCGGTGTCCGTCATGTTCTCCCCCGTTGTCCTCGTCATCTGCTGAAAACCTGGAAGGCCACGGCGGGTGTCCCGCCGAAGCGCTCCGCGGTTCGCTCCGCCACTCCGGTGAGGAATCCCCGGACGTAGGTCTCCGGGTCCTCGTCCGTCAACGCCTCGATGTACGCCCGGTGTTCGAGCAGCGAGCGCACCGCGCGCTCCAGGCCGGACGTCGCGTCCACGGCGTGGGTGGGCGAGGACGATCCGGCCACGGCCACCCAGCGCACGCCGTTCCAGGGCTCCAGGCCCTGTTCCACCAGCTCCGGGAAGATCCATCGGTTGCCCGCGTCCCCGGCCGCGTCCAGCGTGGCCCGGCCCACCGCGACATGGTCCGGGGTGTTCCAGGCAACGCCGCCCCAGGTGTCCTCGTGGTTGAGGGTGATGACCAGTTCCGGCTTGTGCCGGCGGATCGCAGCGGCGATGTCGCGGCGCAGCGCGGTGCCGTACTCGATCACCCCGTCCCGGTGGTCCAGGAACTCCACGGCCGACACCCCGACGACGGCGGCGCTGGCCCGCTGCTCCTGCTCGCGCAGCGGGGCGCACTTGGCCGGCTCCAGGGTGTCGATGCCGGCCTCGCCGCGGCTCGCCAGGACGTAGGCGACCTCGCGGCCCGCGTCGGTCCAGGCGGCGACGGCCGCGGAGCAGCCGTACTCGAGGTCGTCCGGGTGGGCCACGACCGCGAGTGCGCGCCGCCAGTCCTCTGGCATGGGCTGGAGTTGACTGATCGTCGGCTCTGTCATGGGTGCAGACTAATCCGCGCCGCCGACATCGCCACCGGGATTACGCCTCGTCGCGGGTGAGGGCCAGCAGCCGGTCCAGGACGCGTGGGCCGCCGGCCCGGACGCCGTCGTGCTCGAACTCGTCGGTGACCCAGGTGCGCAGGCCACGGATGGCGTGGGCGGTCTGGAGGGAGTGGGTGGTGTCGACGTACATGTCGTCGTGGTAGACCGCCGCGGCGACCGGGACCTCGTTGGCGGCGAGGCGGTCGGCGTCGTAGAGGGGTCGCCAGTCGGTGCGGGCGGCGAGGAGTTCGGCGGTCTCCCGCAGGGGGCGCAGCGCCGGGTCCGACGCGAACGTCCAGGGGTGGATCGACTCGCCGGTGAACAGCAGCGGTCCGTCGCCCGTGAGCGTCTTGGCGGCGTCGAACTGCGGGAACTCGGCGCGGACACGTTCCGCGGACCATGCGGTGGGGCGGTGGTCCTGGCCGTAGATCGCCTCGTGGACGAGCGCGTAGAGCGGGTGGCCCGCGTACGACAGGAGGCCCTGGACCTCTTCCTGGAAGGCGTCGGAGAGGGCCGGGCCCTGCGGGGTGCGGACGAAGGCGTGCTCCAGGAGGAAGTGCAGCCGGTGGCTGCCCTCGCCGCCGCCGAGGACGATGCCCAGGGACTGGAAGGCCTCGACGGTCAGACGGTAGCCGTTGGGGAGGACGACCTCGTGGTGCAGGAGGTGGTCGGCGATCCGGCGGGCGCGCTCGACGTCCTGCGGGTAGCGGGTGTAGTGGGCGGCGACCTTGCGTTCGATGCGCGGGTAGGCGGCGCGGTAGACGTCGTCGGCGTGGGCGTCGAGGGAGGGCAGGCCGCCGGTGATCACGGCGGCGCTGAGGCCCTCGGGGGCGGCGGAGAGGTAGGTGACGGCGCAGAAGCCGCCGAAGCTCTGGCCGAGGACGGTCCAGGGGGCGCCACCGGTGAGCTCGGCGCGGATGGTCTCGCAGTCGCGGACGATCGAGTCGGCGCGGAAGTGCGTGAGGTAGTCGGCCTGTTCTGCGGGGCCGCCGCGCAGTGGGAGGGTCTGGCGGTTGGCGGGCGTGGAGTGGCCGGTGCCGCGCTGGTCGAGCAGGAGGACCCGGTACTCCTTGAGGGCGCGGCCGAGCCAGGCCGGTCTGCCGACGAAACGGTTCGCCCCGAAGCCTGGGCCGCCCTGGAGATAGACCAGCCAGGGCAGGTCCTGCCGCGCCTTGTCACCGGCGACCACCTCACGGGCGTAGAGCTCGATCGTCTCGCCCGAGGGGGCGTCGTGGTCGAGGGGCACGGTGAAGTGGTGGTCGGTGAGGACGACGCCGGGCTGGCGGTAGGTCGCGGTCAACGGGGCTCCCGGGACGGACGGAGGTACGGACGCGTCCCAGTTCAGCACATGTCCGTCCGATATCCGATCCCCGGGATCATGAAATCGTACTGAACCCCGGATCAGCGGGCGGACAGGCTGGAGCGCCGGACGACCAGCTCGGGCTGGAGCACCACCCGGCGGTGCTCGTGCCGTCGCGGGCCGGACTCCGTCTCCGTCTCCTCCAGCAGCAGCTCGGCGGCCAGGGCGCCCATGGTGACGGCGGGCTGGCGGACCGAGGTGAGCGGGACGGCCGCGGCGGCGGCGAACTCGATGTCGTCGTAGCCGACGATGGCGAGGTCGTCGGGGACGTTTATCCCGGCCGCGTACATGGCCTGGAGGACGCCGAGGGCGAGCAGGTCGTTGGCGCAGAAGACGGCGGTGGGCCGGTCGGCGAGGCCGAGGAGGCGGGCGCCTGCGTCACGGCCCGCGGCGACGTCGAGACGTTCGGTGGGCAGTTCGCGCAGCACGCTCGGGGCGAGGCCCGCCTCGGCGATCGCGTTGAGGGCGCCGGTGCGACGGTCGCGGACCTGGTTGAAGCCGGGCGGGCCGCTGACGTACGCGATGGAGCGGTGCCCGGCGTCGATGAGGTGCCGGACGGCGAGGGCGCCGCCCGCCACGTCGTCGACGGAGACCGAGCACTCCGTGGTGCCCTCGGCGACCCGGTCGACGAGGACGAAGGGGATGCCGTGGCGCCGGAAACTCTGTATGTTGCGGCCGGTCGCGTCGGCGGGGGTCAGCAGGACGCCGCGGACCCGCTGCTCGGCGAAGAGCGAGAGGTACTCGGCCTCCTCGCCGGCGCTCTCCGCGCTGTTGCAGACCATCACGCCGAGCCCGGCGTCGCGCGCGGCCCGCTCGGCGCCACGCGCGACGTCGACGAAGAAGGGGTTGCCCATGTCGAGGACGAGCAGTCCCATGATCCGGCTGCGTCCGGCGCGCAGCTGGCGGGCGGACTCGCTGCGGACGTAGCCGAGCCGGTCGATCGCGGAGAGCACACGCGCGCGTGTCTCGGTCGCCACCGAGTCCGGGCGGTTGATGACGTTGGAGACCGTGCCCACCGACACTCCGGCGGCGCGGGCGACGTCCTTGATACCCACCGACTGCGACATCGGGCAGGAACCTCCAGGTGAAAGAGGGGCGGCGGGCAGGCCATCACATTACCGGCACGCCGCCCCGAAGCGACCCCGATCAGGCGGGCAGCGCGAAGTCGACGACGTGGAGCGCCGACGGCGTCGTACCGCTGGACTTCTCCTGGTACAGCACCGACAGGACGTTGTCCTGGGCGATGCGTGTCTCGTCGATCACGACCTCGCCGAAGGCGTTGAGGCCGCTGCCGTCGTACAGGAGCGTCCAGTCGGTGTAGCCGGACGCCTTGGAGGCGCCGGCGATCCGGCCGAACGGGAAGATCGCGTAGGCGTTGTCGTACTTGTCCAGGACCAGCTTGGTGCGCTGGCTGGAGTTGAGGGCGACCGGGATCTCCGTCTTCTGCCAGGTGCCCGAGGAGTTCTTGCGGACGTGGAAGGCGCGGCCGTTGGCGGTGCGGTCGGTGACGTAGTTGGTCGTGCACTGACCGAATCGACCGGGTACGTACGAGATGATCGCGTGCGGCAGACCGCTCGAGTCGGTGAACTGGCTCTCCTGGTTCATCAGGGAGTGATCGGGGTTGAGCGAGTCGATCACCAGGCCGCTGTCGGTGACGGCGACCTTGTCGGAGCCTCCCGTCGTGCCGACGACGGTGCCCGCGTTGTTGCGCCAGGTGCGGCCGCGGTCGTCGGAGTAGACGTAGCCGGTGTCGTGGTTGGTGATGCCGCCGCTGTTGCACATCACGGCGCCGTTCTGCTCGCGCCAGGTGAAGAACGAGTGCAGGCGGCCGTTCTTGTCGTAGTCGATGCCGTGCAGATACATGTTGCGGGCCGTCGAGGAGCCGTGCTCGCTGGTGTAGGTGCCGGTGGAGCTGGACCACTCCCCGAGGTTGGTCCAGGTCGAACCGTCGTACTCCGCAAGGGCGTTGCGGCCGTTGCCGGAGATCGCGACCCGGTAGCTGAGCTGGAGCTTGCCGTCGGGGGTGGAGATGAACTGGGGGTAGGTGAACTGCGAGGTGAGGGCGAGACCGTCCAGCGTGGACTGGGGGGCGCCGAAGCGGGCGGCGGTCCAGCTCAGGCCGGACGGGTTGTCCATCAGCCCGGCGACGGACTTGACGTAGGTGAAGCCGTCGCTGTGCGAGTCCATGTTGAGGTGGAGCCGGCCGTCGACCTTGGAGACGCCCATGGAGATGACGTTGTGCGAGTCGCTGGCCTTGAGCGTGTGGCCGACCTGGACCGTGGACCAGGTGCTGCCGCCGAGGACACGGCGGCCTACGACGGCGTTCTTGTCGGCCGTGTACCAGACGGCGTACTGGTAGCCCTTGTAGGTGAGCAGGCCGTTCTTCTGGAACGAGTTGTTGTTGACCAGGCCGTCGTAGGACACGAAGAAGACGGCCGAGCTGTCGAGGGTCGTGCTGCCGGTCTTGGTGACGGAGGGGCCGGGGTCGGCGGCACGGGCGGTGCCACCGGTGAGCGCGGAGGTGGACATGGCGGTCACGATGGCACCGGTGAGCAGGGTGCGTCTTCTCATGGAGCGGCTCCAGGTGATCCTGAGTGGGGACGTCAGGCGAGGTGGAACACTTCGGTGAGCGGTTTCATGGCCTCGTCGGGGCGGGCGCCGTCCAGCGACTCGAAGAACGGCGCCATCTCCCGCTGCCAGCGGGCGTTGACCTCGGCGGCCTCCATGCCGGCCTGGGCGGCGGCGAAGTCCTCGGTCTCCAGGTAGCCGACCAGCAGGCCGTCTTCTCTGAGGAAGAGGGAGTAGTTGTGCCAGCCGGTGGCCGAGAGCGCGTCGAGCATCTCGGGCCACACGGCGGCGTGTCGTTCGCGGTACTCGTCGAGCTTGTCCTGACGGACCTTGAGCAGGAAACAGACGCGCTGCATGAAGTACCGCTCCTTGACGGGGAGTTGAGACGTGAACCGGTCGATCAGAAGTTGAACTGGTCGATGTTCTCGGCGTTGAAGACGGTCGGCTTGCCGAGGTTGATCACGCCGTCCTTGCCGATGGTGTACGTGGTGCCGCCGGCCTTGAAGGTCTCCCCCTCGGCGCCGGTGATCTGGCCGGAGACCAGGGCGACGGCCGTCTGCGCGGCCAGCGCGCCGAGCTTCGACGGGTCCCACAGCTCGAAGCCCTCGACGGTGCCGTTCTTGACGTACTTGCGCATGTCGTTGGGGGTGCCGAGGCCGGTCAGCTTGACCTTGCCCTTGTACTTGGAGCCCGACAGGTACTGGGCGGCGGCCTTGATGCCGACCGTGGTCGGGGAGATGATCCCCTTCAGGTTCGGGTACTCCTGGAGCAGGCCCTGGGTCTGCTGGAAGGACTGCTGGGCGTCGTCGTTGCCGTACGCGACCTTGACGAGCTTGATGTCCTTGTACTTGGCGTCCTTCAGCTCGTCCTTCATGAAGTCGATCCAGGTGTTCTGGTTCGTCGCGGTCTGCGCGGCGGACAGGATCGCGATCTCGCCCTTGTAGCCGATCTGTTCGGCGAGCAGCTGCACCTCGGTGCGGCCGAGGTCCTCGGCGGAGGCCTGCGAGACGAAGGCGTTGCGGCAGTCCGGCTTGGTGTCGGAGTCGTAGGTGACGACCTTGATGTCGTTCTTCATGGCCTGCTTGGTCGCGGTGCACAGGGCGCCCGGGTCCTGCGCGGAGATGGCCATCGCGTCGACCTGCTGCTGGGTGAGCGTGTTGACGTACGACACCTGACCGGCGGTGTCGGTCGCGTTGGAGGGCCCGACCTCCTTGTAGCTGGAGCCCAGCTCCTTCAGGGCGGCCTCGCCGCCCTTGTCGGCGGAGGTGAAGTACGGGTTGTTGACCTGCTTGGGCAGGAAGCCGACGGTCAGCCCCTTCTTGGTGGCCGCGTTCGGGTCGGCCTTGGCGGTGGAGGCGGCGGAGGCGCCTTCGTCGGCGACGTCCTTCTTGGTGGTACCACCACAGGCGGTGAGGGCGAGAGCGAGGGAGGTTCCGGCGGCGAGGGCCGCGCAGCTACGGCGGAGGGATGACTTGCGCATGGCGTGGAGTCCTTTGATACGAGGGTGAAGTGGACGCGCCCCAAAGGGGCGCGGGGAACTGCGCGACCAGCCACATCGGACCGGCAGCTTCAAACGGCGCTAAGACGTGAGCCTTCGTGCCCTGGCCACTGCAACCTGCTTGGCGACTCGCGGCCCCAGCACAGACAGCACCAGCAACACACCCGTGACAACGATCTGCGACTGAGCGGACACATCCTGGAGGCTCATCACGTTCTGGAGCGCCCCCAGCAGGAACACCCCGGCGATGGCCCCACCGAGCGTCCCCTTACCACCGTCGAAGTCGATGCCACCGAGCAACACCGCGGCGATGACGGACAGTTCGAGCCCCGTCGCGTTGTCATACCGAGCGGACGCGTAGTGCAGCGCCCAGAAGATCCCGGTGAGCGAGGCCATCAGCCCCGTCACCGTGAACAGGATCAGCTTCTGTCGCTTGACCCGGATGCCGGCGAACCGCGCCGCCTCCTCGCTCGCGCCGGTCGCGAAGACCGACCGTCCGAAGGGGGTGGCGTGCAGCACGATCACGGCGATCGCGAGGAGCACCAGGAAGGGCAGGAAGGCGTACGGGATGAACGTGTCGCCGATCCGCCCGGCCGCGAAGTCCAGGTACTGGGTCGGGAAGTCGGTCACCGCGTCGGAGCCGAGCACGATCTGTGCGATGCCCCGGTAGGCGGCGAGGGTGCCGATGGTGACGGCGAGGGAGGGCAGTCCGAGCCGGGTGACGAGCAGACCGTTGATCAGTCCGCAGACCACACCGAGCAGGAGACAGATCGGAATGATCGTCTCGATCGTCATGCCCTGGTTCCACAGGGCGCCCATCACGGCGCCGGAGAGGCCTGCGGTGGAGGCGACCGAGAGATCGATCTCGCCCGAGACGACCAGAAGGGTCATCGGCAGGGCGATCAACGCGATCGGAAGGGTGTTCCCGATCAGGAAGGACAGGTTGAGGGCGTTTCCGAAGCCGTCGACCGTTCCGAAGGACAGCAGGAGCACGACGATCAGAAGGGCGCCGACGATCGTGTCCCACCGCACCGCGCCGGACCAGCGGCTCGCTCGCTCGAGTGACTCAGGCATGGCGGGCGTTCCTCTTCTTCAGGGCCGAGGCCACGCGCAGCGCGACGACCCGGTCGACCGCGATGGCGAGGATGAGCAGGATGCCGTTGATGGCGAGCACCCACACGGAGCTGACGCCGAGGGCGGGCAGCACGCTGTTGATGGAGGTCAGCAGGAGTGCGCCGAGGGCCGCGCCGTAGACGCTGCCGGAGCCGCCGGTGAAGACGACACCGCCGACGACGACCGCGCTGACGACGGTGAGTTCGTAGCCGTTGCCGGTCCCGGAGTCGACGTTGCCGAACCGGGCCAGGTACATCGCGCCGGCGAGTCCGGCGAGGGCGCCGCAGAAGGTGTACGCCGTCAGGATCCGCTTGCGGACCGGGATGCCGGCGAGACGGGCGGCCTCGGGGTTGGAGCCGAGGGCGTACAGCTCACGGCCGCTGCCGAAGTGCTTGAGGTAGTACGCCGTGGCGACCAGCACCGCGAGGGCGATGAGCGCCAGGTAGGGCACCGCGGAGATGCCGCCGGAGCCGAAGTCGATGAACCCGTCCGGGAGGCCGGCCGCGGTGATCTGCCGGGAGCCGACCCAGATGGAGTCGATACCGCGGATGATGTAGAGCGTGCCGAGGGTGACGACGAGAGCGGGCACCTGGCCGAGGCTGACCAGCAGGCCGTTGAGCAGACCGAAGCCGATGCCGAGCAGGACCGCGAGCACGATCGCGACGACCGCGTTGCCCCCGCCCTGGAGGTAGTTGCCGGCGGCGAAGGCGCTGATGCCGAGTGTCGAACCGACCGACAGGTCGACGTTCCGGGTGATCACGACCAGGGACTGGCCGGTGGCGACCAGCACCAGGATGGTCGCGTTGAGCAGCAGGTCCTTGATGCCCTGTTCGGACAGGAACTCGCTGTTGCCGGCCTGGGTGATGCCGATCATCACCAGGAAGACGACCAGGATGGCGAGTTCGCGCATCTTGAAGACACGGTCGACCAGCCGGGTGCCGCTGGATGTGGGCACCTCGGCGACGGGCGCCTTGTCGGGGGTGGTGACCGTCATGCGGCGGCCCTCCCGGTGGCTGCTGCCATCACGGATTCCTCGGTTGCTTCGGAGCGCGGGATCTCGGCGGTGAGCCGGCCCTCGTGCATCACGAGCACGCGGTCGGCCATGCCGAGGATCTCGGGCAGGTCGGAGGAGATCATCAGGACCGCCACGCCGTCGGCGGCCAGCTCGCTCAGGAGCCGGTGCACCTCGGCCTTGGTGCCGACGTCGATGCCGCGGGTGGGCTCGTCGACGATCAGCACCTTGGGGCCGGTGGCGAGCCACTTGGCGAGGACGACCTTCTGCTGGTTGCCGCCGGACAGGGTGTTGACCGTGTCGGCGATGCGGGCGTACTTGACCTGGAGCTTGACGGCCCAGTCGAGGGACCGGCTGCGTTCGGCACCGCGGTCCATCAGGCCGGCCTTCACGGTCGTACGAAGTCCCGTGAGGCCGATGTTGCGCTCGATGGACATGTCCATCACCAGGCCCTGGGCGCGCCGGTCCTCGGGGACGAGGGCGAGTCCGGAGGACATCGCGACCGACGGGGCCCCGTTGGTGAGCTTCTTCCCGTCGAGCTCGACCTCGCCCGCGTCCCAGCGGTCGATGCCGAAGACGGCCCGGGCGACCTCGGTGCGTCCGGCGCCGACGAGTCCGGCGAGACCGACGATCTCGCCGCGCCGCACCTCGAAGGAGACGTCGGTGAAGACGCCCTCGCGGGTCAGCCGGCGCACACTGAGCGCCACCTCGCCCGCCTCGACGTCCTGCTTGGGGTAGAGCTCCTCCAGGTCGCGGCCGACCATACGGCGTACGAGGTCGTCCTCGGTCATGCCGTCGACGGGCTCACTGGAGATCCAGGCGCCGTCGCGGAGCGTGGTGACCCGTCGGCAGATCTGGAAGATCTCCTCCAGGCGGTGGGAGATGAAGAGGACGGCCGCGCCCTGTTCGCGCAGGGTGCGCACGACGCCGAAGAGGCGGGCGACCTCGCTGCCGGTCAGGGCGGCGGTGGGCTCGTCCATGATCAGGACGCGGGCCTCGAAGGAGAGCGCCTTGGCGATCTCGACGATCTGCTGGTCCGCGATGGACAGGCCGCGCGCGGGGCGGTCGGGGTCGAGCTCGACGCCCAGGCGCTGCATCAGGGCGGCGGTGGCCGCGTGGGTGGCCTTGTGGTCGATGCGGCCGAGCGCCTTCCGGGGCTGACGTCCCATGAAGATGTTCTCGGCGATCGAGAGGTCGGGGAAGAGCGTGGGCTCCTGGTAGATCACGGCGATGCCGGCGTCGCGGGCGTCACCGGGGCCGTGGAAGACGACGGGCTCGCCGTCGAGGAGCACCTGGCCGGTGTCCGGTCGGTGCACCCCCGCAAGGGTCTTGATGAGAGTCGACTTGCCCGCGCCGTTCTCGCCGGCGAGGGCGTGGACCTCACCGGGAAACAGCTCCAGGGAGACGTCCCGCAGGGCGCGTACGGCTCCGAAGGACTTGGAGATGTCCTTGAGTGCCAGCACCGGGGCCGGTCCCGCGTCGGACGGGTGGGTCATGGAGGGCTCCTCGACGACGCCCGGGGACTGCCCTCACGGCGTCGTGAAAGGTTTCAACTTGGTTGCCGGGACGTTAGGCACGGCGCCCATGTCACGTCAATGGGTTCGTGTCGAAAAAATTTCGAGACTCATAGGTCACGGCCGGGTCACGAGCAACAGGCTTGGTCGCAGGGCTTGACACCCCACCGAACGGCTCATACTTTCCCGTGTTGAATCGTTTCACAGTGAAGCCGTTCAGAAACCCTTCGGACCCGACGTCACAGGAGCCCTCAGTGACCGAGCTCGCCGCGGTGAAGGCCGCGCTCAAGACACAGGCAGTCGAAACGCCGTCGTGGGCGTACGGGAACTCGGGGACCCGCTTCAAGGTGTTCGCCCAGCAAGGGGTGCCCCGGACACCGCAGGAGAAGCTGGCGGACGCCGCGCAGGTGCACGCCGTCACCGGTGTGGCGCCCACGGTCGCGCTGCACATTCCCTGGGACAAGGTCGAGGACTACGCCGCGCTGGCGAAGCACGCCGAGGAACACGGGGTGAAGCTCGGCGCGATCAACTCCAACACCTTCCAGGACGACGACTACAAGCTGGGCAGCATCTGCCACCCGGACGCGGCGATCCGCCGCAAGGCCGTTGATCACCTGCTGGAGTGCGTCGACATCATGGACGCGACCGGCTCGCAGGACCTGAAGCTGTGGTTCGCCGACGGCACGAACTATCCCGGCCAGGACGACCTCCGGGCCCGCCAGGACCGGCTCGCCGAGGGCCTCGCCGAGGTGTACGAGCGGCTCGGCGACGGGCAGCGGATGCTGCTGGAGTACAAGTTCTTCGAGCCGGCCTTCTACTCGACGGACGTGCCGGACTGGGGCACGGCGTACGCCCACTGCCTCAAGCTCGGCGAGAAGGCGCAGGTCGTGGTCGACACGGGCCACCACGCGCCGGGGACCAACATCGAGTTCATCGTCGCGACGCTGCTGCGGGAAGGGAAGCTCGGCGGGTTCGACTTCAACTCGCGGTTCTACGCGGACGACGACCTGATGGTCGGGGCCGCCGACCCGTTCCAGCTGTTCCGGATCATGTACGAGGTCGTCCGGGGAGGTGGGTTCTCTCCCGAGGTCGCCTTCATGCTCGACCAGTGCCACAACATCGAGGCGAAGATTCCGGCGATCATCCGGTCGGTGATGAACGTGCAGGAGGCCACGGCGAAGGCGCTGCTCGTGGACCGGGACGCACTGAGTGCCGCGCAGGCTTCGGGGGACGTCCTTGAAGCCAACGCCGTGATCATGGACGCGTACAACACGGATGTGCGGCCGCTGCTTCGTGAGGTGCGGGAGGAGATGGGGTTGGACGCCGATCCCATCGCTGCGTACCGGCGATCCGGGTGGGCCGAGAAGATCGTGGCTGAGCGGGTCGGTGGGCAGCAGGCCGGGTGGGGGGCGTAAGCGCGTCTGCCTGGATCTGTTTCGTTGCGGGCTTGCGGGTCGTATGTGGCTGGTCGCGCAGTTCCCCGCGCCCCTAGGTGGGACCAATCACCCTCTGTTTAGAAGGAACTGGACGTCATGGCTGTACATCCCGAGGCTGCTGCTCTCCTCGCTCGCTCCCATCGGCTCGGTGCCGACCCCCGTAACACCAACTACGCCGGTGGCAACGCGTCGGCGAAAGGTATCGATAGTGATCCCGTGACCGGGGGTGATGTGGAGCTGATGTGGGTCAAGGGATCCGGTGGGGATCTCGGGACGCTCACCGAAGCGGGGCTTGCCGTGTTGCGGCTGGACCGGCTGCGGGCGCTCGTCGAGGTCTACCCGGGCGTCGAGCGCGAGGACGAGATGGTCGCCGCGTTCGACTACTGCCTGCACGGCAAGGGCGGGGCGGCGCCGTCCATCGACACCGCCATGCACGGGCTGGTCGACGCCGCTCATGTGGACCACCTGCACCCCGACTCCGGGATCGCGCTGGCCTGCGCCGCGGACGGCGAGAAGCTGACCGCGGAGTGCTTCGGCGACACCGTGGCCTGGGTGCCGTGGCGGCGGCCCGGGTTCCAGCTGGGTCTGGACATCGCCGCGATCAAGGAGGCCAACCCGCAGGCCATCGGTGTCGTCCTGGGCGGGCACGGCATCACGGCCTGGGGCGCGACCGCGGAGGAGTGCGAGCGGAACTCGCTGCATATCATCCGTACCGCCGAGCAGTTCCTGGAGGAACGGGGCAAGGCCGAGCCGTTCGGGCCGGTCGTGGCGGGGTACGAGGCGCTGGCCGAGGCCGAGCGGCGTGAGCGGGCCGCCGCGCTGGCTCCTTATGTACGGGCCATCGCCTCGCAGGACCGGCCGCAGGTCGGACACTTCGACGACTCGCAGGTCGTCCTCGACTTCCTGGCCTCCGCCGAGCACCCGCGGCTCGCCGCGCTGGGCACCTCCTGCCCCGACCACTTCCTGCGGACCAAGGTGGCGCCGCTCGTCCTCGACCTGCCGCCGGCCGCCCCGCTGGAGGAGGCCGTGGCGCGGCTCAAGGAGCTGCACGCCGTCTACCGCGAGGAGTACGCCGCCTACTACCAGCGGCACGCCCTGCCCGACTCCCCCGCGATGCGTGGTGCGGACCCGGCGATCGTGCTGATCCCCGGCGTGGGCATGTTCTCCTTCGGCAAGGACAAGCAGACCGCCCGGGTGGCCGGCGAGTTCTACGTCAACGCGATCAACGTGATGCGGGGCGCGGAGGCCGTCTCCACCTACGCGCCGATCGAGGAGTCCGAGAAGTTCCGGATCGAGTACTGGGCGCTGGAGGAGGCCAAGCTTCAGCGGATGCCGAAGCCGAAGCCGCTCGCCACCCGGGTCGCGCTGGTGACCGGTGCGGGCAGCGGGATCGGCAAGGCCATCGCGCACCGGCTGGTCTCCGAGGGCGCGTGTGTCGTCGTCGCCGACCTGAACGCCGAGAACGCCGCCGCGGTCGCCGAGGAGCTCGGGGGCGCCGACAAGGCGGTCGCCGTGACCGTCGACGTCACCTCGGAGGAGCAGATCGCCGAGGCCTTCAAGGCCGCCGCGCTCGCCTTCGGCGGGGTGGACCTCGTCGTCAACAACGCGGGCATCTCCATCTCCAAGCCGCTGCTGGAGACGTCGAGCAAGGACTGGGACCTCCAGCACGACATCATGGCCCGCGGCTCGTTCCTCGTCTCGCGTGAGGCGGCCCGGGTGATGATCGTGCAGGGGCTGGGCGGCGACATCGTCTACATCGCCTCGAAGAACGCCGTGTTCGCCGGGCCCAACAACATCGCCTACTCCGCCACCAAGGCCGACCAGGCCCACCAGGTGCGGCTGCTGGCCGCCGAGTTGGGCGAGCACGGCATCCGCGTCAACGGTGTCAACCCGGACGGCGTGGTGCGCGGTTCCGGGATCTTCGCCGCCGGCTGGGGCGCCCAGCGGGCCGCCGTGTACGGCGTGGAGGAGGAGAAGCTGGGCGAGTTCTACGCCCAGCGGACCATCCTCAAGCGCGAGGTGCTGCCCGAGCACGTCGCGGGCGCGGTCTTCGCGTTGACCGGTGGGGAGTTGACCCACACCACCGGCCTGCATGTCCCCGTCGACGCCGGCGTCGCGGCCGCCTTCCTGCGGTGAGCGCGCTCGTGAAGTCGTACGCCGCGGTCGACCTCGGCGCGTCCAGCGGACGCGTCATGGTCGGCCGCGTCGGCCCCGACAGCCTGGAGCTGGCCGAGGCGCACCGGTTCGTGAACCGGCCGGTGCGGGTGCCGGAGGGGCTGCGGTGGGACGTACTCTCGCTGTACGCCGGGGTGTTGGACGGGCTCAAGGCGGCCGGGCAGGTCGACTCGGTCGGCATCGACAGCTGGGCCGTGGACTACGGCCTGCTGGACGCCGACGGGGCGCTGCTCGGCAACCCCGTGCACTACCGGGACTCCCGCACCGAGGGCGTCGCGGAGAAGGTGTGGGCGACCGTCCCGGCCGAAGAGCTGTACGCGGCGACGGGGTTGCAGTACGCGCCCTTCAACACCCTCTACCAGCTGGCCGCCGCCAAGGACCGACTCGGGTCCGCTCAGCGGCTGTTGCTCATCCCCGATCTGCTGACGTACTGGCTCACCGGCGAGCAGGGCACCGAGCTGACCAACGCCTCGACGACGCAGTTGATCGATCCCCGGACGCGCGAGTGGTCGTACGACCTCGCCTCCCGGCTGGGCATCGACCTCGACCTGTTCGCGCCGCTGCGGCAGCCCGGTGATCCGGCCGGGGTGCTGCGGGCCGAGGTGCTGGAGGAGACGGGGCTGCGCGGGCCCGTGCCGGTGACGACGGTCGGTTCGCACGACACCGCGTCCGCGGTGGCCGCCGTGCCGGCCGCGGCCGGCGAGCGGTTCGCGTACATCTGCACCGGCACCTGGTCACTGGCCGGACTCGAGCTGGGCTCCCCGGTGCTGACCGAGGAGAGCCGGGCCGCGAACTTCACCAACGAGCTGGGGCTGGACGGTACGGTCCGGTATCTGCGCAACATCATGGGTCTGTGGCTGCTCCAGGAGTGTGTACGGGCCTGGGGCGGGCCGGAGTTGGGGGCGCTGCTCCTCGACGCGGCGAAGGCGCCCGCGCTGCGGTCGGTGGTGGATGCCTCCGACCCCGTGTTCCTCGCGCCGGGACGGATGCCGGAGCGGATCGCCGAGGCCTGCCGTGCCTCGGGGCAGCCGGTGCCCGAGACGCCCGGTGAGATCACGCGCTGCATCCTCGACTCGCTCGCCCTCGCGCACCGTAAGGCGATCGAGGAGGCCCAGCGGCTCGCCGACCGTCCCGTGGACGTCGTGTACGTCGTCGGCGGCGGTACCCGCAACGCGTTGCTGTGCCAGCTGACCGCCGACGCCTGTGGGCTGCCGGTGGTGGCGGGCCCGACGGAGGCGGCGGCCCTCGGGAACGTGCTGGTGCAGGCCCGGACGCACGGGCTGGTCGGCGACCTGACCGCCGCCAGACGGCTCCTCACCCGTACCCAGCCGCTGACCCGGTACGAGCCCCAGGGGGACACCGCGCCGTGGCGCGAGGCGGAGGCCCGGCTCGCCGCGCGCTGAGCGGGGTCTCCCCCCGGCCGCGGGTCCGCACTACCCTGCACTCATCCGATGATCGATCACAAGGAGCCGCGATGCGTGTCGCCCTGTTCCTGACCTGTGTCAACGACACGCTCTATCCGGACACCGGGCGCGCCGTGGTGAAACTGCTGACCAGGCTGGGCGTCGAGGTCGACTTCCCGATGGCCCAGACCTGCTGCGGGCAGGCGCACTACAACACCGGTTACCGGCATGAGACGGAGCCGATGGCCCGGCATTTCTCCGATGTCTTCGGGGAGTACGAGGCGATCGTCACACCGTCCGGTTCGTGCGGGGCGATGGTGCGGGAGCTGTATCCGCGGCTGGGTGAGCGGGCGCGGGCGGAGGGACGCGGGGACGGCCTCGCGACCGCGCTGGCGCCCGTGGTGCCGAAGACCTACGAGCTCACGGAGTTCCTGGTGGACGTGCTGGGGGTGACGGACGTGGGTGCCTACTACCCGCGGAAGGTGACCTACCACCCGACCTGCCACGGGCTGCGCGGACTGGGTCTCGGCGACCGGCCCCGGCGGCTGCTCGAGGCCGTGCGGGGGCTGGAGTTGGTGGAGCTTCCGGGGGCGGAGGAGTGCTGCGGTTTCGGCGGCACCTTCTCCCTGAAGAACTCCGACGTCTCGGCGGCGATGGGCGCGGACAAGGTGCGCAACGCCGAGTCGACCGGTGCCGACGTGCTGTGCGCGGCCGACAACTCCTGTCTGATGCACATCGGCGGGACGATGGCCCGGCTGAGCACGGAGCTGCGGCCGGTGCACATCGCGGAGATCCTGGCGAGCACGGAGGAGGAGCCGGCGGTATGAGCGGCACGTTCGTAGGGATGCCGGCCTTCCCGAAGGCCGCGCACGAGGCGGTCAACAACCCGACGCTGCGCGGGAATCTGCGGCACGCCACGCACACGATCCGCGCCAAGCGCGAGAAGGCCGTCGCCGAGGTCTCCGACTGGGCCGAGCTGCGCGAGGCGGGCAAACGGATCAAGGACCACACACTCCGTCATCTCGACCACTATCTGGTCCAGTTGGAGGAGTCGGTGACCGCGGCGGGCGGCATCGTCCACTGGGCCGCCGACGCCGAGGAGGCCAACCGGATCGTCACCGAACTGGTCAAGGCGACCGGCGAGTCGGAGGTCGTCAAGGTCAAGTCGATGGCCACGCAGGAGATCGGGCTCAACGAGGCGCTGGAGGAGGCGGGCATCCATGCCTACGAGACCGATCTCGCCGAGCTGATCGTGCAGTTGGGCAAGGACCGGCCCTCGCACATCCTGGTCCCCGCCATCCACCGCAACCGGGGTGAGATCCGGGACATCTTCACGAAGGAGATGAGCGAGTGGGGGCGCCCGGCCCCCGAGGGCCTGACCGACACGCCCGCCGAACTCGCCGAGGCGGCCCGCCTCCATCTCCGTGAGAAGTTCCTGCGCGCCAAGGTCGGCGTCTCCGGCGCCAACTTCATGGTCGCCGAGACCGGCACCCTGGTGGTCGTGGAGTCCGAGGGCAACGGGCGGATGTGTCTGACCCTGCCCGAGACGCTGATCTCGGTGGTCGGCATCGAGAAGATCGTGCCGACCTGGCAGGACCTGGAGGTGTTCCTCCAGACGCTCCCCCGCTCCTCCACCGCCGAGCGCATGAACCCGTACACCTCGACCTGGACCGGCACCACCGACGGGGACGGTCCGAAGACCTTCCATCTGGTGCTGTTGGACAACGGCCGCACCGACACGCTCGCCGACGAGGTCGGCCGCCAGGCCCTGCGCTGCATCCGCTGCTCGGCCTGTCTGAACGTGTGCCCGGTCTACGAGCGGGCCGGCGGCCACGCCTACGGCTCGGTGTACCCGGGTCCGATCGGCGCCATCCTCAGTCCCCAACTGCGGGGCACAGCAAGCGAGATCGACGCGTCGCTGCCGTACGCCTCCTCGCTGTGCGGGGCCTGCTACGAGGTGTGCCCGGTCGCCATCGACATCCCCGAGGTGCTGGTCCATCTGCGCGAACGGGTCGTGCAGGGCGGTGAGGTGACCCGCGAGGGCAACAAGGTGGTGCTCAAGCCCGCCAAGGGGCATGCCGCCGAGCGGGCGGCGATGCGGGCGGCCCGCTGGGCGTTCGCCCGCCCCGGCGCCCTGCGCACCGGCCAGCGCCTGGCCTCCCGCACCCGGCGCCTGCATCCGCGCAGCCTGCCGCTGCCGGGTCCCGGCAAGGCGTGGAGCGCGACACGGGATCTGCCCCCCGTGCCCGCGGAGCCGTTCCGTGACTGGTGGCAGCGGACGCAGGGCGGAAAGGACGGCGCCAAGTGAGCAGCAGGGAACGGATTCTGGGCCGGGTGCGGCGCGCGCTGGCCGACGCCCCGGGCGAGGACACGCCGATCGAGCGCACGTATCTGCGCGAGCACGGTGACCGCACCGTCGAGGAGACCACCGAACTCCTCGCCGAGAACCTCGCCGACTACCGGGCGGTCGTGCACCGTTGCGCCCCCGACGACCTCGCGGCGACGCTCGCCGGGATGCTCGCCGCGCGCGGCGCGAAGACCGTGCTCGTGCCGCCGGGCCTCGACCCGTCGTGGCTCGCGGAGGCCGACGCCGAGCAGGTCCCCGACCGGCCGGAGAGCACCCCGCACGAACTGGACCGGATCGACAGCGTCGTCACGGCCTGTGCGGTGGCGGTCGCCGAGACCGGCACGATCGTGCTGGACGGCGGCCCCGACCAGGGCCGTCGCCGGATCACGCTCGTCCCCGATCACCACATCTGTGTCGTACGGGTCCCGGAGCAGGTCGTCTCGTCGGTGCCGCAGGCCCTCGAACGCCTCGATCCGGTCCGCCCGTTGACCTGGATCTCCGGTCCGTCGGCGACCAGTGACATCGAGCTGGACCGGGTCGAGGGGGTGCACGGCCCGCGAACCCTGGAGGTGGTGCTGGTCGGTGCTCAGCCCAGCGCGGAGGTCAACTCGTAGCGTCCGCAGGGCAGTCGGTAGGAGGCGGTGCCGTCCGCGAAGTCCAGGAGCTCCACGCCCCGGACGCGTGACTCCCGCCCCTCGAAGGCCCATTGGCTGGCGATCTCGCCGTACGGCGACAGATGCGAGCCCGCCACCCGGGTGATCCTGCCCGTCGGGTAGAGGTGCGGCCGGAGGAAGAAGTGCCCCACAGCAGCGCGGTCTGGGTGTCGTCCTCGGTCCTGGTGGGGGTGTCGCCGGGGGTGGGCGGTGGGTCGCCGAGGCTGGAGCGGACGGTGAGGGTGCCGTTCTCGGTGCTGAGGTACTTGGCGATAAAGGCCCGCTTGACGCGCGCGAAGAGGTCGTCGTAGGCGCGGCCGTCGGCGGTGCGGCCGGTGGCGCGGGCCATGTCCGCCGTGAGGCGGGCGCTGTAGCCGTAGTAGACGTCGCTCATGAGCTGGGTGCCGGTGTTCTGGAAGGCGGGCCAGTCGCCGAAGATGGCGCCCGGTACGGGCCGCGCTGTCCCGAGCAGTTGTCCGGCGGTCAGCGATGGGGGGGTCCCCCGGCCGTTCAGGCACTGAGGGAGGGCCAGCACGACGCCGGATGGGTCGCGGTGCTGGACGGGGCCCGCTTCCTGGGGGTGGTGCGGGATCAGGTGCGGTTCGATTCGGTGGCCGACGCGTAGGCGGCCTGCCGGGAGAGTCGGCATACGAAGGGCGAAGAGTTCTTCAACTCCCCGCCACTATCAACCTATAGCGCACCGGGGGGCTTGTGGCAAGGCCCCCCTCATGCCGCAGAATCTCCGACCTGACCGCCTGGACCAGCGGAAACGGGAGTCTTGAAGTGCGTGTGTTGCTGATGTCGTACGGATCGCGCGGGGACGTGGAACCGCTTGCGGGGCTGGCCGCGGCTCTGCGGGAGCTCGGGGTGGAGGTGCGGGCGTGTGTGCCGCCGGACGAGGAGCTCGCGGCGCTGCTGACCCGCGTCGGGGCGGAGGTGGTGTCGTTCGGCTCGTCGGTGCGGGCGCTGGTGACGGGGGCGCGGGGGCCGTCCCCCGACCTCGCGTTCAAGGTCGCGGCCGAGCTGGTCGCCGGGCACTTCGGTGAGGTCGCGGCGGCGGCCGAGGGGTGCGACGCGCTGCTGGCGACCGGTCTGATGCCGGCCGGGGCACGGTCGGTGGCCGAGCATCTGGGCATCCCCTACGTGCTCGCCTGCTTCCACCCGTGCGGGCTGCCGTCGTCGCACTACCCGCCGCTGACCCGGCCGGGCAAGCCCAACCCGCCCGGCGTGACCGACCTCAAGGAGCTGTGGCGCCTTGACGCCGAGCGCGTGGACGCGCTGTACGGCGACCCCCTCAACACCCATCGCGCCGCCCTCGGCATGCCGCCGGTCGACAACGTCCGCGACCACGTCCTCACCGAGCGGCCGTGGCTGGCCGCGGACCCTGCGCTGGGCCCGTGGCAGGAGATGACGGACCTCGAACTCGTACCGACCGGCGCGTGGATCCGGCCGGACGACCGGCCGCTCCCGGCCGAGCTGGAGGCGTTCCTGGCGGCCGGCGCGCCACCGGTGTACGTCGGGTTCGGCAGCATGGCCATGCATGCCGCGAGCGATGTCGGGCCGGTGGCGATCGAGGCGGTGCGTGCGCACGGCCGCCGGGTGCTGCTGGGGCGCGGCTGGGCCGACCTGGCGCTGGTCGACGGCCAGGACGACTGTTTCGCCGTCGGCGACGTCAACCATCAGGCGCTGTTCCCCCGGGTCGCCGCGGTCGTCCATCACGGCGGCGCGGGTACGACGACGACGGCCGCGCGGGCGGGCGCGCCCCAGGTGGTCGTCCCGCAGGTCGCGGACCAGCCGCTCTGGGCGGCCCGGGTGGCGGACCTGGGCATCGGCGTGGCGCACGACGGTCCGGCGCCGACCCTCGCGTCCCTGACGGCCGCGCTGGAGGCGGCCCTGTCCCCCGTGACGCGCGAACGGGCCGAGGCCGTGGCGGGCACGATGCGCACCGACGGGGCGACGGTCGCCGCGAAACTGCTGATCGACGAGATCGGCCGGGAGAGGCCGCCCGTACCGGCGTGACCCGAGGCGACGAGGTGCCGGTGTCAGTGTCAGTGGCGCGTCCTACGCTCGGGGCATGAGAGCTTCGGGAACGTTCAAGGTCGCGGACTTCACACCGGCCCCGGTGCCGGCCCCGGGCATCGAGACGGCCGTGCCGGTCGGTGTCGCCACGATGGAGAAGAGTTACGAGGGTGAGGTCGCCGGGCGTTCGGCGACCCTGTTCACGGCCGCGTACGACCAGGGGACCGAGGTCGGTACGTATGTCGCGATGGAGTCCTTCGAGGGCTCGCTGCGGGGCCGCGCGGGCGCGTTCAACTTCGCGCACTCGGCGACCACCCTGGGCGAGTTCAGAGGCAGCGAGTTCTTCGTGATCGTCCCGGGCAGCGGCACGGCTGAGCTGGCCGGGATCACCGGTACGGGCGGCATCGAGATCGACGCGGACGGCACGCACCGGGTGTGGTTCGAGTACGAGGTGGACGCTCCTCCCGGCCCCCGCGCGACGGCGTGAGGGCACCGTCGCGTCAGCTGAAAAGTATGGGGCACCCGCGGCGCAGGGAGTGCTGGGCCGCGTGCACGTAGAGGGCCACGTAGAAGGCGGCGTCCAGGTCGTCCGCCCAGGGGCCGGGTCGAGCGGCGGCGGTCTGCTCGGCCCGGCCGTCGAGGAACCAGCGGGTCAGGTCGAGGTTCGTGTGCGAGACGGGCAGCATCGGCGGCAGCCCGATCGCCGCTGCCAACCGCTGTGCGAGGGCGAGCACTTGGGGCGCTCCGGCGACCACGGTCGTATCGGTGTAGGCGGACCCCACGGGCAGTTCGACCGGCTCGTCGAGCGGAATCGGCACCAGCACCGACCAGCCGCAGAGCGTCTCTTCCTCATCGGGGGTCAGCCGCGCGCGGCAGAGCTCGACGAAACCGTCCATGGAGGGGCTGAGCTTCTCCTCGAACTCCAGCCCGCGGCACTGCGCCGGAACCTCGTAGCGCGGCAGGCCTCGCCCGGTCAGCTCCGCGTCGAGGGCGGAGGCGATCTCGCCGTACCCGCCCTCGTCCTCGGCGCGCCAGTCCGCTGCGCCGACATCCACCAGATAGACACCCATGGCGGCAATCTACGAGTCCCCACTGACAATTCACTTCGGCAGCCCCTTCTCCTCCGGATACGCCCGCGCCACCGGACCGAAGTCGTTCAGCGTGACCGCTCTGCACGGCCCGCTCGGCCTGCGTGGTGCCGACGCCCTTCGGGTCGGCGCGTTGTGGTGATCCGTCCCGGGTGCGCACGGTGGTGCTGAGTACACCCTCGGATACGGGTTCTGCGCCCCATGTGGTCGGCCCGTCGGCTCCGTAGCTTCTTTGGCAGGGCACAGGGGGTGCCCGACCGAGAGGTGATGACGATGTTTCGTACAGGCTCGCGACGCCGGCACGACACGGGACCCGCCGCCGAGGCGCTGCGGCTGGTCAAGGTCACCAAGACCTACGGCAGTGACGACAGCGCCGTGACCGCCCTGGACGGGGTCACGCTCGGACTGGGCCGGGGCACCTTCACCGCCGTCATGGGGCCGTCGGGGTCGGGGAAGTCCACGCTGCTCCAGTGCGCGGCCGGCCTGGACCGGCCCGATCACGGCATCGTGGTGGTGGACGGCACCGAGCTGACGGGCGGCACGGAGGCGGAGCTGACGAGGTTCCGGCGTGGGCGGGTGGGGTTCGTGTTCCAGCAGTACAACCTGCTGGACACGCTGACCGTCGCGCAGAACACGGTGCTGCCGCTGAAACTGGCCGGGCGACGGGTGGACCGCGGACGGGCCACGGAAGTCCTGACCCAGGTCGGGCTCGGCGACCGGCTGGGGCACCGCCCCGACCAGTTGTCCGGCGGTCAGCGGCAGCGGGTCGCGATCGCGAGGGCGCTGGTCTGCGAACCCCGGGTGATCTTCGCCGACGAGCCGACGGGGGCCCTGGACACCCGCAGCGCGCGCACGGTGCTGCGGCTGCTCCAGGAGGCGGTGCGGGTGCACGGGCGGACCGTGGTGATGGTGACGCACGATCCGGTCGCCGCCTCGTACGCCGACTCGGTGCTGTTCCTCGCGGACGGCAGGCTGGCCGGCCAGTTGCAGGCACCCACGGCGGACGCGGTCGCCGAACGCCTCGCGCACCTGGGCGACGACGTGACGGCGGGGGTGTGAGCGATGTTCGTACTGGCCCTGCGGTCGATCCGGCGACGTCCCGGACGGTTCCTCGCGACGCTGCTGTCCGCCTTCCTGGGCGCGGCGATCATCATGACGTTCCACTCGATGCACGACACGGCGGCCGGGAGCGGCGTCGACTCGGTCAGCTCGAACACGCTGACGACGGCGGCGAGCGTGGTGGGCGGTTACGGCAGCCTCCTGGTGTTCTTCGCGGTCGCCTCCACCCTGACGGTGAACGTCCGCCAGCGGGCCACCGAGCTGGAGCTGCTGCGCTGCTCGGGGGCGACTCCGGCGCAGCTCAGGCGGATGGTCGTCGGTGAGGCGCTGGCCGTCGCCCTGGTGGGTGCGGCGCTGGCGATCGGTCCCGCGATGCTCGGTGGGCGGGCGCTGCTGGGGGTGTTCCAGGACAGCGGTCAGGTGGCGGACTCGGTGGACTACACGTTCGGTCCGATCGCGCTGTTCACGGGCGTCGGCATCACGCTGGTGGCCGCGGTCGGCGCCGCGTTCCTCGCCGTGCGGCGGGCGACGCGGGGACGGCGACAGCGGGGCGGGGCACGGAGGTTCTTCGCGTACGCCGCGCTCGCCACCGGTGCCCTGGCGGTCTGCTGCACCTTCTTCCTGAAGGCGACGGACGAGGCGCTGATGGCGCCGCCCGCGTACGGGGCGATCCTGCTGTCGGTCGGCTTCGCGCTGCTGGCGCCGCGGCTGCTGAAGGGGCTGCTGGACCGGCTCGCGCTCTCCGGGGCGAGCGGCTGGCTCGCGGTGCGCAATCTGCGGCAGCGGGTCGGGGATCTCGCCGGGATCCTGATGTCGCTGATCCTGTTCACGGCGGTGGCGACGACCACGCTGACCGTGCAGGCGGTGGAGAGCGACGCGGTCGAGGCCACGGGGCTGGTGAAGTCCGTGGACGCGAAGAACCTGGAGACGCTGAACTTCACGGTCGTCGGGATCATCGTGGTCTTCGTCTGCGTGATGCTGGTCAACTCGCTGTACGCGGCGACCACCTACCGCGGCCGGGAGTTCGGCCAGCAGCGGCTGGCCGGTGCGACGCCGGGTCAGGTGCTCGGCATGGTGGGCGCCGAGGCCGCGGTGCTCACGGTCACCGGTGTCCTCTTCGGCACGGTCGCGGCGCTGGCGGGGATCGTCCCGTTCACGGTGGTCCGCGGCGACGCGGTGCTGCCGGGGCAGACGTTCGGTGTCTGGCTCGCGGTCGTGTCCGTGGCGACGGCGGTGACGGTGGGGACGAGCCTGGCGACGGCCCGGAAGGTGCTGCGGACCCCGGCGACGGAGGCGGTGGCACTGGCGGCGTGACCGCCGGCGTGGGAGGAGGGGCGGCTGCCGGAGCGGCCGCCCCTCCTCCCACGCCGTGCCCATGGATCGGGGTAGCGGAGTGACAGCGCCCCTGAACAAGCGCTTAGATAGGTGGACCATCCGCTCGGCCTGTACACCGCCACCGCCCAGGAGGCCCCGTTGTTCACTTCCGTCGACGACGTCTCCGCACGCCTCGCCGAGACCGGCTACCTTGCCTCGCCCTCCGTCGCCACCACCGTCTTCCTGGCCGACCGCCTCGGCAAGCCGCTCCTGGTCGAGGGCCCCGCCGGGGTGGGAAAGACCGAGCTCGCCAAGGCCGTCGCCGAGATCGCGGGGGCCGAACTGGTGAGACTCCAGTGCTACGAGGGCGTCGACGAGTCCCGCGCGCTGTACGAGTGGAACCACGCCAAGCAGCTGCTGCGCATCAGCGCGGGCCGCGACGAGAGCTGGGACGAGGCCCGTACCGACATCTTCAGCGAGGAGTTCCTGCTCACCCGCCCGCTGCTGACGGCGATCCGCGGCGACGAGCCCAAGGTCCTGCTGATCGACGAGACCGACAAGGCGGACGTCGAGGTCGAGGGCCTGCTCCTGGAGGTCCTCAGCGACTTCCAGGTGACGGTGCCCGAACTGGGCACGATCACCGCCACCCGCCGCCCCTTCGTCGTCCTCACCTCCAACGCGAGCCGTGAGCTGTCCGAGGCGCTGCGCCGCCGCTGTCTGTTCCTGCACATCGGCTTCCCCGAGGAGGAGCTGGAGCGCCGGATCGTCCGGCTGAAGGTGCCCGGCCTCGACGCGGCGCTGACGGAGTCGGTGGTCCGGGTGGTGGGCGCGCTGCGGGCGATGGACCTGCGGAAGGTGCCGTCGGTCGCGGAGACCGTCGACTGGGCCCGCACCCTGCTCGCGCTCGGCGCGAACACGCTCGACGAGACCGTCGTACGGGACACCCTGGGCGTACTCCTCAAGCACCAGGACGACGTCCTGAAGGCGGCGGCGAAGCTCGATCTGGACGCGCTGTGACCACGCCCGTCGCCGAGCGCCTCACCTCGCTCGTCGCCGCGCTGCGGGCCCACGGCATCCGGGTCGGCACGGGCGAGACCGTGGACGCGGCCCAGGCGATGGAAGCGCTCGGGTTCGAGGACCGGGAACTGCTGCGCGAGGGGCTGGCCGCGACGCTTTTGCACGGCACCGCCCAACGGCCCGTGTTCGACCCGGTCTTCGACCTCTACTTCCCGCGCCGGGTCGGCGCGCCCGAGGCAGGGACGGCGGACCGGGAGGACCTCCGCGACCGACTGGCGGCGGCCCTCGCCGCGAACGACGAGACCTTGCTGGCGCGGCTCGCGGCCGAGGCCGTAGACGGCTTCGGCGGCTACGGCTCTCCGGGGTCGGACGGCTGGTCGTCGTACCAGACGCTCGACCGGATCCGCCCGCAGACGCTGCTCGCGCGGGTGCGCGCCGACGTCCGCGGGCGCAGCGGCGGTTCGGGGTTCGCGGACCGGCTGCTCGACGACGAGATCCGGCGCCGGATCGAGGCCTTCCGAAGGCTGGTGGCGACGGAAGCGCGACGGCGGGTCGCCGAGCAACGGGACCGGGACCAGATCGCCCGCCGCGCGGTGGCGCCGACGGCGGACCGGGTCGACTTCCTGTTCGCCGGGAAGGCCCAGCTGGCCGAGCTGCGCAGGACGGTGCAGCCGCTCGCCCGGAAACTGGCGACCCGCCTCGCGGCACGCCGACGCCGGGCCGCGCGGGGCAGTATCGATCTGCGGCGCACCCTGCGCGGGTCGCTGTCCACGGGTGGGGTGCCGATGCGGCCGGTGCTGCGCCGACGCCGTCCGGCCCGGCCCGAGCTGGTGCTGCTGTGCGATGTGTCGGGTTCGGTGTCGGGGTTCTCCGACTTCACGATGCTGCTGGTGCAGGCGCTGCACGACCAGTTCAGCAAGGTGCGGGTGTTCGCCTTCGTCAACCGGATCGACGAGGTGACCGGGCTCCTGGAGCACGGCGCGGCCGACGCTGCGGGCCTCGGCGCGCGCATCCAGGCGGAGGCGACCCTCACCGGCTGGCACGGCAGCAGCGACTACGGCGTCGCCCTCGGGGAGTTCGCCGAGCGGCACGGCGAGGCGATCGGGCCCCGTACGACGGTGTTCGTCCTCGGTGACGCCCGTACGAACATGAGCGACCCGAACCTCGCCGCCGTACGGCAGATCACCGAACGGGCGCGCCGCGTCCACTGGTTGAACCCCGAGCAGCGCGCCCAGTGGGGCACGGGCGATTCGGCGGCACCCGAGTACGCGGAGCTCGTGGAGATGCACGAGTGCCGCAACGTACGGCAGTTGGGCGCCCTGGTCGGCCGGCTGCTGCCGATCTAGCGGCCGGCCGCGGGCGGCGCTGCCGCGCTGTCAGCCGTCGGCGGGCTTGGCGTACTCGTTGGCCATGGTCCCCGCGAAGTCGTAGACCACGCACTGATCGTCGCCGACCACCCAGGCGTCGTGGCCGGGCGAGATCACGAAGACGTCGCCGGGTCCCACCTCGGTCTCGCCGCCGCCGTCCATGGTGATGTGCATGCGGCCCTGGACGACATAGCCGTTGTGGTGCACTTCGCAGCTCTTGGTCCCGACGATGGGCCCCACGGACTCGGACCAACGCCATCCGGGTTCGAAGGTCCCCACGGCGAAGTCGAGGCCGCTGAGGTGGACCGCTTCCAGGTGCCCTCGGGGGAAGTCCCGCCGCTCGTCCGGCTTGTCGAGGGTCTTCGTCTCCAGCATGTCGGCTCTCCCTTCACCACACGCCCCACTCCATCGTCCGCCCGTCCACTCGGCGCCGCCATTCGGGTGAGGCGTCGGTCCCCCGCGTCAGTCCCCCGCATCACTCCTTCGCGGCGCCGCAGAGCTCGGCGAAGCGCGCCGCGTCGACGTTCCCGCCGGAGACGATCACGCCGACGCGGCGCGGCAGCGCCTCCACCCGGCCGGCCAGCAGCGCGGCCAGCGGCGTCGCCCCGCTCGGCTCGACCACGATCTTCAGACGCTCGAAGGCGAAGCGCATCGCGTCACGGATCTCGTCGTCGGTGACCAGTGAGATCCCGTCGACGAGCCGCTGGTTGACGGCGAACGTCAGCTCCCCGGGGATGTCCAGGGCCTGTCCGTCGGCGATGGTGCGGGGCACCGGGATCGCGACCCGCCGACCGGCCTCCAGCGACCTCTTGGTGTCGTCCCCGGCTTCCGGCTCGACGCCGACGATCCGGACAGCGGGGTGGAGCCCCTTCGCCGCGGTGGCACTGCCCGCGATGAGTCCGCCCCCGCCGACGGGGACCAGCAGGGCGTCCAACTCCCCCGTCTCCTCCAGCAGTTCCAGGGCCGCCGTGCCCTGTCCGGCCATGACGTGGGGGTGGTCGTAGGGCGGGATCAGGGCGAGTCCCCGCTCGGCGGCGAGGGCTTCGGCGATCGCCGCCCGGTCGCCGGTGTAGCGGTCGTACGACACGATCTCGGCGCCGTAGCCGGCGGTGGCGGCCCGTTTGGCGGGCGGGGCGTCCTCGGGCATGACGATCACCGCGGTGCTGCCGAGTTCACGGGCGGCGAGGGCGACCGCCTGGGCGTGGTTCCCGGAGGAGTAGGCGGCGATCCCGCGGGCCAGCTGCTCGGGCGTCAGCCGGGAGGCCGCGTTGTAGGCGCCGCGGAACTTGAAGGCGCCCACCCGCTGGAGGTTCTCGCACTTGAGGAAGACCTCGGCGCCCACGCGCGCGTCCAGCGTGCGCGAGCGCAGCACCGGGGTGCGGTGGGCGACGCCCTTGAGGCGGTCGGCGGCGGAGCGGATGTCGTCGAGGGTGAGGGTGACGGGCGGGGGTGTGCTGGTCACGCGGGTCCTCCAGGGGTGGTGGAAGTCGTGGCGCGGGCCTGGGACAGATAGCTGTAGGCGGAGGCGCGGGAGATGCCGAGCCGGGCGGCGACCTGCTCGATCGCGCGGCGCACGGCGAAGACGCCGCGCTCGTCGAGGCTGCGGAACAGCGCCAGGCGCCCGGCGCGGTCGAGTGCGCCCCAGGGCTCGTGCCGGTGGGTGTCGAGGATGACGTCGACCACGGAGTCGATGTCGTCGCCGAAGGTGGTCACGGGCAGTTCGGCGGGGGCCGCGCCGAGTCCGGCGAGGGCGCCCAGCAGGGTGTGGGCCTCGCTGACGGCGGTCACGTCGAGGTTGACGCACAGGGCGCCGAACACCGTGCCCGTGGAGTCGCGCAGCACCATCGTGGACGACTTGACGGTTCTGCCCGTTCCCGTGCGCGTGAGGTAGTTCAGCTCGTCCCGCGCCTCGTCGCCGCGGGCCACGATCCGCAGGCCGATCTCACTCATCGCCCCACCGACCGCGCGTCCGGTCACCGATCCGGCGAGGGCGACGACGGACGTCTCCGGGTCCCGGTAGTCGTGCAGCACGACTTCACACATGGGCCCGAACGTCGCCACCAGCCCGTCGACGACCGGCGTCAACGCGGCGACGATCGCGTCCCGCTCGGCTTCCAGCGCCCGCTCGGACGTCATGACGTACTCCGGATTCTTACGTGCGAGTGCTATCAGGACTTCTAGACTACACATCCAATGCTTGGACGTACAGTCCAATACCTTGCGTCGCCGGCGGAATCACCACGCCTGTGCCGCAGGATTCGGCCACGTCCGCCCGCCGTCCGTTCACCCCCGAAGCTGACGCAAGCGCGGCCTTCCAGGAGGCCTACTCACACGGGACGCGTCGGTCGAGGAGTCCAGGACCGCCTCGACCGAACTGCCCCAGTACCTCGACGCACAGCTCCAGGCGAACTCGCCCGCCACGACGCCGCGATGCTCGGCCTGCTGCTGCTCGGCACGCTGGCCCTGCTCGAACATCAGGCCGACCGCTTCCCCGACCCCGGCCGTCTCGACGCCCGCCGACACATGGCCTTCGGCTTCGGCATCCACCAGTGTCTGGGCCGGCCGCTGGCCCGCCTGGAACTCCAGGTCGTCTACGGCACCCTCTTCGGCGTCAGGTGCCGGTGTGGAGGGTGATCTCCCAGCTGAGCAGAGTCCCGGCGACGGGCTGGGCCGCGTCTGTGATCTTGAGCTTCCAGTCGCCGGCGACCGCGTCGCCGACCAGGGGTGCGAGCAGGGACGGCGGGTCGGAGGTGAGCGTCACCCGAAGGTTCTTGGTGGCGCCGCCCGTGCGGTTGTGGATCACGGCGCGGCGACCCGACGGTGCCAGCAGGACCACGCGCAGATCGCCGATGTGACCGTGCTCGATGTCGATCGACAGCGTCAGGTCCCGGACCGTGCCGGCGCCTTCGAGGGAGATCGCGTCGGTGAGCCCGCCGACGCCCTCGGGGATGGCCTCGTTCGGCGCCGACCGGCCGGTGATCTTCGTGCCCGCCACGCCCTGCTCACCGGTGCGGAAGGTGATGACCTCGCCCGGGGCACCGATGTGCGAGAGGGTGAGCCCCGACTCGCTGCCGTCCCACCACAGGGACGCGGGGCGGCTGCTGTGCGAGACCGCGGTGCCCGGGATGGGTCCGTAGAGGTCCCCGCCGTCGCCGTCGTTCTGATTGTGCTCCAGGTCCATATGGCCGTCCGCCTGCAACAGGGCGCACTGGTAGTGACGTACCAGGGTGCCCTGCTGGAACTCGTTCGACCCCTTGATGTCGCAGTGGTAGACGGCCAGGCCGCTGGAGGTCAGCGCGGCGTCGAAGCCGAGCTTGCTGCGGTTCTCGACGAGGTAGTACTCGACGTCCGGGCGGTCCGGGTTCTGGTAGATGAGCGCCTTGTCGTACTCACCCTGTCTGGCCTCGTACGCACCCGGCACCGAGATGTCCACGTCCTGCGTCCAGCCCACCAGCCGGCGCAGATACACGGAGACGGCGGACGGCAGGAAGCCGTCGCCCAGGTTGTTCCCGCTCGACATGGCGCAGTAGGTGCCCAGGCCCGCGCTCGTGAAGTCGTCGCCCTCGCGTTCGAGGGTGCCGTAGTCGTACAGGTCGGGCCAGCGGCACAGCAGGTGCCCGCTCTCATGGCAGAAGGTGCCGATGCTGAGGTCGCTCGCCCGCTCGCCCATGCTGGTGACGGTGTAGAAGTCCGTGCGTACGCCGCCGATCTGGGCGGGGAAGCGGGAGTTGTGCGGCCACAGGTCGCCTTTGAACACGGTGTTGCCCGCGTACATGATGCAGACGGAGTCGACGACGCCGCGGCCGAGGGAGTCGAAGCGGCTGAAGTCCACCCCGGCGTCCGCGGCGGCCTGGAGCGCCTCGGGGACGAGTTCGCCCTCGTGTTCGTCGAGCGAGTAGGCGAGCCGCGGCCGGCTCATCCGGAACGGGCCGACGACGGTGTTGGAGAAGACGAGCCGGCCCGTCGACATCGTGCGGAAGTACTCCTTGACGGAGCAGTGGTTGCCGTTCGCCGTGAAGTGCGCGCTGTTGAGCAGGGCGGAGACGTCGTCCTCGGTCACCTGGGTCTGCTTGGACGGGAAGTCGACCAGGATCGTCAGGCCCTGGACCTCACCCTCCGTCAGGGCCGTGCCGGGGAGCAGCCCCTTCACCGGGCCGCGGGTGAACAGCGCGTCAGGGTCGATCTCGGCCCGGTCCTCGTCCGGGACCCCTTTCATCATCCGGTCCTGGAAGACCTCTCTGCGATAGAGCTGCCCTTCCCGCAGGTGCCTGCGCAGGCCCTCCGGCGGCGGCGCGGAGAGGGGCGTGCCGGTGGAGACGAACCGGCGGGTGGCGCCGACACCGTCGGTCTGCGCGTAGCAGTAGGTGCCGCGCTCGGGGTCGTACACGACGGAGTAGCCGTCGAGGGTCTCGTACCGGGCGTATTTGTCGTCGCCGAAGACGACGAGGCGGACATCCTCGCCCTCTTCCTGGCTGAACGTGAGGGTGCTACCGAAGATGCCGCTCATCGAGAAACGCCTCCCGCTGCTCGCACACTGAGGGCTTTCGTCCCTCAGTGTGCGAGCAGCGGGAGAAGCGTCACAGGGTAGAAAAGCCCACGCCCGGCAGGGGCAGTGTTACCCCTGTGTCTGCCCCGGTGTCACCCCTGCCAGAAGGCCGCGGGGACGATGTCGTGCGTGATCGCGAAGCGTGTCAGGTCGGCCCTGCGCCGGGAGCCGGTCTTGTCGCGGAGCCGGTCCAGATGGGAATGCACGGTGTGCTCGCTGATGCCGAGCCGGACGGCGATGTCGTGGTCGGTCTCGCCGTGCACGACCAGCTCCAGGATCTGGCGCTCGCGGTCGGTGACATGGCAGGACGGCTCGGTGTCGGGACGCACGGCGAGATCCGCGGAGACGTAGGAGCAGCCGTCGGCGACCAGCCGGATCGCGGCCAGCAGCTCCCGCTCGTCGGCCCGCCGGCTGAGGCAGCCACGGGCGCCGGCACGCAGGGCGGGTACGGCGTGGTGGTCGAGACCGGAGGAGAAGACCAGCACCGCGGCGTCCTGGGCGACCAGCCGTGCCACCACGTCCGCCAGGCACACCGGCCGCACCTGGAGATCCACCAGCGCGACGTCACCCGGCCGGAGCGCGCGCAGTGCCTCGTCGGCCGACCGGGTGGCCAGGGCGAACACCAGGCCCTCGGCGGCCTCGACGGCGTGGGCGACACCGCCGCACAGCAGCGGGCAGTCACCGACGACGGCGACTCGTCGTGCCTCCGTACGCATGGGCGCCTCACTCCGGCCGGGCCGGCGCCCGCGCGCGGGCCTGTCTCACAGCTCCAGTCTTGGTCCTTCGCGGCGGTCCGGCATGCCGAGGCGCCGGGGGCGGGGCCGGCCGGTCAGCGGGTCCTCCCCCGTGGCTTCAGGGGAAGCGGCGGCAGCTCCGGGGCCGGCAGGGGCGCCCCGTCGTAGCCCTTGACCTCGCCGAACCGGGACCCGGTCATCCAGTCCTCGCGCGCCTGCACGATCTCCTCCTGGGACCGCCCGATCCAGTTCCAGAACATGATCAGCTCCTCCTCGAAGGGCTCGCCGCCGAGGAGCATCAGGCTCGCGTCCGACGTGGCGCGCAGCGGCAGTTCGGTGCGGCCGCAGCCGAGGTAGAGCATGGAGCCCGGCAGGACCGGGACGCCGTCCACGTGGGCCTCGCCGGACATGGACAGCACGGCGTACTCGAAGTCCGGCTCCAGCGGGAGGCGCAGGTCCGCGCCGGCGGTGAGGGTGAGGTCGGCGCCGACGATCGGGGTGTACGTCGTCCCGGGCGAGGTGGCGCCGTCGAGGTCGCCGAGGATGAGTGTGGCGGTCAGGCCCGGCGCGGTGACCCGTGGCAGTTCGGCGTGGTGCTCGAAGTGCGGTTCGGTGTGCCGGTGGCCGTCCGGGAGGGCGACCCAGAGCTGGGCGCCGTGCAGGAAGCGGGCGTGGGACTTCGGGCTCTCCTCGGAGTGGCTGATGGCCCGCCCGGAGGTCATGAGGCCCAGCTCGCGCGGGCGGATCGTCTGGAGGCTGCCGGTGGAGTCGCGGTGCAGCACCTCGCCCTGGTGCAGCCAGCTGACGGTCTGCAGGCCCATGTGCGGATGCGGGGGGACCTGCATGCCGGGCTCGTCGGCGATGTCGTCGGGGCCGTAGTGGTCGACGAAGCACCATGCGCCGACCATGCGCCGGCCCAGGTTGGGCAGCAGACGGCGGACCTCGGTGGCCTCCCCGAGTTTGACGGTGCGCGGGCTGAGGAGTTCGCGAACGGGCTCCGCCACCACGAAGCCGCGGCCGCCGCACAGGGCGGGGGCCGCATCGCGATCAAGATTGCTCATGGCGCCCAACCTAGCCCCGGGGACGGGGTCGCGTCAGTCCGTCGCCGGGGAGTCCCGAAAAACAGTAGCCATGTACATAGTAGCCATGTACTGTATTTGTCATGAGCAAGGGCTACGAGAAGGCGACGCCGGGCTTCCTGGTGTGGCGGCTGTCGATGAAGTGGCGGACCGCGGTGGATCGCGCGATGACCCCGCTGGGTCTCACCCACGCGCAGTACTCGCTGGTGGCGTCCCTGTACGGCATGCAGCGCGACGGCGAGCGGCCGAGCCAGCGACGGCTCGCCGACCACACCGGCCTCGAACCGCTCTATGTGTCCAAGCTGGCGCGCGCCCTGGAGTCGGCGGGTCTGATCGAGCGCACCCGCGACCCGCGCGACCCGCGCGCCGTCCAGCTGGCCCTCACCGAGCAGGGCAGGGACACCACCCGGCAGGCCATCCAGGTCGTCCAGGGGCTGCTGGAGCAGTTCCTCGCACCGCTCGGCGGGCTCGACAGCCCACGCACCCGGGGGTTCAGCGCCGAACTCGCGACCCTGCTCGACGCCCCTCTCGATCCACTCGCCCCCGACCGTGAGTCCGACAAGGAGTCGTCATGACCACCACCACACCTCCCCTGCTCAACCCGCGCGTCACAGCCCTGGCGCACTACGCGGCCCGCGCGGTCCTGGAGCGGGTCCTGGCCCGCCACGGCGTGACGTTCCAGCAGTCCGTCACCCTCCGCCTGGCCGCCGTCGCCGACGGGCCGGTGGAGCGGGAGCACATCGTCGACGGTGTCATCGGTTCACTGAAGATCGACACCGTGGAGGCCTCCGCCGTCGTCGACGAGCTGGTCGCCGCACAGCTGTTGACCCTTGAGGAGCCGTCACTGGTGCGGATCACGGAGGCCGGACGAGAGCTGTACGACACGACGTCCGCCGCGACAGCCCCCCTCACCGCCCGGGTCTACGCCGACATCCCCGAGGAGGATCTCGCCGTCGCCGGACGGGTGCTGACGCTGATCACCGAGCGGGCGAACGCCGAGCTCGCCGCCCTGAACGGTTAGTGGAATATTGAATCAATGGCCTCTGTTGACGGCGTCGAAGGAGGTCAGAGTGGACATGACGTACTACGACCACGGAACGCCGGCGGAGCGCTGGGAGCGCGCGCAGATGTTCTTCGAGGCCAAGGACTACGCCGCCGCGGCGCGCGTCCTGGGCAAGCTGGTCGAGGAGGTGCCGGAGCAGACCGGGCCGCGGCTGCTGCTGGCCCGCTCCTACTACCACTCGGCCCAACTGAGCCGCGCCGAGACGGAGTTGCGCATCATCGTGGAGCGCGACCCGGTGGAGCACTACGCCCGTCTGATGCTGGGCCGCACGCTGGAGCGGCAGAGGCGGCACGAGGAGGCCGAGCCGCATCTGCGCCTCGCGTCCGCGCTGGCCGGCGACTTCGACGAGCTGTAGGCGAGGCCGTACGACACGACCGGGGCCCGGTTCCTTCGCGGAACCGGGCCCCGGTCGTGTCGTACGGCGAGCGTCAGACGCGGCTCGTCCGCCGGTGCGCGATCTCGCCGAGCACCACGTCGGCCACGACGAACGCGGCCAGCGGGATGCCGAGCAGCGGGACGAAGTAGCCGAGGGCGGCGATCACCGCCACGCCCGGCAGCAGGATCTGCGGGGGCACCTTCTGCCAGGCCCCGCGCGGGATCGGACGCCCGAACGCGTTGCCGCGGCCGCGCATCCACCACATGCGGTAACCCCACACGATCAGCAGGATCAGGGAGAGCGCCACCAGCATCAGGACGATCTGGTTGACGAGCCCGAAGAGGGTGCCGGTGTGCAGATCGATGCCCCAGCGGGTCAGCTTCGCGAGCACCGGGAAGTCGTCGAACCGCAGCGCGTCGGTGACCTCGCCGGTGGTCGGGTCGATCGCGACCGCGTCCTGCTTCTCCGGCCAGCTGCGCTGGATCTGCTTGACCACGTATGCCGAGGACGCGTCGGCCGGCGGCACGATCTCGACGGGGTCGCCGAGACCTTCGGCGCGGGCGGCGGCCAGGACCTTGTCGAGGCCGACGCCGTGTTCGGCGTCCCCGGCCGAGGCTGAGGCGCCGTGCCCGGAGTGGTCGCCGCCCGCGGTCGCCGACACCGAGGGCGTGGTCTGGTTCAGCGAGGTGCGCAGGTCGTCGATGCTCGCGCCGGCGTAGGTGGACCAGGTCAGGCCGGTCACCGACAGGAAGAAGAAGCCGAGCGCGGCCCAGACGCCCACGGTGCCGTGCAGCCCGAGGGTGCGCCGTCGCCCTTCGGTGCCGCGCACCTTGCGCCGGGCCCGGCGCCGGGTGAACCACAGCACCAGGCCGGCCCCGGCGATCACCCACAGCCAGCTCGCGGCGAACTCGCTGTAGAGACGGCCGGTCTCGCCGAGGTGCAGATTGCGGTGCAGCTCGGAGATCCAGGTGCGCAGCGGCAACGCCCCCGTGGAACCGTACTGTTCGAGGGAGCCCTCGACCTTGCCGGTGTACGGGTCGACGAAGACCGCGAGGGTGTGGTCCGGGTTGACCCCCTTGACGCCGGAGAGCAGGACCCGGGTGGTCGCGTCGTCCGCCGGGGAGGGACGTACGGCGGCGACGGCACCCTCGGGGTGGGCCTCGCGGGCGGCGGTGACCTGCTCGGAGATCGGCAGCTTGGCGTCGCCGACGGCGGAGACCGTCATCTCGTCGGCGTACAGGAGCTTCTCCGCCTGGAACGAGGCGGCGTACAGGAACCCGGTGACGGCCGCCACCAGCAGGAAGGGCGCGACGAACACTCCGGCGTAGAAGTGCAGACGCAGCACCAGCGGGCGCAGCGGCGCCCAACTGCCGGTTCTGGGAGGCGGGTCGGCGGCCTTCGGGGCCTCGTCTGTGGTCGTCGGGGGAGCGGAGGTCATCGGCGGCTTACTCCGGAGGGTGGGGACGTGCGCGGCTGGTCGGTCGGTCCAGTAGTCGGGAGAAACGCGCCCTGAGTTCCCGGGGGTTGAAGTGTCCTGCGTCACACGAGCGGAGGGCATGGCATCCTGGCGCGATGGCAACTCCCCGTGATCACGCGCCCCTTGCCGAGCTGGTCGAGGAACTCCTCGCCGTCGACGGCCCGCTGCCGATCGTGGCGGCCGGCGATCCGGTGCTGCGCCGCGGCGCCGAGCGTTTCGAGGGGCAGCTGGACCCCGCGCTGCTGGCCCGGTTCGTCGAGGCGCTGCGCGTCACCATGCACGCGGCTCCCGGCGTGGGCCTCGCAGCGCCGCAGGTGGGCGTGCCGCTGCGGATCGCGGTGATCGAGGACCCGGCGCCGGTGCCGGACGAGGTGCGCCTCGCGCGGGGACGGGTGCCGCAGCCGTTCCGGGTCCTGGTCAATCCGTCGTACGTCGGGGTCGGCCCCGCGCGGGCCGCGTTCTTCGAGGGCTGTCTGAGCGTCCCGGGCTGGCAGGCGGTCGTGGACCGGCACGACCGGGTGCGGCTGACGGGCGAGGACGAGCACGGGCGCACCGTGGACGAGGTGTTCTCCGGGTGGCCCGCGCGGATCGTGCAGCACGAGACGGACCACCTGGACGGCACGTTGTACCTCGACCGGGCGGAGCTGCGCTCGCTCTCCTCGAACCAGGCGATGGTGGAGCGCTGGGCCCAGCCGACACCCAGGGAGGCGGCCGCCTCCCTGGGGTTCAGGCTGCCGGGCTGACGGTCACCCGGGGGCCGTATCGGCCGTCAGCTGTCGCGGAACGTCTCCAGCAGGCGCAGCCACACCTCGCTGATCGTCGGGTAGGACGGCACCGCGTGCCAGAGGCGGCTGAGGGGCACCTCGCCCACGACCGCGACGGTCGCCGAGTGGATGAGCTCGCCGACTCCCGGGCCCACGAAGGTGACACCGAGCAGGACCTCTCGCTCCAGGTCGACCACCATGCGGGCGCGGCCCCGGTAGCCCTCGCCGTACAGGCTCGCCCCGGAGACGTTCCCGAGGTCGTAGTCGACCGCGCGGACCCGGTGGCCCGCCTGTTCGGCCTCGGCGAGGGAGAGGCCGACGGCGGCGGCCTCCGGGTCGGTGAAGACGACCTGCGGTACCGCGGCGTGGTCGGCGGTGGCGGCGTGCGCGCCCCAAGGGTCGGACTGGACGTCGGTCCCGGACGCCCGCGCCGCGATGGCGGCGCCGGCGATGCGGGCCTGGTACTTGCCCTGGTGGGTGAGGAGGGCGCGGTGATTGACGTCGCCGACGGCGTAGAGCCAGTCGGTGCCGTTGACGCGGAGGCTGTCGTCGACGTCCAGCCAGGAGCCGCCTTCCAGGCCGACGGTGTCCAGGCCGATGTCGTCGGTGCGCGGGGCGCGGCCGGTGGCGAAGAGGATCTCGTCGGCCTCGATCCGGTCGCCGCTGTCGGTGACGGCGACGACGGTGCCGTCCTCGCGGGTCACCGACGCGAGGGAGGTCCCGGTGCGGACGTCGACGCCGGCCTCGGTGAGCGCCTCGGCGACCAGTTCGCCGGCGAAGGGTTCCATACGGTTCAGCAGGCCCTTGCCGCGCACCAGGAGGGTGACCCGCGAGCCGAGCGCCTGCCAGGCGGTGGCCATCTCGGTGGCGACGACTCCCCCGCCGACGACGATGAGCCGTCCCGGCGCGGCCTGGGCACTGGTCGCCTCGCGGCTGGTCCAGGGCTTGACCGCGTCGAGTCCGGGCAGATTCGGCAGGACGGCGCGGGTACCGGTGCAGACGGCGACGGCGTGCCGGGCCGTGAGGACCTGGTCGCCCACCGTCACGGTGCGGGGGCCGGTGAGGCGGCCGTGGCCCCGGTAGAGGTCGGCGCCGACGCTCTCCAGCCAGCTCACCTGGCCGTCGTCGTGCCAGTGGGAGGTGTACTCGTCGCGGCGGGCGAGGACCGCGGCGGCGTCGAGGGGGCCTTGTACGGCCGGGGCGAGTCCGGGCAGCCGGCGGGCGTCGGCCTGGGCGATGACCGGGCGCAGCAGGGCCTTGCTGGGCATACAGGCCCAGTACGAGCACTCGCCGCCGACCAGTTCGCTCTCCACGACCGCGGTGGAGAGGCCGGCCGCACGGGTGCGGTCGGCGACGTTCTCCCCCACGGGCCCGGCCCCGAGCACCACTACGTCATAGGTGCTGTTCACAGTGGATTCCGTTTCCGTCATGGGGTCAGTCTGCTGGGTGGTGTGCGCTCGGGCCACATGGGTACGCGCGCGGAATACCTACTCGGCAGGCCGTGTTTGTGCGCATGGCTAGGCCCCGACACCAGGAAGAGGGATGCACGCCATGAGCAAGACCGTGGAGCTCACCAAGGAGAACTTCGACCAGACGGTCACGGACAACGACTTCGTCCTGATCGATTTCTGGGCGTCCTGGTGCGGGCCGTGCCGTCAGTTCGCGCCGGTCTACGACAAGGCGGCAGAGGAGAACCCGGACCTGGTCTTCGGCAAGGTCGACACCGAGGCGCAGCCGGAGCTGGCCGCCGCCTTCGGTATCCAGTCGATTCCGACCCTGATGATCGTCCGTGACCGGGTGGCCGTGTTCGCGCAGCCGGGCGCCCTCCCGGAGGCCGCGCTGACGGATGTGATCGGGCAGGCCCGCAAGCTGGACATGGAAGAGGTCCGCAAGGCGGTCGAGGAGCAGCAGGCGAGCGCGGAGCAGAACGGCCAGTAGTGCCGGGGGACTTGCCCTGGGGTGCTCACCACTCCAGGGGAAGTCCCGTGTAGTGCGCGGCCAGTTCGGCGGCCGCGTGGCGGGAGGACGTGATCCGTCGCAGCCGGGCGAGTTGGAGCCGGTGGTCGAAGGGGTCGGCGTCGGGGCGGGTGTGCAGCATCGTCGTCATGTCGTAGGAGAACCGGGTGGCCTGCCAGACCCGGGCGAGGCATGACGCGGAGTAGCGGTCGAGGAGTTGCTCGGACCCGGTGCGGTGGAGCTCGGCGAAGGCGCGGGCGAGCAGTCGGACGTCGGAGACCGCGAGATTGAGGCCCTTGGCGCCGGTCGGCGGGACGATGTGCGCGGCGTCACCGGCGAGCAGGAGGCGTCCGTGGCGCATCGGCTCGTGGACGTGACTGCGCATCGGCGTCACGGACTTGGCGGTGATCGGGCCGCGGTTCAACGTCCAGTCGGCGTCGATGGCGAAGCGGGCGGCCAGCTCGTCCCAGACGCGGTCGTCCGACCAGTCGCCGGGGTCGGTGCCGTTGGGCACCTGGAGGTAGAGCCGGGACACCTGCGGTGAGCGCATGCTGTGCAGGGCGAAGCCGCCCTCGCCGCGCGCGTAGATCAACTCGTCGCAGGACGGGGCGACATCGGCGAGGATCCCGAGCCAGGAGTACGGGTGGTCGTGGGCGTACGTCCGTCCGGTCCCGGCCGGGAAGGTGTCGCGGGCGATGCCGTGGAAGCCGTCGCAGCCGACGACCCAGTCGCAGTCCAGGGTCTGCTCGCTCCCCTCGTACAGGAACCGTACGACGGGCGCCTCGGTCTCCGGCTTCTCGATGACGAGCGCCTCCGCCTCGAACAACAGCGGTGGCCCGTCGTCCAGTTGAAGGGCGACGAGGTCTTTGACGATCTCGGTCTGGGCGTAGATGGTGACCGTGCGGCCACCGGTGAGGACCGGGAAGTCGAGGTGGTGGCGTTCCCGGTCGAAGCGCAGCTCGATGCCCTGGTGGACCAGGCCCTGCGCGGTCAGCCGCTCGGCCGCGCCGCACTCGCGCAGGGAGTCGACCGTGCCCTGCTCCAGCATTCCGGCGCGCTGGCGCTGCTCGACGTACCCCTGGGTGCGCGCCTCCAGGACGACGCAGTCGACGCCCGCGCGGTGCAGCAGGCGGGCCAGGAGCAGTCCGGCGGGGCCGCCGCCGATGATGCCGACCGTCGTGCGCATGGGCCCACCTCCCGTGGCTGCGACCCAGGTTGTCAGCTCGACTCGCGGTGCACCACCGTGGCTTCCAGCACTTTGTGGGTCTCGGGTGCGGCGGCGGGGTCGCGCACCGCGCGGTCGACGAGTTCGGCGAGGTCGCGGCCGGAGGGCAGTTCCAGGCGGACCGTGCTGAGGCGGGGCCGCAGGAGCCGGCCGAGCATGAGGTCGTCGGCGCCGATCACGGCCGTCTCGCCGGGGATGTCGATGCCCTCGTCGAGCAGGGCGCGCGTCAGCAGCATCGCGTACTCGTCGTTGTACGCGAACACCGCGTCGAGGCCGAGTTCCCGCCAGCGGGCGGCGAGCCGGGCCCCGGCCTCCTCGGTGTAGGCGAGGGGCAGGTCGGTGACGGTGGCGTCGGTGTCGCGCAGGGCGGCGCGCACCCCGCTGAGGCGGGGCAGGGAGAAGGCCTCCAGGCCCGCCTCCTCGGGGACGACGACGCCGATGCGCCGCCTGCCGCGCTCGTACAGATGGCGTCCGGCGCGGTGGCCGACCGCCTCGTGGTCCATGAGGAGGGCGTGAGCGCCCTCGACGGTCTCGGGGCCGAGGGTCACGACGGCCCGGGCGCCGGAGCGCTTGAGCACGGCGACGCCCTTCGGGCCGAGTCCGGCGCCGGGCACCAGGACGGCGACGGGCCGCAGCTCGGCCCAGGCACGGGCGGCCTCGTCGCCGTGGAGTCCGACGCTGCCGTGCTGGACGACGGTGTAGTCGAGGCGGCTGAGGGCCCACTGGAGCTCGTTGATGAACTGGCCGTACAGCTGACCGACCGGGATGGTCGGGGCGGGCATCAGGACCAGGCGGCTGTGTCCGGCGCGCAGGCTGCGGGCGGCCGCGTGCGGTACGTACCCCAGCTCTTTGGCGGCCTCGTGGACCCGGCGGCGGGTGGGCTCGCTGATCCGGACGGCGCTGGTGTTGTTCAGGACGTAGGAGACGGTCGCGCGCGAGACGCCGGCCAGGCGGGCCACATCGGCGCTCGTGGGCACGGAGCGCGGTGCGGGGGCCCCGGGGGCGGGCGTTTTCGGTATCTGCACCATGACGTACGGCATCTTTGCAGAACCTGTGCAGACGGCTCCCGGCGGGGCGCTCAGGCGGCCGGCGCGGTCCCGGTGACCCGGGCGACCAGGTCGGTCCAGCCGGCCTCCAGACGCTCCATCGGCATCCCGCACTCCCTGGTCAGATGGTGGATCTGCGCCGCGTCGAGGTACGCGAGGAGCGTGCGGGCCAGCAGCTCGCAGTCGGCGTCCGGGACGATCTGCCGCAGCAGGATCGTGACGTGCATGGCCAGGGCCCGGTACGACGGGTGGGAGAACCGGCGGGTGGGCTCCGGCTCGGCGGCGAGCTGCAGGTCCAGCTGCTCCACCGAGCGGTACAGCAGCGCCACGCCGAAGGCGCGCAACCGCTCCAGGGGCGGTGCGCCGGGGCCCAGCGGGGGCGGGCCGCTCATGAAGTCCGCCTGGAGCTGCTGCGCCGAGTGGTCGAGCAGCGCCATCAGCAGCCCGGTCCGGTCGCCGAAGCGGCGGAAGACGGTGCCCTTGCCCACCTGGGCGGCGGCCGCCACGGCCTCCATGGTGACCCCGGCCGCGCCGTGCTCGGCGATCAGCCGGGCGGCGGCCTCCAGCAGCCGGGCGCGGTTGCGCGCGGCGTCGGCGCGCAGGCACGGCTCCTCCTCGCGAGGGCCGAGCTGGAACAACTCGGTCTCACCCAGGGGACCTTGAGGCCGCGGGAAGGGCGGCAGGGCGGCGGACATGAACCCAGCGTAAAGCATCGGGAATGAAACTGGACCGCGGTCCGGTTAGAGTGATAGAACCTTAAACGGACCCCGGTCCGGATTGTGACGGCAGTGTTTCAGCACCCCTGGAGTTAGCATGTCTGTTCGTATCCTTGCGCTCGTCGGCAGCCTTCGCGCCGGTTCGCACAACCGCCAGCTCGCGGAGGCGGCCGTCAAGTTCGCTCCCGAGGGTGCGTCGGTCGAGCTGTACGAGGGCCTGGCCGAGATCCCCTTCTACAACGAGGACATCGACGTCGAGGGCAGCGTCCCGGCCGCCGCCGCGAAGCTGCGTGAGACCGCCCAGGGCGCCGACGGCTTCCTGCTCTTCGTCCCCGAGTACAACGGCACCATCCCGGCCGTCCTGAAGAACGCCATCGACTGGCTGTCGCGTCCCTACGGCGCCGGCGCCTTCGGCGGCAAGCCGGCCGCCGTGGTCGGTACCGCGTTCGGCCAGTTCGGTGGCGTGTGGGCGCAGGACGAGACCCGCAAGGCCCTGGGCATCGCCGGCGCCAAGGTGCTGGAGGACGTCAAGCTCTCCATCCCCGGTTCCGTGGTCCGTTTCGCCGAGACCCACCCGGCCGACGACGCCGAGGTCGCCACGCAGCTGACCGAGGTCATCGCCCGTCTGCACGGGCACGTGGGCGACACCGTCGCCGCCTGATCGTCTCGTGAGGGGCCGGAGCTCTTGGAGCTCCGGCCCCTCACGCATGCCTCGGCGCTCCGCAGATCAGGCCACCGCGGTCGGGGCCAGCTCCCGCAGCTCCGCCAACGCGGCCGCCACCGCGGGTCGTTCATGGCCGCCGCGCCGGGTGCAGGTGAGCAGTTTGCGGTGCGGATCGCCGGCGCAGGGTACCCGGGTGACGGGCAGATCCGCGGTGAGCTGGGCCAGCCGCGGGATGAGCGCGACGCCCAGCCGGTGGGCGACGAGCTGGGCGGTGACGTTCCAGTCCACGGCCTGGTGGACCACCGCGGGGCTGAACCCGGCCTCGCCGCAGGCCGAGATGACATGGGTGTGGCAGGGGCTCTGCGGCATGGGCGCGATCCAGTCCTCGTGCGCCGCTTCCGCGAGATCGACGCGCTCCCGGTCGGCCAGTGGGTGACCGGCGGGCACGACGAGGTCGAACGGGTCGTCCAGGAGGGGGCGTTGATCGAAGCGGACGTCGCTCAGCGGCGGGTTGTGCGGAGTCGCCTCGACGATCGCCAGATCGGTGGCGCCCTCGAAGAGCAGGTCGAAGCTCTCCGGTACGGCCGCCTCCTGGATGCGTACGGCCAGCCGCGGATACCGCTCCTGGAGCCGCACCGCCATCGGCGCCAGCAGCACCGAGATCGCCACCGGATACCCGCTCACCCGCAACGGCCCCGCCGGGGCGTCCCGTTGGGCGCGCAGGTCGAGCTCCGCCAGTTCCCAGCGGGCCTGGATGGCGTCGGCGTGCGCGAGCAGGCTCTCGGCGGCCGGGGTGAGACGGATCCCCCGGCCCTGCGGTTCCAGGAGGTCGACGCCCAGGTCACGGGCGAGCTGACGGATCTGCTGCGAGGCCGCGGACGGGGTGAAGTGCAGGGCTCGGGCGGCGGCGGTGACCGTGCCGTAGTGGGCGACCGCTCGCAGGACGTGAAGCCGGCGCAGGTCAATCATGAAGCCCACGCTTCAAGGTGTCGTCCGGAAAGTCAACCTGGACGTGTACGAAAGCGATGCCGCACCCTGGATCGTGTCGCGACGGTCCACCAGCCGCACCGGCCAACCGGCCACGACGTACGAGGAGTTCTCATGACCAGCACGACCCGCACCGGCTGCCCGCACTGCGGATGGCCGGACGACGCCGAGCCGTTCCAGGTGGTGTCCCGGCACGCGACCGCCGCGGGCCACACCCTGTGGACCCGGTGCGGCTGCGGCTCCCTGCAGGTCCGCACGGTCGACGACCGCGGCACGCGCATCGTCTCCCGCAGCGGGCCGGCCCAGTAGCACTCCGTAGTAGTCCTCAGTGGTCCTCGGTAAGTCCGTCAGGTTCAGTCGAGCCCGGCCAGGCGCTGGACGGCCGGGGCCGCGAAGCGTTCGATGAACTCCGCCGGCTCGCCGGTGCGCGGGGAGAGGATCACCGTCTCGATGCCGAGCTTGGTGTAGCCCGCGATGTCCCGGGTGAAGGCGTCGAGGTCGCCGGTGGCGAGCGGCTCGCCGGAGTAGGCGACGGTCTTGCGGATCGTGTCGTAGTCGCGGCCCTCGGCCTCGCAGTGACCCCGCAGGACGTCCAGCTTGTGGGCGACCTCCTCCGGGGTGGTGGTGAACAGGTTGCAGGCGTCGCCGTGGCGGGCGACCAGCCGGAGGGTCTTCTTCTCGCCGCCCCCGCCGATCATGATCTCGGGGCGCGGGCTGCTGACCGGGGCCGGTACGCACAGCGTCTCGGCGAGCCGGTAGTGCTTGCCCTCGAAGGGCCCGTTGGCCTCCGGGTCCCACATCCGGAGGCAGATCCGCAGGGTCTCCTCCAGCCGCTCGAAACGCTCGGCGAGGGGCGGGAACGGCACGCCGAGGCCCGCGTGCTCCCGGTCGTACCAGGCCGCGCCGATCCCGAGCGTGGCCCGGCCGCCGGACAGTACGTCCAGGGTGGTGGCGATCTTGGCGAGCAGTCCGGGGTGGCGGTAGGTCACCCCTGTCACCAGGGCGCCGAGCTGCACGGTGGAGGTACGGGCGGCGAGGTAGCCGAGGGTCGTGTAGGCCTCCAGCATCGGGTCCTCGGCGCCGTCGTTGAACTCCATCTGGAAGTAGTGGTCCATGACCGACAGCCAGCTCAGGCCCGCGGCCTCAGCGGCGTCGCCCGCCGCGGCGAGTTCGGCGGCGAGCGCCGGGCCGCCTCCCGGATGGTCGAACCGGTTGATGTGCACGCCGACCCGCATGTGCGTCTCCGTTCCGCTGGACTCCCGCCGACCTTCGTCGGCCTTCGACGTCCCGACCCCGCCGACGCTAGAACTTGGAGCGTTCTCGAAGTCAAGGGTTCCCGTCGGCCGGTGGTCGCCCAGGTGGCCTGCGCAGGCGGTCCAGGAGGGCCGCTTCGGCCGCTTCGGAGTGCGGGTCGCGCCAGGGACCGAGGGTGACGGCGCGCAGATGGCGGCCCTGGGGGTCGAGGAGGTGGCCGCCCAGTTTCATCGGCCAGAGCGTCAACGCCCGGTCAGCCACGTCGAGTTCCGGGAAGCGCTCGGTGAGCCGTGACTCGAAGGGGGCGATGTCGTCGACCGAGCGCAGCCAGGCGGCGAGCAGCAGGTTGTGCGGCCCGGACAGGGAGGCGCAGAGCCGGATCTCGCGCAGACCGCTGATCCGCTCGGCGAGCTGCGGGGCCCGGCTCTGCGGTACCGCGGCCCACAGCGACACCGAGACCGGCCAGCCGGACAGCGTACGGGCGACCTCGCAGCGGTGGACGAGGGCGTGCTCGGCGTCCAGCCGGTCCAGACGGCGACGGACGGTGGTGGCGCTCAGGCCGGTGCGCTCGGCGAGCCGAGCGGCGGACTGCCGGGGATCGTCGCTCAGCGCCTGTACGAGTTCCAGGTCGCGCCCCTGGAGCAGGGCGCCGCCCCGCGCCCGGGCCCCCGCGGTCGCCGTCGGCGCGAGCCTGCGGCGCTGTTCCTCGGTGAGCCGGTCCAGGCGCCAGCGGCTGCCCTCGGTGTGCAGGGTGGTGGCGACCTGCGTGCGAGAGGCGGCCACCCCGTCGAGGGCGCCGAGTCGGAAGCCGACGTAGCGGGCGAGTTCGGCCTGGTCGGAGAAGACGGCCGTGACGAGCAGGTCCCGGCCGCCGCTGACGTGTTCGAGGTTGAACACGTGCGGCTCCTCGGCGATCTCCGCAGCCACCTCGTGGAGCCGGCCGGCCACGCAGTCGACCTCGATGAACGCGACGACGGAGGGTGCGTGCGCATGGGCCGCGGGATGCACGCTGATCCAGGCGTGCCCGGCCCGGGTCAGCCGCGCCCACCGGCGTGCGACGGTCGAGGCGTCGAGACCGAGGGCGTCGCCGATCGTCTGCCAGTCGGCGCGGGGCGCGATCTGGAGCGCGGTGACGAGAAGGTAGTCGAGTTCGTCGAGCACGGGTCGCTCCTCAGCCTGACCGGATCGGCTGTTTCCTGCAAACGATCTGGGGCGCACGGCGGATTCCTGCACACGGGCGGCGGCGATCGAGGGTATCGACACCATACCTGCCATGTTCCAGCACAGCGACGCCCTCCCTCTCGAAGACTCCCTCGTCCGGCTGCGCCACGCGCTGCACCGCGAGCCCGAACTCGGGCTCGACCTGCCGCTCACCCAGCGCAAGGTCCTCGACGCTCTCGCCGGTCTCCCTCTGGAGATCACGCCGGGGAAAGGGCTCAGTTCGGTGACGGCTGTACTGCGCGGCGGCCGGCCGGGCCCCGCGGTGCTGCTGCGCGGGGACATGGACGCCCTGCCCGTGCAGGAGGACAGCGGTCTGCCGTACGCCTCGCGGTTCCCCGGCCGGATGCATGCCTGCGGGCACGATCTGCACACGGCGGGCCTGGTCGGCGCGGCACAGCTGCTCGCCGCCCGGCGGGAGGAGCTCGCGGGCGATGTCGTCCTCATGTTCCAGCCGGGCGAGGAGGGCATGCGGGGTGCCCCTCTGATGATCGAGGAGGGGGTCCTCGACGCGGCCGGCAGCCGGGTGGTGGCGGCGTACGCGCTGCATGTGACCTCGACCCTGCTGCCCACCGGGTTCGCGGCCGTCCGGCCGGGTCCGATGCTCGCGGCCTCCGACGCGGTGACGGTCCGGGTCGGCGGCGCGGGAGGCCACGGCTCGACCCCGCACTCCGCGCAGGATCCGGTGCCGGCCGTGTGCGCGATGGTCACGGCCCTGCAGACGATGGTGACCCGCACTGTCGACGTCTTCGACCCGGCCGTGGTGACGGTCGGCTCGCTGCACGCCGGCTCCGCGGGCAACGTCATCCCCGAACACGCCGAGTTCGAGGCGACCGTACGGACCTTCTCCCCCGAGACCCGGGCCAGGGTCAGGGCCGGGATCGAGCGGACGGTCCGCGGGGTCGCCGCCGCGCACGGTGTGGACGTCGACGTCGACTACCGGGAGAACTACCCGGTCACCGTCAACGACCCGCGCGAGGCCGCGTTCGCGCTGCGGACCGCCCAGGACCTCCTCGGCCAGGACCACGCCTTCGAGGCGCCGCGCCCGCTGACCGGTTCGGAGGACTTCTCCTTCGTGCTGCGCGAAGTGCCGGGCGCGTACGTCGGCGTCGGCGCCTGTCCGCCGGACACCGACCCGGCGACCGCCCCCATGAACCACTCGCCCCGGGCCGTCTTCGACGACCGCGCCGTCCTCGACGCGGCCTTGCTGCTCGCCGAACTCGCCGCCCGTCGCCTCCAGTTCGCCGACGAATCCGTCGGCGAGTCCGTCACCGAGTCCGTCGGCGGGTTCGTCGGCGAGGAGGGCGCGTGAAACCGGCCGAGGTCACGGCTCCCGCCGCCGCGGCCGAGCGGTCCGCGTCCGTGCGCGCCGTCGTCGGTCTGCTGGTCCTCTTCGAGCTGACCAGCGGCTTCCTCCAGGGCGGCATCGCACCCCTGCTCCCCGAGATCGGGCGCGAACTCGGCATCCCCGACGCCCAGTTGTCCTGGGTGCTCTCCGCCCAGCTGCTCGCCGCCGCCGTGTCCGTGCCGGTCCTCGGCCGGCTCGGCGACCTCCACGGCCACCGGCGGGTGCTGCGCGGCGCCCTCGGCTGTGTCGCCGCCGGGACGCTGCTCGTGGCGTTCGCCCCGTCCTGGCCGGTACTGCTGGCGGGCCGGGTGCTGATGGGGCCGCTGGCCGCCCTGCTGCCCCTGGAGATCGCCCTGGTCCGCGACCGGCTGCCGGTGGACGCGGCCCGGTCGGCGATCGCCCGGCTGGTCGGGTCGCTGGCCCTCGGCACCCTGCTCGGCGGGGTCGTCATGGGGGCGGTCCAGGAGGCCACGGGGGACGTACGCACCACGCTCCTGGTCCCCGCCGTCCTCGCCGTGGCCTGCGTACCCGTGTCCTTCCTCACCGTCCCCGAGTCGGCGCGCGCCACCGGCGGCCGGCTCGACTGGCCGGGCGCGGCGCTGCTGAGCCTGACCATGGTGCTGCTCCTGTCCGGGATCTCCGCGGCGCAGGACGCCGGCCGGCTCTCCGGCGGGGTGCTCGGCCTGCTGCTCCTCGCGGTGCTGCTCGGCGGGGTGTGGACGGCAGTCGAACTGCGGACGCCGGAGCCGCTGGTGGACGTGCGGGCGCTGACCGACCGCAGGGTGGCGCCGTTCTTCCTGGGCGCGTTCGCCTTCGGCGTCGTGTACTTCGGCAGCCAGTCGCCCGAGGCCACGTTCCTCGCCGCCGACCCGGAGCGCACGGGGTACGGCTTCGGGCTGTCCGCGCTGTCGATCTCGCTGGTGGCCCTCCCGGCGGCGGTGACAGCGGTGATCGCCTCCTCGCTCACCGCGCGCATCGCGGGCCGTCTCGGCTACGCCGCGGCGGTGGCCCTCGCCTTCGTCCTGATCGGCGTGAGTTTCCTGGTGACGGCCCTCCTGCACGAGGCGCTGTGGCAGGTGGCGGCGGCGAAGGTGCTCGCGGGGCTCGGCACGGGGGTGGCGCTCGGCGCGATCCCTACGGTGATCGCGGAGGGGAGCGACCGCTCCCGCACCGGGGTGACGACCGCCCTGTACAACAACGTCAAGACGCTCGGCGGCGCGGTCGCGGGCGGCGTGATGGCCTCCCTGCTGGCCGCGTCGGTGAGCGGGGGCCGGGGCGACGGGACGCCGACGGAGTCGGGTTATGTGGCGGTCTGGCTGCTGTGCGCGGGGCTGGCGTTCGGCGCGGCGGCGGTGACGGCGACGGCGACGGCGCGCAAGCGGTGACAGGGGTGGCAGCGGTCAGGAGATGGTCTCCTCCGGCTGCTTCTGCTCCTCCTGCTTCTTCGAGGCGCGCAGGCTGGTGAACGTGGTCACCGCGAGGACGAGGACGATGAAGCCGAGCGAGAAGGGGATGCTGATCTCGGGGACGTGCACACCGGACTCGTGGAGGGCGTGCAGCAGCAGCTTGACGCCGATGAAACCGAGGATGATCGACAGACCGTAGCTGAGGTGGACGAGCCGCTTGAGGAGGCCGCCGATGAGGAAGTACAGCTGGCGCAGGCCCATCAGGGCGAAGGCGTTCGCCGTGAAGACGATGTACGGCTCCTCGGTGAGCCCGTAGATCGCGGGGATGGAGTCGAGGGCGAAGAGGAGGTCCGTGGAGCCGATGGCCAGCATCACGACCAGCATCGGGGTCATGACCCGCTTGCCGTTCTCCTCGATCCACAGCTTGGAGCCGTGGTAGCGGTCGGCGACGCCGAAGCGCTCCTCGACCATCCTGAGCATCTTGTTCTCTTCGTACTCCTCCTCGTGGCCCCCCTTGCGGGCGTCCTGGACGAGCTTCCAGGCGGTCCAGATCAGGAAGGCGCCGAACAGGTAGAACACCCAGGAGAACGTGGAGATGATGGCCGCGCCGGCCGCGATGAAGGCGGTGCGCAGCACCAGGGCGAGCAGGACGCCGACCATGAGCACACGCTGCTGGTACTGCGAGGGCACCGCGAACTTGGACATGATCAGGACGAAGACGAAGAGGTTGTCGACGCTCAGCGACTTCTCGGTGATGAAGCCCGCGAAGAACTCCCCGCCCGGCCCTCCCCCGCTGAAGACGAGCAGCCCGATCCCGAAGAGACAGGCGAGCAGCACCCATACGACGGTCCAGACACCGGCTTCCTTGAGGGACACGTCGTGCGGTTTGCGACCGATGAAGAAGTCGACCGCGATGAGCCCGCACAGGGCGGCCACGGTCACCAGCCAGGTGGTGAGGGAGACGTTCACGTACTTACTCCTGGTGCGGGTGGGGCCGCCGGTGGGGCGTTGACAGCGTTGTCTCAGGTTCTGATGTCTTCCACCACCGGAGGGTGAACAACGGGTCACGACCTGGCAAGGTCGGCGTTTCACGCCGGTGCCACCCGCCGTTCGGCGGGCAGGTTCCGCCGGACGGCGGCGTCCGGGGTGAGGGGCACGGGCGAATGATGGGCACTCGAGCCGCCGTGTTCCCTCGTGAGGAGAAGATGCCATGAGCCTGGTCCCGCCGCCGTTCGACCCCGAGCTGGCCGCCGCCCTGGAGCTGATCAAGGACGTGATCTCCCCAGGGCTCACGCTCGACCAGATCGACGAGATACGCCAGGGACCGGGGATCGCGCTGCTGGCCGAGCTGGACCTCACCCTCGACGGCTTCTTCGAGGTCGAGGACCGCACGGTGCCGGGGCCCGAGGACGCCCCCGAGATCTCACTCCTGATCTGCCGCCCCGCCGCTCCGCCGGCCGCGGGTCCGCGGCCCGTCGTCTATCACGTCCACGGCGGCGGCATGGTCATCGGCAACAACAGGGTGGGCGTGGACGTCCCGCTGGCCTGGGCGAAGGAGATGGACGCGGTCGTGGTGTCGGTCGAGTACCGGCTGGCTCCCGAGCATCCGCATCCCGCGCCCGTGGAGGACGTGTACGCCGGGCTGGTCTGGACGGCCGAGCACGCGGCGGAGCTGGGCGCCGATCCGGAGCGGATCGTGATCGCGGGCGCCAGCGCGGGCGGCGGCCTGTGCGCGGCGCTGGCCCTGCTCGCCCGGGACCGCAAGGGTCCGCAGGTGATCGGGCAGGTCCTGATGTGCCCCATGCTCGACGACCGCAACGACACTCCGTCCGCCCACCAGATGGCGGGCGTCGGGGTCTGGGACCGTACGGCCAACGAGACCGGCTGGACCGCCCTGCTCGGCGAGCTGCGCGGCGGGCCCGACGTCCCCGCGTACGCCGCGCCGGCCCGCGCCGAGGACCTGTCCGGCCTGCCGCCCGCCTTCCTGGACGTGGGCTCCGCGGAGACCTTCCGGGACGAGGTCGTCGCCTACGCCTCCCGTATCTGGCAGGCGGGCGGGGTGGCGGAGCTGCACGTCTGGCCGGGCGGCTTCCACGGCTTCGACGGCTTCGCCCCGCAGTCGGCCCTGTCCCAGGGGGCGCGGGCGGCTCAGCTGCGGTGGCTGCGACGGTTGCTGGCGAACTGAGAGATGGAGGGTGAGGGACGACGGAGCGATGCGGCCTCCCCTCCGCCTCCTCCCCGTTCCTCTCTCGTATCCCGCACCATGGACCCATGAAAGAGCTGGCCGGGCGGCTGACCGCGCTGGACCCCGATGCCGGGGCCGCGGTCCAGGTGATCGCCTACTTCGATCGGCTGGCCGAGTCGCGGGCCGGGCTGGAGGCGCTGGTGCGGGGCGCCGCCGTGCTGGCCGGGGTGCCGGCGCGGCTCGTCGACGAGGAGCGGCGGGTGCGGGTGCGCGTCGAGGCGGACGGGACCCGGCGGGACTCCGAGGTGGCGCCGGATCCGGCATGGCCGTCCGCCGCGCTGTCGCCGGGCGGCGTTCCCGCGCTGTGGCTGGAGCGGGCGGGGGCGGAGCCGAGCGTGGTGGACGCGGTGATTCTGGAGCGTGCCGCCGGTGCGGTACGACGCGTGCTCGACCGCACCCGAGGGCGGGCCCCGGCGGATGATCCCGCCCTGGTGGAGACGCTTCTCGACGCCACGGCCCCCGAGCCGGCACGGCTGCACGCGGCCCGCCGACTGGGCCTGGACCCGACGGCCCTCGCCCGAGTACTGGCCCCGGGAGACGGCCCACCCCGCATCGTCGCCGCCGAACCGACGAACGAACCGCCCACAGGAAGGGCCGGCCCCACTCCGACCACACCCCCCACGGGGAGAACGGGCACGTCTCCGGCAGTACCGGCGGCGGGGAGAGCCGACACGACTCCTGGCGCTTCCCCAGCGGGGAGAGCCGACACGACTCCTGGCGCTTCCCCAGCGGGAAGAACAGACGCGGCTCCTGGCGCTTCCCCAGCGGGGAGAACAGACGCGGCTCCGGGCGCTTCGCCGGCGGGGACGGCGGGCGTGGCACCGGCGGCATCGCCCACGGGGAGGGCGGGCACGGCTCCGTCAGCGCCGCCCGCAGGCACAGCCGGCGCGGCTCTGGTCGTATCACCCGCAGCGGCAGCCGACGCAGGCTCGGCAATCCCGCCCGCGGAACGGCTCGGCGCCGGCCCGGACCTCCGGCGCACGGAGGGAGTCGAAGTGGGTCCTACCGTGCTTGCCGCGGGCGGAGGCGGCGCCGGGTCATCGGTCCCGACCGCGGACGGATCGGGTGCCGGCCACGCCGTCCCGACCGCACAAGGAGCGGGACCCGGTCACACCGTCCCGACCGCAGAGCCAGCGGCCGGCGCCGGTCCAGCCGTCCCCCGGTCAGGCGGACCTGGGGCCGGGGCTGCCGTACCAGTCACAGGGAGGACGAGTGCCGGGGTAGCCGCACCACTCGCACCTGGAGCCGGCGCCGGACCCACTGTCCCACCCTCGGGGAGAACCGGCGCCGCGCCTGCCGTACCAGCCGCGGGGAGGGCCAGTGCCGGGGTCGCCGTACCGCTCTCGGCGAGAACCGGCGCCGGACCCGCCGCCCCCGTCCCGGGAAGGGTGGGTGTCGGGCCCGCTGTCCCCGTGTTGCGGCTGCATGAGTCGTGGGCCGCTGCCCGTACCGCGTTGCGGTTCACCGCGGAGGAACCCGGGCGGCGGGTCGTGCGTGCCGATGAGTTGGGGAGTCTGGCGCTGCTCGCCGACCTGGTCGGGCCAGGGACGGAACCCCCGGCCGACGTCATCGCCCTGGACGTGGCCGCCGCGACGGCGCCGTGGTTGCTCGCGACGCTGGACGCCGTCGCCTCGACGACGAGCCTGAGGGCGGCCGCCGCCGAGATCAACGTCCATCACTCCACGCTCCAGGACCGGCTGGCCCACGCGGAGCATCTGCTGGGCTGGCCGGTGCGCACCCCGCAGGGCCGGTTCCGGCTGCAACTGGCGCTGACGATGCGCCACTTGGCCCGCCCCTAGGGAGACGGTCAGCGGAACTCGTGGACGACCTCGATCTCGCCGACGATGTGGGCGTTGAACTCGTCGAGCTCCTCCGCCGGTACCCACAGCTCCAGGATCGTCCGCCCGCCCGCCTGCTGGACGGGGTAGCGGCGCACGAAGTCGGAGTCGACCTCGAAACGGGTCACGTACCCGACGCCGCTGTGCCCGACGTTCCAGTTCCGGGCGATCTTCACCGCGTAGTCCTCGTTCAGGACGGGGTAGAAGATCGGCTGCTCAGGCAGCCGGGGCGGCCAGGCGCGCCAGTTCAGCTCGCGCACCAGGTCCAGCTCCTCGGGGCCGGTGGGGCGCCAGAGGGTCGTCGTGAGGCGAGGACTGGTCATGGGATCGATGGCTTTCGGTCGGATCGGGTGTCGAGACCATATCCAGCGGCCTGGAGCCCCGGCCACAGCATTTCCCCAACCTCATACCCGCGTTTGCTATTAACCCGCGTCTGCAACTACAGTCGTCTGCATGAGTACGCCCATCCCCACCGTCACCCTCAACAACGGCATCGAGATCCCGCAGCTCGGCTTCGGCGTCTTCCAGGTCCCCGACCCCGAGACAGCCGCGGCCGTCACCTCGGCCCTGGAGGCCGGCTACCGCAGCATCGACACGGCGGCGATCTACGGCAACGAGAAGGGCGTCGGCCAGGCCCTGGCCGCCTCCGGCATCGCCCGCGACGAACTGTTCGTCACCACCAAGCTGTGGAACGCCGACCAGGGCTACGACGCCACCCTCAAGGCCTTCGACGCCAGCCTCGCCAAGCTCGGCCTCGACTTCGTCGATCTCTATCTGATCCACTGGCCGACCCCGGCCCGTGATCTGTACCGCGAGTCGTGGCGGGCCATCGAGAAGCTGACCGGCGAGGGACGTGTCCGCGCGGCCGGCGTCTCCAACTTCCAGCCCGCCCATCTGCGCCGGCTGCTGGACGACAGCTCGCTCGTACCGGCCGTCAACCAGGTCGAACTGCACCCCGGTCTCCAGCAGCGCGAACTGCGTGATCTGCATGCCGAGTTGGGCATCGCCACCGAGGCGTGGAGCCCGCTCGCGCAGGGTGCGGTGCTGAGCGAGCCGGTGCTGACCTCGATCGCCGGGCGCTACGGCAAGTCGCCCGCGCAGGTCGTGCTGCGCTGGCACCTCCAGCTCGGGAACGTCGTGATCCCCAAGTCCGTCACCCCGGCCCGCATCCGGGAGAACGCGGACGTCTTCGACTTCGCCCTCACCGACGAGGAGCTGACGGCGATCGCCGGCCTGGACCGGGGCCTGCGGACGGGCCCGGATCCCGACACCCTCGACTGAGCGCACCCCCAAGGGCCTCAGCGCGCGCTGTTCATCCGCTCCAGCGCCTCCTCCGCGGTCGCGGTGACGACCCCGGGGGCGGCGCCCGCGGCCGTGGCCACGTCCCGCACCAGCCGGACGTCCTTGCGCAGCAGAGGCCCGGCGTGCGCGGCGATGCGGTCGAGCGTGCCGCCCGCGGCGGTGACCCGGTCCAGGGCGAAGCTCCGACCGCTGCCGTGGGAGACGACCTGGGCCAGGGCTGCCGGGTCGACGGCCAGTTCACGGCCGAGGGCGAGGGTGCTCGCGGCGGTGGCCAGGTTGGCCGTGAACAGCAGGTTGTTCAGGAGCTTGGCGACCTGCCCGGTGCCCAGCGGGCCCATGTGCACGATCGGGTCGGCGTACGCCGCGAACACCGGACGGCAGTAGGCGACCGTCCCCGGCTCTCCCCCGGCCATCACCACCAGGCGGCCTTCGGCAGCGGCCGGGCCGCCCCCGCTGACGGGCGCGTCGATCAGGGTGACGCCGTGGCCGCGGGCGCGGTCGGCGAGGCGGCGGCAGGTGTCAGGGTGGACGGTGCTGTGCACGGCGACGACCCCGCCCTTGCGCAGCCCGGCCAGGACGCCGGACGTGCCGGTGAGGATCTCCTCCACGTCGGCGTCGTCGACCACGCACACACAGACCAGGTCGCTCACGGACGCCAGTTCCGCGGGCGACCCGGCGCGTCGCGCGGCGGTGCCCTCGAAGGGCAGCAGGGTCGCAGGGCGGCGGGCCCACAGGGTGGTCGGGTAGCCCGCGTCGACGATCCGGCGGGCCATGGGGGCGCCCTGGCTGCCCAGGCCGATGAAACCGACGCGCATCAGCCTGCCTCCTGCTCGGTACCGACGTGCATCAGCTCTCCTCCTGCTCGGTGGGCCGGGGGCGCCAGAACACCGCGAGCAGTCCGGCCGTCGCCGCCACCGCGGCCCCGAGGGCGAGGGCGCCGCCCGCCCGTCCGGTGACGTCGATGCCGCTCGCCTCGTCCACCGAGATCCCGCCCGGTCCGAGTACGGCCAGGGCGAGGGCGACGACGGCGAGCGTGAGCACGTACTCGTAGCCGTCCTTGAAGACGAAGAACCCGTTGCGGCGGTGGGCGAGCAGGCCCGCGACGAGCATCACCGAGATGACGGCCGCGCAGGCGAGCGGGGTGAACAGGCCGAGCAGGAGCAGGACTCCGGCGCCGATCTCGGTCAGGACGCTCAGCCAGGCCTGAAGGGGGCCGTTGCGCAGACCCAGGCCGGTGAACCAGCGGGCGGTGCCCTCGATACGGCCGCCGCCGCGCCAGTGGTTGTGGCCGTGCGCGATCATCACCAGGCCCAGGGTCAGGCGTACGAGCAGCAGCGCGAGGTCGTCCATGGGGCTCAACCCGCCTTTCCTCGCGAGGAGTCGGCGTGCGCGTTCTCCCGGGCCACCGCGCACTCCTCGGCGAACGAGAGAACTCTGAGATGGTAGGCGCGGGCCGCGTTGCCGAGGCTCAAGTTGTGGCCGCTGTCGGGCTGTTCGTACGTCAGGACGCGGGGCGCGGCGGTGAACATCGACCCGATGACGGCGAGGGCCTCGGGGCCCGAGTTCCAGACCGCTTCGTGATCACCCAGCGTGTAGCCGACCGGAACCCTCACCCGGGCGGCGAGTTCGGGGAACTCCTCCACCCATGCGCGTGCCTCGAACTCGTAGTCCGGCGAGGGGGCGCCGATGGCGGTGCCGCCGAAGACGTCGGCCGGGTAGAGCCGGCTCGGCCCCCACAACAGGTCGCGCATCCGGCGGCGGGCGGGGCGGCGGACGCCCGGCTCGCCGTGTTCCGCCCAGCGCGCCGAGAAGCGGGGGTGGTGCTCGCGTCCGGTGCCCGCGATCTCCAGGCCCAGCAGGGCACGGCCACGCTCCTCGGCCGCCATGCGGATCGCCAGTTCACTGCCCGCCGAGTGCGCCATGAGGAAGACGCCCGCGCCGTGGGGCCGGGTGGCGAGCAGTCCGTCGAGGGCCGCGTACATCAGGGCGACCCGGTGGTCGGGGTCGGTCAGCTTCTCCTGGTGGGCGTGTGAGGCGCCGTACCCGGGCCGGTCGAGGGCCAGTACCGAGAAGCCGAGGGCCGACCCCGTACGCAGGAGGGAGAGGCGGGGGCGGCCCGGGCAGTCGAAGTACGCGGAGTCGGTGCCGCCGCCGTGCAGGGCGAGGACGACGGCGCGGGGGTGCGGCGCCCAACTCGCCCGGTACGACAGGGGGATGCCGTCGATGTCGAGGGAGCCGTGGATCACGTGTCCGTCCTGAGGAGTAGGACTCCGCTGGGGGTGAGCCCGCCGGAGCTGACGACGGCGACCCGGGCGCCGGGCACCTGACGGGCCCCGGCCTCGCCGCGGAGTTGGACGATCGCCTCCTGGACCAGGCCCATGCCGTGGGTGCGGCCGTGCGAGAGCTGGCCGCCGTGGGTGTTCAGGGGCAGTACGCCGTCCCGGGCGATGTTCTTCCCGCCGTCCAGGAAGTCCTTGGCCTCGCCGATGCCGCAGAAGCCCAACGCCTCTATCCAGGACAGGCAGTTGAAGGTGAAGCCGTCGTAGAGCTCGGCCACGTCCACGTCGGCGGGGCGCAGGCTCGTCCGGGTCCACAGGTGGGCGGACTGGCCGAGGACCTGGGGTTCGTGGGTGAGGGTGCTCTGGTCCCAGGCGAGGTGCTCGGTGATCTGGGTGCCGACCGCCTCGACGAGGACGGGCGGCTTGGCGAGGTCGCGGGCGGCGTCGACGGCCGAGACGATGACGGCCACGGCTCCGTCGCAGGGCACGTCGCAGTCGTAGAGCCCGAACGGGGTGGTGATGGGCCGGGCCTGGAGATAGTCGTCCATGGTCATCGGGTCGCGGTAGATCGCGGTCTCGTTCAGGGCGGCGTTGGCACGCTGGTTGAGGGCGATCCAGCCGAGGGTCTCGCGGGTGGTGCCGTAGCGGTGGAAGTGGCGCTGCGCGTTCTGGGCCAGGGTGTGGGCGGCGGAGGTGGCGCCGAAGGGCCTGAGCCAGCCGGCGTCGGGGCTGCTCGGTGGCGGTAGCTGCCCGCGCCTGATCAGATCGGCGTACGACGCCTCCCACAACGTACGGAAGCAGAGCACATGTCGGGCGAGGCCGCCGGCCACGGCCAGCATCGCGGCGATGAGGGAGCCGCCGGGACCGAAGGTCTCGCCGCCGCCGTTGTGCCAGGTGGGGCGGAGGCCGAGGGCGGTCTCCAGGGCCGTGACGCCGCCCTCGGCGAAGCCTCCGTACGAGCCGGCGCCGGGGTAGGTGGCCAGGCCGTCGATGTCGTCGAGGGTGAGGCCCGCGTCGGCCACCGCGCGTTCGCAGGCCTGGACGGTGAGGGAGAGCGGGTCGACCAGCAGCCGGCGGCCGAGTGAAGAGGCCCCGACACCGGTGAGGGCGACCTTGTCCTCGAACTTCTCCCGGGTGGCCATGGGACGGACGCGGGGTGTGATCTCGTCCTCGGGGAGGGGTCCCGGTTCGCCCTGTTCGGCGGCCGGGCGGAACAGCGGCAGCCACACCTCGCCGGCCTGCTCGAAGACGACCTCCATGCGCAGGCCGAGGGCGAGGTCGTCGGGGTCGCACTCGACGGCGTTGGTGGTGAGCCGGACCCGGGGGTCCTCGTCGAGGGCGACCTGGGCGACGACGTACGGGGCCGGGAGACCGGGCAGGCCGAAGCGGTGGTTGACGGAGAAGCCGATGAGCGTCGCGCGACCGGAGACGGTCCGTACGCCCAGGGTCCGTGCGCGGCAGTGGCGGCACACCGGTTGGGGCGGGTGGATCAGGGCGGAGCAGGCCGTGCACTCCTGGATCCGCAGCCGTCCGTCCTCCCCCGACGTCCAGAAGAAGGCGTTCTGGTCGGTGAGTCGGGGAAGCGGACGTCCCGGGGTTACGGCCACGTGGGCCTCCTGCCTCTCAGCGGGTGATGTGCGCGCGGCCGGCCCGTACCGTGACGGGCTCGGCGAGGCGTTGTTCGTCGCAGGCCTTCTGGAGGATCTCCAGCGTCTCGTCGAGTGAGGGGCCGAGGCGCTTGCCGGGGGTGAAGGTCGCCGGGAGCTGGCGCATGCCCTGGATGATCCCGATGGTCTCGTAGTGGACCGTGCCGTCGGGGTCGCAGCGGTAGTCCGGCATACGGTCCAGGACGGCCGTCACCATGCGCTTGAAGACCGTACGGGCGACGTTGGAGCCGATGCAGCGGTGGATGCCCAGGCCGAAGCTGCTGTGCCGGTTGCCCTTGCGCTCCAGGTCGACCCGGTCGGGGTCGGGGAAGACGGCCGGGTCCCGATTGGCCATGGCCCAGGACAGCCACAGGCGTTCGCCCTCCTCGAAGCGCTGGCCCGCGATCTCGCAGTCGGCGGAGATCGTGCGGCCGTCGCCGGGGGCGGGGGCGAAGTAGCGCAGGAACTCCTCGGTCGCCGAGTCCAGCAGGGACGCCCGCTCGCGGCTGAGCCGGTCCCGCTCACCGGGATGCTGCGACAGCCACTCCAGGGCGTGTGCGGTGAGGGCCGTCGTGGTGTCGAAGCCGCCGCCGATGAGCAGCGCCAGAACGCCTGTCAACTCCTCGTCGGGCGGGGTCCTTCCGTCGATCTCGGCGTGCACGAGGGCGTCGACGAGTCCGGGCCGCGGCTTCTGGCGGACCTCCTGGATGGACAGGTACAGCGCCACGCCCATGTTCCGGCTCATCTCCGCGACCCGGGGCATGTCCGGGGAGTTGGGCGGGGTGTAGACGGAGGCGTGGGCGGGTTCGTTGTAGACGGTCCAGTCCTTGAGGGGAATGCCCATCATCGCCAGGGTGAGGACGGCCGGGACGATGTTGGCGAGGTCATCGACGAAGTCGATGTGCCCTTCCTCGATCCGCTCGTCGAGGCAGGCGCGCACCACCTCGTCGACGAAGGGGATCCAGCGGGCGACGGCCGCCGGGGAGAGGTAGGGGTTGAGGGTCTGGCGGTAGTGGCGCTGTCCGGGCGGGTCCATCTCCAGGAAGCCGCCCTGCACTTCCCGCGCGCGGGGCGGCGACGGGATGGTGATGCCCTTGTAGCCGCGCCGCTCGCCCTTCACGTCGTGGTCGTTGGACAAGTACTCGGCGGACCGGGCGAGTTCGAAGACCTCGCGGTTGCCGCTGGCGACCCAGTGGCCGTCGTGGGCGTCGGTCCAGGCGATGGGGCACCTGGAGTGGAGTTCGTGGGTGATCTCCTCGAAGCGGTGCCGGTACTCGGGGGTGTGGCGGTCGAAGTCCACCCGGTGTTTCTTGCGGTCGTCGTCGGCTTCCGTCACTGGGGCTCTCCTCTCAGAAGAACCGGGCCTGTCCCGTCAGTAGATCTGGATGGCCCGTTCCGGGCACGAGTGCGCGGCTTCCCGCACGTCGTCCTCCTGGTCGGCCGGCACGTCCTCGCCGACGGCCGAGGAGTGGCCGTCGACCTCGTCCAGCTGGAACGCCTTGGGAGCGGTCATCCAGCAGAGCGTGTGGCCCTGGCAGCGCTCCGGATCGACACGGACCTTCACTGCTTGTCTCCCTCGGTCATGGGTTTCAGCGGCGCCAGTCGTACCACTTGAGGTAACCGCCGGCGTCGACACGGAGTTGGGTGCCGGTGATGTAGCGGGCCTCGTCGGAGGCGAGGAAGACGACGGCGTTGCTGATGTCGATCGGTTCGACGTACGGGATCGGCATGGCCTGCTGCACGGCGAACACGGGCTCGGCGTCCTGCCGGGTGGGGTGGTCGAGGTCGGGGCGGAACGACTTGTACATGGGGTCGCTCTGGAGCATCCGGGTGTCCACGTTCGTGGGGTGGATGACGTTGGCGCGCTGCCCCGACGGGGCCAGGTTGCGGGCGAGTTCGTGGACGTACTCGGACAGCGCGCGCTTGGCGTAGGCGTATCCGGCACCACCTGGGTTGGCGCCCGGGGTCTCGACGATGCCGTGTTCCATGAGGGCGGCGGTCGAGCCGGTGGCGATCACGGAGGCGCCCTCACGCAGATGCGGCAGGGCGACCTGGATGGCGTTGATGCTGCCGATCAGGTCGACGTCGATCGCGTCGCACCAGGCCTGGAGCTTGGGTTCACCGTGCAGGGGGGCGATCCCGGCCTGGGCCACGACGATGTCCAGCCCGCCCAGTTCACCGAGACCGGTCTCCAACGCGCCCCGCAGCTGGGCGACATCACGCACGTCCGCCTGGAGGGCGACGATGCGCCGACCCTGTTCCTCGACGAGCCGGACCGTCTCCTTCAGGTCCTCCGGCGTGGCCATCGGGTAGCCGACGGTCTCGTAGTCGCGGCACAGGTCGACCGCGATGATGTCGGCGCCCTCCTCGGCCAGGCGTACGGCATGGCTGCGGCCCTGGCCACGGGCGGCGCCGGTGATGAACGCGACCTTGTCCTCGACTCGTCCCATGGGCGGTGTCCCTTCGTCTCGGGTCGTACGGGTGGTTCAAGGGGTGCCGGCGGGCATCGCCCCATCGATGGCCCGGGCCAGAATGCCCAGGTCGGCGCCCAGGTCGGCGGCGACCGCGCGGACGACGTCGAGGTCCTTGCCGAGGAACTCGGCCGTCGCCCGGGCGAACTCCGCCACCGAGCCGCGGCGTCGGGCCCCGGCGAGCGCGCGGCTCGACGCGCTGCCGTGGGCGAGGGCGTCCAGCAGGAGCGACTCGTCGACCCCCAACCGCGCGCCCAGCCGGGCCGCTTGGGCGAGCAGCCCGATCTGGGCCGCGAAGACCGTGTTGTTGACCAGCTTCACCCGCTGGCCCGCCCCCAACGGGCCCACGTGCAGCACCGGGTCGCCGTAGCTGTCCAGTACGGGCCGGATCCGGTCGACGGTGTCGTGGGCGCCGCCCACGAAGAGGGTGAGGTGCCCTTCGGCGACGTCGGGCGGGCCGCCGCTGACCGGCGCGTCCACCACGTCGACGCCGCGGTCGGCGATCGCCTCGACGGTGTGCGGGCTGCCGGTGGTGTGGACGACGAGGACGGCATGGGCCGGCATGGCGGCCAACAGAGCGCTGTCGAGGCAGACTTGGCGCACCTGTTCGTCGGTGTGGACACAGACGAGCACGACGTCGGCGCCCTCGCCGGCCTCGGCGACCCGGCCGACCACCCGCGCCGGCTCCGGGGATAGCGCGGCACGGGAGGCGGCCGACCGGCCCAGCACCCGCACCTCGTGTCCCGCTTCCGCGAGCCTGCGCACCATGGGCCGACCCATGCGACCGGCCCCGATGAGCCCGACGCGCGTCATGATCCGCCCCCACCCTCAGGCACAAGAATCTCCCTTCCGAATGCGAGAACCCTACTTTCAAGTCCACTCACCCGGAAGTACCGTGTGGCGAATTTATGTCAGCGCGTGACACGAGCGACTGATCCAGACCGGGGTCGTGACGCGGAAGTTGGGTCACGCTAGTGTTCTCTCAATCCGAGAACGTCATTTTCATCGGAAGGGGACGGGATGCTGGACGGGATGCCACCCCCGAACAGGCGGCTGCTCATCGACGGACGGCTCGTGCGGGCCGACCGGACGTTCGCCTCGGTCAACCCGGCCACCGGCGAGGTCGTCGGCGAGGCCCCCGACGCCACGGCCGAGCAGACCGACGCCGCCGTGGCGGCCGCCCGCCGCGCCTTCGACACCACGGCCTGGTCCACCGACACGAAGTTCCGCGTCCACTGCCTCGACCAGCTCCATCACGCGCTCACCCACCATCTGGAGGAGCTGCGGGAGTTGACCATCGCCGAGGTCGGCGCGCCCCGCATGCTGACCCATGGCCAGCAGCTCGACGAGCCGGTGGGCCTGGTCCGCTACTACGCCGACCTGCTGGGGACCCACCCGCTCACCGAGGATCTCGGTGTCGTCGAGTACCTGGGGCAGCTGCACCATCGCTGGGTGGAGAAGGAGGCGGGCGGCGTGCTCGCCGCGATCGTGCCGTACAACTACCCCGTCCAACTCGCCCTCGCCAAGCTGGCCCCGGCGCTCGCCGCGGGCTGCACGGTCGTCCTCAAGGGCGCCCCGGACACCCCGCTGATCACCCTGGCCCTCGGCGAACTCGTGGCCGCGCACACGGACATCCCGCCGGGCGTGGTCAACGTCCTGACGTCGTCGGACGCGGTGACCGGTGAACTCCTCACCACGCACCCCGACATCGACATGGTGAGCTTCACCGGCTCCACCGCGACCGGCCGTCGCATCATGGCCGCCGCGAGCGGCACGGTGAAACGGGTCTTCCTCGAACTCGGCGGCAAGTCCGCCCTGATCGTGCTGGACGACGCGGACTTCGCGGCGGCGGCCCGCTACGCGGCGTACATGATCTGTCTGCACGCGGGCCAGAGTTGTGCGATCACCTCCCGGATGCTCGTACCGCGCGCGCACCACGACGCGATCGCCCATCAGGTGGCGGCGGCGCTCGACCGGGTCCGGTACGGCGACCCCACGCACCCGAAGACCTACATGGGCCCGCTGATCAGCGAGCGGCAGCGCGAGAAGGTCGACGGCATGGTCCGGCGGGCCGTCGCGGCCGGGGCGACCCTGGTCACCGGCGGCAGGCGGATCGACCCGGGCTTCTACTACACCCCCACCCTGGTCACCGGCGTGGACCCGGCGAGCGAGCTGGCGCAGGAGGAGGTGTTCGGTCCCGTCCTCGCGCTCATCCCCTACGACGACGAGGACGACGCGGTCCGCATCGCCAACGACTCGGCGTACGGGCTGTCCGGCGCGATCCACGGCGCCGACCAGGAACGGGCGATCGCCCTGGCCCGGCGGATCCGCACGGGCACGTTCAGCGTCAACGGCGGCAACTACTTCTTCCCCGACACCCCGTTCGGCGGCTACAAGCAGTCCGGGATCGGCCGGGAGAAGGGGGTCGACGGTCTGGAGGAGTTCATGGAGCGCAAGACCTTCGGGGCGGTGGTCGTATGAGCACCGGTCCCCTGAGCGGCATCCGGGTGCTGGAAGTGGCGATGTACGGCTTCGTGCCGTCGGCCGGTGCCGTGCTCGCCGACTGGGGCGCGGACGTCGTCAAGGTGGAACACGCGGTCAACGGCGATCCGCAGCGCGGACTGCGGCAGACCGGCACCTTCAAGGTGGAGGGCGACCCGAACCCGAACGTCGAGCACGCCAACCGCGGCAAGCGCAGCATCGGCCTCGACATGGCGACGCCGGAGGGCCGGGAGCTGCTGTACGAACTGGCCCGCCGGGCGGACGTCTTCCTCACCAGCTTCCTGCCCGCCACCCGGCGGAGGTTCGCCATCGACGTGCCCGACATCCGCGAGGTGAACCCGCGGATCGTCTACGCCCGCGGCAGCGCGCTCGGCCCGCGCGGCCAGGAGGCGGAGCGTGGCGGCTACGACATGACCGCCTTCTGGGCCCGGGCCGGCACCGCGGCCAGCCTCACCCCGCCCGGTGTCGAGGGAATGATCCCGCCCCCGGGGCCCGCCTACGGGGACACCATCTCCGGCACCAACCTGGCGGGCGGGATCGCGGCGGCGCTGCTCCAGCGGGAGCGGACCGGGGAGGCCTCGGTCGTGGACGTGTCCCTGCTCGGGAGCGGGGTGTGGGCCCTGGGTCACGGCATCGCGCTCTCCGTCCATCTCGACAGGCCCATGATCGCGCCGCCGGCGGGAGCCCACGGCTCCCCCACCAACCCGCTGTCCGGCCTGTACCGCACCGCCGACGACCGCTATCTGGCGTTCGTGATGATGCAGCCCGGCAAGTTCTGGGCGGACGTGTGCCGGCACATCGACCGGCCCGAACTCGCCGACGACCCGCGGTTCTCCTCGGCCGAGGCGCTCGCCGAGCACACTGCGGACGCCGTGAAGATCCTGCGCGAGGTGCTGGCCGGGCGGACGCTCGCGGAGTGGACCGAGCGGTTCGCCACGCTGGCCGGCCCGTGGGCCCCTGTCCAGGACTCCCTCCAGGTGAGCGCGGACGCCCAGGTCCGGGCGAACGAGTACCTGGTCCGAGCCGGGGAGCTGGAACTGGCCGCGAGCCCGGTCCAGTTCGACGTCGGCGCCCCGACGCTCGGCCCGGCCCCCGAATTCGCCGCGCAGACCGAGGAGATCCTCCTGGAGCTGGGCCTCGACTGGGAGCGGATCGCACAGCTCAAGACCGCCGGAGCGGTGACCTAGTACCCCCGTCGCGAAAGGAACGTCCATGGCAGTCACCGTCACCGAACTCACCCCGACGACGGGCGTCGAGATCACCGGCCTGTCCGGGAGCCGGCTGGTCGACAAGGCCGTCGCCGAGGAGTGCCGGGCCGCGCTGGACCGGCGCGGCGTCGTGGTCTACCGCGAGGCGCACCTCGACGACGCCGATCTGGTCGCCTTCAGCAGGCTGCTCGGCCGGGTCGTGCCGCTCCCGATGGGAGGCCATCCCACCCACCCCGAGATCCAGCGCATCACCCGCGACCCGTCGAAGAGCCCGCTGGCCGCCTACCGGGAGGGCACCTTCCACTGGCACATCGACGGCACGACCGACGAAGTCCCCAACATGACGACGCTGTTGACGGCACGCCAGATCTCGGCGGACGGTGACGGCGACACCGAGTTCGCCAACACCTTCGCAGCCTACGAGGCGCTTCCCGCAGAGGAGCAACGGGAGTTGGACGGTCTGCGGGTCGTCCACAGCTTCGCCGCCTCCCAGTTGCTGGTGACCCCCGACCCCTCCCCCGGGGAACGCGCGGCCTGGGACCGCAACCCGGCCCGCGAGCAGCCGCTCGTGTGGACCCGCCCCGGCGGCCGCAGGTCGCTGCTGATCGGCGCCACGGCCGGCGAGGTGGCCGGCCGTCCGACGGACGAGGGCCGGGCCCTGCTGAACCGTCTCCTGGAGTGGGCGACCCAGCCGAGGTTCACGCTCCGTCACCGGTGGCGCCAGGGCGATCTCGTCCTGTGGGACAACACGGGCATGCTCCACCGGGCCCTCCCGTACGGCAAGGCCTCCGCCCGGCTGATGCACCGCACCTCGCTCGCGGGCGTGGAGGCGGTCGCATGACCGGGCAGCGGCGTACGGCGCTGGTCACGGGCGGCGGTTCGGGCATCGGCCGCGCCATCGCCCTGCGGCTCGCGGAGGACGGCTTCGCCACGGCCGTCCTCGACCTCGACACCGAGGCGGCCGAGCGGGTCGCCGCCGAGGCGCGGCAGAAGGGGCACGCGTCGCTCGCCGTCGGCGGGGTGGACGTGTCGGACCGTGCGCGGGTCGACGAGGCGGTACGGCAGGTGCGCGACGCCCTGGGCCCGGTGCTCGTCCTGGTGAACAACGCCGGGGTGTCCGCGACCGAGGGCTTCCTCAGGATCACCGACACGTCGTGGAACCGGATCATGGCCGTGAACCTCAACGGCCCGTTCTACTTCTGCCAGGCCGTGGTGCCCGGCATGAAGAAGGCGGGCTGGGGCCGGATCGTCAACATCTCCTCGTCGAGCGCCCAGTCCGGCCAGCCCTACATGACGCACTACGTCGCCTCGAAAGCCGGTCTGATCGGCCTGACCAAGTCCCTGGCCCTGGAACTCGGCCCGGCCGGCATCACGGTGAACACCATCCCGCCGGGCTTCGTCGACACACCCATGCTGCGAGCCTCGGAGGAGCGCGGCTTCCTCGGCGGCTCGGTGGACCATCACGCCGAGCTGACTCCGGTACGACGGGCGGGGCGTCCCGAGGACATCGCGGCCGCCTGCGCCTTCCTGGTGTCCGAGGAGGCCGGCTATGTCACCGGGCAGGTGATCGGCGTCAACGGGGGGCGGAACACCTGAGCGGCGGCCATGCCGGAGCCAGACGCCTTCCCCCGTCACGTGCCTCGGGTCAGCACCCGGTCCGCCGCCGCCCAGTGCGCGTCGCTCACCCAGAGCCGGGCGAAGGCCGCCACCGCCTCGTCCGGCGACGCGGTGCCCGACACCACCTGCTTGATCGCACCGGCCGGGGCGGTGGCGAGCGAGCGGGCCAGGGTCCGCCAGCTCTCCTCGAAGGAGGCCCGGGGCACCACCTGGTCGACGAGTCCGAGGCGCTGTGCCTGCGTCGCGTCGAGGACGGTTCCCGTGCCCGCCAGCATGAGGGCCCGTCCCCGGCCGACGAGGGCGGCGAGCCGCTCCGCCCCGCCCCACGCGGGCATGATGGCGAGGCACACCTGGTTGAAGCCGATCCTGATGTCGTCCGCGGCCACCCGGATGTCGGCGGCGACGGCGACCTCGGCACCGCCGCCCAGGGCATGGCCGTTGAGCGCGGCGACGACGGGGCCGGGGAAGGCGGCGATCCGGTCGCAGATGCCCCGCATCCGCCGGGCCATCGCCGCCGCCTCGTCCTCGGTGCGCAGAGCGGCGAGTTCCTTGAGGTCGCCGCCGGAGACGAACGCCCGCTCCCCCGCCCCCCGCACGACCAGCGCCCGAGCCCCCTCCGCGGCGTCGAGCGCCTTGTCCAACTCGCCCATGGTGTCGAGGGAGATGGCGTTGCGGGCGTGGGGGCGGTCGATCGTGAGGACGGCGAGGCCCTCGTCCAGTTCGAGGTCGACCATGCGATTTCCCCCTGACGATATTGGTGTTCTCGCAGAGCGAGAATAGCGTATGCACCGCCGATCCGAGCCCGGCCCGGAGCACTGGAGGGAGCACGGAGATGCGAAGGATTCCCGTCGAACTGGTCAAGCGCTACGAGGCCGAGGGGTGGTGGACCCAGGACACGCTCGGCGACCTGCTGGCGCGCGGCCTGGCGGCGGCGCCCGACACCGTCTTCCGTGTGCATTCGGACGTCCGCCCCTGGTCGGGGACGTTCCGGGAGGTCGAGGAGGTCGCGCGCCGGCTCGCGGGCGGGCTGCGCGAGCGGGGCGTGGGGCCCGGCGACACGGTGGCCTTCCAGTTGCCCAACTGGATGGAGGCCGCCGCCGTGTTCTGGGCCTCGGCGCTCCTCGGGGCGGCCGTCGTGCCGATCGTCCACTTCTACGGGCGCAAGGAGGTCGGTTACATCCTGGACGCGGTCCGGCCGAGCGTGTTCGTGGCCGCCGAACGGTTCGGCCGGCTGGAGTTCCAGCCCGATCTGTGCGCGGACGTGCCCGTGGTCGGGGTGGTCGGCCGCGACTTCGACGAGCTGCTGAGCGACACCCCGCTCCCCGGCGCCCTGCGCACCGATCCGGCGGGCCCGGCCCTCATCGCCTTCACCTCCGGTACCACCCGGGACCCGAAGGGCGTGATCCACAGCCATCAGACCCTCGTTCACGAGACCCACCAGCTCACCGCGAGCTACCCGCCCGACCGCGGCCACCAGCTCACCGCGGCCCCGGTCGGTCACTTCATCGGCATGGTGAACGCGTTCCTGATCCCGGTCCTGGAGGGCTCGCCGGTCCATCTCACGGACGTCTGGAACCCGGGCCGGGCGCTGGAGTTGATGACCCGTCACGATCTGCACATCGGCGGCGGCGCCCCGTACTACGTGACGAGCCTCCTCGACCACCCCGACTTCGGGCCGGACCATCTGCGGCACATGCGGTACGCGGGGCTGGGCGGCTCATCGGTCCCGGTGGCGGTCACGACCCGGCTGGCCGGTCTCGGGATCCAGGTGTTCCGGGCGTACGGCAGCACCGAGCACCCCTCGATCACGTCCTCGCGCTTCGACGCGCCCGAGGCCAAACGCCTCTTCACGGACGGCAACGCACGGCCGGGCATCGAGCTGCGGCTGGCCGAGGACGGCGAGATCCTCAGCCGTGGACCCGACCTGTGCCTCGGCTACACCGATCCGGACCTGACCGCCCGGGCCTTCGACGACGAGGGCTGGTACCGCACCGGCGACGTCGGCGTCCTCGACGAGGACGGCTACCTCACGATCACCGACCGCAAGTCCGACATCATCATCCGCGGCGGCGAGAACATCAGCGCCCTGGAGGTCGAGGAGATGCTCCTCGCCCTGCCGGGCGTCGCGGAGGCCGCGGTGGTCGCCGCCCCCGACGCCCGGCTCGGCGAACACGCCGCCGCGTTCCTGCGCATGCTGCCGGGACACACCACCACCCTCGACGCGATGCGCGCCCACCTCGACAACTCCGGTCTGGCCAGACAGAAGTGGCCCGAGGAGCTGCACCTCGTCGAGGACTTCCCGAGGACGGCGAGCGGCAAGGTCCAGAAGTTCCGGCTGCGGCACGACATTGCCGTACGCACATGAAGAGAATACGATTCTCTCAATTCGCCAAGGAGGGTCTCATGACGTCGCGTGCGCTGCCGTATCCGCTCTTCGACGCGGACAACCACCTCTACGAGACCGAGGAGGCGCTGACCAGGCACCTCCCCAAGCAGTACGAAGGCGCGATCGAGTACGTCCAGGTCCGGGGCCGCACGAAGATCGCGATCCTGGGCCAGATCAGCGAGTACATCCCGAACCCGACCTTCGAGGTCGTCGCCCGGCCAGGGGCGATGGAGGAGTACTTCCGGGTCGGCAACCCCGACGGCAAGACCCGCCGGGAGATCTTCGGCGAGCCGATGCGCTCGATCCCCGCGTTCCGTGAACCGGGCCCGCGCCTGGAGCTGCTGGACGAACTCGGCGTACAGCGCACGCTGATGTTCCCGACGCTGGCCAGCCTCATCGAGGAACGGATGCGCCATCACCCGGAGTTGATCCACGCGGTGATCCACTCCCTGAACGAGTGGCTGTACGAGACCTGGTCGTTCAACTACAAGGACCGCATCCTCACCACCCCCGTGATCACCCTGCCGATCGTCGACAAGGCGATCGCGGAGCTCAACTGGGCGGTGGAGCACGGCGCGAAGGCCATCCTCGTCCGGCCCGCCCCGGTGCCCGGGTACGGCGGCTCGCGGTCCTTCGCGCTGGAGGAGTTCGATCCGTTCTGGAAGCGGGTCGTGGAGACCGGTGTCCTGGTCGCGATGCACTCCTCCGACAGCGGCTACGCCAAGTACACCAGCGACTGGGAGGGCGGCGGGGGCGAGATGCTGCCTTTCAAGCCCAACGCGTTCCGCGCGGTGTCCGAGTGGCGGCCCATCCAGGACGCGGTCGCCGCGTGGGTGTGCCACGGCGCGCTGTTCCGCTTCCCCGAGCTGAAGATCGCCCTGATCGAGAACGGCTCGTCATGGGTGGCGCCGCTGCTCGACCAACTCGCCGACGTCCACAAGAAGATGCCGCACGAGTTCCTGGGCGACCCGGTCGAGGCGGTCCGCAACAGCATCCACGTCAGCCCGTTCTACGAGGAGGACCTGGGCGGTCTGGTCGACCTGATCGGCGTCGACCGCATCCTCTTCGGCTCGGACTACCCGCATCCGGAGGGTCTGGCCCAGCCGACCTCGTACGTCGACGCCATCCAGGGGCTGTCCGTGGCCGACCAGGCCAAGATCATGGGCGGCAATCTGGCCCGGCTGATCCCGGCATGACCTGGGACTCCGTCCCGCGGATGGTGCTGAGCGCCGCCGACCGCTTCGGTGCTGCCGAGGCGGTCGTCGACGGCCCGCTGCGGCTCACGTTCGTCGAACTCGCCGAGCGGGTACGGAAAGCGGCGGGCGCGTTCGCCTCGCTGGGCGTCGAGAAGGGCGACCGGGTCGCCGTCTGGGCGCCCAACTCCGCGCAGTGGATCGTCGCCGCCTTCGGGCTGCTGACCGCGGGCGGGGTGCTGGTGCCGGTCAACACCCGCTTCAGGACGGCCGAGGCGCACGACATCATCACGCGCTCCGGCGCGAAGGCGGTCCTGGTCCAACAGGGATTCCTCGGCACGGAGTTCACCGGACCGCGGGGAGTGCCGGTGATCGACCTCGGGTCGGACTTCCTCGACAGCGGAACGCCCTTCGAGCGTGCGGTGAGCGGGTCGGACGTCTGCGACATCATCTTCACCTCGGGCACGACCGGTCGCCCCAAGGGCGTGCTGATGAGCCACGCGCAGAACCTGCGGCTCTTCGCCGAGTGGTGCGAGCTGGCCGATCTGCGGGAGGGCGACCGCTATCTGATCGTCAACCCGTTCTTCCACATGTTCGGCTGGAAGGCGGGGCTGATCGCCTCCCTCATCCGCGGTGCGACGATCCTGCCGGTCCCGGTCTTCGACGTGGACCACGTCCTCGACCTGGTCGAGCGGGAGCGGGTGACGATGCTGCCCGGGCCGCCCACGCTCTACCACTCGCTGCTGGCGGCGCGGGCGAAGGGCGGCCGGGACCTGTCCTCGCTGCGGGCCGCCGTGACCGGAGCGGCGGACATCCCGGTGGAGCTGATCCGCCGGATCAGCGAGGAACTGCCGTTCCGCACGATCATGACGGGCTACGGGCTCACCGAGGCGGGCACGGTCACCGCGTCCCGCCCGGGTGACTCCTTCGACGACATCGCCACCACCGTCGGCACCCCCTGCGCCGGTCTTCAGGTCCGCGTCGCGGACGACGGCGAGGTCCTGGTCCGCGGCTACAGCGTCATGCTCGGCTACCTCGACGACCCCGCCGCCACCGCCGAGGCGATCACCCCGGACGGCTGGCTGCACACCGGTGACCTGGGCACACTCGACGCCGAAGGCCGGCTGCGGATCGTCGGCCGCAAGAAGGACATGTTCGTCGTCGGCGGCTTCAACGCCTACCCGGCCGAGATCGAGGGCTTTCTGCTCCAGCACCCCGCCGTCGCCCAGGCCGCGGTGGTAGGCGTCCCGGACGCCCGGCTCGGACAGGTGGGCAAGGCGTTCGTCGTACGGCACTCCCCGGTGTCGGCGGCGGAGCTCATCGACTGGAGCCGGGAGCGGATGGCCGGCTTCAAGGTGCCCCGAACCGTGGAGTTCCGGGAGGAGTTGCCGCTGAACGCCACGGGCAAGGTGTTGAAGGACCGATTGCGATGAGGCTCGTCGCGCCACCGACGAGGTCTGTCGCGCCACAGCGGGAGAACGGAGAACCATCGTGACGACCCACCACACCGCCGACCTGACGGCGGACCTGTCACCGGCACACATAGAGCGGCTGGACGAGGAGATCATCGCCCTGCTGGCCCGCCGCCGCGCCATGGCCCAGGAACTCCCTCCTCCCGCGCGTGCCCGTGCCGTGGACCCCGAGTTCGTCGAGACCGTCAAGGAGATCACGGACCGCTACCGCCAGGAACTGGGCGGCGCCGGGGAACTCGTCGCCCGCGCGGTGATGGTCCTGTGCCATCCCGCTCGCCCGTCCTGAGCACGTGAGGGAGGAGGGGGCGCGTGCGGGACCGCGCACCCTCCCACCGGGTCCGCCCCGGCCGGTGTGTGGCGCGTGCCTCAGCGGGGACGGGTTGTCAGGGGCGGAAATCTGGCCGTACAAATGGGCCTCATGAGCGTACCGAAGCTTCCCCTCGCCGGGGTCACGGTCGTCAGCCTGGAACAGGCCGTGGCCGCCCCCTACGCCACGCGGCAGCTGGCCGACCTCGGGGCCAGGGTCATCAAGGTGGAGCGCCCGGGCGACGGCGACTTCGCACGCCGGTACGACACCACGGTGCACGGCCACTCCAGTTATTTCGTCTGGCTGAACCGCTCCAAGGAATCCCTCACGCTCGACCTCAAGGACCCCCGGGGACTGGAGATCCTGCGCGGACTCCTCGACGGCGCCGACGTCTTCGTACAGAATCTCGCCCCCGGAGCGGCCGACCGGCTCGGCCTCGGCACGGACGCGCTCACCGAGCGGTATCCACGGTTGATCCCGTGCACGATCTCCGGGTACGGCACCGACGGCCCGTGGACGGACCGCAAGTCGTACGACCTGCTGGTGCAGTGCCAGACCGGGCTGGTGTCGCTGACCGGAACGCCCGAGGAGTCGGCGCGGGTCGGTATCTCCGTCGCCGACATCGCGGCCGGGATGTACGCCTACACGGGCGTCCTCACCGCCCTCTACACCCGCGCCACCACCGGAACGGCGCACGCGGTGGAGGTCTCGCTCTTCGAGGCGCTGGCCGAGTGGATGGGCCAGCCGGCCAACTACACCCGCTACGGCGGTGCCCAGCCCCCGCGCCTTGGCACCCAGCACGCCACGATCGCCCCGTACGGCGCCTTCACGGCCGCCGACGGCGGGGACGTGCTGTTCTCCATCCAGAACGAGCGCGAATGGGCCGTCCTGTGCGCGGAGTTCCTCGGGAACCCCGGCCTGACCGGCGACCCGCGCTTCGCCACCGGTTCCGACCGGGTCGCCCACCGCGACGAGATCAACGCGATCGTCGCCGAGCGCTGCGCGCGCTCCGACGCCGAGGAGATCCTCAAGGACCTGGAGGACATCGGGATCGCGTGCGCAGGGGTCAACGACGTGGCCGCGTTCCTCGACCACCCGGTGCTCGCCGCCCGCGGCCGCTGGCGCGAGGTGGGTGTGCCGGGCGCGACCGTCCAGGCCCTGCTCCCGCCGGCCGACCTCGCGGGACTGCCCGCGCGCATGGACCCCGTACCGGCCGTCGGTGAGCACACGGACGCGATCCTCCGGCAACTGGGCCGTACCGACGACGACATCGAGGCGCTGCGCGCCGACGGTGTGGTCTGAGGGAGGGCCGACACCGATGGCGGAGCAACCGCAGCGGGAGAGCACCTATGCGCGGCTCGCCCGCGAGCTGCGGAGTGCGATCCTGCGGCACGACTACCCGGACGGGGTGCGGCTGCCGACGGAGGCCGAGCTGGCGGAGCGGTACGGGATCAGTCGGCAGACCGTGCGCCGGGCTTTCCAGGACCTGGTCGCCGAGGGGCTGGTGCACCGCGTGCCGGGCCGCGGCACCTTCGCCACGCCCCGCGACGAGCAGTACCTGCGGCAGTTCGGGTCGGTGGACGACCTGATGGGGTTGTCCGTCGACACCCGTATGCGGGTCGTCACCCCCCTGCACCGGCGGGTCGACGTGGACGCGGCGGGCCGGCTGGGTCTGCACACGGACCGGGTGCACAAGCTGGCGTTGCTGCGGCTGCACGAGGACACCGTGTTCTGCCACACCGCTGTCTATCTGCCACCCGCCGTCGGCCGGCTGCTGGAGTCCGTTCCGGAGCTGATGCTGCCGGAGGCGCCCAGCACGCTCACCGTCCTCGGCCTGCTCGACGGCCGGCTGCCCGAGCCGATCGCCGAGGCCGAGCAGAGCATCACGGTCGCGGAGGCCACTCCCGATCTGGCCGAGCACCTCGGCTGCGAGCCCGGCCGCCCGCTGCTGCGCATCGACCGCGTCTACCTGTCGGCCGACGGACACCTCGTCGAGCTGGCGATCAGTCATTTTCTGCCCGAGCACTACTCGTACCGCGTGCGGCTGCGGCGCAGCGGCACGTAGCCAGAGGAGCGATTGCTGTGAGTCTGAAGATCGTCGTGACCGTGAAGTACGTGCCCGACGCCACTGGCGACCGGCACTTCGCCGATGACCTGACCGTCGACCGTGAGGACGTGGACGGGCTGCTCTCCGAGCT
>NZ_JBIUCI010000021.1:61089-155130 GCF_044593635.1 Streptomyces sp. NPDC051913 | reverse complement strand
TTGAACTGCTCGTTCGACATGATCTGCAGACCAGGCCGGGCGAGCTCGGCGCGCATGAGCAGCGCCATCACGCCACCGATGCAGAAGAACGCGAACGACGTGACGAGGTACAGCGTTCCGATCGTCTTGTGGTCAGTGGTGGTGAGCCACTTGATCACGACGTTGCCGGGCTGCTTGCGCCGAACCGGCAGCTCGTCTGAGTAATGTCCCTCAGCTGCCGCGGCACCCTGGGGTTCGTTGAGGATGCTCACAGGTTGTTCGTCTCCCGGTTCTTCTCGTGGGCGGTCTGCTCGATGCCCGCGGGAACGTAACCGGTCTGCCCCTTCTTGGCGAGGTCCTTGAGGTGCTGCTCGTAGCGCTCGGGGGAGACGACCTTCACGTTGAACAGCATCCGGGAGTGGTCGACGCCGCAGAGCTCGGCGCACTTGCCGAGGAAGGTGCCCTCCTTGTTGGGGGTCACCTGGAAGGAGTTGGTGTGGCCCGGGATGACGTCCTGCTTCATCAGGAACGGCACCACCCAGAAGGAGTGGATGACGTCACGCGAGGTGAGGACGAAGCGGACCGTCTTGCCCTTGGGCAGCCACAGCGTGGGGCCGGGGTTGTTGGTCTGCGGGTTGCGCGTACCGGGCGTACCGACGTCGTAGACACCGCCGGCGTTCGCCGGGAAGTCGTCCTTGAACCGGTCCGGAATGGCGTCCAGGTTCTTGTCCGTCTTCGCGTCGCCGGAGGAACCGTCGACGTTCTCGATGTAGTTGAAGCCCCAGCTCCACTGGAAGCCGACCACGTTGACGGTGACGTCGGGCTTCTTGTCGAGGCTGAGGAGCTTCGACTCGTCGCGGGCCGTGAAGTAGAACAGCACCGAGACGATGATGAGCGGGACCACGGTGTACAGCGCCTCGATGGGCATGTTGTACCGGGTCTGCGGAGGAACTTCGACCTTCGTGCGGCTGCGCCGGTGGAAGAAAGCACTCCACAGGATCAGGCCCCACACCAGCACGCCGGTGGCCAGCGCGGCAGCCCAGGAGCCCTGCCACAGGGAGAGGATCCGCGGAGCCTCTTCCGTGGTCGGGGTGGGCATACCAAGGCGGGGGAAGTCCTTGTATGTGCAACCGGTGGCGGTCGCCAGGACCAGGCCCGCGGTCATTGCCTGCAGCAGCTTCCGCCGCATCGGGCGCCGCGGCGAGCGGTCGGAGCCGTTGGGACTCACGTAGCGCCTTCCCGAGAGTCTCGCCCGCGCGTGTTGGCTGCGGCCTGCCTGCTTCGGTGGTCGGTCGCCGCCCTGCGTCGGGCAGGGGTTTGGATGTTTATGCGGACCAAACCCTAGCCGACGCGTTCTTGGGGTTCGCGGGGAGGGGTGCCTAGTGGGCGGGGTGGTTCGCTGGATTGGCGGGTGCGGGTTGGTTTGGGCTGATCGCGCCCCGCGGCGGAGCCGCAATCAGGTTCAGCCCCGCGCCCCTGGCGAGCTAGCGTTGCCCTGTGTCATATCTCGACGCTGCTTCCAGTGCGCCCCTCCATCCCGTCGCTCGTCAGGCGCTGTTGGCCTCACTTGATGAGGGGTGGGCTGATCCCTCACGGTTGTATCGGGAGGGGCGTAGGGCTCGAATGTTGCTCGATGCCGCTCGGGAAGCCGCGGCCGAGGCTGTTGCCTGCCGGCCGGATGAACTGAGCTTCACGCCCTCCGGGACGCACGCCGTGCACAGCGGTATCGCGGGGGCGTTGGGTGGGCGGCGGCGCGTGGGACGTCACCTGATCGTGTCAGCGGTTGAACATTCCTCCGTGCTCCATTCGGCCGAAGCACAGGAGAGGGAGGGCGGTTCGGTCACTCGGGTGACGGTTGACCGCGGGGGGCGGGTTGATTCCTCCGGCTATGCCGACGCGCTTCGGGAGGACACCGCGTTGGCGTGTCTTCAGTCCGCCAACCATGAGGTGGGGACCGAGCAGCCGGTGGCCGAGGTCGCCGAGGTGTGCCGGGCCGCCGGGGTGCCGTTGTTCGTCGATGCGGCTCAGTCGCTCGGGTGGGGGACGGTCGAGGGTGACTGGTCGTTGCTGGCGGGCAGTGCGCACAAATGGGGTGGACCCGCTGGAGTCGGGCTGCTTGTGGTGCGGAAGGGTGTGCGGTTCGCCGCTCAAGGACCGGTGGACGAACGGGGATACGGCTTCGAGAACCTCCCGGCGATCGTCGCGGCGGCGGCCTCGCTGCGGGCCGTGCGGGCCGAGGCCGCTCAAGAGGCGGTACGGCTGCGGGAGCTGACGGAGCGGATCCGGGCGCGGGTGCCGGAGCTGGTCGCGGACGTGGAGGTGGTCGGCGATCCGGAGCGGCGACTGCCGGGGATCGTCACCTTCTCCTGTCTCTATGTCGACGGGGAGACACTGCTGCACGAGCTGGACCGGGAGGGATTCTCCGTTTCCTCCGGTTCGTCCTGCACCAGCAGCACGCTGACGCCCAGCCATGTGCTGAAGGCGATGGGGGTGCTGAGTGAGGGGAATGTGCGGATCTCGCTGCCGGCCGGGACCGCGGCGGAGGACGTGGAGCGGTTTCTCGCCGTGCTGCCGGGCGTGGTGAACGGCGTACGGGAGAAGCTGGGCGCGCCGACGCCGTCAGCGGTGGTGCGCGAGGACGAGCTGGTCGTCGACGCCCTCGGCAAGCGCTGCCCGATCCCCGTCATCGAGCTGGCCAAGGTGATCGGCGAGGTGCCGGTGGGCGGGCTCGTGCGGGTGCTGTCGGACGACGAGGCCGCCCGTCTCGACATCCCGGCGTGGTGCGAGATGCGGGAGCAGGAGTACGTGGGTGAGGAACCGGCGGACAAGGGGACGGCCTATCTCGTCCGCCGGACCTCGTAGCTCCTAGGCCAGGTGCTTCTGGACCTCGGCCGCGGCCTCGTCGCCGTACGCCTTGGTGAAGCGCTCCATGAAGTGGCCGCGCCGCAGCTGGTACTCCTGCGTGCCCACGGTCTCGATGACGAGAGTGGCGAGCATGCAGCCCACCTGGGCCGCCCGCTCCAGCGAGACGCCCCAGGCCAGACCCGACAGGAACCCGGCGCGGAACGCGTCGCCCACACCGGTCGGGTCGGCCTTGCGCTCCTCCTCGGCGCAGCCGACGACGATCGGCTCCTCGCCGGTCTTCTCGATCCGCACGCCCCGCGAGCCGAGCGTGGTGACCCGGTGGCCGACCTTCTCCAGGATCTCGGCGTCCGTCCAGCCGGTCTTGGACTCGATGAGGCCCTTCTCGTACTCGTTGGAGAAGAGGTACGTGGCGCCCTCCAGCAGGACGCGGATCTCGTCGCCGTTCATCCGGGCGATCTGCTGGGAGAAGTCCGCCGCGAAGGGGATGGAGCGGGAGCGGCACTCCTCCGTGTGGCGGAGCATCGCCTCGGGGTCGTCGGCGCCGATGAGGACCAGGTCGAGGCCGCCGACGCGGTCCGAGACGGTCTTGAGCTCGATGAGCCGGGCCTCGCTCATCGCACCGGTGTAGAAGGAGCCGATCTGGTTGTGGTCGGCGTCGGTGGTGCAGACGAAGCGGGCGGTGTGCAGGGTCTCGGAGATACGGACCGAGGCGGTGTCGACGCCGTGGCGGTCCAGCCACGCCCGGTACTCGTCGAAGTCGAAGCCTGCGGCGCCGACCAGGATCGGCTCGGTGCCCAGTTGACCCATGCCGAAGGCGATGTTCGCGCCTACGCCGCCCCGGCGTACGTCAAGGTTGTCGACCAGGAAGGAGAGCGAGACCGTGTGGAGCTGGTCCGCGACGAACTGGTCGGCGAAACGCCCGGGGAAGGTCATGAGGTGGTCGGTGGCGATGGAGCCGGTGACTGCGATGCGCACGGCGTGGACTCTCCTGTGGGGAGAAACTGGATTGACAGTTCACGCTACCTGGTCCGTGCGGGCCTCTGAAGCGGCCAAAACTACCCGATAGTAGATCTTTCTTCGCGGGCTCCGACGTGCCTACGGTGCCGTCATGACGAACCTCAAGGCCCCTGCCCCCGCTCCGGCCGATCTCGACGGCGACCTGGCGTCGCTGCGCGGGGACTGCGCCCGGATGGTCCCGCACTGGGCCGCTCCCGACCGCGTCGCCTCCCGCCCGGTCTCACCCTCCCTCATCCACGGGGTGACGGTGCCGACGAAGTCCGCCCGGTTGCTGGACGCGATGTCGGACTACGGCGACTGAAACAGGCGCCTTCAGGGGAACCGTGCGCTCCCCCGCTGCGTCCCATCGCTGTCCCCCGTAAAGGGGATGCGGGATACGACCCTCCGGCCGGCCGTTTGTCAGGGCCGGGTCAGGGTCATAGGGACAGTTGCGCGGCCGAAGGAGCGATGCGGTGAACACCGAGCGACCCGACAACGACGACGACGCCGAGGTCGTCGACAGGGACACGGGCGCCGATGAGGCTGCCGAGGAGGCGACGGAACCGGCCGGCGACGGTGCTGCCGAGGAGACCGCCGAGGAGGCCGGTGATCCTCAGGAGGCCGGTGATCCTCAGGAGCCCGTCGTCGCGGCCACGGAGGAGCGGGGCGAGGACGAGCACTTCGCCCGGCGGCGCACCTCCGCGCTCATCGCCTCTGTCGCGGCCGCCGTGCTGCTGGCCGGCGGCGGTGGGACCTATCTGGCCATCTCCGCCGCCGGAAGCTCGGACGGCGGCGGTGCGACGTCCGGGGCGTCCGGCGACGACACTCCCCCGCCGCTGCACCTGGACGGGTACACCGAGGGCGGCGGCACGGGCGGCATCGCACCCGGGGAGCCCAATCCGTACGGCGTGACCTACCAGGCCGACGGCACGCTCCCGGACGGCCCCGGCTCCGCGCCCGTCTACCGGGCCACCGGCGAGGTCACCAAGGACGAGGTGGCCCGGCTGGCCGAGGCGCTCGGGGTGGCCGGGACGCCGGTCCTTGAGGGGAAGGCGTGGAAGGTCGGCGGGCAGGACGCCGCCGGGCCGAGTCTCCAGGTGAACCAGCTCGCGCCGGGGACCTGGACGTTCCACCGGTACGCGCCCGGCACCGACGACTGCAAGAGCGAGACCGTGTGTGCGAGCGACCCCGCCGCTCCGGCCGGCGACCCGGTGAGCGTGGCGGCCGCTAAGAAGGCGGCGGCGCCGGTCCTGAAGGCGGTGGGGCAGGACGACGCGAAGGTCGACGCGAGCCAGCTCATGGGCGCGCAGCGGGTCGTGAACGCCGATCCGGTGGTCGGCGGGCTGCCGACGCACGGCTGGACGACCGGGGTCACCGTCAACGCGCAGGGTGAGGTGGTCGGCGGCAGCGGTCAGTTGAAGGCGCCGGTGAAGAGCGACACGTACCCCGTCGTGGGTGCTCAGAAGGCGCTGGAGCTGATGAACGCGCGGCCCGCGGCCGACCACCGGATGGGGATCGGCGGCTGCGCCAGTCCGGTACCGCTGAAGGACCGCCTTGAGGCACCCTGCGGGTCGTCGTCCGGTACGCCCGGTGCGCCGAAGCAGGACACGATCACCGTCGAGAAGGCCGTGTTCGGTCTTGCCGCGCAGTATGTGGACGCGCGGCAGACGCTGGTGCCGTCGTGGCTGTTCGAGGTGAAGGCGTCGGGGGCGCAGGACTCCTTCACGGTGACCTATCCCGCGGTCGACCCGAAGTACATCGCCTCGGCCGGCCCCTCCGCGGAGCCGAGCGGCGAGCCGAGCGGTGAGCCGACCGCCCCGCCGAGCCCGCGGCCGACCGGGCCGGGTTCCGACGAGCCGACCGCGGCGCCGGCCACGCGGGACGTGCGGGTGGACGGTTACTCCGCCGACGGCAAGGAGCTGACGGTGAGCTTCACGGGCGGGGTGTGCGCCGACTACAAGGCGGCGGCGGTCGAGGGTTCGGACCAGGTGACCGTCACGGTGACCGAGACACCGTGGCCCGACAAGGTCTGCGTCATGATCGCCAAGGTCTACCACCAGAGCGTGCGGCTCGACGAGCCGCTGGGTGACCGTGAGGTCGTGGGCTCGGACGGCAAGGCGATCCCGCTGGAGAAGGCGGGGGCCCGGCTGCCGGAGACGTCCGGGGCGCGGTAGAGGCGACCCGGAGCACAGCTGAAGGCGGCGGCCCTGCCGGAGGGGGCCGCCGCCTTCGCGTGTGTTCGGTTCTTCAGCCGGAGCGGCAGGGCCTAGCTGAAGGAGTCGCCGCAGGCGCAGGAGCCCGTCGCGTTGGGGTTGTCGATCGTGAAGCCCTGCTTCTCGATGGTGTCGACGAAGTCGATGGACGCGCCGCCCAGGTACGGGGCGCTCATGCGGTCGGTGACGACCTTGACGCCGTCGAAGTCCTTGACGACGTCGCCGTCGAGGGAACGCTCGTCGAAGAAGAGCTGGTAGCGCAGGCCGGAGCAGCCACCGGGCTGAACGGCGACACGCAGGGCCAGGTCGTCACGGCCTTCCTGGTCGAGCAGGGCCTTGACCTTCGCCGCGGCGGCGTCGGACAGGATGATGCCGTCGGTGACGGTGCTGGTCTCGTCCGATACGGACATCTACATCTCTCCCGGGTTGTACGGAGACTGCTTGCCGACTGGTGCAACCGGCAAGGCCGCGGATTCATTCCGGGCCGGGCGCCGAGTTTCCGGCGTCTCCTTCATGCTCGCACACCTGACAGGCAGCGGAAAATGCCGCATCTGGCAGGCAGTCGAAATTCTGCGGCGGGATTCATGTCACATCGACGCAATGACCATCGTCAAAGTGACGTGAACCGGGTTATCATAGATAACGTCAGTTCGACGAAAAGCACTTCCGCAGAACAGAAAGGGTGCGTGTCGTGACCACCGCCCAGACCCAGGAGCTCGACGTACAGCCGACGCCCCTTGCCCTGCTGCTCCTCGGCCGTGAAGCCGACCCGAAGAGCGAGCGGGGTGTGGAGTGCCCCGGCGATCTGCCCTCGCCGTCCGACCCGGACCTGGTGGAGCGTGCTCGCGCGGCCAAGGAGAAGCTCGGGGACAAGGTCTTCGTCCTCGGCCACCACTACCAGCGCGACGAGGTCATCCAGTTCGCCGATGTCACGGGCGACTCCTTCAAGCTGGCCCGGGACGCGGCCGCGCGCCCGGAGGCCGAGTACATCGTGTTCTGCGGTGTGCACTTCATGGCGGAGTCCGCGGACATCCTGACCGGCGACGACCAGAAGGTGGTCCTCCCCGACCTCGCCGCCGGCTGCTCGATGGCCGACATGGCCACCGCCGAGCAGGTCGCGGAGTGCTGGGACGTGCTGACCGAGGCCGGGATAGCCGAGCAGGTCGTGCCGGTCTCCTACATGAACTCGTCCGCGGACATCAAGGCGTTCACGGGCAAGCACGGCGGCACGATCTGCACCTCCTCGAATGCCAAGCGCGCGCTGGACTGGGCCTTCGAGCAGGGCGACAAGGTGCTGTTCCTCCCCGACCAGCACCTCGGCCGCAACACCGCCGTCCGGGACATGGGCATGTCCCTGGAGGACTGTGTCCTCTACAACCCGCACAAGCCGAACGGCGGGCTGACGGCGGAGGAGCTGCGCGCCGCCAAGATGATCCTGTGGCGCGGCCACTGCTCGGTGCACGGCCGGTTCTCGCTGGACTCCGTCAACGACGTGCGCGAGCGCATCCCGGGCGTCAACGTCCTGGTCCACCCCGAGTGCAAGCACGAGGTCGTGGCGGCGGCGGACCAGGTCGGTTCGACGGAGTACATCATCAAGGCGCTGGAGGCGGCCCCGGCCGGCTCCAAGTGGGCCATCGGCACCGAGCTGAACCTCGTCCGCCGGCTCGCGAACCGTTTCGCGCCCGAGGGCAAGGAGATCGTCTTCCTCGACAAGACGGTGTGCTTCTGCTCGACCATGAACCGCATCGACCTCCCCCACCTCGTGTGGACGCTGGAGTCGCTCGCCGAGGGCAAGCTCGTCAACCGCATCGAGGTCGACAAGGAGACCGAGGCGTTCGCGAAGCTGGCGCTGGAGCGGATGCTGGCCCTGCCGTAGACCTCACGTGCTCACCCCGGGGAGGAGGTCTCCCCGGGGTGAGCGGGGTCGAGGCTGAGGACGGTGCCGTCGGGGGTGCTCACGACCAGCGCGCCGCCGTAGAGCAGCACCCCGGACTTGGTGGTGCTCTCCAACTGGTCGGCGTGGGCGCCCGTCTCCCACAGCGGTGTGCCCTCGCGGCTGTCGAGGGCGGCGACCCGGCCACTGGTGCTGGCCAGGTAGAGGGTGTGGGTGGCCCCGTCGTACGTGGGCCGGCCCGCGCTCTCGACGCCGGTGCGGGTCTGCCACAGCTGCTTGCCGGTCAGCGGGGACACCGCGGCCACCTGGCCGTTGGCCCCGGTGATCCACAGGGTGCCGGCGGCGAGCCGCACCGAGCCGTCGTAGGTGTGCGCCAGCCTCGTCGTGGTGGCGGCGCCGGTGTCCGGGTCGAGCAGCCGGATCTCGTCGAACCTCAGATCCTCGGGGCGGGCCGGTCCTGGCGTGCCCCCGATCACGAAGGCCAGCCGGCCGTCGACGGTGCCGAGCAGGCCGCTGGCGGACGGCGTCTTCCAGCGCCGGAGTACCGATCCGTCGGCCTGGTCGAGTTCCAGGACCACGGCGTCCTGGGTCTCGTCGTCCGGGAAGCAGTGCGCGTACAGCCGGGAGCCGGTCGTCGTGAACTGGCAGTAGTAGTCGCCGGGCAGTTGTACGGTCCACCGGTCGGTGCCGGTGCGCGGGGAACGGGCCGTGACCAGCCGCCCGCTGGGATCCGGGGTCAGCAGAAGGTCGCCGGACAGGATCTGGTCGAAGTTCTGGCTGTTCAGCGTACGAGCCCACCGCTGTTCGCCGCTCTCGGTGTCGAGGGCGACGATGCTGACCCGTCCGCTCCCGCCGTCGCCGAAGACCGACCGCTGTACGAGCATCGTGTCGTCCCGCACCCCGAGAAGTTCGAAGATATTGCGCTCCGCGCTCGTGCTCCCACCCTCAGCGGAGGAGGCGAGCGCGGAGCGCCAGACGGTGGCACCGGTACGGCCGTCGAGCCGGACCGGGAGGATGTTGTTGCCCGCGCAGTAGACGGCGTTCTCGTACCGCTCGCAGTCGGCGTCGCCCGGGTCCTCGCTTTCCCTGGCCAGTGCGTTGACCTCACCGCGCCGTGCCGGCTCCGCCATCGTCGTCTGCCATGGCTGCCAGCCGCTGGGCACCGCCGCCCAGCGGGAACCCTCGGCGGAGGCGGAGCTCACCGCCGGTTCGCCGTCCGGGAATCCCGGCCCGAAGCGCAGGTACCAGCCCGTTCCCAGGACCAGTACGCCCATGGCGCAGACGGCCGCGAGCAGCGGACGCCGGCCCCGACGGCGCCCCGCCCGCGTCGACGCGGCCGAGCCGGTCCCCGCGTACGTCTCGTCGACGGTGCGCAGGTCGGCCAGGCGCAGGGTCGTGGTGTCCGGGTCCATGGGGTCGGGCTCGGGCAGCACCTCGGCGAACTCCTTGGCCAGAACGTCCAGTTGGGGGCGCTCGGCGGGGTCCTTCACCAGGCAGCGCGCCAGGACCGCGCGCAACGGCGCCGGTACGCCGTCCAGTCCCGGCTGCTCGTGGACGACCCGGAAGGCGGTCAGGTACGGGCTGTCGGCGTCGAAGGGGCCGCGTCCGGTGGCTGAGAAGACCAGGAGCGCGGCGAGCGAGAAGACGTCCGAGGCGGGTCCGACCGTGCGGGCGTCGGTGAACTGTTCCGGGGACATGAAGGGCGGGGTGCCGATCATCTGGCCGGTCTCGGTGAGGGTCTGGTGGTTCTCGGCGGCGCGGGATATGCCGAAGTCGATGACGCGGGGGCCGTCCTCGGCCATCAGGACGTTGGCCGGCTTGAGGTCCCGGTGGACGACTCCGGCACGGTGGATGTCCTGGAGCGCCTCCACCAACCCCAGGGCCAGCCGCCGCAGTTCGCGGCCCCTGAGGGCGCCGTGGTCGCGGATGCGTTCGGCGAGGGAACTGGCGGGGACGTACTGGGTCGCCATCCAGGGCCGTACCGCCTCCGGGTCGGCGTCGACCACGGGCGCGGTGAAGGCGCCGCTGACCTTGCGGACGGCGTCGATCTCCTGGCGGAAGCGGGCCCGGAAGACCCGGTCCTCCGCGTACTGCGCGTGCACCACCTTGACGGCGACGTCCCGGCCCGAGCGGGATCTGCCCCAGTAGACGACGCCCATGCCGCCGGTGCCGAGCCGGTCGACCAGCTTGTATCCGCCGATCGATTTCGGGTCGTCCTTGTGCAGTGGCACGACCGAATGTCCCTTCCCACGCACGGCAGTTCGAGGCCACAGAATACGCAGGGAAGCAGAGAGGGCGGCCGGTCGCCCGGCCGCCCTCCCAGGGGTTCGTCACACTCCGGCGGGTTCCGGCTGCGCCGGTACCTCCGCCTTCTTCTCCCGCTTCAGGGCCCGCTTCTTCGCGCGGCGCTCCTTGCGGAGCTCCAGCATCGTGTAGAGCGTCGGGACCAGGAGCAGGGTCAGCAGGGTCGAGGTGATCAGACCGCCGATCACGACCACGGCCAGCGGCTGGGCGATGAAGCCGCCCTCGCCGGTGACCCCGAGGGCCATCGGCAGCAGGGCGAAGATCGTCGCCAGGGCCGTCATCAGGATCGGGCGGAGCCGGTGCCGGCCGCCCTCGATGACCGCGTCGACCGTCGGATAGCCCTGTCTGCGGTACTGGTTGATGAGGTCGATCAGCACGATCGCGTTCGTCACCACGATGCCGATGAGCATCAGCATGCCGATCATCGCGGGGACGCCCATCGGGGTGCCGGTGAGGATCAGCAGACCGATCGCGCCCGTCGCCGCGAACGGGATGGAGACGAGCAGGATCAGCGGCTGGGCGAGCGACCGGAACGTCGCCACCAGCAGCATGAACACGATCGCGATCGCCGCGAGCATGGCCAGGCCCAGGTTCTTGAACGCGGAGTCCTGGTCGGAGGTGACACCGCCGATCTCGGCCGTGGCGCCCGCCGGAAGCTTCAGCGCGTCGAGCTCGGACGTGAGGTCCTGGCTCACCGCGCCCGTGTTGTCACCGGTCGGCTTGGCGGTGATGGTCGCCGCGCGCTGACCGTCGATCCGGGTCATCGACACCGGACCGTCCACCACCTTCACGGTGGCGATGTCACCGAGCTTCACCGGGCCGAGCCTCAGGTTCCGCAGCTCGTCCAGGGTCTGCGCGGGCTTCGCCGACCGGATGACGACGTCCCGCTCGGTGTCGTCGAGGATCGCCTTGGCGGCGGTGGTGCCCTTGACCGCCTGGGCGACGGCCGCGCCGAGCGTCTGGTCGGTGAAACCGGCCGCGGCCGCCTTGGAGTTGGCCTTCACCGAGATCCGCGGGACGCTCTCGGCGAGGTTGCTGGTGACGTCGGTGACGTCGTCGAGCCCGGCCACGGTCTTGCGCACTTCCTCGGACGCCTCGCGCAGGACGTCCGCGTCGGCCGCCTTCACGACGACGCTCAGGTCCTGGCTGCCGAAGCCGTCACCGGCCGCGATGGTCGTCGTACCGATGCCGTCGAGCTTCTTCAGACCGGCCTCTATGCGGTCCTGGACGTCGTCGGAGGAGGCCGAGTCGTCCAGCATCACCGAGTAGGAGGCCTGGTTGGTGTCGGTGCCGCCGCCGAAGGCCGCCATGAAGCCGGACGAGCCGACGGTGACCTGGTAGTCCTTGACGCCCTCGGTGTCGGCGAGCAGCTTCTCGACCTTCTTCGCCTGCTCGTCGGTCGCGGCCAGGCTGGTGCCGGGCTTCAGCTCCTGCTTGACGGTGAGGACTTCCTGCTCGCCCTGGTCGAAGAAGTTCGTCTTCAGCAGCCCGGACATGCCGAACGTGCCGATGAGGATGACGACCGCGATCAGGACGCTGGTGAGGCGGCGCCGGGTCGCGAACCGCAGGACGGGGACGTAGAGCCGCTGGAGCCTGCTGCGCGCCTCCTTCTCCTCGGCGAGGCGGCGGGCCTCCGCCGCGTCCTCGGGGGTGTTCCTCGGGGCGCGCAGGAACCAGTACGACAGGACCGGGACGACCGTCAGCGAGACGACGAGGGACGCGAGCAGCGCGGCCGTCACGGTGAGGCTGAAGGAGCCGAACAGCTCGCCCACCATGCCGCCGACCAGGCCGATCGGCAGGAACACGGCGACCGTGGTGAGGGTGGAGGAGGTGACCGCGCCGGCGACCTCGCGGACCGCCTTGAGGATGGCGTCCTGGCGCTCCTCGCCGTAGCCGAGATGGCGCTTGATGTTCTCCAGGACCACGATCGAGTCGTCGACGACCCGGCCGATGGCGATGGTCAGCGCGCCCAGCGTCAGCATGTTCAGGGACAGGTCGCGCGTCCACAGCACGATCAGCGCGAGGACCACGGACAGCGGGATGGACACCGCCGTGACGAGGGTCGAGCGGACGGACGCCAGGAAGACCAGGATGACCAGGACGGCGAAGAGCAGGCCGAGCCCGCCCTCGGTGGTCAGGCCCTTGATGGCCTTGGCGACCGCCGGGCCCTGGTCGGAGACGACGGTGATCTCGGAGCCGCTGCCCAGGTCCTTGCGCAGGGCGGGCAGCTTGTCCTCGACGGCGTCGGAGATGGAGACCGCGCTGCCGTCCTTGTCCATGGTCACCATGACGGCGAGGCTGGGCTTGCCGTCGGTGCGCGTGATGGCGTCGGCGGCGGCCTGCTCCTGCTTCACGGTGGCCACGTCACCGAGGCGTACGGGCTTCTTCCCGGCCTCCCCGGTGACCATCAGGTCCTGGATCTGCCCGACCGAGGTGAAGCCGCCGCCGACCTGGACGGTGCGGTTGGCGCCGTCCTCGTCGAAGGAGCCGGCCGGGACGGTCGCGCCGCCCGCCTGGAGGGCCTGGGCGAGGGCGGCCGAGCCGAGACCGGCCTTGGCGAGCTTCGCGTCGTCCGGGGTGACGGTGACCTGGAGGTCGCGGACGCCGTCCACGGTGACCTGGCCGACGCCGTCGACGGACTTCAGCTCCGGCACCACGGTCTTGTCGAGCTGGTCGGCGAGGGCCTGCTGGTCCTTGTCCGAGGTGACGGCGAGGACAACGGTCGGCATGTCGTCCGTGGAACCGGCGATGACCTGCGGGTCCACGGAGTCCGGGAGCTGGACGCGGGCCCGGTTGACGGCCTGCTGGACATCGGCGACGAGCTGCTTGGTGTCGGGGCCGTAGTCGAAGGACGCCATGATCACGGCGTTGCCCTCACTGGCCGTCGAGGTGACGCCCTCGATGCCGTCGACGGCTTCGAGGCTGTCCTCGATCGGCTCGACGACCTGCTTCTCGACGACGTCCGGGGAGGCGCCCTGGTAGGGGGCGAGCACGGACACCATGGGCAGCTCGATGGAGGGCAGCAGCTGCTGCTTGAGCTGGGGGATCGCGATGGCACCGAAGGCGAGCGCGATGATCGACATCAGGCCTATGAGGGCACGTTGCGCGAGGCTGAATCTCGACAGCCAGGACATGGGTCAGGGATCTCAATTCTGTGAGCGGCAGAAGCGGCCTCTACACCCTGTGTCCTGTGAGGCCGCTGTTTCGTAGCCCCCAGGTCCATTTCCTTATCCGGCGCATACTCCGCCCGCAGTACGAGGGGTGGAGTTCACTCCACCCTCGGACGTACCAGCCCCGACTCGTACGCGATCACCACCAGCTGCGCTCGGTCCCGCGCGCCCAGCTTGGCCATGGCCCGGTTGACATGCGTCTTCACGGTCAGCGGGCTCACTTCGAGCCGCTCGGCGATCTCGTCGTTGGAGTGGCCGCCGGCGACCTGGACCAGGACCTCCCGCTCCCGGACGGTCAGCGCCTCAAGGCGGGCGGTACGGGCCGGGTCGGCGCTCTCGTCGGCGCCGTCGCCCTGGGCGAGGAAGCGGGCGATGAGGCCCTTGGTGGCGGCCGGGGACAGCAGCGCCTCGCCGCCGGCCGCGATCCGGATCGCGCTGAGCAGCTCCTCGGGCTCACTGCCCTTGCCGAGGAAGCCGGAGGCGCCGGCCCGAAGCGACTGCACCACGTAGTCGTCGACCTCGAACGTCGTCAGGATGACCACCCGGACCTGGGCCAGGGAGGGGTCCTCGCTGATCATGCGGGTGGCGGCGAGACCGTCGGTGCCGGGCATCCGGATGTCCATCAGGACGACGTCCGCCCGCCTCTCCTTGGCCAGCCGCACCGCCTCCGCCCCGTCGGACGCCTCCCCCACGACCTCCATGTCGGCCTCGGAGTCGACGAGCACCCGAAAGGCACTGCGCAGCAGCGCCTGGTCGTCGGCGAGCAGGACACGGATGGTCATACGGGGTCCTCTGCGGCAGATGGTGTGGTGCTACGACAACTTCCGTGCGGTACGCCTGAGTTCCGCACGTCGCTCATACGGTGTCGTCGGCGCCGCGGCCGCGGGTCTTGACCGGCAGGATCGCATGCACCCGGAAGCCGCCGCCGTAACGGGGACCGGTGGTGAGGGTGCCGCGCAGGGCGGTGACGCGCTCACGCATACCGAGCAGGCCATGGCCGCCGCCGTCCGCGGAGTCCTCGGCGCCGGCGCCGTTGTCGAGGACGGTGATCTCGATGTTCGGCCCCACCCGTACGACGCTGACCTCGGCCTTCGCCGCACCGCCCGCGTGCTTCTGGACGTTGGTGAGGGCTTCCTGGATGACCCGGTAGGCGGCGAGGCCGACGGCGGCGGGCAGGGTGGTCCCGGCGTCGGCGCGGGCGACCTCGACCTGTAGTCCGGCGCTGCGGAAGGTGCCGACCAGTTCGTCGAGACGGTCGAGGCCGGGGGCGGGCTCGGTGGGCGCCTCGGGGTCGCCGGACTGTCTGAGCAGGCCGACGGTGGCGCGGAGTTCGTTGAGCGCGGAGCGGCTGGCCTCGCGGACGTGGGCGAGGGCCTCCTTGGCCTGGTCGGGCCGCTTGTCCATCACATGGGCGGCGACCCCGGCCTGCACGTTGACGAGGGCGATGTGGTGGGCGACGACGTCGTGCAGATCGCGGGCGATACGGAGCCGCTCCTCGGCGACCCTGCGACGGGCCTCCTCCTCACGGGTGCGCTCCGCCTTCTCGGCGCGGTCCTGGATGGCCTGCACGAAGGCGCGGCGGCTGCGGACGGCGTCGCCCGCGGTGGCGCCGATGCCGGTCCAGGCGAAGATGCCGAGGTTCTCCTGGGCGTACCACGGGAGCGGCCCGCCGAGCATCGCGGCGGCGGTGAGGACGGTCATCGTGAGCAACCCGACCCGCCAGGTGGTGGGGCGGTCGGTGGCCGAGGCGACGGTGTAGAGGGCGATCACCGCGGACATGGCGACGGGGGCGCGGGGATCGCCGGTGACGCACTCGACGACGGAGAAGGTGCCGGTGAGGGCGAGCACCGTCATCGGCGCGCGGCGGCGGAAGACCAGTGCGGCGGCGCTGAGGCCGATGAGGACGAGGCTGAGCGGGTCCGGGGTGCGGATGCCCCAGGTGACGCCGTCGGGTCCGTGCGGGTCCACGAAGGAGCCGGCGACCATGCAGGCGAGGACGCCGATCGCCAGGGCGGCGTCCAGGGCCATGGGGTGCGCCTTGAACTGGTGGCGGGCTCGGTCGAGGGTGCTCACGTCTGACAAGGTACGGGTACGTCGTGGCGCGCGTCCCTGGGGGCTCTGCCCCCAGACCCTCGGCCTTTGCCCACCACCACCCGTTCACCGTCGGCTGGAAAGTGACCCTCTATCCCGGGATCAAGCCGTCGTCGCTCAGCATCTCCCGGACCTCCTCCAGCGTCGCCTCCGGCGACGGGAGGATCAGGTCCGAGGGTTCCAGGGAGTCGTCCGGCAAGGGCTCGCCCAGTTCCCTGACCTTGGCCAGGAGGGCGTCGAAGGTGCGGCGGAAGCCGGGGCCGTCGCCGTTCTCCATCTCGGCCAACAGGTCGTCGTCCAGCTTGTTCAGCTCGGTGAGGTGGCCGTCGGCCAGCCTCACCTGCCCCTCCCCCATGATCCGTACGATCATGTCGCCCTCCTAGGCGTGGGCCCCGCTGTCCGTCACTGCTTGTCGAAGCGCGGGGTGTCCTGCGGCTGCTGCTGGGACTGCGCCTGGCCGGTGCCGCCCTCGATGGCCTGCTGGGACGAGGAACCTCCGGCCAGCTCCGCCTTCATGCGCTGCAGTTCCAGCTCTACATCCGTACCACCGGAGAGCCGGTCCAGCTCGGCCTGGATGTCGTCCTTGTGCATGCCGGACTGGTCGTCGAGGGCGCCGGAGGCGAGGAGTTCGTCGATCGCGCCGGCGCGGGCCTGGAGCTGGGCCGTCTTGTCCTCGGCCCGCTGAATGGCCATGCCGACGTCGCCCATCTCCTCGGAGATGCCGGAGAAGGCCTCGCCGATCCGGGTCTGGGCCTGGGCCGCGGTGTACGTGGCCTTGATGGTCTCCTTCTTCGTACGGAAGGCGTCGACCTTGGCCTGGAGCCGCTGGGCCGCCAGGGTGAGCTTCTCCTCCTCGCCCTGCAACGTCGCGTGCTGTGTCTCGAGGTCCGTCACCTGCTGCTGGAGCGCGGCCCGGCGGGACAGCGCCTCACGGGCGAGGTCCTCACGGCCGAGCGCGAGCGCCTTGCGGCCCTGGTCCTCCAGCTTCGAGGACTGCGACTGCAACTGGTTGAGCTGGAGTTCCAGGCGCTTGCGGGACGTGGCCACGTCGGCCACCCCGCGGCGGACCTTCTGGAGCAGCTCCAGCTGCTTCTGATACGAGTAATCGAGGGTCTCGCGCGGGTCCTCGGCCCGGTCAAGGGCCTTGTTCGCCTTCGCGCGGAAGATCATCCCCATACGCTTCATGACACCGCTCATGGGCTTCGCGCGCCCCCTTCTGACGGACTCCAGCTCACAGGTCTGCGACAGAACCCACAGTACGGGCCCTGCATCCATTGACGCACTGTCCGGGGACGGATGCGCTCATCCCCAAGGACGACTGGCCAAGGCCTTGCTCCGGCGTGAGGAGTAGGTGACCTTCAGGGTGAGCAGTCGGTCACCGGACGTCCCCTCTGTCCCCCTACATGACGACTGGTGTTGCCGGATCGTTCCCCACCGGGCTGGGGTCCAACCCCGGGCACCCCGTACCCTTGGGTTTTGTGTTCCGTAGCCGTGCCAAGGAAGAGAAGGCCGCGACCGCCGACCAGGCCTCGCTGACCGACTCCAAGCAGCCCCGCGACCCGCAGGCCCCCAAGGGTCGCCCCACGCCCAAGCGCAGTGAGGCCCAGACCCAGCGCCGCAGCGTCGCCAACACGTCGATGACGCGCAAGGACGCCGCCAAGCGCCAGCGCGACGAGCGTCGTGCCGCCATGGAGAAGCAGCGCCAGGCGCTGGCCGGCGGTGACGAGCGGTACCTGCCCGCGCGAGACAAGGGCCCGGTCCGCAAGTTCGCGCGCGACACCATCGACTCGCGGTTCAACGTGGCGGAGTTCTTCCTGCCCATGGCCGTGGTGATCCTCGTGCTGAGCATGGTGCAGGTCGGTGCCCTGCAGAGCATCGCGCTGCTGCTGTGGCTCGTCGTGATCGTGCTGATCGTGCTCGACTCGATCCTCACCGGCTTCCGTCTCAAGAAGCGGCTCGCCGAGCGCTTCCCCGACCAGAACCGGAAGGGCGCGGTGGCCTACGCGCTCATGCGCTCCCTTCAGATGCGCCGGCTCCGGCTGCCCAAGCCGCAGGTCAAGCGCGGAGAGCGGCCCTGAGCACAACGCCGTTCACCGGGGGCGCGGAAGCCTGGCTGAACAAGCTGGGCGGACTGCGGGACGTCGTACGACAGGAGCTGGTGGCCCGGCAGCTCGACGAGCAGATAGCCGGGCGTTTCCCGGTCGGGCAGCGACTGCGGGTGCTCGACGTCGGCATGGGTCAGGGCACCCAGGCGCTGCGCCTGGCCCGGGCCGGACACCAGGTGACCGGTGTCGAGAAGGACCCGACGATGCTCATGGCCGCCCGAGAGGCGCTGGCCGGCGAGCCGGAGGGCATCCGGGAGCGGGTGCGGCTGGTCCAGAGCGACGGCCGCGACACCGGGGTGCACTTCCTGCCGGGCAGTTTCGACGTGGTGCTCTGCCATGGCGTGCTGATGTACGTCGAGGAGCCGGACGCCCTGCTGGCCGGACTCGCGCGGATGCTCGCGCCGGGCGGGCTGGTCTCGCTGCTGGTGCGCAACGCCGACGCGCTGGCCATGCGGCCGGGGCTGTCGGGTGACTGGGCGCGCGCTGTCGACTCCTTCGACACCGTCTCGTACACCAACCGCCTCGGACTCGACGTACGCGCCGACCGGCTCGCCGCGCTGACCGCGACGCTCGCCGGGATCGGGGCGCCGCTCCAGGCCTGGTACGGCGTGCGGGTCTTCACGGACACCGCGGCGGACGGGGCGGAGATCCCTGCCGACGTGGAGTCGCTGCTGGCGTGCGAGGAGCGGGCCGGGCGGACGGATCCCTACCGGGCGGTCGCGGCCCTGCTGCACCTGTGCGGTGTACGGGGCTGAGGCGCTCGTTCGGGTGTACACCGCAAGCTGGACATTCACCCTGAAGTGAGACTCGGGGCATGGACGCTTTCCGTCGCCGTGCCCTACGCCTTGTCGCGCCCCTCGCCGGGCTCGCCTGTTCCATCGCCCTGCTCGCCGGATGCTCCGACTCCGGCTCCTCCGGTTCTTCCGGTGAGCAGCGGGACCCGACCACCCAGGCCGCCGCTCCCGCCGCCGACAGCGACCTCCAGTCCGACTTCCAGAAGGTCATCAAGGAGGTCCTGCCGTCGGTCGTGCAGATCCAGGCCTCCAACGACCTTGGCTCCGGGGTGGTCTACGACGACAAGGGACACATCGTCACCAACGCGCATGTCGTCGGCAACGAGAAGACCTTCCAGGTGACCACGGCCAACAGCGAGAACACCCTGTCGGCGAAGCTCGTCTACTCCTACCCGGAGCAGGATCTCGCCGTCGTCAAACTGGACAAGGTGCCGAGTGGGCTGAAGGCGGCGACGTTCGCGGACTCCTCGAAGGTCCAGGTGGGCCAGATCGTGCTCGCGATGGGCTCACCGCTGGGCCTGTCGTCCAGCGTGACGCAGGGCATCGTCTCGGCGACCGGACGGACCGTCACCGAGGGCCGCAGCGACGGCGGTACGGGCGCGACCATCGGCAACATGGTCCAGACGTCCGCGGCCATCAACCCGGGCAACAGCGGTGGCGCCCTCGTCAATCTCGACGGTCAGGTCATCGGCATCCCGACGCTCGCCGCGACCGACCCCAACTTCGGGAACAGCGCGGCGCCCGGGATCGGGTTCGCGATCCCCGCGTCCATGGTGAAGACGGTCGCCGGCCAGATCGTCGAGAACGGCAAGGTCACCGACTCGGGCCGGGCCGCGCTCGGTATCACCGGCCGCACGGTCGTCGACGACAGCTTCCAGGCCGCGGGCGTGGCCGTCGTCGAGGTGAAGAGCCGCGGGGCCGCGGACAAGGCCGGCCTGGAGGCCGGCGACGTCATCACCAAGCTGGGCGACACCGGCATCACGACGATCACGTCCCTCTCGGAGGCGCTGGCGACCGAGTCGCCGGGCGACAAGGTGACGGTGACGTACACGCGGGACGGGGACGAGAAGACGGCGGATGTGACGCTGGGCGAGCAGTGAGAGCGTGAGGAGAGAGGAAAGGGGGGCGGCCCGGATACGGCCGCCCCCTTTTCCTCCGGCTTACGCCTCTTCGGCGTGCAGGCTCATCGGGCCGTAGATCTTCGTGCCGTCCTCGAAGAGGTGCACTTGGTCCGCGCCGCCTTCGAGAAGGTCCTTCCAGAACTCGCCGACCCATGATTCGGCGTCGCCCTGGGTGGTGAACTCCTCGGGGGCCACTGCGGGCTGGACCTCCGTTCCGTCGGTCTTCTCGAACCGCCACGTCCATGCCGCCATGTACGCCTCCCAGATGTGACTAGGGTTCAGAGCCTATTCGGTTGTCCGCGGCTGCGTAGGGGCTGGTCGAGCAGTTCCCCGCGCCCCTTGGGGGCATGCAGCGCGCGCATGATCAGAAGTTACCGGCGAAAATTGCTCTCGTGGACGTGACTTTGCTTGGTACCGGCGGGCCCTCTGGGCTTCCCCGGCCCTCCTGCCCCTGCGCCGCCTGCGCGGTAGCGCTTGGCCCCGATGCCCGTGCCGCCACCGCGCTGCTCGTTGACGGGGCGCTCATGATCGATCTCACGCCCGGCGTGGCCTTCGCCGCCGCTCGGGCGGGGCATTCGCTGGGCGGTGTACGGCAGGTGCTGTTGTCGCATCCGCACGACGGGCCCGCCGTGGAGGTGCCGGCCGGGTTGCCGCAGCCGGGGCGAGTGCCGGACGGGCGGGAGTTGGCGCTGCTGACAGGGCATCGGGTGCGGGCGGTGGCGATGGACGCGCCGGGCACCGGGTACGCGGTCACCGGCCCTGACGGGCAGCGGTTGCTGTATCTGCCGCCGGGCGGGGCTCCCGCCGGGCTGGAGGACAACGGCAGGGACGTCTACGACATGGTCCTCGCCGATGTCGTGGGGCGGCCGGACGCGCTGGCCAGGCTGCGGGCGGTGGGGGCCGTGGGGCCGACCACCGATGTCGTCGCCGTGCATCTGGACCATGACGTGCCGCCGGCCGGCGAGTTGCGGCGGCGGCTCGCGGCGGCCGGGGCGCGGGCCGTGCCCGACGGGACGACGCTGTCCGTCGGCGCCTACGAGGACGTACCGGATGTGCCGCGGCGGACGTTCGTGCTGGGCGGGGCGCGGTCGGGGAAGTCGGTGGAGGCGGAGCGGCGGCTTGAGGCCTTCCCGGACGTGCTGTACGTGGCCACGGGCGGGACCCGGGGCGGGGACGGCGAGTGGGCGGCGCGGGTCGCCTTGCATCGGGAGCGGCGGCCGGGGTCGTGGCGGACGACCGAGACCTGTGATCTGGTGCCGCTGCTCGCCGACGAGGGGCCGCCGCTGCTGATCGACTGTCTGTCGCTGTGGCTGACCGACGCCATGGACGCCGTCGGGGCGTGGGACGACACGGAGTGGGCCGGGGGCGGGGAGCGGGCGCTGCGGGAGCGGGTACGGGAGCTGACGGAGGCGGTGCGGGCGACGCGGCGGACCGTCGTCGCCGTGTCGAACGAGGTGGGGTCGGGGATCGTGCCCGCCACCGCGTCCGGGCGCCGCTACCGGGACGAACTCGGGCGGCTGAACGCGGCGTTCGCCGGGGAGTGCGAGCAGGTGCTGCTGGTGGTGGCGGGGCAGGCGGTCGTCCTACGCGGGTGAGGGGTTGCGGCGGGCGATCACGCGGGTCGTGCTCGACAGACGGTCGAGGGCGGGGTGACGGGTGGTCGGGAGGATCGTGCAGTTCCCGGCCTCCAGTGCGGTGCGCAGGGGCGCGACGGCTTCCGTGGTCTCCACCAGGACGTGCCCGCCCGGGCGGAGGAAGGTCAGGACCGCGGCGAGTTCCGCGGTGGGGCGCAGGACGCTGATCACGTCGTAGCGGCCGGTCAGTGCCTTGGTCAGGTGCGGGGACGCCGGGCTGCCGAGGTACGCCTCCTCCACCCGTTCCGCCTCGCGGGCCACCAGTACGGCGGTGGTCGTGTCGAGGCCGTCGAAGGCGGTGTAGGGGAACAACGCCTTGGCCGCGGCGGGGAAGTGGGCGTGACCCGTGCCGATGTCGAGCCAGCTCTCCGGTTCCGGGTCCAGACGCAGCATCGCGCGGGCCGTCGCGCGGTGCCGCCGGCTGCGGTCGAGCTCGGTGAGACGGGCGCGCAGGCGTTTCATGGCGGCTCCCTGAGACATACGACAATCCGCTGCAAAACGGAACGTAAGGGATCTCGATCTTGGGAGCAACGACGTCAGGGGGGCGTGGTGGCCATGTGGCGCCGTTCTGTTCGATCGGTGCCGGTACTGTTCGGCGAATGAGCTCGCTTAATCTCGACGACTTCTCCGATCTGATCGAGCGCCCCGACGGCGGGGTGCGCCGCGACGCCGAGGCGCGTCGTGAGCGCCAGATCGTGCCGCCCGGGTCGCTGGGCCGCCTGGACGACCTGGGTGAGTGGCTGGCCGCGGCGCAGTCGGCCGTGCCGGTGCGGCCGGTCGAACGGCCGCGGGTGGTTCTCTTCGCCGGTGACCACGGCATCGCCGAGCTCGACGTCTCGGCCCGACCGGCGGGCAGCGCCGGGGAGTTGGTGCGCGAGGTGCTGGCGGGCGGGCGCCCGGTGTCGGTGCTCGCGCGGCGGCTCGGGGTACCGGTGCGGGTCGTCGACATGGCGCTGGACACCGACCCGCAGACGCTGCCCGAGGATGTCGTACGCCATCGGGTGCGGCGCGGCAGCGGTCGCATCGACGTCGAGGACGCGTTGACCCTGGAGGAGGCGGAGACCGCGTTCCGGGCCGGGATGACGGTGGCCGACGAGGAGGCCGACTCCGGTACGGATCTGGTGGTGCTCGGCGATGTGAGCGTCGGCGGGACCACGGCGGCGGGCGTGCTCATCGCCGCGCTGTGCGGGACCGACGCGTCGGTGGTGACCGGGCGGGGCGGGCTCGCGATCGACGACCTGACGTGGATGCGCAAGTGCGCGGCGATCCGGGACGCGTTGCGGCGGGCGCGGCCGGTGCTCGGCGACCAGCTTCAGCTCCTCGCGACCGTCGGCGGGGCCGACCTCGCCGCGCTCACCGGGTTCCTGCTCCAGGCCGCGGTGCGCAAGCTGCCGGTGGTCCTTGACGGTGTGGTCGTCGCCGCCTGTGCGCTGGTGGGCCAGCGGATCGCCTTCCGGGCGCCGGACTGGTGGCTGGCCGCGCACGACTCCGGGGAGCCGGGACAGGCGAAGGCGCTGGACCGGATGGCCCTTGAGCCGCTGCTCGACCACGGCGTGCGGGTGGGAGAGGGCGCCGGAGGGCTGCTGGCGCTGCCGTTGGTGCAGGCCGCGGCGGCGTTGGCGGCCGAACTGCCCGAGAAGCCCGACCGGGAGCCGGAGCTCGCGGAGGAGCCGGAGAAGGAGGAGGAGGCAGGTCCGGCATAACGGACAAGGGCGCCCATATGATCCCCTCTCATGGGATACGCCCGCTTTGCCGTCTGGTACCTCCGGCTCGTCGCGTTCGTCAACTTCCTCAGTGCGGTGTGGGTGTCCCTGGGGCAGGACGTGCGGCGGCACAACCAGGAGGATCTGTTCACGCCGTATCTGCTGACCGCAGGCTTCGCCTCCGGGGTCTTCACGGCGTTCCTGGCGATCACCATGCGGCGCCGCAAGCGTGCCGCATGGCTGCTCAACCTCGGGCTGAGCGGGGCGTTCCTCGCGCTGTTCGCGTTCGCCATGGTGTTCCCGGAGATCCGGCGGCATCCACAGAACTGGGTGTCGCTGGCCCTGACCGCCGCCTTCGTGAGCGCCCTGCTGCTCGGCCGGCGGGAGTTCTACGCCAAGGGTGACCGGTCCAACCCGAAGCTGGCCGCGGCCGTCGGCGCGGGCGGGCTGCTCGGCTCCTCACTGCTCGCGGCGCTGCTGGTGACGGTGACCAACGAGCGGCACTCCTCCTTCGCCGCCTGCTGGCGCTACGGCACCCTGCGCCTGGTCTCCATCACCGACTTCCGCTCCCCCGGCATCGCCACCCCCAACTGGGTCGACGTCACCGTCAACGGACTCAGCACGGTCCTCCTCCTCGCCGTCCTCTACGCCGCCTTCCGCTCCCGCCGCGCCGTCGACCCGCTCACCGAGGACGACGAGAAGCGGCTGCGGGAGCTCCTCGACCGGCACGGCGACCGGGACTCGTTGGGCTACTTCGCGCTGCGCCGGGAGAAGAGCGTCGTCTGGTCGCCGAGCGGGAAGGCCGCCGTCGCCTATCGCGTCGTAGGAGGGGTGGCCCTGGCCTCCGGGGATCCGCTCGGCGACCCGGAGGCCTGGCCCGGCGCCATCGAGCCGTGGCTCGACCAGGCGCGGGCGCACGGCTGGATCCCGGCCGTGATGGGAGCGAGCGAGGAGGCGGGGACCGTGTACGCGCGGCACGGGCTGGACGCGCTGGAGCTCGGGGACGAGGCGCTCGTGGAGGTCGCCGAGTTCACCCTTGAGGGGCGGGCCATGCGGACCGTACGGCAGGCCCACAACCGGGTGCGGCGGGCCGGGTACACCGTGCGGATCCGGCGGCACGAGGAGATTCCGGCCGACGAGATGGCCGCGCTGGTCAGGCGTGCGGACGACTGGCGGGACGGGGCCACCGAGCGTGGGTTCAGCATGGCGCTGGGGCGGCTCGGGGACGCCCGGGACGGGCGCTGCGTGATGCTCGAATGCAGGGACGGCCAGGGCGAGTTGCGGGCGCTGCTGTCGTTCGTGCCGTGGGGCCCGCACGGGCTGTCGCTCGATCTCATGCGGCGGGACCGGGACTGCGACAACGGACTGGTCGAGTTCATGGTGATCGATCTGCTGCGGCGGGCCCGCGAGATCGGGATCACGCAGGTCTCGCTCAACTTCGCGATGTTCAGATCGGTCTTCGAACGTGGTGGACGGCTCGGTGCGGGTCCGGTGCTGCGGCTGTGGAGGTCGCTGCTCAGCTTCTTCTCGCGCTGGTGGCAGATCGAGTCCCTGTACCGCGCCAACGCCAAGTACCGGCCCATCTGGGAGCCGCGGTTCCTACTCTTCGAGAAGAGCGCGGACCTGCCGCGCATCGGGCTCGCCTCGGCGCGCGCGGAAGGCTTCCTGGAGCTGCCGGGGCCGCACCGCACGCACCTGGAGACACCGAGATGACGACGCTCGCCCGCTGGGCCCGTGCCGAATGGGGGCCGCTGTACCTCGCCGTGCGCGGCCCGCTGGCGCGCAGGCGGTGGCGGGCGGCTCCGATGACGATCGGGGCGGTGGGCCTGACGGCGGTGCTGCACATCGTCCACAACCAGTCGTGGGGCTTCCGGTTCGTCGAGGACGTGGGGGCCGTACGGGCCGAGGACCCCCTCTGGCTGGCCCTGCTCCGTACTCCCCTGTCGCTGTTCGTCCCCGCCCTGGACCTTCCCGTCTGGGGCGCCCTCGCCCAGATCCTGCTGGTGTTCGGCATCGCGGAGATCTGTCTGGGCTGGTGGCGCACGCTCGTCATCGCCTACGTCGCCACCCTCGCCGGCACGCTGTACGCGCGCGTGGGCATCTGGCTGGGCCCCGACAGCCCGCTCGGCCTGCCCGCCTCCGACGCCCTGGTCGTCGACACCGGCCCGTCGGCGGCGGTGGTGGGGCTGGCGGTGTTCCTGGGCTGGCGGTATCGGGCGTATGTCACCGCGGGCGTGGTGATCGTCGCGATGGTGGTCGAGGTGCTGCTGAAGGACAACCTCGCGGGCAAGGAGCATCTGGCGGCCATCGCGGCGGTGCTGGTGCTGTGCGCGGTGTCGGCGAGGCGTCACCGGCGGCCGACGTCGATGGCGGGGTCGGGCTTGCCGCCGATCAGGTCCTGAAGGCGGCGGCTGGGTCCCGCCCAGCGGCGGTCGTGGTGGTAGGCGCGCAGGATCGACTTGGCGCGGGCCTTCGGGCGGCGTCGGTAGAAGCGGCGGGCCCAGGGTGAGCCGGGGCGGGCCAGGCGGACCAGGCCGATGATGCCGACGAACGGGACGACGACGCTGAAGATGGCCATCCGCGCCTTGCCCTTGAGCAGTACGGCCAGCGCGAAGAGGAAGTTGACCAGCACGGTCGTGATGACACTGCCGCGGTCCTTGAGCTCCCCCTGGCTCATGTCGTTGACCCCGAACGGCGAGAACCCGGACAGCATCAGCCCCACCAGCGCCGCGGTGAGCACGACGACCTCGACGCTCTTCCTCCCCTCCTCCGTCCAGTAGACGTCGTCCAGGTGCAGGATCAGCGCGAACTCGTCCAGCACCAGACCGGCGCCCACCCCGAACACCACCGCGAACGCCGCCGACCCGAAGCCGTGCCGTCCGCTCGCGACCGCCCCGAAGCCCCCCAGGACCGTCAGGATGACGCCGGGCACCACGTGGTGGATGTGCACCCCGCCCGAGCTGACGTTGCCGAAGGGGCCCTTGCCCGCGCGGATGAGGCGGGTGATGACCCGGGTGACCAGGAAGGTGACGACGAACGCGGTCAGGGCCAGGAGCAGCGGCAGCTTGCCGGGTTCGACGATGTTGCGGTGCAGCCAGTGGCCCATGCCCACAGTTTCGGGCCGATGGGGGCGGGCTGCCCGGCGGGTGCGGCGACCGGGCTACTCTTCCGGGCGTGTCCACGTCCCCGCAGCTCCACGGCCGTCTGCACGGCCTCCGTTTCGCCTTCGGCACCCTGAGCGTGCTCCCCGTCCGGGTGAGCCGCTGGGACCGGGAGGCGGCGCGCGGCGGCATGCTGTGCGCTCCGCTGGTGGGTGTGGTGATCGGCGGGCTGGCGGCGGGCGTGGGGCTCGCGCTGCTGTGGCTCGGCTCCGGGGCGCTGCTCGCCGCGGTCGGCTCCGCCGCGGTGCCCGCGGTACTGACCCGGGGCCTGCATCTCGACGGCATCGCCGACACCGCCGACGGACTCGGCAGCGGGAAGCCCGCGGAGGACGCGCTGCGGATCATGAAGCAGTCGGACATCGGGCCGTTCGGGGTGATCACGCTCGTCTTCGTACTGCTGGGCCAGGTGGCCGCGCTGGCACAGGCGTACGACGACTCCTGGACTCGGGGTGCGGTGGCCGCGGTCGTCTCGGCCGTGGCGGCGCGGCTCGCGCTGACCCTGGCCGCCCGTGCCGGAGTGCCGGCCGCCCGGCCGGAGGGGCTGGGGGCGGCCGTGGCGGGGGTGGTGCCGGTGGCGGGCGCGGTCGGGGTCGCGGTCGGGGTGCTGGTGGCGGCGGCCGGGGGCGGGCTGCTGGTGGAGAGCTACGTCCCCGCTGTCGCCGTGGTCGTCGCTCTGGGCGCGTCGGAACTTCTCCTACGGCACTGCACGCGCCGCTTCGGCGGGATCACCGGCGATGTGTTCGGCGGGCTCGCCGAGACCGCGGCGACGACGGCGCTGGTCGTCCTGAGCTTCAGCGCCTAGCAGGCCCGGCGCCACACGCCCAGCTCGTACTTCTTCGCCATCGAGCTCAGCCTCAGCCGGCGCGACTCCGCGCAGAAGGCGCTCGTCGGCAGTTCGTACTCCACGTGGAACACGGCCTTGCCCGCCTCGATGAAGGGCGTGTTGGCCTCGCACTCGTCGTACTGGGCGCACTGCTCGTTGACCGCGAAGTCGAAGTCGTCGACCAACCGCGGGATCTGGTCGAGGTCGTTCTTCAGGCCCACCGCCATCCCGCGGTCGTGGGCGAGCCTCGCGATCAGACGGTTGTAGCGGAGCTGGTCGGACGCCTTCAGGTCGAAGCCGGTGCGGTTCTTGTAGCCGTCCATGTTGTCCGGCTCCACCGCGTCGAAACCCTTCTCCCGGCACATGTCCATCCGGTCCGCCATCAGCGGCTCCAGGACGTCGACCTGCCGGATGTCCAGCCATCGCTCGCCCTCCCAGCCGTTGCCGCGGCCGATCACCGACTTGGGGAACTTCTCGGCGTCGGGCCGCCAGTCCTCCCAGGCGCCGGTGGAGAGATAGCAGATCACCTTGCGGTCCTCGCGGTGCAGGGCGGTCACGGTCGCCTTCGGCTGGTCGAAGCCGTCGATGTCGTAGACCGGCACGTCGACGGAGGTGTCGATCGTCCGGCCGCTCAGCTGCCACTGCCAGGCCAGACCGGGGGTCGGCTGCCAGCGGGCGCTCGGTCTCCCGTCCTGGGCCGTGGTGCAGGCGGCCAGGAGAAGCAGGGGGAACAGCCACAGGAGGCGTTTCACTGAGCGGGCTCCAGAGTGTGGGGCAACGTACCCCAAGGATGATCACCCATCCCCGGCACCCCGCAGTACAGATCCGCCCCGTGCACCGCGAGATCCGCGCCACGCGGGACGCCGTACACGAGGTGGCAGAGCCGTACGTCCGAGGTGCCGCGCCACTGCGGCGGCCCGAGGTGGAGGTACGACGTCCAGGGACCCTCGAAGGTCACCAGGACGTCGGCGATGCGGGCGTAGGAGGGGTGCGGCGCGGTTCCGTGGTTCAGGGCCAGGGTGCCTCGGACGGCTGTGGCGAGTCGGCGGTAGTACGTGAACTCGGGTTCTCCTGCGGCCACTTGGTCCAGGAAGGCGCCGTCCGTGGCATACCAGTCGTGGTGGTGGGTGAGGTCGCGGACGACGTCGGCGCGGGGGCGGCGGGCGTAGGCGGTGTCGACGTAGCCGAGGGTTCGTGTCCCTGCGGCTCTGAGGCGTGCGGCCACTTCGACGAAGGCCTCGTCCGGGTGGTCGCCCGGGCCGCTCGCCGGGTTGAGGACGACCGCGTACAGGTGCGGCGCCGCTGCGATGATCGCGTCCCATTCCGCGGGGCGGACGGACGGGTGCTCGTAGTACGGGAGCAGGAGGTTGTTCGTCATCGGTGGGCGGTCGCCTTCCCCAGCAGGGCGCAGGCCAGGGCCGCCTGGGTCGTGGCGGCGAGCGCGTACACGGTCAGGGCGGTCAGCGGGGCGAATGTCTGGGCCAGGGCCGCCACGGAGCAGATCGCTGTCGTGCTGAGGATCGCGCCGAAGGACTGGAGCAGCAGGGCTGTCCACAGGACGGTGCCGAGGAGCAGCAGGGGGGCGGGGCTGATGCCGGTGGTCAGGGCCAGGGCGAGGAGGGTGAGGAGGTAGGTGGTGAGGCGGTGCAGGAGGGTGCGGGTCGCTGCGCGGCGGAAGGCGGTTGGGGTGGTGCTGGAGCGCAGGGCGGTTGCGGCGGTGCTGCGGAGGCGGTGGAGCAGGTATTCGGCGGGGCCCATGCCGAGGGTGAGGATGACGGCGGTGAGGTTGTCTTCCAGGGCTGCGTGGAGGACGAGGGTGCCGGTGGCCAAGCCGAAGAGGGCGTAAGGGAAAGACGAAAGGAGAGGGGGGCCCGCTGTCGTGTGTCGACTGCGGGTGCGTCGTGGCTGGTCGCGCAGTTCCCCGCGCTCCTTGACGGCGTTGTCCTGAGGCAGGATTTCAAGTAGCCCCAGGACGGTCACTACCAGCAGGGAGCCCAGAAGCAGGGTGAGTCTCGCCGCGTTCGGGACGGGGTGGAACAGGGTCAGGATTGCTCCTGCCGCCATCGGCAACAGGGCCAGCAGCAAGGCTCGTTCGCGGGCCCGTACCAGCAAGATCGTCGACGCGCCCAGGTACAGGGACTGGCCCACCGCGAAGGCCGTGGACCGGTCTGCGGTGCCTGACGCCAGCCATGCCACCAGGGCGCCCAGCACCACCCCCGTCGGCACCCCGCGCAGCAGGCTGCGCTTCGCCGCCCGTTCGTCGCCCAACCCCAGCCAGGTGTAAGCCCGATGGGCCAGGCCCTGGTTCCAGGTCCAGCCGGTCAGGGCGCCGGCCAGGAGCGGGAGCGGGGCCGCGGCGCCGAGGACGTAGGCGAAGCCGGGGAGGGCGAAGACCACGCCTCTGAGGAGGCAGGTCAACAGGCTGACCCGCCACGGGTCGTGGGGTGGGGTCCGTGGTTCGGGGTGGCGGCGGGTGACGCGTTCGTAGAGTTCCTCGGCCAGCGCGAAGGAGTTCTTCACGCCGTACCGCTCGCGTATCTGGTCGTCCGACATGCCGTCGGACTCCAGGAGTGCGGCGATCTCGTCGGGGTGGACGGCGGCCGCCACGAAGTCGTCGAGGCGGACGGCGAGTTCGTCGACGGGGTCGGGCTCGGCCCAGCTGGGTGCGGTGCGTTGTCCGGGGATGGTGGGGAAGGTGGTGGGGCGGGCGTCCGGCGGCAGCCAGACCGAGCCGCTCACCAGTCGGTCCCGTCCGTCGCGACCGCCGCGTACCAGGGGTCGCGCAGTTCGAGCGTCCAGTCGGTGACGGTCTCGATCGTGGGCTCGTAGACCTCGGGCAGGCCCGCGAGTTCCTGGTAGATGGTGCGGAAGGCGTCCACCGAGCGGCGGAGCGTGAAGCGGTCGATCACTCGTCGGCGGGACAACTCGCCCAGCTTCAGGCGGCCTCCGTCGTCCTTCAGGAGGGTCAGGGCCGCTGCCGCCATCTTCTCCGGCTCCCTCGGCGGGACGACCAGGCCCGTGTCACCGACGGCCTCGCGTACGCCGCCCACGTCCGTCGACACCGTCGTACGGCCGCAGGACATGGCCTCGATGATGGAGAACGGGAAGCCCTCGGAGATGGAGGAGAGCATCACGACGTGGCCGGCCGCGTAGGCGCGCCAGACCTCGCTGATGCGGCCCTCGAAGGTGAGGCCGTCGGTGACACCGAGTTCGGCGGCGAGTTTCTCCAGGCGGGTCTTGTACTCCTCGCCGCCCGGTGGGACCGGGCCGAACAGGCGCAGGCGGGTTTCCGGGAGTTCGGCGCGGACCATGGCGTAGGAGCGGATCAGGGTTTCGAGGTCCTTGATGGGGTCCACTCGGCCGCACCAGGTGAGGGTCGGCGCCTCGGGTTCGGGGCCCGCGTGCGGGAAGGCGGCCGGGTCGACGCCGTTGTAGACCGTGCGGATCTTGTCGGCGTCGGCGCCGCCGCGCTCCTCCCAGCGGCGGTTGTACTGGTTGCACGGTGTGATCAGGTCGGCGGCCCGGTATCCGTGTGAATTGAGTTCACGGTAGAAGCCGAGCATGAAGGCCTTCACCGGCCACCGTTGGGCGTCCGCGCGGTAGCCGAGGTAGCGCTCGCGGAGGTAGATGCCGTGCTCGGTGAGGAGGAAGGGCACGCCGTCCAGGTGGTGGGCGGCGAGGGCGGGCAGGGTGGCCAGACCGCTGCTCACGGCGTGCGCCACCGAGTCCTCGGGGATGCGGACACCCAGCGGGCGCAGGGCGTGTTCCAGGAGGTCGGTGGCGGTGAGGGCGTCGTGGACCGTGGGGTGGGCGGCGGCGATGGGCAGGTGCGGCATCGTCCAGATCCACATCAGGGACCGCAGCGCCGACTCTGTGCGCAAGGCCGCCGACAGGCTTCCGGCGCGGGCGAGTCGGGCCAGGTCATGGAGGGCCTCGCCGAAGTCGTGGTGATCGTGGTGGTACTGGTCGCGCGGGTCCAGGAAGGAGAGCAGGAAACGCTCGTAGGAGTCGAGGAAGCGGCGCCTCGCCCTGCCGTACGGGGCGGTCCTGCGGCCGGGGCGCGGTCCCCAGGTGGGGACCGAGGTGTGGCGGTAGACGTTCGGCGGCAGCTCCCAGGTCACGGGTTCGCGGCCGCTGCCGGTGAGCGACAGGATGTGGAAGTCGACCTCCGGCATGCCCTTGACCAGCTGGTCGCACCAGGTGCTGACGCCGCCGTGGACGTGTGGGTAGGTGCCTTCGGTGAGCATGGTGACGTGTCTGCCCGTGCGCATCGCCGCGCGGTTCCCCCCTGATCTGCGGATGTGGATCGGGGGAACTGCGGACCGGACCTCGGCTGCGGGTTCGTTGTGGCCGGTCGCGCAGTTCCCCGCGCCCCTTTGGGGCGTCGCTGCTTACGGCAGTTTCAAAGTGACTGCTGATTGCAGTGGCTCAGGCGTGGTCCATGCCGAGCGCCTGCCCGCGTAGGCGGTGCCGAACGTCGCCGTCCCCAGCAGCAGTTGCTTCTTCGTGCCCTCCGGTGCCGTCACCGGGATCTGCGTCCCGCTCGGGGCCGTGATCGTCACCGTGGTGCCGACGCGGTACGCCGTGACCCTGCCGGAGGCCAGGGCGGCCTGCCAGGCGGCGCGGCGCTGGAGTTCGGTGCCGATGGCGGCCTGGGCGAGGTTCTCCAGCGGGGTGTTGTCGGCGAACAGGGCCTGGTAGTCGGCCAGCACCTTGTTCAGGACCGGGTAGAGCGTGCGGTCCTCGGCCAGGTTGGACTGGTGGGCGTAGTGCGGGCGCGGGTCGCCCGAGATCGCGTGGCCGAGGGCGGTGCGGGCCTCCTGCGGGACGATGTACGACCGGTAGCCGGTGGCCGTGTCGAGGGGCGCGGGCAGGCAGGTGGACGTCGGGTTGTTCTCGCACAGGCCGCTGCCGCCGTCGGCCGCCGAGGTGTAGATCCAGTTGTACTCGTCGGCCATCTCCGCGTCGGTGCCCGTGTTGTAGTACACGTTCATCGGGTAGCGGGGCACGGTGAGGGTGCCACTGCCGACCGCACGCTGGTCGGGTTCGCGGGAGTTGTCGGAGGCGGTCCACTTGACGCCGCCTGCGGCGAGGGCGCCGGCGAGGTTGGGATTGTCGTCGGGCTGCTGGGGCAGGGTGCGCAGACCCGAGTGTTCGCCGGTGACGAGTTCGGCGCGGTTGAGCGGGAGGCCCTTGCCGACACCCCAGTTGTAGTTGTCGCCGATCTCCGCGGAGATCTCGGCGCGGCTGAGGTACCGGGTCGTGCCGTCGGCGTTCTTGGCGCAGCTCCACGGCACGGCGGTGGTGTCCTGGATGCAGCCGAGGAACTTGTGCGTGTAGGTGTGGTTGATCCAGCGGTACTTGGCCTTGTCCGCGAGGAGTTGGGCGGCGAGGGCGTCGGTGCCGCCGTTCTCGGTCTTCCACTCCTCGCCGGAACCGGCGTTGTAGACCATGTCGAGCTTGAAGCCGTGCTCCTGCTGCCACTGCGCCGCGTACTGGGCGTCGGCGGCGGTCATCCGGATCGGGACGGTCCCCTCGCCGTCGCCGCCGGGGCAGGTGAAGTCGCCCGGGGTGCAGTGGTGTGCGGTGTCCCAGCGGCTGTCCGGTGCGAAGACGTCGTCGACGTGGACCTCGAAGGAGTTGCGGATCTGCCCCAGGTGCACGCCCTGGGTCAGCCACTCCACGATGCCGCGGGCGAGCACCCGGAACTGCTGCTGGTACTGGTTGTAGGCGAAGGTCACGACGAGTTCGCGGCGCCCGTCGTGCGCGTACTCGCCGATCAGGCTGCCACGGCCGGTGCCGCCCGGCACGGGGACGTCGACATAGCTGGTGAAGCCGGTGCGGGGCGTCGCGACGAAGCCGTAACTCTCCTGCGTGGCAGCCGAGTTGTCCTCGAAGGCGACGGCCCCGTCGAGATACCCGAACCAGCCCGCCTTGCCTGCCGTGGTGACGTCGGCGGTCCGGCCGTCCAGCGTGCCGGAGTACGCGCTGTAGTCCAGGCCCACCTCCGGGTGCGCCCAGGTGTAGGCGTCGACCTGCGGGATGCCGTACGTCCTCTCGTACGTCTCCAGCGCGGTCTGCTCCGCCGAACCAGCGCCGAACGGGGCCTCGTTGGGCAGCACGACGCCCTGGTACCGGGCCCGGGGCGTGCCGTTGACCGTGTCGGCGAGGAACGCGGCCGTGATGACCGGGCGGTCGCCGGCGTTCAGGTCGACGACGGTGTACGGGATGCCGGTGTTCCTGAGCTGGGCGGTGATGGCCTGGACCGGGCTGTCGCCGTTGTCCACGACCAGCACCTTCAGGTCGATACGTGGTGTCGCCGCGGCGACGGCGCCGGGAGCCCCCAGTCCCAGCGCGATCAGCCCCGCAGTCGTGGAGACGGCTGCCGCGACCTTCCATCTGTGCGCACGGTGCGCCATTGGTGTCCCTTCCCCCCAGAAGATCCCCTGGCGCCCCTTTGATGGGAAATCGGCGGAGGATCCGTGGAAATCATGCAAAGCGGCGAGCAGAGCGCCCGCCGGAACACAGTGAGTGTGACCGAGGTGACGGGGAGTGAGAGCTGAGAAGTGGCCACGACGCCACCCACAGGTGAACGCCCGTAGGAATGAGCGAAAGCGCGCCACGCGCGTAGGCTCGTTCCGGGTGTTCATCGACGGGGTGAAGGCCCCGGACGATGCCGCCCGCACAGCCAGTTCTAGGGTCGGCTGTCGGGCCCGGTCGACCCACCCAGACTCGACCAGACTGAACTTCACATCGGAAGCGAGATTTCACCACCGTGACTGCTCTCACTCTCAGCACCGCCGCGGCGCCCGGCCTGCGGGCCGACGCGATCGTGATCGGTGTCGCCAAGGGCGCGAAGGGCCCGGTCGTCGCCCCGGGCGCCGAATCCGTGGACAAGGCCTACGACGGCAAGCTGGCCGGCGTCCTGGAGACCCTCGGCGCCTCCGGTGCCGAGGGCGAGGTGACGAAGCTGCCCGCGCCGTCCGGCTTCAAGACCCCGCTCGTACTGGCGGTGGGTCTCGGCGCGGAGCCCGAGAAGGACTCCTCCTTCGACGCCGAGGCGCTGCGCCGGGCCGCCGGTGCGGCCGCCCGCACGCTGCACGGCGCCAAGAAGGCCGCGTTCGCGCTGCCGCTGACGGACGCCGCCGACGCCGGCGCGGTCGCGGAGGGCGCGCTGCTCGGCGCGTACTCCTTCGACGCGTACAAGGAGAACGGCAAGGACCCGAAGAACGGCAAGGCGCCGCTCGCCGAGGTCGCCCTGCTGGGCGGCAAGCCCCGCGACAAGGCGTACAAGGCGGCCGTCGAGCGTGCCCTCGCGGTCACCGAGGAGCTGAACCGCGCTCGAGACCTGATCAACACCCCGCCGAACGACCTCTACCCCGAGGCCTTCGCCGCCGTCGCGCAGGCCGCGGGCAAGGAGCACGGCATCAAGGTGCAGGTGCTCGACGACAAGGCGCTGGTCAAGGGCGGCTACGGCGGCATCCTGGGCGTCGGCGGCGGCTCCGAGGCCAAGCCGCGGCTGGTGAAGCTGTCGTACACCTCCTCCAAGGCGAAGAAGCACCTGGCGTTCGTCGGCAAGGGCATCACCTACGACTCGGGCGGCATCTCGCTCAAGCCGGCCGGTCACAACGAGACGATGAAGTGCGACATGAGCGGCGCGGCGGCGGTCTTCGCCGCGATCGTCGCCGTCGCGCGGCTCGGTCTGGAGGTGAACGTCACCGCGTGGCTGGCGCTCGCCGAGAACATGCCGTCGGGGTCCGCGGTGCGCCCGGGTGACGTGCTGCGCATGTACAGCGGCAAGACCGTCGAGGTCCTCAACACCGACGCGGAGGGCCGGCTGGTGCTGGCCGACGCGCTGTGGGCGGCGTCGGCGGAGAAGCCGGACGCGATCGTCGACGTGGCGACGCTGACCGGGGCGATGATGCTGGCGCTGGGCAGCCGGACGTTCGGGATCATGGCGAACGACGACGCGTTCCGCTCCGCGGTGCACGAGGCGGCCGAGGAGGTCGGCGAGCCGGCGTGGCCGATGCCGCTGCCCGAGCACCTGCGCAAGGGGATGGACTCGCCGACCGCCGACATCGCGAACATGGGTGAGCGGATGGGCGGCGGGCTGGTCGCCGGGCTCTTCCTGCGGGAGTTCGTGGGCGACGGCATCACCTGGGCGCACCTCGACATCGCGGGCCCCGCGTTCAATGAGGGTGGGCCGTTCGGGTACACGCCCAAGGGGGGTACGGGTACGGCTGTCCGTACGTTGGTGCGGCTGGCGGAGCTGACTGCTGCGGGCGACCTGGGGTGACCGTCGCCTGAGAGCTCGGCGCCTGGGGTTCGCGGGCGACTGCGGGCCGGCTGTGGCCGGTCGCGCAGTTCCCCGCGCCCCTGAGGGCGTCAGCCCCAGGCATCTCACTTTGTGCCCTCTTCACATGTGAGCGTGTGGCGTCTCACACCCCGGCCCGGCGTCTCGTTCCCTTCCGACAAGTGCGAAGATGGGGCTCGGCAGGACAGGGCCCCACCACAGGGCCGAAGAAAGAGCGGCCGGACACCAGCCGCCGACCGGTCACCGCAGACCGGCGTAGGCGCACATGCATGGAGGACGTGACGTGGCGAACGACGCCAGCACCGTTTTCGACCTAGTGATCCTCGGCGGTGGTAGTGGCGGGTACGCCGCGGCCCTGCGCGGGGCGCAGCTGGGCCTGGACGTCGCCCTGATCGAGAAGGACAAGGTCGGCGGCACCTGCCTGCACCGGGGATGCATCCCCACGAAGGCCCTGCTTCACGCGGGCGAGATCGCCGACCAGGCCCGCGAGAGCGAGCAGTTCGGCGTGAAGGCCACCTTCGAGGGCATCGACATCGCCGGTGTCCACAAGTACAAGGACGGTGTCATCTCCGGGCTGTACAAGGGCCTCCAGGGCCTTGTCGCCTCCCGGAAGGTGACGTACATCGAGGGTGAGGGCCGGCTGTCGTCGCCGACCTCCGTCGATGTCAACGGCCGGCGGGTCCAGGGGCGGCACGTGCTCCTCGCGACCGGCTCCGTGCCGAAGTCGCTGCCCGGCCTGGAGATCGACGGCAACCGGATCATCTCCTCGGACCACGCCCTCGTCCTGGACCGCGTACCGAAGTCCGCGATCATCCTCGGCGGCGGCGTCATCGGCGTGGAGTTCGCCTCCGCCTGGAAGTCCTTCGGTGCGGACGTCACCGTCATCGAGGGCCTCAAGCACCTCGTCCCGGTCGAGGACGAGAACTCCTCCAAGCTTCTTGAGCGCGCGTTCCGCAAGCGCGGCATCAAGTTCAACCTGGGCACCTTCTTCTCGAAGGCCGAGTACACCGCCGACGGCGTCAAGGTCACCCTGGCCGACGGCAAGGAGTTCGAGGCCGAGGTCCTGCTGGTCGCGGTCGGCCGCGGCCCGGTCTCCGCCGGTCTCGGGTACGAGGAGCAGGGCGTCGCGATGGACCGCGGCTATGTCCTGGTCGACGAGTACATGCGGACGAACGTCCCCACCATCTCCGCCGTCGGTGACCTCGTCCCCACGCTCCAGCTCGCGCACGTCGGCTTCGCCGAGGGCATCCTGGTGGCGGAGCGTCTGGCCGGTCTCAAGGCCGTCCCGATCGACTACGACGGTGTCCCCCGTGTGACCTACTGCCACCCGGAGGTCGCCTCCGTCGGTATCACCGAGGCCAAGGCCAAGGAGATCTACGGTGCGGACAAGGTCGTCGCTCTGAAGTACAACCTGGCGGGCAACGGCAAGAGCAAGATCCTCCAGACCGCGGGCGAGATCAAGCTCGTCCAGGTCAAGGACGGTGCCGTGGTCGGCGTCCACATGGTCGGCGACCGCATGGGCGAGCAGGTCGGCGAGGCCCAGCTGATCTACAACTGGGAAGCGCTGCCGGCCGAGGTCGCCCAGCTCATCCACGCCCACCCGACGCAGAACGAGGCGCTCGGCGAGGCCCACCTGGCCCTGGCCGGCAAGCCGCTGCACGCGCACGACTGACCCTCGGTCGAACCCCGCGAAGCGACTCCGTCTCCGCGACGACACAGACTTCCGCAATTCGTAAGGAGCAACCGAAACCATGGCGGTTTCCGTAACCCTTCCGGCGCTCGGCGAGAGCGTCACCGAGGGCACTGTCACCCGCTGGCTGAAGGCCGAGGGTGAGCGAGTAGAGGCCGACGAGCCGCTGCTCGAGGTGTCGACCGACAAGGTCGACACCGAGATCCCCTCCCCCGTCTCCGGCGTCCTGTCCTCCATCAAGGTCGCCGAGGACGAGACCGTCGAGGTCGGCGCCGAGCTGGCCATCATCGACGACGGCACGGGCGCCCCCGCTGCCGCCCCGGCCCCGGCCGCCGAGCCCGAGCCCGCGCCCGCCGCGGCTCCCGAGCCGGCCGCTGCCGCCCCGTCCACCGAGCAGGCCGCCCCGGCGCCCGCTCCCACCGCCGAGGCCGCCGCCGGCGGCGGCAGCGCCGAGGGCACGGACGTCGTCCTGCCCGCGCTCGGCGAGTCCGTCACCGAGGGCACCGTCACCCGCTGGCTGAAGGCCGTCGGCGACTCCGTCGACGCCGACGAGCCGCTGCTGGAGGTGTCGACCGACAAGGTCGACACCGAGATCCCGGCCCCGGTCTCGGGTGTCCTGCTGGAGATCACCGTCGGTGAGGACGAGACCGCCGAGGTCGGCGCCAAGCTCGCCGTCATCGGCGCCCCGGGTGCGGCTCCGGCCGCTGCCCCGGCCCCTGCCGCGCCGGCTCCGGCTCCGGCCGCCGCCGCTCCGGCCCCCGCGCCCGCCCCGGCCGCCCCCGTGGCACCGCCGGCCCCGGCTCCGGCCCCCGCCGCTCCGGCTCCGGCGCCCGCCCCGGTCGCCGCCGCCCCGGCTCCGGCCGCGCCGGCTCCCGTCGCCCCCGCTGCCCCGGCTCCGGCCGCGACCTCCGGTGACGACGGTGCCTACGTGACCCCGCTGGTGCGCAAGCTCGCCGCCGAGCACGGTGTCGAACTCGCCTCCGTCAAGGGCACCGGCGTCGGCGGTCGTATCCGCAAGCAGGACGTCATCGCCGCCGCCGAGGCCGCGAAGGCCGCTGCCGCTGCCCCGGCTCCGGCCGCCGCCCCGGCCGCCACCGCGAAGAAGGCCCCGGCCCTGGAGGCCTCGCCGCTGCGTGGCCAGACCGTCAAGATGCCGCGCATCCGCAAGGTCATCGGCGACAACATGGTCAAGGCGCTGCACGAGCAGGCGCAGCTGTCCTCGGTCGTCGAGGTCGACGTCACGCGGCTGATGAAGCTCCGTGCCCGGGCCAAGGACTCCTTCGCCGCCCGTGAGGGCGTCAAGCTGTCCCCGATGCCGTTCTTCGTCAAGGCCGCGGCCCAGGCGCTGAAGGCGCACGCGCCCATCAACGCCAAGATCAACGAGGGCGAAGGCACGATCACCTACTTCGACACCGAGAACATCGGTATCGCGGTGGACTCGGAGAAGGGCCTGATGACCCCGGTCATCAAGCACGCGGGCGACCTCAACATCGCCGGCATCGCGAAGGCCACGGCGGAGCTGGCCGGCAAGGTCCGCGCCAACAAGATCACGCCGGACGAGCTGTCGGGCGCGACCTTCACCATCTCCAACACCGGTTCGCGCGGTGCGCTCTTCGACACGATCATCGTGCCGCCGGGCCAGGTCGCGATCCTCGGCATCGGCGCCACGGTCAAGCGCCCGGCCGTCCTGGAGACGGAGGAGGGCACGGTCATCGCCGTCCGCGACATGACCTACCTGACCCTCTCCTACGACCACCGTCTGGTGGACGGCGCCGACGCGGCCCGTTACCTGACCGCGGTCAAGGCGATCCTGGAGGCGGGCGAGTTCGAGGTCGAGCTCGGCCTGTAGGGCTGTCAGCAGTACGTCGGTGCCCCGTCCGGAGCGTTCTCCGGGCGGGGCACCGGTCTTTCAGCGGGGCGTCAGCGTGCGGTCGCTCCAGTCCCACAGCGTCTCGACCCACACGTTCGGGACGTTGAGCCGGGGCGAGTAGGTCAGATGCCGGGCGCGGTAGGCGCGCAGCACGTCGTAGGTGGCGTCGAGGCAGTCACGTGAGGTGAGTTCGCCGGTCCGCGGGTCCAATCCGACGAGGAAGCCGCGGCCCTCGACGGTTCGGACCATGGCCCGGGCGGAGTTCACGTCCCCGGTCGAGGAGGCGACGCAGCGGTAACGGCTGTACGGGTGCGTGGACCTGCCCGGGTAGTGGGCGTCCCGGGACATGTCGCTGAGCATGCGGTCGTACGATCCCTGCGCGTGCCAGGCGCCGATGTCGCCGCCCGGCGGGGTGTACAGCTTGTTCGTGGGGTTCTCGACGGCGCCGTAGACCCACTGGTTCGTGCCGGTGATCCGGAAGCCCCAGCCGACGTGGCCGAACTTCTGCGCCCCGTCGGGCTTGACGAAGACGCAGGCGCCGCCGCCGCTGCCCGCCTGTCCGGCGCCCGCCATGTCGGTGAGCGCTTCGGCGGTGCTGGGCGTGACGTCCACCGTCGCCTTCGTCGCCGTGTGCCCGCAGCCGGTGATGCCGACGACCCCGGCGATCCCGGCGATCGCTCCGATCACGGCCGTGATGGCCCGCCCCCGGTGTCCCCCGATGTTCATGCCGTCCCCCCGTCGTACGAAGGGGCACCGATGCGGCAACCCCTGCCGAACGCGACACTTCCCGGGGTCACGGGGTTCCGCGTCTTGACAGAAGTCATCGGACTGGGAGCGTGTAAGTCTCGTCTCACCTGCATGAAAGCGCCCCCATGCGCCCCTCCGGAACGGGCACTCGGCCTTATTGTCTAAACGTCAAACGCCCTTAAGGAGCACTCATGACCGCGCCCGTCGTCCACTCGCTGCGCGAACAGATCCGCGAGCACATCGTGGAGGGGATCGTGAGCGGGCGCTGGAAGCCGGGCGAGCGCATCGTCGAGCGGCGGATCGCGACGGAGCTGGAGGTCAGCCAGACGCCGGTGCGGGAGGCGCTGCGTGAGCTGGAGTCGCTGCGGCTGATCGAGTCGGCGCCGAACAAGGGCGTACGGGTGCGGAACCTGACCGCGGCCGACCTGGAGGAGAGCTACCCGGTCCGGGCCGGTCTGGAGGCGATCGCGGCGGAGCTGGCGGCGGAGCGGCTGGCGGGGGACTGCTCGGCGCTGGAACCGCATGTCATGGCGCTGTACGAGGCCGACCGGGAGGCGGACGGCACGGCGCAGGTCCGGCACACGGTCGGCTTCCACCGGGAGATGGTCCGCGCGGCCGGCAACTCCGTGCTGCTGCACACCTGGGAGGGGCTCGGCATCGAGGTCTTCACCGCCCTGTCCATCCGGTGGCTGGGCACGGTGCAGCAGTCGTACGCGGAGGAGCACGAGGAGCTGGTGCAGGCGTTCCGGCGCCGGGATCCCCGTATCGCGGAGCTGGTGAAGGCGCATGTGCTGGGGTGTGCGCCCCGGCACGAAGGGGAGTAGGGCGGCATACCCAGGGGCGCGGGGAACTGCGCGACCAGCCGCACATCGCCCGCCCTCGGCCACGCACCCGTACCCCTACGGCGAGACCGCCCCCACCCGAGCACTCCCCCGCTCACCTGCGAAAACAAGCCCTCACCAAGGTCACCCGGTGCCACCGCCGGAGGCACCCCGTGCCTACTTTCTCGGAATCAAGAGGTTTTGCCCCTCAACCCTTTGATCGATCATCGATCAGGGAGTTACAGTCGCCGACGGGCCTCTACCGAGGCCCCAGCCCTGTCCTGCCAAAGACCTAGGGCGACCCCGAACCCTTACAGATGAGGGAACCCCCTTCGACTGAGGAAGGCGGCGACATGACCGACCCCCACGCCATCCAGCCGAGCGAGCTCGACCAGCTCCCCGACCGGGACCCCGAGGAGACCGCCGAATGGCAGGCCTCCCTGGACGCGGTCGCCAAGGCGGCGGGCCCGCATCGTGCCGCGTACCTGATGCGCCGCACGCTGGAGCGGGCGGAGGGGAACGGCATCGCGCTGCCGAAGCTCCTCGAGACCGACTACGTCAACACCATCCCCACCGCCGCGGAGCCGGGCCTGCCCGGCGACCCGGAGCTGGAGACCCGGATCACCGCGTGGAACCGCTGGAACGCGGCGGCCATGGTGACCCGCGGCAGCAAATACGGAGTCGGCGGCCACATCGCCACCTTCGCCTCCGCGGCCTGGCTCTACGAGACCGGCTTCAACCACTTCTTCAAGGGCAAGGAGGCGGACGGGTCGGGTGACCAGCTCTACATCCAGGGCCACGCCTCCCCCGGCATCTACGCCCGCGCCTTCCTCGACGGCCGGCTGAACGAGGACCACCTCGACAACTTCCGCCGTGAGTCGGGCGGCAACGGCCTCCCGTCGTACCCGCACCCCCGCCGCCTGCCCTGGCTCTGGGAGTTCCCGACCGTCTCCATGGGCCTCGGCCCGCTGTCGGCGATCTACCAGGCCCGCTTCAACCGCTATCTGACGGCGCGCGGCATCAAGGACGTCTCGCAGTCCCACGTCTGGGCCTTCCTCGGCGACGGCGAGATGGACGAGCCGGAGTCGACGGCGGCACTCGCACTCGCCTCCCGTGAGGGTCTCGACAACCTCACCTTCGTCATCAACTGCAACCTCCAGCGCCTCGACGGCCCGGTCCGCGCGAACTTCAAGATCGTGCAGGAGCTGGAGGCCCAGTTCCGCGGCGCCGGCTGGAACGTCGTCAAGACGCTGTGGGGCTCGGCCTGGGACGAGCTGTTCCAGCTCGACACCACGGGCGCGCTGGTGAGACGGCTGCGCGAGGTACCGGACGCGCAGGTCCAGACGTACCAGACCCGTGACGCCGCCTACATCCGCCAGGACTTCTTCGGGGCCGACCCCGCGCTCGTCGAGATGGCGAAGCTGCTGAGCGACGACAAGATCCTCGAGTGCTTCCACTTCTCCCGCGGTGGCCACGAGGCGCGCAAGGTCTACGCCGCCTACAAGGCCGCGGTCGAGTTCAAGGGCGCGCCGACGGTGATCCTGGCCCAGACGGTCAAGGGCAACACCCTCGGCGAGGGCTTCGCGTCGAAGAACGCCAACCACCAGATGAAGAAGCTGACGGTGGACGAGTTCAAGACGATGCGTGATCTTCTTGAACTGCCCATCTCCGACAGCCAGTTCGTCGACGGTGTGGTGCCTTACGGCCACCCGGGCGCCGACTCTCCCGAGGTGCGCTACCTCCAGGAGCGCCGTGCGGCCCTCGGCGGCCCCGCCCCCGCGCGCCGGGTGCACCCGCTGGCCCCGCTGCCCGCCCCCGCCGAGAAGGCCTTCGCCTCCTTCGACAAGGGCTCCGGCTCCCAGAACGTGGCCACCACCATGGCCTTCGTCCGCCTGATCAAGGACCTGGTCCGCGACAAGGAGACGGGCAAGCGCTGGGTGCCGATCGTGCCGGACGAGGCACGTACGTTCGGTATGGAGTCGCTGTTCCCCTCCCTCGGGATCTACTCCCCCAAGGGCCAGACGTACGAGCCGGTCGACCGGGACCAGCTCATGTACTACAAGGAGGCCAAGAACGGCCAGATCCTCAACGAGGGGATCACCGAGGCCGGTTCGATGGCCGACTTCATCGCCGCGTCGACCGCGTACTCCACGCACGGCGAAGCGATGATCCCGTTCTACATCTTCTACTCGATGTTCGGCTGGCAGCGCACGGCCGACCAGATGTGGCAGCTCGGCGACCAGCTGGGCCGCGGCTTCCTGGTGGGCGCGACGGCGGGCCGTACGACGCTGACGGGCGAGGGCCTCCAGCACGCGGACGGCCACTCGCCGGTCATCGCGGCGACGAACCCGGCCTCGCTGACGTACGACCCGGCGTTCGCGTACGAGGTCGCGACGATCGTCAAGGACGGTCTGCGCCGTATGTACGGCGAGGCGGCCCCGGGCGAGGACCCGAACGTCTTCTACTACCTGACGGTCTACAACGAGCCGCTCCCGCAGCCGGCGAAGCCCGCCGGGCTCGGCATCGACGAGGGCATCGTCAAGGGCCTGTACCGCTTCAACACGGCGGAGTCGGCGGGCGTGGAGGTGGCCGCCGCCAACGCCCCGCGCATCCAGCTCCTCGGCTCCGGAACGGCGATCCACTGGACGCTGAAGGCACAGCGGCTGCTGGCCGAGGAGTGGGGCGTGGCGGCCGACGTCTGGTCGGCGACGTCCTGGACGGAGCTGCGCCGCGACGCCCTGGAGGCGGACGCCGCTCTGCTCCGCGGCGAGGAGCGCGTCCCGTACGTCCGGCAGGCGCTGCACGGCGCCGAGGGCCCGGTCCTGGCCGTCTCCGACTACATGCGTCAGGTCCCGGACCAGATCGCGCAGTGGGTCGAGCAGGACTGGTCGTCGCTGGGCGCGGACGGCTTCGGCCTCTCCGACACCCGTGACGCGGCCCGTCGCCACTTCGGCGTGGACGCGGAGTCGATCGTCGTGGCGGCGCTGGCGCAGCTGGCGCGGCGCGGTGAGGTCAAGGCGACGTCGGTCAAGGAAGCGCGCGAGCGTTACGGGTTGTAGGTCGGCTGCGGGTCAGTGGGGGCTGGTCGCGCCCACGCGGCGGTAGCCGCAGATCCAGTACAGCCCCGCACCCCCAAAAGCAGGTCCGCTGAGGCGGGCCTGCTTTTTTAATGGACCTCATGCGTGCTGCCCGCCTCATCAAGATGGTCCTTCTCCTCCAGTCCCGGCCCTCCATGACCGCCGCCGAGCTCGCCGCGGAGCTGGAGGTGTCCGAGCGGACCGTCACCCGGGACGCACAGGCGCTGTCCGAGGCGGGCGTTCCGGTGTACGCGGAGCGGGGGCGGGCCGGCGGGTACCGGCTGATCGGCGGGTACCGGACCCGGCTGACGGGCCTGCATCGCGGTGAGGCGGAGGCACTGTTCCTGTCCGGGCTGCCGGGGGCGCTGCGCGAGATGGGCCTGGAGGACGCGGCCTCGGCGGCGCGTCTGAAGGTGTCGGCGGCGCTGCTGCCCTCCCTGCGGGACGCGTCGCGCTCGGCCGCCCAGCGGTTCCATCTGGACGCCCCCACCTGGTGGAACGAGCCGAAGACCCCCGAGCTGCTGCCCGCCGTCGCGGACGCGGTGTGGGACGACCGGCGGATCGTCGCCCGCTATCGCAAGGGCGAGGCGGAGACCGAGGTCGAGCGGGAGCTGGAGCCGTACGGGCTCGTGCTGAAGGCGGGGGTCTGGTATCTCTGCGCGCGCGTCCCGGAGGCCGGCGGCTCCTTCCGGGTGTACCGGATCGACCGGTTCACGGCGGTGGAGGCGGGCGAGGAACGGTTCTCGCGCACCGACGACTTCGATCTGCCGGCGTTCTGGGAGGAGCGGGCCGAGCAGTTCGCGCGGGCCATCCTGCGGGCGGAGGTGGTCGTACGGCTGTCTCCCGAAGGGGTGCGCCGGCTGCCGTACGCCGTCGATCGGGCGGCTGCCCGGGAGGCGCTGGCGGACGCCGGGGCGCCGGACGGGGACGGGTGGGTGGCCCTGACCCTCCCCGTGGAGTCCGAGGAGGTCGCGCACACCCAGCTGCTGGGGCTGGCGGCGGAGGTGGAGGTGCTGGCCCCGAAGAGCCTCCGGGCGCGCTTCGCCGAGGACGCGCTCCGCCTGGGCCGCCTGTACGGGACATAACAATCCGCCGCACTCCACGTGCGCCCCACCCGCGCAGGGCCGATGCTGGACCCGTGATGGACGAGACGGAGTTCTGGGAGCTGGTGGACGCCACCCGCGAGGCCGCCGAGGGCGACCCCGAGGAGCAGGCCGACCTGCTCGTCGACAGACTCCTCCAGCTGGACCCGGAGATGGTCCTCGACTTCGCCCGTCACTTCGAGGCCCGCTACAACCGGGCGTACACCTGGGACCTCTGGGGCGCCGCGTGGCTCCTGTTGGACGGCGCCAGCGACGACGCCTTCGACTTCTTCCGCTGCTGGCTGATCGGCCAGGGCCGTGAGGTGTACGAGGGTGCCGTGCACGCGCCCGACTCCCTGGCCGACCTCCTCGGTGACTTCGACGAGGAGATCGACGGCGACGGGGAGGAGTTGGGCTACGCCGCGGACGAGGCCTACGAGCAACTCACCGGCGCCGTCGCCCCCGACCTCGGCATCCCCCCGGCGCCGTCGGAGCCGGAGGGCACCCCGGTCGACTTCGAGAGCGACCAGGTGCTGGCGGAGCGGTATCCGAAGCTGTGGGAGCGGTTCAGGGGCTGACGCCCGTCACGCCGCGGCCCTGCGGCGGCTCGGGTCCGTCGGGATGTACGCCTGTGTCTGATCCGCCTTCAGCACCACGTGGTGCATCGGGGCCGCGTTGGCCTGGTCGAGCGCGGAGGCCGTGACGGCGGCCGGACCGAGGACGACGGCCGCGGCCGCGCAGAGCGCCGCCCAGGGGCCGCGGGACGTCTTGGTGCCGGTGTGACTGCTGTTCATGTTCCCCACCTCCAGTCAGTGCGTATGCGTTGACGGTAGGGGGGTTGGTTCGGGGTGATCCTTGAGTCGCCTACGAGGACCCTGTGAACAGGGTGGCGGACGGACCTGGTCATCGACATGGAAGGTTCACTTGTGGGCTCTTGACCGGTGGCGCGCTCCTCGGCGTACCGTGGCCGCCCCCGAACAGGAGCACCCTGCCCATGACCAGCCCGTACGTGCGGGAGATATCGCGCGAGGAGCATCTCGCCCACCTGCGGCGGCATCCCGACGTCAGTCATCTCCAGATCCCCGAGTGGGGCGATGTGAAGCCCGACTGGCAGGCCGAGAGCGTGGGGTGGTTCGACGGGGACGATGCGCTGGTCGCCGCCGCCCTGGTGCTGTACCGGCCGTTGCCCGGGACCCGGCGCTTTCTCGCCTACGTTCCCGACGGGCCCTCCGTCGACTGGCGCGGGCGCCTCGAACCCTGGCTCGATCCGCTCGTCGCGCATGTCGAGGAGCGCGGGGCGTTCTCCCTGCGGATCGGGCCACCGCTGGTCGTACGGCACTGGGAACCGGCCACCGTCGCGGCGGGCGTCGCCGACCCCGGCGTACGGCATCTGCGGGAGGTGCCCGCGGACGGGGTGGACGGGTTCGCGCTGGACGCCGGGGAGCGCTTGGCGCGGCTCGGGTGGCGGCGGTGCGCCGAGGAGGGGAACGGCTTCGGGCTGGGACAGCCCCGGTACGGGTGTCGGGTGCCGCTCGCCGGGCGGTCGGTGGACGCGTTGCGCGAGGGGCTCTCCCCGCACTGGGAGCAGGCCCTGCGGATCGCGGAGGACGCCGGGGTCCGGGTCGGCTGGGGTGGTGCCGCCGATCTGCCCGACTTCCATCGCCTGTACGCCTCCACCGCGGCCCACGACGGCTTCAAGGCCCGGCCGCCCGACTATTTCCGGCGGCTGTGGAAGGCGCTCAACGCCCTGGACGACGACCAGGTGCGGCTGTATCTCGCCGAGTACGACGGGGTGGTGCTGTCCGCCGCGCTGATGATCAACGTGGGGTCGAGGGGGTGGCACTCGTACGCCGCCTCCGGGCGTCAGGGGCGTCAGTTCCGGCCCAGCAGCGCGTTGTTGTGGCGGATGCTGGGCGACGCGCGGGCGGCGGGTGCCGAGACGTACGACCTGCGGTCCGTGACGCCGGTGCTGACGGAGGGCAAGTTGCTGGGACGGCTGCTCTTCAAGACCGGGGCCGGTGGGCGGGTCGTGGAGTACCTCGGGGAGTGGGAGCGGCCCGTGGGCAGCCAGGGGGCCGTGCTACAGCGTGCGGTGCGGGTCTACCTCGGGCGTCGGTGAGCGCGGCGGCATCCGGCCCTGGAGGCGGGCCGCCTCGTTCCTGATGGCGGGGAGTTCGGCCGTGAGGGCGGCGCCCGGGCAGCTGGTCATATAGCCCTCGTCGTGGCCCGCGACGGCCGGGAGGGTGGCGGTGGTGCCGGCGGCATAGCGGCTGTAGCTGTTGCTCGACAGGAGTTTCACCGTGCTCCGCGGGTCGACGGCCGCGAGGCCCAGTTTCCAGGCCGCGAGGGCCGCTATCGCGTGGGTCATCGCCGGCGGGACCTGGACGCCGGCCGTGAAGGTGCCGAGGGCCGCTATGCCGGAGGTGCGGTGGTTGAACCCCTGGGTGTGGGCGCCGGTGACCGGGCGGTCGACACCGCCCGCGCGGCCCTCGTAGATCGTGCCGCAGCGGTCGACCAGGAAGTTGTAGCCGATGTCGTCCCAGTCGCGGACGCCGGTCTGGCCGGCCGCGAGGTAGCGGATGATGCGGGGCGCGTCGGCGCAGTCGTAGCCGTTGGGCGAGTCGGTGTGGTGGATGAAGACGGCGACGACCTTGTCGTCGTAGCGCGCGGGGGGTGGGGTGCGGGCGGCGGAGTTCGCCTCGCCCGTTCCCGTCGCCCAGACCGAGCGCGGCACTATGTGCGGCCTCGGCGCCTGATGGAGGGTGGCCGGGCGGGCCGCGAGCGGATGGGCCGGGCGGGCCTCGGCCCGGCGTTCGACGCCGGTCGCGCACAGGATCAGGGCGACCACGGCCGCGAGGCCCGGCACACAGGCCAGCAGCAGCATGGCCCGGCCGGGTATTCGGACCGGGCGTCGTTTCCGCATCCCCCTGGTTCGTCGGACACGCATGGTCCTACTCTCGGCCGGATCGTCCGCGCCCGCGATGTGTGGTGTGCCACCCGGTGGAACCATCGTCCTGGTCCGGGGCGTTTCTCCGGATGCACGCTCGTCGTGCGCACGTGCGCGTGGCCGGTTCCGGACGGCACGCGCGGGTGCGTGCTGATCACTGGGACCGTCCCGCCCGTAATAAGGGGTCCGAGAGAAAGGCGGCTCCGTGGACCTGCTCGACATCGTGCTGGTGCTGGTCGTTCTGGCCTATGCGGTATCCGGCTACCGGCGCGGCCTCATGGCCGGCTGTGTCTCCTTCGCCGGGTTCGTGGGCGGCGCGGTCATCGGGGTGTGGGTGCTGCCCTGGATGATGGACCTGGTGACACCGGGCAGTACGTCGGCGACGGTGACCGCGGTGCTGACCGTGCTGGTCCCGGCCGTGGTGGGGCATGAACTGGCGGGGCGGCTGGCGCTGCGGCTGCGCCGGGAGCTGGACAAGGGGCCGCTGCGGGTCGCCGACGGGATCGGCGGGGCCGCGGCCAACTCGGTGGCCGTGCTGATCGTGGCGTGGGTGGCGGCGAGCGTGCTCGGCGCGTCCTCGTCGGCGCTGCTCACCTCGTCGATCCGGGACTCCCGGGTGCTGGGCGCGGTCCAGGACGCGATGCCGGACACCACGCCGACCTGGTTCTCCCGGGCCACGTCGGCGCTGACCGAGGCGGGTTTCCCGCAGGTCTTCAACCCGTTCGAGAACGAGTCGACGGCCCAGGTCGCCAAGCCCACCGGCGACAGCGTGACCAGGGCCGCCACGACCGCCGCCAAGGTGAGCACGGTGAAGATCGAGGGCGCCTCCGGCACCCAGGGCCGCGAGGGCAGCGGCTTCGTGTACGCGCGGGAGCACGTGATGACGAACGCGCACGTGGTGGCCGGCATCGACCGGCCGAGCGTCCGCGTCGGCGGGGTCGGGAGGTCGTACGAGGCACAGGTCGTGCTCTTCGATCCGGACAAGGACGTGGCCGTCCTGTACGTGCCGGGCCTTCAGGCCCCGGTGCTGAAGTTCGACGACCGCGCCTCGCGCGGCGACTCCGCCGTCGTCGCCGGCTATCCGCAGGACGGCGACCTCAACCTCCAGGCGGCCACCGTGGCCAACCGGGTCCACGCGAACGGGCAGAACATCTACGGCGACGAGCGGGTCACGCGCGAGATCTACTCGATCCGCTCCACGGTCCGGCCCGGCAACTCCGGCGGACCGCTGCTGACCACGGACGGCAGGGTGTACGGCGTGGTCTTCGCCCGGTCGACGTCCGACGACGAGACGGGGTACGTCCTGACCGCCGACGAGGTGGCCGCGGACGCCGAGCGGGCGGCGAAGGCGACGGCGCCGGTGGACACGGGTGAGCTGATCACCTCGTGACGCGCCTCAGCCTGCCGAACGCGTGCGCGCGTACGCCCGGGTGGCACACTTTGCCACTGCTGCGGAACCTGTCGTTCACCAGGAAACGGCGTACGCTCCCCCGGTGAGCACCAAGCCTCTGTCGCTGACCGAGCGCCGTAAGGCGGCGACCCAGCTGGACATCGCGCGGGCCGCCGCCGGGCTGTTCACGGAGCGTGGGCCGGACCGGACGACCGCGGAGGACATCGCCGAGCGGGCCGGGGTCGCGCTGCGCACCTTCTACCGGTACTTCCGCAGCAAACAGGACGCCGTGGCACCGCTGCTCGCCCATGGCGCGGACCGCCGGCGCGCGCTGCTGGCTGAGTCGGACCCGGGGGCGGGACTGGCGGACGCCCTGGAGCGGGCGGTCGAGGAGTCGCTGTCGGCGTCGGACGCGCACACGGCGGAGGGGCTGCGGCAGACCCGGGCGCTGCTGCGGGCGGCCGTGGCCGACCCTGCGCTGCGCGCCGTCTGGTACCGGGTGAACCAGGAGTCCGAGGAGAAGCTGGTCCCGGTGCTGGCCAGGCTGGCCGGGCCGGACGCCGATCCGCTGGGGGTACGGCTGACGGCCGCCGCGGTCACGGGCGCGATCCGGGTGGCACTGGAGGCGTGGGCCGCGACGGACGCCGACGTGACCGGGCCGGGCTCCCCGGCAGAGCTGGCCGTGCGCTGTGTGCGGGAACTCAGGGGCGGTATGCGCCTGTTGGCGGACTGACCCGGCCCTCGTACGGCCCAATGCCCTGGCCGGGCGCCGGCACCGGCGTACCCCTGGGCCCATGACACTGCCCGTCTTCTTCCTGATCTCCCTGCTGGTGGCGGGGGCCGTGCTCTTCCGCGTCGTGCGCAGGCGTCGCGCGGCCGCCGAGGCCGACCAGGTCAGAGACCTCGCCCCATGAACACGTCGTCGACGTACTCGCCGTCGAGCAGGAACTCCTCCGGCAGCACCCCTTCGACGACGAAGCCCTCCGACTCGTAGAGCCTGCGGGCCGGGGTGTTGTGGCCCAGGACCCGCAGGGTGAGCCGACGGGCGCCGCGCCGACGCGCCTCCTCCACGGCCGCGCGGACGAGCGCCCGGCCGACGCCACGGCCGCGGGCCTCCTCGGCCACGGCGAGGCCCTGGATCTGGCGGACGTGGGTGTTGCAGGCGAGCGACGTGGGAAAGGCGAGCCGGACGTAGCCGACGATGCGGCGGTCGAGTTCGGCGACCAGATGGTCGTCGGGGCTGTGGCGTTCGTCGAAGAACGGCCCGTAGGGCGGCTGCGGCCGGGGCATCACCGCGTGCAGCGGCGACCAGGTCGCGCGGTCGAGAAGGCCCAGCTCCTCGTCGTCGTCGGGCAGGGCGCAGCGTATGTACGGCTCGGACATGACCGCCACCCTACGGCGGCGGGGCCGCCCCGCGGCGACGGGTTTTCGGGTGCCCGGGGCGCAGAATGGGCGGCATGCAGCCTTCCCGAATCGCGGTGGCCGGTGCGTCCGGTCTCATCGGCAGTGCTCTGGTGCGGTCCCTGACGGCGGACGGTCATGAGGTGGTGCGGCTCGTCCGGCGGGCGCCACAAGGAGCGGACGAGGTCCGCTGGGACCCCGAGGCCGGGCGAGTGGACGCGGCCGGGCTCGCCGGCTGCGAGGTCGTGGTCAACCTCGCGGGTGCCGGGATCGGCGACCGGCGGTGGACGGAGGAGTACAAGGCCCGTATCCGGCGCAGCCGGGTGCTGGGCACGGCGACGCTGGCCCAGGCGATCGCCGCGATGGAGGAGCCGCCGCGGGTCTTCGTCAGTGGCAGTGCGATGGGCTATTACGGCGAGACCGGCGACCGGGTCGTGGACGAGAGCGCGCCCGCCGGGGACGGCTTCCTGCCCGAGCTGTGCGTGGAGTGGGAGGGCGCGGCGGCTCCGGCCCAGGAGGCGGGCGTGCGGACCGTGTTCACCCGGACCGGGCTGGTGGTGGCGCGCGGGGGCGGGGCGTGGGGACGGTTGTTCCCGTTGTTCAGGGCCGGGCTCGGGGGGCGGTTGGGTGACGGACGGCAGTACTGGTCGTTCATCGCGCTCCACGACGAGGTGGCCGCCATCCGGCATCTCATCGACACCGACGGCCTGTCCGGGCCGTTCAACCTCACCGCGCCGACCCCGCTCACCAATCGGGAGATCACCGAGGCGATGGGGCGCGTGCTGCACCGGCCGACGCTCTTCGCGGTGCCGGCGCCGGTGCTGCGGACGGTGCTCGGGGAGATGGCGGGGGACGTCCTCGGCAGTCAACGGGTGGTGCCCAAGCGGCTGTTGGAGTCGGGGTTCACCTTCGCGTTCCCGGAGATCGAGGGGGCGCTGAAAGCCGCCGTGTGACCGTATGCGACCGCTGTGCGACCGTGCCCTGTTCATGCGCGACTGTCCCTGACCGATCACGGCCTTAACCTCAAGCCGAACTCGGGTATCCCCGGAGGCGGTTGGGGGCATGACGTCTCCACCGGCCGCGCAACCTCGAGGAGGGGCACGTGCTTGAGCCCGCGTACCAGGCGGACGTCGTGATCGTGGGAGCCGGGGTCGCCGGGCTCTCCGCGGCACATCGACTGACCAGCGCAGGAGTGACGACCGCAGTCCTGGAGGCCGCCCACGGTGTGGGGGGCCGTATGTCGACGGAGAAGGTCGACGGCTTCCGGCTCGACCGCATCGGGCAGCTGCTGTCCACGGCGTATCCCGAACTGCGCCTGACACCAGGGCTCGACGGGTTGGTGCTGCGCCCCTTCGCGCCCGGTGTCCTGTTGCACAGCGACGGCCGCCACCATCGCGCGGGCGCCACCCCGGCGAACTCGGGGAACGCCGCGTGGAGCGTGACGCGGAGCGTGAGGAGTGCCCGGAGCACGAGGAGCACTAGGAGCACTAGGAGCGCGAGGGGCGCACTCCACGCCGTACGCGCCCTGGCGAGCGCCCCCCGTCCCGCGCCCCGTCCGACGCCCCGCCCGGCGCCCCGCCCGACCGCGGCCCCCCGAAGCGGCACCGCCCCGCTGGGCACCGCCGTCGACCAGGCCCGCCTCGGCGCCGCGCTCGCCCGGATCGCGGGCGCCCCTGTGGAGCGCCTCCTCGCCCGCCCCGAACTCCCCGCCGCCCAGGCCCTCGCGGCCCGCGGTCTGCCCGCCCGCACGATCGACGGGTTCCTGCGTCCGCTGCTCGCCGCCCTGCTGTGCGACCCGGAGCTGACGACGTCCAGCCGCTGCGCGGACCTCGCGCTGCGGGCCTTCGCGGGCGGCCTGCTGAGTGTGCCGGAGGGCGGGGCCGAGGTCCTGCCGGAGTTGCTGGCCCGCTCCCTGCCGCCGGGGACGGTGCACACCGGGGTCCGGGTCACCTCGGTCTCGACGAACACGGTGACCACCGCCGAGCACGGCGAGTTCCGCTGTCGTGCGGTCCTCCTGGCGACCGACGCCCGCGCCGCGGCCGAGCTGCTGCCGGGCCTGCGCGTACCCGACTTCCACCCGGTGACGGTGGTTCACCACACCACGGACGAACCGCCGGAGACCGGGACCGCGCTGCTGCTCGACGCGGACCGCGGCGGCCCCGTGGCCCACACGGCGGTGGTGAGCCGCGTGGACCCGAGCCGCGCCCCCGCGGGCCGCGCCCTGATCTCCTCGACGGTCCTCGGCCCGCCCCCGCCGGACGTCGAGACCGCCGTCCGCATGCACCTCGCCCGCCTCTACGGCACGTCGACGTCCCGCTGGGAGACCCTCGCCGTCCACCACACCGCGGAAGCGGTCCCCACCATGCGGGCCCCCCATGACCTACGCCGCCCGGTACGCCTCCTGGCGGGCCTGTACGTATGCGGCGACCACCGGGACACGAGCACGGTCCAGGGGGCGCTGCACTCGGCGCACAGGGCGACGACGGCACTGCTGTCGGACCTGGGCGCGAGGGGTTCGATGCATCGGGCGGACCCGCTTCCCGCGACGCGGGCCGCCTAGAGGTACCCAGGGGCGCGGGGAACTGCGCGACCAGCCACGACGCACCCGCACCCGACTACCCCAACGCCGCCACCTTGTCCCGATACCCCCGCACCGGCGCCGCGTCCTTGTACGGCTCCAACCTCCGCTCGAAGTCCCTCACGTACTCGATCGCCCGCACCGACCGCATCTCAGCAGCGGCACCCGCGGCCTCCGCACCCAGCGAGCAGGCCTGATCGAGTTCACCGAGGCCCAGTCGGGCGGAGGCGAGCACCACCCGGCAGAAGAGCCGACTGCGGGCGTACGCCGGCGCCCGCAGCTGCAACGACCGCTCGGCATGCTGCGCCGCCGCGCGGAACTGCTGAAGGTCCCGGTGCGCGTGCCCGAACTCGTCGGCGAGCTGCGCCTCGTCGAAGAAGCGGGCCCAGTACGGGACCTCGTCACCGGGCCGGGCCGCCTCCAGGGCGCGCTCGGCGCGGACCAGCGCCCCCGTGCAGTTGCGCACCTCGCCGAGCACCCCGTGCCCGCGCGCCTCGACGGAGTGCAGCAACGCCTGCACGACCGGCGGGGCATTGGTCCCGAGCCCCTGCTGGGCGACCCGCGCCAGCTGCACCGCCTCGCGCCCGTGCCCGAGATAGACCGCCTGCCGGCTCATCGTGATCAGCACGAAGGACCCGTAGGCCCGGTCCGCCGCCGCCTGCGCGAGCCGCAGCGACTGCACGAAGTACCGCTGCGCGAGCCCGTGCGCCGCGATGTCGTATGACGTCCAGCCCGCGAGCCGGGTCAGGTCGGCCGCGGCGGCGAACAGCCGGCGGCCGACCTGCTCGCCGTAGGTACCGCGCAGCATCGGCTCGCACTCGTGCTCCAGATAGCGCACGAGGGCCTGGCGGGCGTGCCCGCCGCCGTACATGTCGTCGAGGGAGCGGAACAGTTCACCGACCGAGCGGAGCGCTGCGATGTCGCCGCCGGTGACCTTCTGGCCGGGCCCGCGCTCGGCACCGCGCTGCCGGGGCACCACCGGGCGGCCCTGGGCGGGGACGCGCAGCGGGGGCTCGCCACGGGCGACCTTGTCGTCGGCCCGGCCGATGAGCCAGTCGCGGCTGGGGACGACGAGGCCGGCCGGGGTGAAGGCGATCTTCCGCAGTTCGGCGTGGCTTCCGGAGTCCTTGCGCCACAGCCCGCCGACGATGTCGACGGCCTCCTCGGGGCTGGCCGCGAACTCCAGGCCCGCGTAGACGGGCGCGCAGGCGTCGAGCCCGAGATCCTGGGCGCTCAGGCGCCGGCCGAGACGGCGGGTGAAGACCTCGGCGATGAGGGCCGGAGTGGTGCCGCGGGGCTGCTGGCCGCGCAGCCACCGGGTGACGGATGTCTTGTCGTATCTCAGATCAAGCCCGTGTTCGAGTCCGAGTTGGTCCACTCGACGGGCGAGTCCCGCGTTGGAGAACCCCGCTTCTGCGATGAGCGCGGCGAGCTGGCGGTTGGGAGTGCGCTGCGCGGGTCGTTCCGTCATCTGCGGTGGTGTCTCCTGCCCGGATTGCCTGTGAGCAGCCCTTATGGCCTCTATAGGACGGCGTGAATGTAGCGGAGAGTGAGCAGACGATCGCACACTTCGCCGTTCGTTCATCCGATCGTGTGAGGATTGACCGCACGGCTGACGCGTGACGGCGAGTCGTACAGTGGCGTAGGCACAGTTCGTGCCTTACGACTCTCCAGGGAGGCGCTTGCCGTGAGCGAGCTGCGGTTCGTCCGGATGGGATTCGGTGCGGAGTCCGTCGAGTACCAGGAGGCGTGGGACGAGCAGCGCCGGGTGCACGCGGCGCGGTTCACCGACGAGGTCCCCGACACCGTGCTGCTGCTCGAACACCCGCCCGTGTACACGGCCGGCCGGCGCACCGCCGACAGCGAGCGGCCGCTCGACGGCACCCCGGTCGTCGACGTGGACCGCGGCGGCAAGATCACCTGGCACGGCCCTGGGCAGCTGGTGGGCTACCCGATCCAGAAGCTGCCGCGTCCGGTGGACGTCGTGGCGCATGTACGACGCCTTGAGGAGGCGCTGATCCGCGCGTGCGCGGAGTTCGGCGTGGAGACCAGCCGGGTCGAGGGCCGCAGCGGGGTGTGGGTGCTCGGCGATCCGGTCGAGCAGCGCCCTTCCCTCGGTGGCCTGTCGCTGGACTTCGACCCTCGTCTGACCGACGAGGAGTTCGACCCGCGTATGAACGGGCCCGAGTACGCCCCGTCCAACGCGGGGCAGCGGCGCGAGGACCGGAAGATCGCGGCGATCGGCATCCGGGTCGCCAAGGGCGTCACCATGCACGGCTTCGCGTTGAACGTGAACCCTGACAACCGGTGGTTCGACCGGATCATCCCGTGCGGGATCCGGGATGCGGGGGTGGCTTCGCTGGCGGGTGAACTCGGCAGGGACATCACGATCGACGAAGTGCTGCCGGTGGTGGAACGGCATCTGAAGGACGTACTGGAGAACGCCGATCCGAAGCCTCGGGAGATCGAGAAGGCGACGGCCTGAGGCCGGGAATCAGTCCTGAAGCGCCCTGGTTGGCCTGACAGCAGGGCTTGGTAAACACGGGCGTACCCTGGTGTACGCCGAAGAATCGAAGCTACAGGGAGCCGATGTGTCCGCAGTCACACCCGACGGACGCAAGATGCTGCGCCTGGAGGTCCGGAACGCCCAGACCCCCATCGAGCGCAAGCCCGAGTGGATCAAGACACGGGCGAAAATGGGTCCCGAGTACACCGCGATGCAGAAGCTCGTGAAGAGCGAGGGACTGCACACGGTCTGCCAGGAAGCCGGCTGTCCCAACATCTACGAGTGCTGGGAGGACCGCGAGGCGACCTTCCTCATCGGCGGCGACCAGTGCACCCGGCGCTGCGACTTCTGCCAGATCGACACCGGCAAGCCCGAGGCGCTGGACCGCGACGAGCCGCGCCGCGTGGGTGAGTCCGTGGTCACCATGGACCTCAACTACGCCACCATCACCGGCGTCGCCCGCGACGACCTGGAGGACGGCGGGGCCTGGCTGTACGCCGAGACCGTGCGCCAGATCCACCAGCAGACCGCGGAGCGCGAGGGCGGCCACACCAAGGTGGAGCTGCTCGCCCCCGACTTCAACGCCGTACCGGAGCTGCTCCAGCAGGTCTTCGAGTCCCGGCCCGAGGTCTTCGCGCACAACGTCGAGACGGTGCCCCGGATCTTCAAGCGCATCCGCCCCGGCTTCCGCTACGAGCGCTCCCTGAAGGTCATCACCGAGGCCCGTGACTTCGGCCTGGTGACCAAGTCCAACCTGATCCTCGGCATGGGCGAGACCCGTGAGGAGGTCAGCGAGGCGCTCCAGCAGCTGCACGACGCGGGCTGCGAGCTCGTCACGATCACCCAGTACCTGCGGCCCTCCGTCCGGCACCACCCCGTGGAGCGCTGGGTCAAGCCGCACGAGTTCGTGGAGCTGAAGGAGGAGGCCGACCAGATCGGCTTCTCCGGCGTGATGTCCGGCCCGCTGGTGCGGTCCTCGTACCGTGCCGGGCGGCTCTACCAGATGGCCGTCGAGAAGCGTGGGGCGTATGTCGCCTCGCAGGCGGTCTGAGACGCGCCGGAGAACGACTGGATGGCACTGCGTGCCATTCGGCGCGTGTGAATCCGAGCACAAGCAACTACCGCCCGGTAGTGGCCAATTGGCGCGGCCCTGGGCGTCCCCGCAGCTGGGGGCACCGTCAGGGCCGCGTCGGTGTTTTCGGGCCGCATATCAAGGCTTCATTGGTGTTTGACCGGTCGGTCACGCCCTGGTAACACCATTCAGTGACCCTGGTTGTACAGCCAGTGCACCACTCACCAGAGCCGTTATCCCTGAGGGGGGACCTCCATCATGCAGGCCGCGCCCGTTCGCGCCACCGCCATCCCGTCGTTCACCGATGCACTGCGTGCCGTCGAGTCGCTGCTCATGAGCAGCGGCCAGCGCACCGCCCGCCGCAACGCCTGGACGTCCGTCCTGGAGGACCGCCGGCGCGCCAAGGACCGGGTCGAGGCCCAGCAGGTTCTGGAGAAGGCGATCGGCGCCCGCCTCTGAGCGCCTCCGCCGTCGTCCCCGCTCCGGACGCCACGTAGACTTCGTGGCATGGCGAGAAGTGACAGCGCGGCGGATGCCGCAAACCCCGGGCGTCTGAAGCAGATCGCCCTGACGTACAAGATGACCCGCAGGGCCGACAAGACGATCGGCCTGGTGCTCGCGGGTGTCTTCCTCCTCATCCTCGGTGTCTTTCTCGCGTTCGGTTTCCTGATCGGTCACCCGGTCTACCTCGGCATCCTGGGCCTCCTGCTCGCCTTCCTCGGAACGGCGATCGTGTTCGGGCGCCGTGCGGAGCGGGCCGCCTTCGGGCAGATGGAGGGACAGCCGGGCGCCGCCGCGGCCGTGCTCGACAACATCGGCCGGGGCTGGACGACGACCCCCGCGGTGGCGATGAACCGCAGCCAGGACGTGGTGCACCGGGCCGTCGGCAAGGCCGGCATCGTCCTGGTCGCCGAGGGCAACCCGAACCGGGTGAAGACCCTGCTGGCCGCCGAGAAGAAGAAGATGAACCGCATCGTCGCGGACGTCCCGGTGCACGACCTGATCGTGGGCACGGGCGAGGGCCAGATCCCGCTGAAGAAGCTGCGGACCTCGATGCTGAAGCTGCCGCGCGTGCTGACCGGCCCCCAGGTGACCGCGACCAACGACCGGCTGCGGGCGATGGGCGACCTGATGAGCAACATGCCGCTGCCGAAGGGCCCCATGCCGAAGGGCATGAAGCTGCCGAAGGGCGGCCCCAAGGCTCGCTGAGTCAGCTTCCACGACGAGAGGGGCGCCCGGAGATCACTCCGGGCGCCCCTCTCGTCGTAGGTCGTACGCGTCTCAGATCCGTACCTCGACCGTGCGGGCCAGCCGGTCGTGCAGGCCACGGCCGTCGCGGTCCCAGATCAGGGCCGGGACGGCGAGGCAGAGCAGCAGCGTGCGCAGCAGGGCGCGCAGCGGCTTGACCTGGCCGGTGGCGAGGTCGACGACCCGGAGGCGGAAGAGGCGCTTGCCCGGGGAGAAGCCGAGGGTGCCGACCGTGAGGACGCTCATCACGAAGAAGACCAGGAGGGCCCAGTTGCCCGTCGCCTGGTCGTAGCCGTGCGTGATCAACTGGGATGCAATCAGCATGCTCATCCCCCAGTCCACGACCAGCGCCCCGAGGCGTCGTCCCGGGCGGGCGATGGAGCCCGGCCCCTCCTCGGGCAGCCCCAGCTGCTGACCCCGGTATCCGAAGTCCACACCGGCTTCCTCGGCGGCCGCGCGGGGGCCGGAGAGCCACGATCCGATTGCTTCCCTCTTGTCCACGCGTCCACGGTACTGCCCGCGTTTCGCGATACGGACAGGTGGGGTGGATCGGAAGGTGTCCGGTTAACTTGTGCGAAACAAATGGGTCACGCCTGAGAAATCACCCGTCCCTAGGGTCGGGAACAGCGTGTGCCACCGCACTGGCCGCACGAACGAACTACCACCCCGGCACGGAACCGTCGGGAGTAGGAGGAGCTGGATGTTCCAGAACGCCGACGAGGCCAAGAAGTTCATCGCGGACGAGGACGTCAAGTTCGTCGACGTCCGCTTCTGCGACCTGCCGGGCGTGATGCAGCACTTCACGATCCCGGCCGAGGCCTTCGACCCGGCCGAGGAGCTCGCCTTCGACGGCTCCTCGATCCGCGGCTTCCAGGCCATCCACGAGTCCGACATGGCGCTCCGCGCCGACCTGTCCACCGCGCGCGTCGACCCGTTCCGCCGCGACAAGACGGTCAACATCAACTTCTTCATCCACGACCCGATCACGGGCGAGCAGTACTCCCGTGACCCGCGCAACGTGGCGAAGAAGGCCGAGGCCTACCTCGCCTCGACCGGTATCGCGGACACCGCGTACTTCGGCCCCGAGGCCGAGTTCTACGTCTTCGACTCCGTGCGCTTCGCGACCGGTGCGAACGAGAGCTTCTACCACATCGACTCCGAGGCCGGCGCCTGGAACACCGGTGCGGTCGAGAACAACCGTGGTTACAAGGTCCGCTACAAGGGCGGCTACTTCCCGACCCCGCCGGTCGACCACTTCGCCGACCTGCGTGCCGAGATCTCGCTGGAGCTGGCCAAGTCCGGCCTCCAGGTCGAGCGCCAGCACCACGAGGTGGGCACCGCCGGCCAGGCCGAGATCAACTACAAGTTCAACACGCTGCTCGCCGCGGCCGACGACCTCCAGCTCTTCAAGTACATCGTGAAGAACGTGGCCTGGCGCAACGGCAAGACCGCGACCTTCATGCCGAAGCCGATCTTCGGTGACAACGGCTCGGGCATGCACGTCCACCAGTCGCTGTGGAGCAACGGCGACCCGCTGTTCTACGACGAGGCCGGCTACGCGGGTCTGTCGGACACCGCCCGCTACTACATCGGCGGCATCCTCAAGCACGCCCCGTCGCTGCTCGCCTTCACCAACCCGACGGTGAACTCGTACCACCGTCTGGTGCCGGGCTTCGAGGCGCCGATCAACCTGGTGTACTCACAGCGCAACCGCTCCGCGGCCATGCGTATCCCGATCACGGGCTCCAACCCGAAGGCCAAGCGCGTCGAGTTCCGTGCGCCCGACTCCTCCGGCAACCCGTACCTCGCCTTCTCGGCGCTGCTGCTGGCGGGCCTGGACGGCATCAAGAACAAGATCGAGCCGGCCGAGCCGATCGACAAGGACCTCTACGAGCTGGCTCCCGAGGAGCACGCGAGCGTCGCCCAGGTCCCGACGTCCCTCCCGGCCGTCCTCGACTCCCTGGAGCGCGACCACGAGTTCCTGCTCGCCGGTGACGTCTTCACGTCCGACCTGATCGAGACGTGGATCGACTTCAAGCGCGCGAACGAGATCGCTCCGCTCCAGCTGCGTCCGCACCCGCACGAGTTCGAGCTCTACTTCGACGTGTGATATCACCCCAGGTCAGAGCGGGTTTCCGCTCCCCTGGGCCGCGTGTGGGCCGTCGGCCGTGTTCTTCCTCGCCGGAAGGGCACGGCCGACGGCCTGTTTCGGGCCCGGGGCCTACAACCGGGCCATCGCTCAGGTCACCGCATCGGCTTCGCCGGGCCAGCGTCCGCACCCGGTGCGCCGAACGCGGCATCAATGGCTCTGCGGGCGCGGTCCTGGCTGTTCGGCATGAGGTGCGTGTACGTCCGGAGCGTGAATCCCGGGTCGGAGTGACCGAGGTACTCGGCGAGGGCCTTGACGTTCTCCCCCGAGTCCAGCAGCACCGACGCGTAGTAGTGCCGCAACGCGTGCATGCCGTGCTCACGCGACGGAGTGAACCGCTCCCCCGGCTCCCTCTCTGGGATGACGCCGGCAGCAATCAGGGCGGGCTTCCACAGGTACATGTTGAAGTAGTTCCTGTTAAGCGCCTTGCGCTCTCGCGAGTAGAACAGCAGCTTCGCTGTGACCGGCGGCCCGTCCGGTGTCTTCCACGGCAACGTGACGTCGATGGGTGGCCGGCGAGTGATGTGCGCGGCAAGCGCATCCGACACCACGTCGGGCAGCGGAACGTCTCGCAGCTTGCCGCCCTTGGGCGGGGCGAACACCATATGCGGGCCGACCAGCTTGACCTGTCGCACGACGTGCACCACTCCCCCGACGAAGTCGACTTCGTCGACGGCCAGCCCGAAAATCTCGCCTTGCCGCAAACCGCACCCGGCGCCCACGTCGACGGCCGTCGCGTACTGGCTCGGAAGTCCACCCCGGACCGCAACCACCCGTTCCCTGGTCCACGGCTTGATCTTCTGTCGGTCAAGCTTGGGTGCCCGGACGGAGCCTGCGCGACAGGGATTCCGGGTCAGAATGCCGTCGTCCACGGCAGCGCCGAACACAGCGGAGACGTTGGCGAAGACCGTCCGCTGATACGACGACGCCATGCCGGAGTCTGCGAGCGCTCGTGCCCATGTGCGGATGTGGGTGGGTTGGAACGCGCTCAGGGAGCGAGAACCGATGTAGGGAAATGCGTGCAGCCGAAACCTCAGCTCCATGTTCACGATGGTGGAAGGGTCCGTGGTCTGGGATGCCAACCACTGAGTGGCGAACTCCCTGAACGTCTCCTTGCCAGCCGACGGGTCGATGTACTGGCCTCGGGCCATGTCAGCCGCGATCTGCGTCAGCCACGCCTCTGCCAGTCGCTTCTGCTTGTCCGGGAAGGACTTGCTGCGCTCACTTCCATCCGGAGCGACGTAGCGGGCCCGGTAGCGCAAGCCCGTCCCGTAGCGGTCGGTCTTCGTCCTGATCGTCTTGCCGTTCGGCGCCGTCTCAGTCTTGTACCAACGGTCTTGGATGTGGCCGGCCATACAGCGGCGGTCCTCTCGACATGCAGCAGGGAGAGCCACCCGTGGCGGCTCTCCCTGCTATCTGGGGGCTGGTTGGCTACGCGGCGCTCTGACAGGCGCTCTTGCGCTGGCTGACGTAGGCGCGCACGTCGGCCGGGTCGTAGCGGACGTGTTTCCCGACCCGGAAGCCGGGCGGTCCGGTGCGCTTCCTGCGCCACTGGTAGACGGTTTCGAGCGGCACGCCAAACATGTCGGCAATGTCGTCGGGGGTGAGGTACCGGTCCGGGAGACCGCCTCGGAGAGTGGCGCGGGGATCCGGGTCTATCGGCTTTGCCATAGGAGGCTCCAAGCGGAGAGAGCAGGGCGCATGTGTCCGAGGTTCGGATTTCTGCGTCACCGCGTCACCTGCGTCATTCAGGTCGCTGACCTGCGGTTATCGGTGACGAAGCACGGTTGGGCTGCGTCACCGCCGCGTCACCTGCGTCACCGGGGGGGGTGACGCAGGTGACGCACGATGACGCAGAGGGTTGGGCTCTGCGTCACCGCCTTCTGTACTGGTCAGGAGCCGTTTTCCGGCGTGGGTGACGCAGGTGACGCAGCGTTCCCCTACTTAGGAAAGAGAGGGGGTGGTGTCTGTTGTTGTGCGCGGCTCAGAGAGCGAAGAAGGAGCCGCTGCGCGGCACGTCCGTCGGGCGGTGCTGCGCACCGAACAGCAAGAGGAGCACCCATCGCCGCGTCGCCCCGGGTGCTCTTCTTGCTGTTGTGCGGTGACCTCGGGCTCAGAACGCCGTTTCCTGCTGTGCCGCGGGTGCTGGTGCGGGTTCGGTGAGTTCGATGTAGCGGGCCGTTTTGGTGCGTCCCCAGTCCACGACCAGGCCGCGGGCGGCGAGGGTGGGCTGAAGGCGCTTGAGCCGGTCGGAGAGGACCTTGCCGGTGGTGGGCCATCCCTTGGGCAGTGGGCGGCAGTCCTCGCCGCTGTAGAGCCGGGTGAGCAGGTGCAGCCACTCCGCGGACGTCATCCGCTCCTGGGCCCCGGGTTCCATGTCGGCCGCGTACTGGAGGACGGTCTGTGCGAGCAGGTCGCCCTCGATGACGTCGTCGTTGAGGTCGTCCAGCCCGGCCCGGTAGGCCGCTAGCGCGCCGAAGCCCATGGCCTGGTCAAGTTGTGCGCACAGGTGGGCGAAGTCCGCCATGCGCAGGTCGGTCGGTGTCTCAGCGGTGGCGGCGCGGACCTTGACGGTCAAATCCAGCAGGGATCCGAGCATGACGGGCAGAGCCTCGGCGTACTCCGTCCACAGTTCCGCTTCGGTGCGCCGCACCTTCGGGCGTTCCAGGCGCAGCGGGAGGAGGCGTTCGGCGAGGTCGGGGCGGATGACGCCGACGTCGATGCCGGTCAGGAGCAAGGGGCGGCGGTAGCGGGCGCGAAAGACGTCCCCGTCGGTGAACAGGGCCCGCTTGACGGACTCGGCTCCGGTGACGATGCAGCACATGGCGTCGGACAGGTCCGGGTTCATGTGGGACAGGTTGTCCAGCGCGGTGACCCATCCCGCGGCCACGGCCGCGATCAGGTTGTCCTCGTCCTTCGGGGCCCGGCGCAAGTCTCCTGTCATGCCCTCGATGAGCCGGATCAGCATCCGCCCGGCGGTGGACTTGCCCGCGCCCTGGGGTCCGGTGAGGAAGGGAGCGGGGACGGGCACGGAGGGTTCCAGGCAGCCGACCAGCCAGGCCATGGCCAGGCACTCCGTTTCGGCGTTCACGAAGTTGCACAGCCGGAACAGCGCGTCGATGCCTTTGCCGTTGGTGTCCTTGACGGGCAGGGGGAGTTCGCCGGTGAGCTGGGTGCGCCGCCAGCACACCTCGCTGGGGTCGGGGACGGCGATGTCCCAGCCGGTGGGGTGGATGCGGACCGATTGGCCGTCGTTGCGGCCCAGGTCCAACCAGGTGGCCCCGTCCAGGCCCGGGGCGACGCGGATGTGAACGGGCTGGACCTGCTCGGTGAGGGCGAGTGCTTCGATCAAGTCGAGTGCCTCCTTCATCGCGGTGCCGTTGAACGTGCCGAGCCCGTCCTTGAACAGGCCGACCATGAGTTCCTGTCGGTGGCTTCCGGTAGTGCCCTGGGAGCGGATCGGGCGGGCCACAGGGTGGCCCGTGCGCTGTGCGTAGACGGTGCCCTCCGCGGTGCGGAAGTAGCGAAAGCGCTCCTGCGCGTAGTCCGCGATGACCTTCCGGGCCGGGTTCTTGTCGTCGTCGTTGTCCATGCTCAAAGCCCCAACCGGGTGCGGGCGTTGGTCCACGCGTCCGTGCAGTGCCGGGCGGTTTCGCCCTTGGTCTGAGCGGCGGTGAACAGGCGGGCGATGTGGTCCTCGGTGAGGCACCCACACCCGCCGTGCGTCGAGAGCACGGCCAGGAAGGTGCGATAGACGGTGGAGTGGATCGCGCTGCGGGCCTCAGTGATGCGCTGCTCCGCCATGGCGATCCCACGCTCCAGGAATGCCGGCGTCCAATGCCGGCACTCCCCACCCCCGACCGGCGCGGGAAACCTGACGGGCACCGGGACTGCGGGCTTGGCTGCGGTGAGCGCGCGCACCACGTCGGGCAGCGCGACCAGGGTGCCGGTGCCGGACCCGAGCCAGCGCGCGTAAGACATCGTGGACTTGATGTCCACCCCGGGCCGCACACCGTTGGCCGACGGCATCGTCCCGAGATAGAGCCAGTGCTCGCCCCGGGTCGTCGGCACGGTCCGGGTGGTGGGCAGCGTCTCGTGGGCCCACGCGATCGCGTCGGCGTTGTCGCAGTCCACGACCGTCAGGCCCGCCCCGCCGGGGTGGTAGGCGATGGCCGCGGCGCCCTGCCAGGCGCTCGCCCATGCCGGCGAGGTGATGACGCTGGTGTCGGTGGTGGCGGCGGCCCAGCCGTGGCAGGGGGCGGGGCAGGTGCAGGGGCCCGGGGTCTTCATGTGCGGGCGCCCGCCGCAGGAGGTGTACAGGCAGCCGGGGCAGTTGGCGAAGGGCACCTTGCCTTTGCGCAGCGGCAGAACGGGCAGCCCCTCGGCCGCGAGTTGGAGGGCTATGCGCAGGTGCTTGCTCATGCTGCGGCCTCCTGGGGTGAGGTGGAGGTGAAGCAGCCGCAGCCGCCTTCGTCGAACAGGTCGAGCTGTTCGGGCTGTTCTTCGATGCGGCGGCGCAGCGCGGCCAGCGTGAGCGGCTTCGTCTGGCCGCCTCTGCGGTCACGCAGGATCGACACGTCTTTGCCGAGAAGGCGCCGCATCTTCCTTTCCGCGGCCTCGGCACGGGCATACCGCTCCGGGAAGATCTCCAGCAGCCGCACCCACTGCGCCTGGCCGCCCTTCACGCAGGCGCCGCCGCAGTTGTGCGTAAGCAGATTGTCCTCAAGTGTGAAGAGGTGACCGTCCGGCACGACCGCGCACATGACTTCCTCTACCTGGCCTGTCGGCGTTACGGAGACGACGGTCCAATCGGCCGGTCGGGGTTGCGACTTGGCGGCGAGGAATCGTGCACGGTGCTCCGGAACGAGAAAGAAGTCCTCGCGAAGCGTGCTTGCCAACAGCGCCACTCGATGCAAAGCGCTGGGCTCGCTTCCGTACCCGAGGCGGTGCTCGGTACGCACTCGACCTGTCGCGATGCCGATCCGTGCAGCGACATCCCTGACCACTTTGAGGTTGGTGAGGTTGGCGGAACTGATGGTTGCGGATCCCTTGCGGACGCTCCCGTCAGCGGCGAAGTACCCAGCAAGCCAGCCGTACAGGTAGGACTGCGACTCATTGAGCGGCGGAGGCTGCTTCCACGACCGCGGCAGGTCGAGAACGATGACCTTGTCCGCCTCCTCCCTTGTGCGGCAGCCAGCGAAGAAGGGCAGGAGGGCTCGGTCTTTGCCCCCGCAGAGATAGGCGCGGGCTGGCTGCACTTGACCACCCTCAAGGTGAGGCGCGGTTCCGTCGCCGAAGGTGAAGCCGGCCATGATGCCGATCGTGGACGGAGTCACGTTGTGGCGCACGTGCCCGTACATTCCGGCGATGCGTGCTCCGTTGAGCAGGTCGAGCGTGGCCTTGAACTGGTAATCGGTACGGCCCGCAGCCTTACGTACAGGCCAAAGATGATCTGCCGTGGCAACCACCGTCTTCTCGTCTGCGTACCGCCGGAGTTTGATCTCGAAGGTCGGCTGCTTTCCGAATGACTTGACGCTTGCGTCGCGCCATCCGCCGCCACGTCCGAGAACTCGCACCTTCTGGCCTTCACACTCACGCAGAGCCTTGATGCCTTTGTCCGTGATGAAGCGGGTGTCAGGGTGCAGACAGTTGTTGTGGGCGAACCCGTACCGATACAAGCGCGGCGTGGGCAGACCAGCAGCCCGCGCTTCGGCGAGAAGCTGGTGCTTGTCCCAGTAGGGCGGGCGAGTGAGCGGCGCGTCGACGGGCCAAGGAGCCCAACCGTCATTGATGGAAGGCATGCGGTGAGTCTCGCTCCAGTCAACCCCGACGTAGACGACAGCTGAAGCCGGGTCGGTGTTGGCGGCCAGCCAGTCCCGGCACGGATCCTGCTTCAGGGCGTGCGAGCACTGGGCGATGCGGGTGTTGCCGAGCCACCGCTTGTCTTCGAACACCTGCCACGGGTCACGGCCGTCGGCGACGCGAGTGATCGGCACGCCAAGCAGCGCGCTGGCCTGCTCATTGAACGTGTACAGGTCCTCGTCCTCGACCAGCGTGTCGGCGAACAGCAGGACCGTGCTGCCCACGCCGTGTTGGGCGACGACGTGGCGGGCAGTGGCCCATGAGGTGATACCGCCGGACCACATCACGACGTGCGTCACGTCGCGGTGCAGCGTGCTGGCTGCTCGCCGAATGTCGGTGGGTTGGGTCATCCTGGATGTCTCCAGTTCCTTGAAGGTGACTGGGTGGACAAGGGCGGCCCCGCTTCTTTGGCGAGAGGGAGGGGCCGCCCTTGGCATAGCTAGCTGTGGAAGTGGCTGCGCTTGATCACCGCCTTGCGGATGTTGACCGTGGTTCCGCCTCCGCCGCGGTGACCGGTGGTGCCGAAGATCTGCACGGCGATCCAGCCGCCGAATATGACTGCGGCAAGGGTGATGAGCTGGGTGATGAATGCGGTCAGGGCGGCGATGAACGAGGTGAGCAGGACCAGCCCGCCGCACACGGAGCCGAAGCCGATGCCCCCGAGGGCGATGTTGGCCGCGGTGCGCGATACGCCCGGCCGGTGCTCAGCCGGCGCGGGGGTGGGGGCTGGGGTGAGGGTATAGCCGGTGACGACCCGTCCGTCCGGCAGCACGATGGACTGCACGGCGGGCGCCGGGCCCGGCTGCACGGGTACGAGGGGACCGCTGGGCGTGTGGGTGGGGATCGGGACGGGGTGGTGGACTTCGACGGCTGTGGGCCGTTCAAGGTGGGCCACGGGTGATCCTTCCGGGTGTGCCGCGGGCCCGCGCCGGGGTGTGGCGTGAGCCCGTGCGGGTGGGGTGTCACGTCAGGTGTCAGGGGGTGTCACGGAGGGGCGTCACGCGTTTCTGACACCGGGTTTGCCCAGGGGTTTGGGTGTCAGGGGGCCGTGACGGTGTCAGGCGTCAGGGCTGGTGTCAGGCGGCCCGGGGGGTGGGGACGATGCGCCACCTGCCGGTGGTGTTCGTCGCCTCCAACCTGCCGTCCTCCGCGGCCTCTTTGAGCCGGGCGGAGACCCACGGGCGGGAGAGGTGGTGGCGGTCGCACCAGTCCAGGAAGTCTTTCGGGCCCACGATCATCTGGCCCGCTTCCTCGAACTCCGCCAGCGCGGCGGCGAACAACCGGCGCGCCTCCTCGGGAGTCGGCTTGTGCCCGCCCTCCTGCACGAAGATCGGGGCGTCGTCGCCCTCCTCCGACTCCGGCAGTTCGGCTTCGGGGTCGATGTCCGCGTCCTCGGGATCGACCAGCGGCCCGGTGTCGTCCATGTCGTCCTCCTCGTCGCGGACGATCCGCAGTCCGGTCGTCGGCTGGCTGTCGTCAGTGCTGGCGGGGGTGCGGCCGGTGTAGGCGCGGCCGGCCACGGCGGAGGCCGCGCCGGCGGTGACCGGGTCGGCGACCGCGCCGTTGGCCTGCGCCCACGCGGCCAGACGTTCCATGACCGGCACGGCCCGGATCGTGAAGCGCCGGGTGCGCGCCGGGGAGGCGTAACGGTCCTCGGGGATACCGGGCGAGACGACGTAGCAGTAACCAGGTCGCCGGTTGCCCCACGCCCCGGGATGCGCGCCAGCGTCGATGACCGCCTCTGGCAGCGAGAACCCTTCGTCGCGCGGGTCGCAGCCGAGTGCGATCACGGACGGCAGGGAGGCGCGGGTGGAGGTGGACATCTGGTCGTAGGAGGGACGCTGCAACGACACGATCAGCGAGATGCCCGCGGAACGGGCTTCCTGCGCGATGCCGGTGAACGCGTCATCACCCATGTTCCGCAGGGTGTTGGCGGCTTCCTCGAACCAGGCGACCAGGAACGGCATCCCCGCGCAGCCGCACGCCGTGTCGTCGGCGCGGCAGGAGTGGGCCGGGTCGTTCTGCACCTCGGCCGCGGCGGGGACCCACTGGCGGTAGCCGTGGGAGCCCAGCCAGCGCGTACGTGCCGGGATGACCGCTTCCACGGCCGCCACGAGCACTTCGGTCTGTGAGCCGCCCTCGGCAGCCCAGTCCAGGCCCGGCCGCAGCGGGGCGAAGTCCTGGAACGCCTTGGGGTCGGAGAACCAGACGATGACGTCCCGGCGGGAGAGAACCTCCGTCAGCAGGTTCAGGGCGGCATCACCCTTGCCAGAGCCGGTGCCACCTGCGACCAGTCCGTGAGTGGAGTTGCGGCCCTTGTCCGGGTCGCCGGGCAGCCACATCACGAGCGCGGAACCGTCGTCGTACCGCCCCAGAACCAGCGGGTCCGCGATCGAACCCCCGAGGTTGGAGGGGCCCTCCCACTCCACGACCTCGGCGAGCATGTCTTCCGGCACGATGACCAGCTCGCCGCGGCGAGCGGAGCCCGGATCGGGGGTGTAGCGGACGGCGGAGGTCGGCAGGTCCAGCGCGGACGCGATCAGGGACAGAGCCTTGGTGACGTCGTCGTTGGTCTGCTCTCCCGGTTGCAGCGCGAGCGGCGCGGTGACCCGGTTGGGCTCCACCTTCGCCGCCCCAATCTGCGCCCGCGCCAACCCCACCTTCGCCAACAGGCCCGCGTCCGAACTGCCCACCACACCTTCGGTGTTGGTGCGCAGCACCACGCGGACGTTCCAGGACAGGGCCAGCGCCGGTCCGCCCATCAGGTACAGGTCGTCGACCGGACCGGCCGTCGGGCCCGCGAGGCAAGCGGCGGTGACCCATGCCGACCCGCACGCAACCGTCACGGCGGAGTGCAGGCGGCGCTGTTGGGTGGTGTTCTTGCCTGCCCACCAGGTGGCGCCGGTCAGAGCCACCGAGGCGAGGGTGAGGCCGACGCCGGCTGCGGCATTGTCCGGCCAGCGCCAGTGCCCCAAGGCTCCGGCCACGCCGGTGGCGCCCAACACCAGCCACGGCGGCAGATGCGGCTTGGCCTTGTGCAGCAGGTACGCGCGCACGGTGCCGTTCTCCGGCCCGCCGTGGGGGTCCATGACCATGCTCTGCGTGCCGTCGGGGTAGTAGGCGGTCATCTGGTTCTGTGTGCGGGCCATGGCCCGACCTCCTTACTGCTGGTCCCAGTTCATGACCGGCTGCTGCGGACGTCGGGCACGGTGGCGTACCCGGTTGATCTCTTCCTGGTACTCCTGCTGGAAGGCGGAGTAGCAGGCGGCGGCGTTCTTGGCGGCGTCGCGCAGGCCGTCGGCGGACTTGCGCATCTTGCGGGCGACCTTGCGGGCCCGGATGCGGGAGCCGAACGCGCGGCCCTCGGGGTCCGGCACGGCCGCGAGGACGCTTTCGAGGATCTCCGCGGCCATCGCGACCTCGATGGAGAGCGTCACGCCGGCCGCCCGCAGCGTGTTGCAGTAGTTGCGCACCAGGGCCGGGGCGCCGAAGTCCGGCGGCGGCAACAGGGATTGGCTGCCGGACCGGCCGCCGGCCGCCCGGGAGCCGTTGCGGTTGTTGTTGACGGTTACGTTGATGGGCGGGACGAACGAGCCGCCCATCGCGCCGACGAACCCGCCCACGGCGGCGCCGGCGTTGGTGAACTTGTTGCCCTTGTTGTTGGCCGCGCCGTTCGCGGCTCCGCGATTGCGGCCATTGGCGCCGGCATTGCCGTTACGCGTAGGGGTTGCCATCAGAGCTGGTCTCCTTGGGTCAGTGCGTACGGCGGACGATGAGCCACGCGGTCTGAGCGACGATCAGCACCAGCAGCCAGGCCAGCGGCAGGGCACCGGCCCACGGGCCGAAGCCGGCAGCGAGCGCGGCCCACGCGAACGTGAGCGTGGCGAACACCGCGAGGGTGATGCGCCAGGCGAGCGTGGAGCCCGGCGCCGGGTGCGAGCGCTGGACGACGGCGAACCAGATCGCGGGGGCGAGCGCGGCGGGGGCGAGCACGAGAGCGGACCACCAGGCGATGAGGTGCAGCAGGCCGGTGACGACCAGCGCCACCAGGGCGATGCCGGTCGGGGCGAGCGCGTGGCGAGCCATCCACAGTCCGCGGCCCACGAAGCCGAGTGCCTCGCGGGTCAGGCTGGGGCGTTCGGGGACGACGACCACGAACGGCTGTGCGCCGCGACGGCCGCGCGCACGCGGAATCTGCACGGCGGTGACGCCGGCGGCGGTCCGGACCTTGCGGGTACGGGTACGACTAGGCACAGCGAAACTCCTTGCTCGAAGGGGAAATTCAGGCGGCGCGCTGTTCGTCGTCGGGATAGGCGCAGGGCACGCACACCCCGAGCGAGACGGGGATGACGTAGCCCGCGTCCGTGCGGCACTGCGGGCAGGTACGCCGTGCGGTGTTCGCCTTGGCCAGCGCGGCGCGCTTGGCCGGCGTCATCGGCCGGACAGGCTTGGCCCGGTCAAGGCGGTAGAGGTAGGCGACCAGCGGGCCGCGCCGGTAGCGCGGGCGCAGGACCTGCGCGGCGACCGGCTGACCGCCGGGGCGCAGCCCGCGTGCTCTCAGCTGGCGGAGGGTGGCGTAGCCCTCGGGAGCGCACCGCCAGGGGAATGTCGGTATCCCGTGGCGGGCGCCGTTGGGGTCGAAGCACTCGGCGAACGCGAGCGACATGACCGCGTCCTCCCGCTCAACCGGCGAGCGCTGTGGGGAAGTCGGCCAGGTACGGCTCACGGGCCTTGACCCGGCTGCGCGCGGTGCGGGCCGTCGACTCCGACGCCCCGAGGCCCGTCCCGGCCATGGCTGTGGTCATGCGGGCCGTACTCGGCTGCGTGAAGTCGGTGCCATACAGCGCCCGGACCAACTGGTCGACCCGGTTTGCGTACACCACCGGCATGCACAGGTCGACGGCCGTCGACGTCGGGGCGACGGGCGCCACCTCCTCCTCGACGGGCGTCGACGCAGCCACCGCGGCCAACGGTTCCGGACCGGCGGAAGGCACGGGATCGAGAGCCGGCGGCGTGGCCGCGGGCGGTGCGGGGTGCGAGGCGTCGACGCTGCCCATGACGGGCGTCAACGGTGCTTCGACGCCCGTCGACGCCGGATTGACGACCGTCAACGTCCGGCGGGTGAGGTACGCGTGCACCTGCCGCATCAACGCGCCGAACGCGAGCAGCGCCGCAACCGGCGGGACCGCCGCCACCACGTAGTCGAGGGCGTTCGCGTCCTGTCCGACCCCGGCCACATTCAGCGCGATAGAGGCGCCGTCCCCGGCGGTGACCAGCGCGATTGCCCACCAGTCGACCCGGTGGACGAGCGAGGCACGCAGGATCAGAAGCTCACCGATCACGATGAACAGATCCACCGTGGCGGGCCAGGCCCACGAGCGGGCCACCGCCTCCGCCATACCGTGCCGAGCGGCAACCTCCTGCAAGTGCTCGTACGAGAGCCAGAACGCCACCGCGGTCAGCACCACCGTGAGCACCGCGGCGAGCGCGGTGATGGCGCGCTCCACGCTGACGGGCGTCGACGCGGTTTCGACGGGCGTCGACCGTGCGTCGACGGTTGCCGGGACGCTCATGCCGCACCCGCTTCCGCGAGCACCTTGGCGGCCACGTCGCCGTAGCCGACGAGTTCGAGTTCGGCGCCCGCGTAAGCGACCGTCGCGCGCAGGACGGCCGTACGGCCGTTGCCCTGCACGTGATAGTCGACGTGCCCGGGAGCGACGCTCAGCGCCTCGCGCCAGGCTTCGAAGTCGTGCAGCCCGGTGTGGAGCGCAAGCTCCAACTGGTCTGGGTAGATGGGCGAGACGTTCACGGTCGGCGCTGGCAGGTGCCCGAAGTCTGCGGCCAGCAGGCGCAGCACCCGCAGGGGTACGGCCAGGCCGTCCAGGGTCAGGTTCGTGTTCACGCGGCGACCCCCGTGCGCAGGCTGCGGCGCAGGGCGGCGGTGGGCAGCGGCGTCAGTCGCAGCAGGCCCGCGTCGTCCAGCGTCTTGGCGGCCACCTGCACCGCGCGGTCCAGCAGCTCGGGGTCGTCGGCGAGGATGTCGCGGGCCGCGTCCAGACGCGCCGCGCGCTCCTCCTCGCTCTCCCCCTCGACTCCGAGCCACAGTTCAACGGGGGTGCCAAGGGCCAGTTCGAGGAAGTCGTGCGCCGTGTCGGCCCGGTGGCCGGAGACGTAGTTGCGGATACGCATGGCGTACTCCTGAGTCGAAGGGACGGAGAGAGTCGGGGGCCGCGAGACGTTGGCGAGAGGGCGGCCAGCCCGAGAAGCGGCCAACGCCGTAGAGGCGGCGGGCCGTAGCGCCCCGGCCGGGAGTCGAACCCGGACGTGCAGACCAGCGGGGCGAGGAGCGAGAGACCGGCTTCACCGGCCCGCCGTTGCCACGGCGGGCCGGTCCTGAGCCGGTAGGTCGGGCGCGTCATCGTTGCTGCTCTGACGCCAGCAGGGCGGCGCGCACCAGGTGGCACCCGCCGGGTTGACCTCCCGTGAGGAAGGGATGATCCCGGCGGATGTTCTCCACAGCGGGTACGCAGGGAAGTGGCCGCCGGCGGCCGTCACCCGGGCCGCCGCGGGGACGGGGAATCTCACCCCGTCGACTTGGCACGCTGTGGAGTTGTCAAGGCACAGACGTTTCCTTCGACCCGTTTCACGGGGCCTCCGGACGTTCCGTAATGCAGTACCTGTTTTACAGGTACTGCATTGGGTTCCGTCAAGCGCTTCGGCGGAACCTCTTGGGCTTCGCACCGGGACTTCTTGGTGCACCATCAGAATCGGTGCAGGTCAGGGGAGTTGGTCACCCCATGCGTGGACAGCTCGGGGAGTTCTGGCTAACGTCAAGACGTCCCTAGACGTCCCTCGGGGGGTACAGATGTCCAACGAGCGCTTACGGTCTGCCCTGTTGGCCCGGAGCATGACTATCCAGAGCCTGGCTGACGCCATCGACGTCAACCCGAAGACGGTGGAGCGCTGGATCACGCAGGGCAAAGTGCCGTATCGGCGCCACCAGTACGCAACGGCCGCAGCCCTCCAGGTCGACGTGACGATGCTCTGGGACGACTCCCGTACGCAGGACTCAGCGGCCGACATGAGCAAGGCCGAGATCGTCACCGTCTACCCGCACCGGCACACAGTGCCGTCGTCGCTCTGGCGCGAGATGTGCGAGCGGGCAACGAAGCGCATCGACATTCTCGTGTACGCCGGCATCTACCTCGCCGAAGATCCTCACTTCTTCTCGACGCTGAAGGAGAAGTCCGAGAGCGGCGTGCGCATCCGAGTGCTCATGGGCGATCCAGAGTGCGATGCCGTGATCCGGCGAGGCATCGATGAGGGGCACCGCATCATGGGCGGCAAGATCCGCAATGCGCTGGTCAACTACCAACCGCTGTTCACCAGTCACCCCGAGATCGAATTCCGCCTGCACGACACCGTGCTCTACAACTCGATCTACCTTGCCGATGACGAGATGCTGGCCAACACGCACGTCTACGGCATCGGTGCCTACATGGCGCCCGTCTTCCACCTGCGGCGACTTCCCGGGGGCGGCCTGTTCGACACCTTCGCCAATAGCGTTCAGCAGACCTGGGAAGGCGCCAGGCCAGTGACAGAACGCGACATCACGGGAGCTTGAGCATGGGACGCATCGACTACCTGCACGACCCGGACGCCCCGCCGGCCAACTCGGTCGTGCCGTCCGTCGTGGCGTTCGTCCAGAACGACGCGGGCCAAGTGTTGATGATCCAGCGGTCGGACAACGGGCGCTGGGCGTTGCCCGGCGGTGGACACGACGTCGGGGAGTCCATCAGCGACACCGTGGTGCGCGAGGTCTGGGAAGAGACCGGCATCAAAGCGGAAGTCGTCGACCTGTCCGGGATCTACACCGACCCGGGCCACGTGATGCAGTACGACGACGGGGAGATCCGGCAGCAGTTCAGCATCTGCTTCCGCGCGCGACCGGTCGGCGGCGAGATCCGTACGAGCAGCGAGACGACGCAGGTCCGTTGGGTCACCCCAACGGACCTGGAGAAGCTTGACGTCCACCCCACGATGAGGCTCCGGATCGAGCACGCCATGGATCGGACGCGTCCTGCGCCCTACATCGGCTGACGCTTGGTGGTGGACACTCGCTCCAGCACACGGGACGTGCACGCGAGGATCTCCGGCTCAGCGCGCCGAATGAACGTCCCGATCAGACTGTCCGGCCCGTACCGTCCTGCGATCTCGTTGACGCGATCGATGGGGTTCGTGGGGGTGCCGTCCGGCGTCGTGTTCATGTCGCAGTAGCAGAGGGCGTCGTTCAGGTGCGCGCTCTCGCGGGGGAACTCCCCCTCCAGCTCCGCGCGCAGGCCGCGGGCTTCGGCTTCCATCCATGCGCAGGAGTGGTGGGCTACGAGATTCACGACGCGTTCGTCGGCGCCAGCGACGTCCCGGAGGTAACGGGCGCCATCGAGGGGATGGAAACCGGTCTTGGCAAGGTCGGGCGCGTAGCCGATGTCGTGCAGGACTGCCGCGGCTTCCAGCAGCTCGGCGTCGTCCCTGAGGATGAGCGCGATGCTGCGCGCCCGCTCAGCGACGCCCAAGCAGTGCTGCCAGCGCCGCGGAAGCGGCTCCGCGAGCAGGGACTCCGCGAGGGGGTAGGCCCACTCCGTCAACGTCGACAAGCTACGAACGCTCCTCTCGGTTCGGCACAGCGCGGACGGTCCGCACCTTGCCCTGACCTTCACTCGCCAGCACGCCGGCGGCTTCGAGCTTGTCGAGAGCCTTGGTCACGGTCGGTCGGGAGACCTTGAACCTGCCCATCAGGTCGGACGCACTGAGGAACTTAGCCCCCACCTCGAACCCCTCGGTCGCGATGATCTCAGCGACGCGCTCGTCCAGCGGGCGTGGGTCGACATGCTCGCCCTCGCGTACTACCCGCCACCGACCGCCCCGCACCGGCTCGGCAATCCCATTCGCCTGAAGCTCCTTGAAGGCGCGGAGCACCACCCCGCGTGATACGCCATGCTCCCTCATGAGGTCGCCGGCGGCCGGAAGTCGCGTCATCTGCGGGTCTGCCTGGAGCTGGGACTTCACCACCTCCGCGATCTGCAAGAAGGTCCCTCGGGGACTGGCCTGCTGCGACACTCGCTCTCCCCTCAGTTAGCGAAACTTCCTACTCCAGCTTCCCATGCCTCGCGCCCTCGAAGATGCTGGTCAGACTTCGTCGGTTTGCCAGCCTGATGGATCCTTCTCTCCCTCATCAAGGCCCGCGCACGGCGCGGGCGCGCGCCGTGCGCGGCGGCGCGCTGCGTGCATGCGGGCGAAGAGCGGGAGAAACCCTCTGCGGCTGGGGCGGTCGACTCCGCGGCTTTAGGGAAATGAACGGGCCTGAACAGCCCGGCATCACGCTCTGACCAGCACGCACAGACTCGTTAGCGGGTGAGGCACGCCGTTATGTTAATTCCACCAAATGTGCGGATCGCTTCTTTCTTCTTCAGTAATGGTTCTGTCAGCGCCATGCAGGCGAGCACCCCTAGTAAAATAGTCAGAGTTTATCTTCCAGTGAGGCGCATAGAAATTCCGAAAGATGAAGTCTACGAATTTCCCTACGCGTAGAGGTGCCGCGCACGCAATTCGACAGTTAGTGCTATTGATCGTCAAATGGGCTGCTGGATGCCCCGGGGCAGCGTTATCAGGATCGAAATCAAATCGCACTGGAGAATGCAACACCATGCTGGTCGGGTCAGTCTCTATATGCAAATCTACGACATCCAGCACGGCGTCACGCAGCAGCATTTCCGGATCAACACGATAGGGGCACGGGACGTACGCGAGTCGGTGCCCAGAGATCCTGCCGTCACTTACTTCATATGTGATCTGAAGTAGAGATCCATCGAAGAGCAAAGCAGAGTAGGCGCCGGACTCAACCCAGTTCCGATAGTCTTGCAGGCTTGGATCCTGTCTACTTACGAGAAAGGGACGATCGGAGTGCACGGAATGCCAAGAAATTCGATTTCCGGAGATTGAAACCTGATTTCGGTACAGCGATATCCCCGCTCCGATTAGAAAGTCCAAGACATTAACTACCTCATCATGGATCGTCCTAGTTGTCGTCACCCGGGAGCTCTTCCTGCATTTTAGCTAGCAGTCGCGAGCGCAGATCTGGCGGCAGATCGTGCAGCTCTACCTCGTCTCTTTCAAACGCGTCAATAAGGGCTTGTAGGCGTTGAGTTGCCCTCTTAACAGACTCTTTCGTCACGCCCGAGCGGTCTTTGTAGATGTGACGCATCTTTGCCAGTTTTTGAGCGCTGGGAATCCTGAACGAAAGCTGGAATCTTGCCTTCTTTACAGCTTCCGTCTCTGCGGCGATGAGGTCCATATCTGATCCCCATCCGGCAATCCGCACCCAAGCACGACTCCGCGTGACTGCAGTAAAAAGTGTGTTCCGCTGCGTGACTGGATTGTACGAGCTGGCGGCCTTTTGTGCGTCGACCACGTACACCATGGGGGCTTCATTGCCCTTGGCTCGGTAGATGTGCGCAAGTGCCACAGAGCCTGGTACGAACACAGTATCAACGCTGGTGTTAACGCCAACGAGGTGAGACTTGATTCCGTATCGCAGTAGTGCCTGCATCAGCTTGGGCGCGCGAGACTTTGCCCTCATCACATCAGGCAAAACGATTAGAACGTCATCGGCTTCAAGCTCATCTTCGGTTAGATTCTTCTTGATCTGACTGGCAACCCAGGCATCTTGCGAATCTTGATCGTCGAACTTCCTGAGAACAACAGCGTCTTTATCATTCAGGAGACGCGGGAAGTATGCCGGGTAGCTCGCCTCTGAACGCTGGAGTGTTACCTGTTGCCCCAGTGCGAGTTCACCGCGCACTACGTTGTATCCGATTTCCTTCCACAACTTAGGCTCATCGAAGTGTTGTACCAGACCACCAGTTCGGTAAACGCCAATGCCTAGAGCATGAGCGGTGGCCAAGGCCCACGGCGTGTTTCGATAGCAGACAGGCAAGACGATATCTCTGCGAGGTTCGTTGTCGCCTGATGCGAGGCTGACCAAGCTTTCTCCGGATGGACCTTTTCCAAACAAATCATCCGTGCCTGGCATGGCAGCTTCTGACAACTTCTGCAATTCATCGAAACCCCAGACAATGCGTTTGGGGTCCTTGGTTAGCAGATAGACAAGTTGGAAGAACTCGGGTGGAAGGTCCTGCGCCTCATCGATCAGGACAGCATCAAACACAGGCTCGGGATTGCTCTGTTGCGCGACGGCGAGAAGCTCCCTGCAAATCCCTTGAAAGGCATTATCCATCCCATAGGTTGCGCGCGCATAGTTGTAGTCCCGCGGAACCACTCCGAGAGCTGAAGCCATCTCGCTGTACACACCTGCACGCGCAACTGAGCCCCACGAGTGCATAATCTGCAAGCGTTGCTCGTCAGGCCGATCATTACTGTACTCGAAGGTGAATCGAGTAATAAGGTCGTTAATCTGCTGATATAGCGCCCGCGAATGGAACGTGACGGCGATGCGCCATTCTGGGTGCTGCGTATGTAGATACGCCGCCTTGAGGGCTAGCACAATAGTCTTACCTGAGCCCGCAAGTCCTCGAATCCTCTGAGGACCCTCAGGTGTTTCGATTGCGGCAGCTTTCTGCCATCGGTCCAGGTTGGCGATTCCTCGTTCGATCTCCTTGAGGATTGCGCCGCGAGATGATTCCTGTCGTACAGAGACCCTCTTCTTTGCGGGTTTGATATTCGTAACTCGCTGAAGTGCGGCTTGAAGAGATCGTTCGATCTGCTCATTTACCGCAGGAAGCTGAGAGACCCATTGCGCGATCTCTTCTATTCCCTTATAGGTGCCCTCTGTATCATAAGGAGGGTCTCCAACTGGGTCAGCGAACACGGTCGCGGTGTTGATATCCAGGTCGAGTCGGCGCCCGCGGCGGAGCGAATCGTGTTTGCTGAGAGTGCTATCAAGTACGGCGAAGAGGCGGTCTTGAGATGCGGTGAAATTATTCCAATCCTCGCTGCTCTCAGGCTGCCCATCAGCCAAAAGAAAAGCTACTAGCCCGTGGTCACGGCTTACGAGAAGGGCATCTACTTCAACCCGGTCATCCGCCGTCGTCAGGACTGGATATCCCAAATAGATAGTCCCGTTGTTTACATGCGGCTTTAGCATCTCTGCGAGTCGTGATGCGGTCGCTCGGTCCCGACTCTCGCCATACACAACTTCCAACGGCATTGGGGAAAATCCTTTGATCGAACGCTGGAGCGTAGCGCGGAGTGTAGTTCGTACCCCACTTGATAAAAGGGGTGCGCCTAGATAACAGTCACGGCTAATATGTCACGTTTTGCACACTTCGTCTCATTAGGAGTGTGAGGGCCATGGATCCACCCTAAGCCGTCACGCCGACAACTGACGGGTTGTTGAAGCGACCCGTCGCGGGGGCAGCTAGGGCTGTTGCAGACTACTGCTCGTAACCGGCGCTTACCCCGGAGCCTCGCCCAGCAATGGGTTGCCGGTGTGACCGGTTCGGTAAGTAGCAACAGGGTCCATAATGGTCTATTTGCCCGGTACGACGGAGAGTACTGCCACCCTGCGCGGCAACACTCTGCCTGACCTGCTGGAGGAGTGCTTCGTGGGAAGTGAAACCGCCCCTGACCAGGACACACGTACTGCATGCTTGACGCGCTTGAATGCAGTTCCTGTGGCGTGCCGGTGCCTCCTCCACGAGTAGGCACCGGCACGCGTAGTCAATCGAGCATCGCATCATGAAGACGTCGTGCTGCGGCAGCGAGCAGGCGCCGGAGCTTCTCTTTGTTTACGCCGTAGGTCTTGAGGGCGTGGCAGTTGGGACACAAGGCGATCATGTTCCAAGGGACATCGGGTCCCTCCTTGGCGAGGTCTTTGACATGGTCGACCTGCAAGATTGGCAGGCCGGCTGTGGTCAACTCGGTGGGGTGGCCTGCGCATTCCGGGCTTTCGCACCTGCCGCGGCAGCGCTTGATGACGGCAGCTCGCGCGCTGGGGTCGCGGACGTACTTGTCGGCCAGCGTCGGCTTCTTCATCCCGCGGCGCCGCTCGGCGTTCGCCTCGGCCCTCTGCGCCAGACGCCGATACGCATCCTCGTCGCTCTCATCGCCACTGGGGGCTTCGAGGGCGAGGTCGCTGGGACGGTAGTCGCCAGTGTCGTCGTGGAGCTCCCCTGTATCGGCGTCCAGCGCCTCGAGCACATCGGCGGGCCAGGTCTCCCGCTCCGGGGAAGGAACGGGCGCCAGCACCCAAAGGAACTCACGACGTGGCAGCTTGTCCTCTCCCACGCCCCACCGCAGTCGGCGTTGCACGATCACGGCCCAGGTTTCGAAGCTGAACTGTCCCTGGAACGGCTTGTGCCAGTAGCGCAGCGGGCGACCAGCCATCTGGTGTTCGGCCATGAGCTCGTTGCCGTCAGTGAGCTTCTGGTCACCAGACAGACCGTCGCCCACGTAGGCGATCCAGTTGGTGTCCGGGATGCGCCCATCGGCGTAAGGCCCCTTGTCGTCCGAGAAGACGCTCAGGATGCCATCAGCGAGGCAGCCGATTCCTGCCATCTTCTGACCGCCATAGGCCCGCCAAATAGCGTCCCGATCCTTGAACGTTTCCCCAAGTACCGGGCGCAGAGCATCCGGCCACCTGCCGGCGAGCAACTCGTGGAGCCCGAAGTCTTCGAACAAGCCCATTGGAAGGGGATGAAAGTACCGCAGGATCAGTCCGGCAGCCGCGGATGCCCCGGCATCCGGGTGCGAGCGGAGCAGGGTGTAGTCATCCTCGCGCAGACCACCAAGGGGATTGACCTCATTCAAAGACTCCAGTGTCGGGCGCCGCCCACGGCTGGTCAGATTGAGGTCCTCCCCCTGCTCGATGGTCCACAGCTCATCGCGCACAAGGGCCCAAAACGGGTATCGAGCCCCGTCCACACCGTCTTCCACCTGACCGTACTTCACCAGCAGAGGTGCGACAGCATCACGTGTGGCTGCCCAGGGCTGCATGCGGGGCGCTCCGGCCAGAGCCTGGCCGATAGCCCAGAGCAGAAGAACGGGACGGTGCAGAGCGGGCGCCGTCGCACGTCGAGCCGGCCGGACGTCTCCCACGCGCCTGTGAAAGGTCTTGGGGGGCTCCACCACAGTGAAGCCCTCCCTCCGGAGCCACGCCACCGCGTGCTTGAGACCCCCGCTGAGCCCTGGGGAAGAGGGCTTGAGCGCTACGCCGAAGTCATACTTGTGGGCGAGGCCAGCTATCGCTTTCGAGTCGTACAGGTTCCCCTCGTGCTCAAGGAGATAGGTAGCCGCGGCGCGGTAGCCGTAGGTGTCCCGGAACGCTTCCGGGCCGAGCCGGTCGTGCTCTGCAATCGCCTGCAGAATGCCTGCACGAGTGATCTCAGACGGTGCCATGGCCAACACCGTAGAGCAGGCCACTGACAACGAGCCCTGGATGCCTCGTCCAGGACAGCGCCCACTGCTCATCTCGCCGTTGCCCAGGTCTCAGTCCTGGTCTCACTCGCCACTGGACCCGCGGCGTCTTGCGCGGTGTTGATGAGGCTACGGCCGCATTCTGCAGCGAAAACGGGTTGTTGACGGACCGGCCCTGATGGTCTCGGACTAGATCGGACTACTTGAAGGGTGTCGCCTCACTTGCTTCGTGACCCGTGTGCGCGACGCTAGCGACCTCAGGCCTGGTCGTGCTCGGCAACGGTAGCGAGCGCGCGACACAGCACTCAGCAAACGTTTCGGCAGCGATCGGGTGCCTAGGGAGGCAGGGTCCTTGGACTGGCCACGCGCCGAGGCGCCGGCCGGTAGTTTCCGGTCGACGCCTCGGTCAGCAAGCGTGGGTTTCTTCGACGACTAGTACGAGTCTTCCTCGTCGTTGTCCGGGTCGTCGCTGTCGATGAATCCGGCCTGAGTGTCGGGCTCGTTCTTCACGAGCGTGACGTACACCTCGTGCGAGGCGTCCATCCCCTTCTTCCACTCGTCGTGGCTGCCGAAGGGGTGAGGCGGCGGCGAGACCGTGGAAGCCTGGAGGTCTGCGACGGCCTCCCGTGCGATCTGCAGCGCGAAGGCGAGGCGCTCACGGTTCGCGCGGTCACGCTCCTCCGGGCTGGCGGGGCGGTTCTGCGCCTGACGGATCTCCTGTTGCTTGAGGAAGCTGGCCAGCACCTTGCTCGGGTTGGCGATCTCGAAGAGCCGGCTTTCGGTCAGCCGCAGCGGCTGAACAGTCTCGATGGCCTGCCCCGCGATGACGATCGTCCCGTCCTCCTTGATGTCCGGGATGTCGTACTCGTGGTTCGGAAACTCGGGCTTCCACCGGCTCCAAGCGGTAGCGAGCACCCGCAGTCCGTAGGCGTGGCCGGCCAAGTCGGTGAGGATCACCGGCGGGGTGGCGCGGTAGGGCGTGGTGCCCTCATAGAACTTGGACTCACGGTCTCGGGTGAGGTACCCGTCCATCATCAGGGCGTAGCCGCCGCCGATCATCAACGTTGTCCGGGCCGCAGCGTTGCCGGCCAGTGCCATCTCCAAGAGCTCGTTAGGAGTCTTGTAGATCGGCATCCAGGAGGTCCCGGCCACGGCGTCGGTGAGGTATCCGCCGTCCCCGAAGGCGTTGCGGGCAGTCTGCAGGGAAGAGGGCTTGCGGCTGCCCTTCTCCTTGCGGCTCTTGGCCTGGCGCACGTCGCGGTCGACGACGACGCCGAGCATGAAGGAGAACTGCTTGTTGGTGACGGCACGGCGGGCCATGATGTTGCGGATCTCGGCCTTGGTTGCGCGGAAGGCGGCACCCGCGGTGAGGGCATGGGTGGTGTACACCGTGCGCCAGATGGGGGAGGCGTCGGGGCAGCCGATTTGAGTGGGAAGGTCGGCGAGCGGGGTAACTCCGGTGATGATGTCGGCCTGGGCCCGGGTCAGTACGCCACGAGTGACGAGGGCGTCGATGACCTGGTTGGCGATGTTGTGCCACATCGCGTCCTGGGTCCAGGGGTTCTTTTCCAGGTGCTCGCCGGCGACGAGGTTCTCCACCATCGTCACGAACGAGAAGGCGGGCGTCGGGGCACTCGCGCCCCCGACCAACGTCTGCGTGGTCACTGGGCGACCTCCAGGGTGTTGCCGTTGTGGGCGCCGACGACCAGGCGCACGGGCACGGTTGCCGCCTGGCCGACTCGAACGACCTGGTCGGTCAGCCCGCGCTGGTGGGCTGCGTTGTACGTGATGACCTCGTCGCGGACCGCCCGACGGAGGCTGTTCGGGTCGCGGAGAAGGTCCTCCACCACGGCGTCGGCAGTGCCCTCATTGGTCCGGTTGGTGCGGGTCTTCGCAACGGACGAAAGCCGGGAGATGCCGTCCACGACGATGGGCAGCACGCGGGAGGGCGAGCCGTCGGTGAAGGCGACCCGGACGAGGATGACCAAGAGCGGCTCGGAGACGCCCCTCTGCATGATCGAGTCCGAGTAGTCGGACTTCGGAGTGTTCAGGGTGCTGCGCACCGTCTCGCGGACCAGCTCGGCGAGCTCCTTCGGGGAAGAGAACTCGCAGCGAGCCTGGGCGAGAGGATGGCCGTGCTCGTCCTGGTCGTCCAACAGCCGGGGAGCGGGCACGGAAAGGGACATGGCCGCAATACGTGGCTGGTAGAGGGGGAATAGCATCCGGGCCCAGGCCCGGCACTCGATGACGTCCAAGGTGCCGCCGGGGACGGCTACTTCGCTGAGCAGTGAGACGCCGTTGGGCTGCGCGGTGACCAGCAGGGCGGCCCGCTCGGGTTCGACCTGCAGTGCCGCGGCGGCCTTTCGGGCGTCCTCATCGAGGTTGGTACGGGAGTTCTTCTCCAGCCGCGTCGCAACCTTCCGCAGCGCAGCGGTGGCCGGCACCTCCGGCATCGGCTGGGGTCGGCGGGTGATGCTCAGCGCCTCCAAGTCGTGCTCCGACTGGGCAGGGAGCTCGATGCGGGGCTGCGGGTGCTGCGGCTCGTCGAAGAGCGGGTTGTCGTGCTCAGTCACAGGGATTTGCCCATCGTGACACCACCGTGCTGCAGCCGAGTTGCTGCGACGGCTTAAGGGCGCGACGCCGGAATAGAGAGACAGTGTCGTCCGCCCACGAAGGGAACCGTCCGAAACGGCGTGCTCCGTGGCGCCTGCCACGTCCGTCGACAACAGAACCTTCACCGTTGGTCGCCCCGGGCCCCTTGCCCGTGCCTTCCGTTCGGGTCGCAGTGCCCTTGGGGCCACTCGGATTTGGAGGTCCAAGCGTCGTGTAGCCGCGCCGACGCGGATCGACGCAGGCAAAGGTTTACTCCGAGAGGGAGTCGTGCGTCAACCGCATACTGCGGCTCAGTCGCACAGCGTCAGATTCGTTTCTAGACAAACGTGTTGGGCCCCACCAGCTCGATCTTGATGTCGGCATTGCGCTACTAAGTCTGATCCTCACCCGCCAACTCTTCTACTCAGCACCGAGAATGGGCGTAGCTCGCGCGGCGATACGGCCCTCGGGCCGAGGTTCTTCGGTGTGTGGAACTGCTCCCGGTCGCGCTCGCGGGCGAACTGCGCCAGCCCTTCCTGGAGTCCTCGGATCGTCATGCCTCTATCCCTACCAGGCCCTTCTGGCGGCTGTGCGTGCTGGCGACGAACTTGACTGAGTGCACTGTCAGTTGCGACTGCTATAGATCATGCATGCATGTCTTCGAGGGAACCGTAACGGAAGCCTCGGTCCGGCTCGCCGATCCGGGCTTCGTCGCGCAGTGCGCCAAGCGGTATACCGCCGTGCACGGACGGCCGCCGGGGGAAGCGGAGTTGCGCAGCTGGTCGGAGAGCTGGCCGGCGCTGGTGCGTGTGCTGGTTGCCGCCGGGCTACATGATCTGCATCTGCTGCTGGAGTACGAACTGCCCGGCTCCAGCCAGAGGATCGATGCACTCCTCATTGGCCGGCGTGAGCGCCGCCTCGTGGCTGTCGTGATCGAACTCAAACAGTGGACGTTCGCCGCTCCGCATCCGGTGGGAGCCGGGATGCTCATGGTGGGGGACCGAGAGGTTCTGCATCCCGGGCGCCAGGTCGGCGGATACGTCGCCTACCTCAACGACTGGGTTCCGCCCGAACTGGACCTCGAGGTGCGCGGCCTGGCCTTCCTGCACAACGCATCCGCAGAGCTGACCGGGCACCTGAGTGCGCTTGCCGCTGGCGGCCCGAGCGCCGCTTTCCCACTGCTGGGAGCCGACGACCTTCCCAAGGACGCCGAAGCCTCACTGCTGGCCGGACGGCTGCATTGCGCAGACGTAGAACCCGCGGATCGGCAAGCAGTCAGCGACTTCCTGCTGGCCCAGCACCGTCCCTCCGCGTCCCTGCTGGCCAGGGTCAGCGACACCATCGAAGGCCTTGACGGCTTTCGGCTCATCGGCGAGCAGGACAAGGCCCGTCAGACCATCCATCGCGCGATTGAGGCCATCGACCGGGGAACGCACGGCCACATCGTGGCCGTCACAGGCGGACCGGGCACAGGCAAGACCGCGATCGCCGCCCGCGTCCTGGGGGACCTCTGTCTCAAAGAGGACGCCAACCCCAGGCTCCTGTCCCCGTCCGGGACACTCACCCAGCAGCTCACCCGCGCCGTCGGGGAGAGAGCCAAGGGCCTCATCACCACCCTGACCACCACGCTGCCCCGCGGCCTGAGCAAAGACAGCAGCATCATCCTGCTGGACGAGGCCCACCGGGCACGCACCGACCCGCTGCGACGGAACAGTGAGTTCCCCGACCTCTTCACCCGGCTCATCCGCGACTGCGCGGCACTCGTCCTCTTCCTCGATGAACGCCAGATCGTCCGCCCCAGCGAAGGCACCACCCTCGACGAACTTCGCCGCTTGGCCCGCGCCCGCGGCTACACCTTCGCCCACATCGACCTGACCACCCAGTTCCGGTGCGGGGGCTCGCGAACCTATCTCGACTGGATCGATGCCCTGCTCACCGAAGACGGCCAGGCACCCGCATGGCAGGGCACCGACTACGACCTCACCATCGCCGCCACCCCCGCCGAACTCGAAGACTGGGTCACCACTCACCACCATGCGGGCCGCAGTGCACGCATCACCGCCGGCTTCTGCTGGTCCTGGGACTCACCCCCCACCCCACCCCTCACGCCAGAAGTGTCCATCCCCTGGACCGACGAGACTGGCGACCATCTGTGGCAACGGCCCTGGAACTCCGGCGCGGGCGGCATCCTCGCAGGCACAGACACCCCGGGACGGGCCTTCTGGGCCACCGACCAGGGCGGCCACCAGCAGATCGGCTGCGTCTACACCGCCCAGGGCATGGAATACGACTACAGCGCAGTCATCCTCGGCGACGACATCACCTGGACTCCCACCGGATGGCAGGCCAGACCCAAGGAGAGCCGTGATCCCGCCCTTCAGGGACTGTCGCCACGGCAGTACCTGCGTTACGCGCTGAACACCTACCGCGTCCTCGCCACGCGCGGAACACGAGGCACGCGCCTCTATTCGACGGACGCCCCCACTCAACAGCGCCTGCGCCAGCTTCTCACTGGAGCCACTCGTGATCTCTCTGCAGCACGATGAACCCGGTAGGTGTGAGCCCGTTGCAGACAAGGGCTACAGCACGCATCGATAGCCGGGAAAATGCTGGTACGACACTGGCCGCCACGTAGTACGGTGCAGCCGCCAGGCGCCGATCAGTGGCCGCTCCAGGGGGAACCGGTGAGAACAGCCGACGAGAAAAATTCCGGTAAACGGAACGAACAGCAGATGGAGTTCGCTCCGCTGCCCAACGCGCTCGACTACCTGGAAAGCGCGACGCGCCATCTCACCGGACCCAAGGTCACCCCCCGAGACGTGAAGTATGCCGTTCTCCACCTTCACGCCGGCACCGAAGTTCTCCTAAAAGCGACCCTTGCGAAGGAGAACTGGAGGCTCATATTCGACGACCCGGCCCGCGCGACCCGGAAGCTCTACGAGAGCGGCGACTTTAGGAGTTGCACTGTTGTTGACGCACTCGTCCGGCTCCGCGACAACTTGAAGATTGCTGTCACCGACGACGACATGAAGGCCGTCCGCGCCCTGACTCAGGACCGCAACGCGTTGCAGCACTTCGGCCTCACCCACAGCGCGGCGGCCGTGGAAGCCCGTGCGGCCGCTGTGGTGGAATTCCTACTGACAACAATCCTGAGCGACGATGCCTCCGCGCTGGACGACAGAGGCGAGGAATTGTCACCGCTGTTCCATATCCGCAGAGGACTAAGCAACATCAACCTGTTCGTGAAGCAGCGTATGGATCGCATCGCGCCGCAACTCGCCGCCGCGAAAGAAAAACTTCTCTACTGCACCTCCTGCGGAAACAGAACGGCAGTCGACGAGCCCGAACAGCAGCGCGCCAGCTGCCTCTACTGCGATTACCTCATGGATGGCGGCGGCTACGAGCTTGAGGTGAAATACCGCGCGTTCCTTAAGGCGGAAGACGCTGAGTGATCAGCACTCCATTGCAGAAGGCCCGCGGCGAGCCGGGTGGCTACCGGGTCCTTCATAGGAGGCAGGGTGGAGGAGCTGCCTGGTGGCCGACGTGCTTGGCGGCCAGCGCCTTGAGGGTGGGCGCTCGGATGCCGTAGGGATCGCCGCAATGCGACCGCGGCCTTGCCGCTGATTGAGTGGCTGTAGTGCGACGGCCGAACGGCGGGCCTGCGAGGCTGGCGTGAGGCACGCTCGGTATCCAAATTGCTTGCGCGTGGTCACGCCAGATCAGGCGCGCGGACTGTAAATCTGCGGTACCCCATGAGCCGGGCCTTCCGTGGGCCGTCGAAGGGCACACGACAGCGACCAATAACGACCTGTGACGGCCGTTCGACCACAGGTCAGCGCCGGGCAGACGCCGATCGCGCGAGGTCACTCCGGGCCGACGCCACTTCCTCGCACAAGCTCGTTGACGACGCTATCGTCCAGAGACGCAAGCGTCCGGGCATCCTCGGTTCCCTACGCACAGCGAGCCGCGACGGCCCCTGTGGGCACGCATACGACGCCGACAAGCGGCCCGACGTGTGATCACTGAGGGTTTCTGGCCCTAAAGGGCTGCCCGGAGCCCTCCGCGTTGACCTTGGCTACAGCGCGATAGGAGTTCGCCGTTGCGGGCGATCCCCACTCCGCCCACCCGGGCGTCAAGGAGTAATCGAGTAGCTACGAATAGTGACGATCTACAACTCCATGGAGTTACAGCATCTAAGCGATTAGTAATTTTCGGGGTTTTTTTGGGGGGTTCATCTCACATCGTGGACTCGCGCGGTAGTCGTGTCGCACGAATAGGCGCCGCGTGCATACTCTCTTTCGCACGACGGCGAGCGCCCTGTCCTCAATACTCCACTTGAGGCTCAACAGGGCCCTGTCACCACCAGGTTGTCGTCGCTATGGAGTCCGGCACGGATCGCGAAGAGGCTGCGAGACGCGCCTGGGGGGCGGCGGCATACATAGCGCGGCCTCCCGCACCACACGGGAGGCCGCTTTCCTATGGAGTCCAGCGGCCTTCCCGCCCCTCAGAGCTGAGAAAAGGGAAGTCGTGAACCCGACGAACAATACGGGCGGACCCTGGGGTCCGTCGAATGCTCAGATGGCGCCGTTCCCCACCCAAGGGCCGACGCCGGAACATTCAGTTGACATGCCGGCCGAGCGTCCTCCTGCTGAGGCGCGGAAGTCTCGGCCGAGCTGGAACGTCGAGACGCCCTCCGCCGAGACCGCGGCGATCGTGGCGATCGCCATGGCCGAGGCCGCCAACCTCGCAGGTTTCGTAGACGGGCCGGTTGCTGGCGGCACGATGGCGACGGGGGCCATCGTCTTCCTCGCAAAGAAGTGCATCAAGCGCAACCGCTGATCCCGCAGAAGGGGGCCCCGTAGGCGGCTGGGCCCCTTTTTGCGGCCGCGTCTATTGCTCCTGCCTGAAAGATCTCCCTTGGCTGACCGGCCGCACCATGCCGGGCGCTGGCCTCACACGGTATGCGTCTGGTCGCCGCACAGCTTCAACAGACGAGTGATCGATGGACGCTTTCCCCTGGGTGTTCCGAAGGTATCGCCAGCCGGCTGGGCCGTCTGTGGGCCGTCCCAGGGGGACCGACAACGACCAACGATGACGTACAACAACGGCGCTCTTGCTGGTCAGCGAACCACCGTAAGTAAACCGACCAGGTGATCACAGCAAGGCGTCACTTCTTCGACGTGTGATCGACGCGTAGTTCCGTGCGACGGCGCCCTCGCCCCTGTTTTCCAGGGGTGGGGGCGCCGTCGTATGGTTTCCTGCACGACTGTTCGATAACGGCTGACGGGGGTCACGGGGTCATGGGAAAGCCCGAACGGGACGACGAGGACCGGGAGTTCGACATCCGCTGGGCCGACGCGGCCGAGCTGAAGGAACCCTCGGCCCGGGCCCGGATGCTCGCGGCCCGCTGGAAGGAGAACCCCCCGCGGCCCCAGCCGTTCCGCGCCGACCCGGACGGGGTGACGCGGCCACGGTCGGGCTGGGCGTCGACGGCGCTCGTGTTCGGGATCGTGGCGGTGGTCATCGTGCTGCTGGGATACGGCGGGTTCCGGGCGCCGTACTAGGCCGTGTCTTTCGGATCAGCCCGACTCGGAGCGACGGTGCTGAACCGGTGCCGGTGAGCGGGGCTTGGTGCGTGCAGCTGCAAGGCGGAGGAGGGAGTCGACGCGGAGCGTCGGCGACCGACGACAACGCGGCAGATGGGCGTGCCAAGCCCCGCGGCCCCGGGATGATCCGAAAGACACGGCCTAGGCGGGGCGAGCGATGAGTGACGATGTGACGGACGAGCTGGCCGCTGTGCTGCGGCCGGCAGAGGGGGCCGGTCTCCGGGACGCAGTCGACGGGGCGAACCCCGGGGCCTGGATCGCGCTGGACCTGGACGCACGGTCATGGCTGCGGTGGCACCGGACATGGGAACCGGAGGGCACCCACCCGGATCGCGATCGTCGAGCATGCGGGAGGCGACCCTGGCGCTGGTGCCCTCGGCGCGGGCGCTGGACGCCGGGTGGCTCATGGAACGGCTCACGGACCGGCGGTCCCGGGCGGTGCGGGTCTCGGCGTTCCGGTTGCTCGACGGGCGCGGCGGGGTCGTAGGGCTGCGGGCGGCGGTCGCGCTCATCGACGACCCGGACGAGAAGCTGCGGCACTGGGCCCGGCAGTCCGTGCAGCGCTGGCACCCGACCGCGGACGTGCCGCTCGGGTCGGCGGAGGTGAGTGAACTGTACGACCGGGCGCGGGAGCTGTTCAGCGAGTACGTGCTGACGCGGCGCAAGCGCGAGGCCGGGCTCCGGGCTTGACGGCGGGTCTGGGGGGGGGCGGACTTGGGTCTGGGGTCGGGCTTGGGTCTGGGGGCGGGCACGGGTCTGGGGGCGGGCACGGGTCTCGGGGCGGATGCGGGTCTCGGGGCGGATGCGGGGCTGAGCCGCGGGCTCGGGTCTGGGGCGGATGCGGAACTGAGCCACGGGCACTGGTCCCGGGGCGGATGCGGGACTGCACCACAGGCTCGGGTCTGGGGCCGGATGCGGGACTCAGCCACGGGCTCGGGTCTGGGCTGGATGCGGAACTGAGCCACGGGCACTGGTCCCGGGGCGGATGCGGGATTGCGCCACAGGCACTGGCTCCGGGCTGGATGCGGGACTCAGCCACGGGCACTGGTCCCGGGGCGGATGCGGGACTGAGCCGCAGGGGCCCGGGGCGGGGCTCGGTGTTGTTGTCGGTGCAGGGGGCGGGCCCGGGCCGAGCCTTTGCCGGGGGCAGGGCTGATCGCGACCGCTTCATGGTGGGGGCGGGTGCACACTGGCAGTGGGACGAGTGCCTGACTGCGGGGTGAGGCAGATGCAGAGCCGTTTCCGGAGCGATCGGCGGCTGACCGTGCGGATGACGGTCACGCTGTTCCTGCTCGGGCTGTTGTACGTCGTCTTCGTGGGCGCGTTGATCGTGCTGCTGAAGTCCTGGGTGCTGGTCGTCGTCGTGGTGGCCGCGATGCTCGGGGCGCAGTACTGGTTCTCCGACCGGGTCGCGCTGTTCGCGATGCGGGGGCAGGTCGTGGAGCGGGACGAGTATCCGGAGCTGCACGGGGTCGTGGACCGGCTGTGCGCCATCGCGGACATGCCCAAGCCGGTCGTCGCCGTGTCCCACATGGACATGCCCAACGCGTTCGCCACCGGGCGCAATCCCGACCACGCCGTGGTGTGCGTGACCGACGGGCTGCTGCGGCGGCTGGAGAAGGACGAGCTGGAGGGTGTCCTCGCGCACGAGCTGTCGCATGTGGCGCACAAGGACGTCGCCGTGATCACCGTCGCCTCGTTCCTCGGGGTCATCGCGGGGCTCATCGTGCGGTTCGCGTTCTACTCGCAGGTCTTCGGCGGGCGCAAGGACCAGAACACCGCGGTCGTCTTCGCCGCGGTCATGGGTGTCTCGGCCGCGGTGTACGCGCTGAGCTTCCTGCTCATCCGGGCGCTGTCCCGGTACCGGGAGCTGGCCGCCGACCGGGCCGCGGCCCAGCTGACCGGGCGGCCCTCGGCGCTGGCCTCCGCGCTGACGAAGGTGTCCGGGGACCTCGCCCGGATCCCGACCAAGGACCTGCGGACCGCGCAGGCCTTCAACGCCTTTTACTTCACCCCGGCCACCGGCAAGGAGCCCGGCATCGAGCGGTACTTCTCCACCCACCCCACCCTGGAACAGCGCCTTGAGCAACTGGGCCGGATCTCCGCCGAGTTGGGCGAGGCCGCCCGGCCCGGGAAGGCGGAGTAGCAGATGGGGCTGCTGGACATTCTGCTCGGGCGCACCAAGCCGGTCGCACCCGATCTCGATCAGCTCTTCGCGCTGCCCTCGGCGGCCGTGACGCTGGAGGCCGCGGCGGGATTCACCCCGTCCGGGAGCGGCGCGGTGTGCTTCGCGACCGTCGAGGGCGCGGCGTTCGAACAGACGCACCGGGAGGTGCAGGCGCTGCTTGACGCGGACGCCGACCGGAACGGCCCCCCGGTGGAGCTGCGGCGCGACGACTACGGGTACTCCTGGCTGGTGTCGCGGCGCGCCCCCGACCAGCTGCATCTGCTGGTCAACGATCTGCACGCGGTGAACGCCTCGATGGAGGTCAACGGCTTCGGGCCGCTGCTGCTGTGCTCGCTCGCGGGGTTCCGGGACGAGGCGGGGCGGGCGCTCGCGCTGGTCTATCTCTACAAGCGCGGCACGTTCTACCCCTTCGCGCCGCTGTCCGGCGACGGGCAGCGGCGCGACAACGCGCTGGAACTGCGGGTGAAGGCGGCCCTCGGGGACGATCTGCGCCTTGAGCAGGATCTGAGCCGATGGTTCCCGGTGTGGGGCGCCCCGGGTCTGTGACCTGAGACGCCCCCGGCCGGTCCTACTTGCCCTTGCTCTTCTCGCGCTCCTGACGGCGGGACTCGAAGGGGCGCTCGCGGCGGTAGCGGCGCTCCCACTTGGCCTGCTTGTCCCGGCGGTCGCGGTACGCGCGGTAGTCGCTGGGCATCATCCCGCCGCCGGACGACGAGCCGCCCCTCGACGGGGTGGCGGACGACGTCCCGCGCCCGTACTGCGTGTACAGGAAGAGCACGGCGACGGCGGCGAGCCAGTAGATGTGGTTCCCGAATCCTAAGACGACCAGAACTGCGGTCCCGGCCATGACGATGGTGCCCATCATTGGCCTCCGTGTGCGTGGGTGGGTGAGCAGCAGAGTAGTGCCGAACGCGCAGAGTGACGCCCGTCCTGCCGAAAGCAGAGGTGACGGCTCCGCAACGGGTGTCCAGCGTAGGGAGTCCGTCACTCGGCGTGCATCTCCTTTTCCCGCGGCCTAGAGTCGGGCGAAACGCAAGATTCCGTCTGTTTCGCAACATAAGGGGTGCCCGGGATGAGTGATCTCTTCGTCGTCGCCTACGACGACCTCGCCACCGCCCATCAGGTCCGCGAGAAGGTCATCGAGCTGTCCAAGCAGCATCTCGTCGAGCTGGAGGACATCGTGGTCGTCGAGCGACGGGACGACGGCAGGATCAAGCTGCACCAGGCCGTCAACCACACCACCATGGGCGCGGCCGGCGGTGCCCTGTGGGGCGGGGTGATCGGGCTGCTGTTCCTCGCGCCGTTGCTCGGCGCCGCGGTGGGCGCGGCGGCCGGCGCGGCCGGGGGCGCGGTCACCGACACCGGGATCAACGACACCTTCATGAAGGAGCTGAGCCAGAATCTGCGCCCCGGTGCCGCGGCTCTGTTCGTCCTGGTCAAGCAGGCGGCACAGGACAAGGTGATCCCGGAACTGGCGCCGTTCGGCGGCCAGTTGGTGCAGACCTCGCTGAGCCAGGTCGACGAGGACCATCTGCGCGAGGCGATCAAGGCGGCACGGAAGTCCGCTGCCTGAGGACCGGCCGCCGTGATCGAATGAGGGCATGCTCTCCTCCTTCACCTTCCGTCACGACGGCGAACGGCTCAGCGGGGTGTACGGCGGCGGTGGTCCGGACCGGGCCACCGCCGTCGTGCTGCACGGGGCCGGCAACGGCAGCACGGAGCGGCTGGCGCCGGTACTGGCGGAGTTCGCCGGCCGTGGCTGCGGCGTCCTCGCCCTCGACTTCTCCGGACACGGTGAAAGCAGTGGTGAGCTGAGGGAGTTGAGTCTGCGCCGCCGGTTCGAGCAGGCCGTCGCGGTGATCGACGCACGGGTCGCGGCGGACGGGCCGCTGGTCCTGGTCGGCTTCAGCATGAGCGGGCAGACCGTCGCGGATCTTGTGGGGCACTACGGGACGCGGGTGTCGGCGATCGGGCTGTGCTCGCCCGCGGTGTACGCGGCCGCGGCCTGGGAGCTGCCGTTCGGGGACGGGGACGGGCCGTTCAGCGAGCTCATCCGCACCCCGGACAGCTGGCGCGAGGCGCCCGCGCTCGACGTCCTGCGCGCCTACGAGGGCCGGGCGGTGCTCGCGGTGCCGGGCCGGGACGAGGTGATCCCGCCCGCGGTCACCGAGGCAGTGCAGGACGCGCTGGCCGCGCGCTCGCAGTACACCCATCTCGAACTCCCCGACGCCGGGCACCGGTTGGGCCTCTGGTTCCTCGATCACGCCGACGACCTGCGGGCCTTCGCCGACGCGCTCCTGGTCGACGGCTGGAGGGCGACCCGTGCCTGGCTGGCCAAGCAGCTCCCCGAGGGCCGCACGGTCGCCGCCACCCGTTTCCTGTCGGGTGGCTGGACATCGCAGATGCGCGGGCTCACCCTCGACGACGGCACGGACCTCGTGCAGCGCTCCTTCGTGAAGCCGTTCTTCCGGCACCACGCGCCCGGGCTCCTCGCCCGCGAGGCGGCGATCCTCACTCTGCTCGCCGACCAGGACGGCGTTCCGGCGCCCGAGTTGGTCGCTGTGGACGCCACGGCCGAACTCGCCGATCACCCCAGCCTGTTGATGTCCCGGCTGCCGGGCCGGGTGCGGGTCGACGAGGAGGATCTCGTACGGCGCCTCGACCTGCTGGCGGCCCAACTCGTCCGGATCCACGCCGTCGTACCGGAGGAGCGTCCGCGCACCTATCAGGCGTGGGCGTCCCCGGAGCGGGTGCGGGTGCGGGTGCCCGAGGGCGCGATGTGGGAGCGGGCCGTGGACGTCATCCGGCGCGAGCCGCCGTCGTACGAGGGCGTGTTCCTGCACCGGGACTTCCACCCGGGGAACGTGCTCTTCGCCGAGGGGCGGATCAGCGGGGTCGTCGACTGGGTGGAGACCTCGTGGGGGCCGGCCGATCTGGACGTGGCGCACTGCTCGACCGCGCTCGCGCTGCTGCACGGGCCGGAGCACGGGCTGGGCTTCCGGAAGCGGTACGAGGCGCACGGCGGAGTTCAACTCGCTTCTGACGCCGACCACTTGTACTGGCGGCTCCTCGACGCCCTCGGCTACGCCCCCGACGCGGCAAAGCTGGCCGGGCCATGGCGCGAGCTGGGCCGGAACGATCTGACGCCGGCGGTGCTCGGCGGGCGGCTGGAGGCTTATGTGGGCGGGTTGCTGGAGCGGTACGCCTAGGCGGTGAGCGGGTTCCTGGAGCGGGACGCCCAGGCGGCGAGCGGTTGCTGGAGCGGGAGGCCCAGGCGGTGAGCGGTTGCTGGAGCGGGACGCCCAGGCTGGGCGCGGGTTCCTGGAGCGGGACGCCCACAGGCTGGGCGCGGGTCGTCGGAGCAGGACGCCCAGACCGCGAGCAGATTCCGGGAGCAGGACGCCCAAGCCGCGAGCGCGTTACCGGAACAGGACGCCCAGACCGCGAGCGGGCTGCTGGAGCGGTACGCCCAGGGTATGCGCGGGTTGCAGGAGCACGTACGCCCAGACTGCCAGCGCGTTACCGGAGCAGGACGCCCAGACCGCGAGCAGATTCCGGGAGCAGGACGCCCAAGCCGCGAGCGCGTTACCGGAACAGGACGCCCAGACCGCGAGCGGG
>NZ_JBIUCI010000021.1:0-60990 GCF_044593635.1 Streptomyces sp. NPDC051913 | reverse complement strand
GCTGCTGGAGCGGTATGCCCAGGGTGTGCGCGGGCTGCTGGAGCACGTACGCCCAGACTGCCAGCGCGTTGCCGGAGCAGGGCGCCCAGGCTGTCAGCGCGTTGCCGAAGCGGGTGCCCAGGCTGTTACCTGCTTTCCCCAGGGGTCCTGGCGGTACGCCCGCGGGTCATGGCAGTCGCCCCAGCTCCAGTTGCTGGTGCACGACCTCCCCGGCGACCTCCGCCAGGCGGCGTCGGTGGGAGCGGGCGTGGGCGCGGAGGATGTGGAAGGCCTCGTCGACCGGGACGGAGAGGCGGGCGGCGAGCATGCCCTTGGCCTGCTCGATGACGACCCTGCTGTTCAGGGCGTAGCCGAGCTGGTCGGCCAGGGCGCGGCTCGCGCGCAGTTGGCGGTCGTGTTCCAGCGCCCAGCCGGCGGCGTCGGTGAGCGCCTGGCCCAGCTCCAGCAGCCCGGGGCTGAGGGGCGTCGGGCCGCGGCCGAGAAGCACCAGGGCGCCCAGGGTGTCCGCGCCGACGTGCAACGGCAGGGCGGCCACCCGGCCGTAGCCGAGCTCCCGGGCCCGGGCGGTGTAGCGGGGCCAGTCGCTGCGGGCCCGGTCGGCGTCGAGGGCGGTGTCGGGCACGGGGCGGCCGGTGTGCCAGGCCCGCGGCCCGGGCCCCTCGCCCCACTCGACCGCCTCGCGGGCCAGCCGCATCAACTCCGCGCCGGTACCGGCCACTTCGACCGGCGCGTGGGCGTCGGGGGCGTACAGCGCGACCGCCGCGCAGTCGCCGAGCAGCCCGTTGCCGTGTTCCGCGAGCACGGCCAGGAGCCTGGAGGGTTCGTCGACCCCGCAGGCGGCGAGATCGACGAACGCCTGCGCGATCTGCCGGTGCTGCGTCCCGGATACCGTCATCGGATTCCCCTCGTCTCCCCACCTGTCAGCCAAGGCGCAGTCCACCCCGGAGTATCCGCGCGGCGACGGACTGCGCGGAGGCGCCCTCGGTGAACGCGTGCGCCCTGATCAGTTCCAGCGCGTCGGCCGTCGGGCATGCGAGCTGTACGGCGAGCATGCCCGCCGCCTGATGGACCGTGGCCCGCACGTCGAGGCCGCCGTAGAGGCCCGGTTCGCCGTCCGGGCTCAGGATCATCGAGCCGGTGAGCGCCTCGGCGAGCCCGGCGAAGGCGGCCGAGCCGATGACACCCGGCGCGGGATCGAACACGGCGAGGGCGCCGACGCAGACGTCCGACACGGTCAGCGGGACCGCGGCCACCTCGGCTGTGCCGAGCTCGGCGAGCGCGGGGCCGTAGCCGGGCCACAGGATGCCCATCATCGGGCCGGACGCCGCGACGGGGCGGCGCTGCCGGGTGGCGTCGCGGGCCGGGCCCTCGCCGAGGAGGAACTCCAACTCCTGGGCGGCGCACGCCCGTTCGTCGGAGGCGGCGAGGGCGAGCTGGTCGAAGGCCGGGCCGGCCAGGGTGAGGGCGGCACTGTCGGTGCCGCAGGCCTCCGCGACGCCGGTCATGAACACCGGTTGCGGGGTGTCCCGTTCGCTCACCCACGTCGACAGGCGGCCCCCGTAGACGTCGAGGAGACGGGCCACGGTCAGCTGACAGGACGCCGTCGACTCGTGGCGGGCGGCGATCCGCGTGTGGACGTCTCGGAGCACCTCGGTGGCCGCCTGGCCCGCGAGCACCGTGTGCCGTTCGGCGGTGCTGCTGGCGTCGGCCGCACGGGCGCGGGCCACCGCGGCTCGCAGTTCCACGGAAGCGACGGTGTCCAGGGCCCCTCGCCGGGTCGCCAGACCGGAAGCGTACGCCCGGCTGCCCGGTCGGAGGGCTCACGTCCGTGCCCGGTCACACGTCCGGTGCGGCGGTCACCACGCCCGCCGCGATCGCCGCGGTCAGGGTGGTGTGGTCGGTCGCGGTCCGCGCGGCGTAGGTGTGGGCGAACTCGGCGATCGCGTGGTCGAAGGTGTCGCCGCCGCCCAGGTAGGCGGCGATGGCGACACGGTCTCCCGAGCGGGCGTGGGCGCGCGCCAGGGCGGTGCCGCACAGTCGGGCGTACGTGGTGAGCTCAGCGGGGCTCATCCCGGCCACCTCGGCCGAGCCCTTCATGTCACGCAGCTGCCGCCAGTAGAAGGCCCGTCCCTGCGGCCCCGTCATCCACCCGAGGAAGATGTCGCCGGCGGACTGCAACAGCCGCTGGCCCGCGACGACACGGTGTCCGGGATGGACGTACGGCCCGTTCGGCAGGTGTTCCTCCAGGACGGACTGGCGTGCCTCCTTGATCTGAAGGAACAGCGGGTCGTCCGCGTCCCGGCCGGTCAGCAGCACGATGAAGCAGCGGGTGCCGACGCTGCCGACGCCGACGACCTTGCGGGCGGCGTCGACGAAGCGGTAGCGGTCGAGGAGGAGACGGCGTTCCTCGGCGAGGGTGGAGCGGTAGTCGCTGAAGATCTTCCGCAGGGCGGCCGTGTCGGGGACGCCGGCGGGTTCGAGCAGCGGCGGGTCCTGGATGATCCGGCGCCGCCCGTCGACGACCTCCGTCAGCTTTCCGAGAGCCTGGAGGCTGGTGCGGCGGCGGGCCCGGGTGAGGGTCGACCGGGCGCGGTGGCGGTGCCGGGTGGAGCGGATGAGGGGCATCAGAGTGTCGGCGTCGAGGCGCTCGTACCAGACGGCGAGTTCGCCGAGCCCGGCCAGTCTGCGCATGGACGTGCGGTACGCGGCGGTGGCGGCCACGGCCGCCCGGTGGGCCTTCGGCTCGCTGTGGCCGTTCTCGCGGGCGGCCACGACGACGCTCGCGGCGAGGCGTTTGACGTCCCACTCGAAGGGGCCGGGGAAGGTCTCGTCGAAGTCGTTGAGGTCGAAGAGGAGGGTGCGCTCCGGGGAGGCGTAGAGCCCGAAGTTGAGCAGATGGGCGTCGCCGCAGAGCTGCACGGTCAGGCCGGTGTGCGGCTGGGCGGCGAGGTCGGCGGCCATCACGGCGGCGGCGCCGCGCAGGAAGGCGAACGGGGAGGCCGACATCCTGCCGTACCGGATCGGCAGCAGCTCCGGCAGCCGGTCACGCCCCTGGCGTTCCAGCACGGCGACGGGGTCGGGCCGGTCGAGGGAGGGAATCCAGGTGGCGTGCGCGGAGCGCGGGACGCGCTTGCGGGCGGCCCTTCCCCGCGCGGCGCGATCACCGGGGGTGCCCTGGCCACCAGGGGCGCTCATCCGCCGTGCCTTCGCATCACGTCTCCCGATCCGCCGTCGTCTGTCGTCCCTGGTGTCGCACACCTCCTGATCGCAGGGAAGCGTGGGACGGGGGCGGGCGCATGCGGAGTACGGCGATCGGGTGAGGGACGGGTGGGTGGGGCGCCGGGCGCCCCCGCGTACGAGGGTGCCCGGCGCCGGCGCCTCACCGGGCGTAGCGCATCAGGGCTCGGACCATGTGGCACGTCGTGTCCGACGGGGGGTGGACACCGATCGTCTCCGCCGTGGTGCGTATCTTCTCGTTGCGGGCCTGGTTCGGCAGGTACACGCCCGAGTCGAGCAGGGCGATGGCGAGCCGCATCGCCTTGAGGCGGCGGTTGTGCGTGATGTACCACTCGCGTGGCTGGCCCGGCGGCAGCGGGCGCTTCTCCACGGGGGTGTACGGCAGGTCGAGCAGCACCGGGTGCTGGGCGGTCGACTGGGTGGGCAACGGCTTCAGAGCGGCAGCGGGCACAGGCATCCTCCTGTCGCGGTGAGGGTGTCGGAACGGGGGATTCGGCAGCCCCCCAACACCCTCGAACACGTCTTCTAGTGTACCGCCAGGCACTGACAAAAGGCCCTGGCCACAGGGGCTTTGAGGGGACCTCAGGGGTACCTTGGACCCCATGGAGATCTGGATCAACCCGGCCTGTTCCAAGTGCCGCAGCGCGCTCACCCTGCTGGACGCCGAGGGTGCCGACTACACCGTCCGCCGCTACCTGGAGGACGTACCGAGCGAGGACGAGATCAGGGCCGTACTCGACCGTCTGGGCCTCGAACCGTGGGACATCACCCGCACCCAGGAGGCCGTCGCGAAGGAGCTGGGGCTCAAGGAGTGGGCGCGGGACGAGAGTTCACGCGACCGATGGGTCAAGGCGCTCGCCGAGCACCCGAAGCTGATCCAGCGACCGATCATCACCGCGGACGACGGCACGGCCGTGGTCGGCCGCAGCGAGGAGGCCGTTCGGGACGCTCTGTCCCGTTAAGCAACTGGATGTCGGGCGACGGGAGTTCGGGGGCCACGCGCTGTTACCCTCCGCCGCCATGACCTTCGGTGATCAAGGAATGCCGTACGGGACCGTGGACCCGTACGCCCAGTGGGTGGCGGAGCAGGAGCGGATACGCAGGCGTCGGCGCACCCGGCGAGTGGTGGCCGCGGGGACGGGTGTGCTGCTCGTCGCGGCGATCACCGCGGGGGCCGTGCTCTACACGGACGGGGGCGACCGGGGCGCCGCCGCCGCGGCCTCGTCCCCGGCGGTCCCGTCCGTCTCCGTCACGCTCCCCTCCGACGCCCCGTCCGCCCTGCCCTCGCTGCTCTCCCGGCCGGTCGTCCGTCCGGAACAGGCCTTCCCGGCGCGGAGCGTGCGGCTGGACGACGGTTCCCGGTACGAGCGCGTCGACCTGGCCACCACCTCCGACTGCACCGAGGGCATGGCACCGGAGCTGGCCGCGCTGATCGCCCAGGGCCAGGGATGCGAGCGGCTGACCGCCGCGCTGTTCACGGACGCCGAGCGGCGCTCGCAGGTGACGGTGACCGTGCTGAGCTTCCGGCGCGTCGAGGACGCCTCGTCCGTGTTCGCCATGGCCTCCATGGACCCGGTGACGTATCAGGTCGTGTCGCTCGATCCGCCGCCCTCGGCCGGGCTGCCGACGGTGCCTCCCGGGTCGGCTGGAGTGTTCCGGCGGGTGATGACCGTGCGGTCCGTGGTGTTCGCCAACGGGCAGTGGGGCGACGGCTCGGAGACGGACGAGGACGCGATCACGGGTCAGACCGAGGGCCTCCTCCGGTATGTCAACGACAACGTCGTCGCCTACGAGGACCCGGACTCCGTGTGACGCACGTTACTTCAGCGGCTCCTGCGACCGCTGAGTAACCTCGTTCGGTATCTCGTACATAGCGGCGTACGCTCCCCTACCTCTTCAGGAGGCGCGCATGTCGCGTAGGAGAACTCTCAGCACAGGCAAGAAGATCGCCCTGTTCGTGGGCGCGGCGTCGGTGGCGGGCGGTGGTGCCTTCGTCATGGCGAGCACGTCGAACGCCTCCCCGTCGCAGCAGCCGCAGACCAAGGCGGCGGACTCGGGCGTCTGCCAGGGACTGGCCACCGCCCTCGGCAACAACCAGAAGTTCATCGACGGCCAACGGGCCGCTCCGGACGCGCAGTCCGCGGCCCGGATCGCCAACCGTGAAGCGGTCATCGAGCAGATCAAGGTGCAGCAGAAGGCGTCCGGGTGCGCCGTTGGGGAGTCGGCTCAGGGCTCCCAGGCGGCACAGCCGGCGACTCCGGCGGCACCGAGCACTCCGGCCGCCTCGGCGCCGGCCGCGCAGGCGAGTCAGCCCGCCGCCGCCTCCGGGCAGCAGGTATGCAACGGCTCCACCGTCACGCTCTCCGGCGAGGGCGGGGCACCCGCCGCGTCCAGCAACCAGTTCCCGGCGGGGACGAAGCTGAAGGTCACCAACCTGGACAACAACAAGTCCACGACGGTGGAGGTCACCTCCGTCTCGGGCAGCTGTGTGCTGCTGAACAACGCCGCCTTCGAACAGGTCCGCGAACCCGGCAAGTTCCTCATCCGCCGGGCCGTGATCGAGAAGGTGGGGTGAGGTTCAACGGCGCAGGAACTCCGTGAGGCGGCGGCCCAGTTCGGCGGGTGCCGAGTGCGGTAGCGCGTGATGTGAGACACCGGGGACCACCACCGTCTCGACGCGCGGCAGCAGTTCACCCGCCCTGGCCGTCACCTTGCCCGTGTCATGAGTCCTGCTGTTCGCGGCCACGAGCAGCAGGACCGGCACATCGAGCCCGCGCAGTGCGTCAGGGGACGGGCGCGGGCCGGTCACCGGCTTCGCTACGGAGGGGAAGCCGGCGGCCGCCTCCTGGAGGCGGAGCCAGTCGGGGTCGAGGGGTGCTCCCCCGGTCTCCCACTCCAGGAAGGTCCGGACGCGGTGGGGCGCGGGCCGCAGCAGCATCGGCAGGGCGTGCAGCAGATACGCCGGGCGGTATCCGTCGAAGCACTGGGTGGGGTCCAGCAGGAACAGGCTGCGTACGCGCCCGGTCACGCGCGCGTGCAGGGCGTGGTGCAGGGCGACGAAGGCCCCGTACGAGTGCCCGCCCAGGTCCGTCTCCTCGATGTCGAGGCCGTCGAGAACCGCGTCCAGCCATGCCGCCAGGTCGGCGACCGTACGGGGGTGACGGTCGGCGGCCGGGACACCGCGGCCCGCGTCGCCGATCAGGTCGACGGCGTGGACCCGGTGGGTGCGGGCCAGGTCGGCGACCTGGGCGTACCAGGACGCCGAGGTCGTGCCCCCGCCCGGCAGCAGGACGAGCGGGGGCGCGCCGGCCGGCCCGCACACGATGACGTGGGTCGCGCCGAAGGGCGTGGGGACATGGACCGCCTCCCGCTTCGCGGGCCACTTGGCCAGGACCCTGTCGTAGGCCGCCTGGAAAGCGTCGTCGTCGTACGTGCTCATCGAGCCCTCCCCTATTATCTCGTTGAGCGAGATGTTCGATGAGCGAGACAATAGCCGAGGAGCGACATGACACCCCAGGGTTCCGGCATGGAGATCGTCCATCTCCTGCGCGCGGTCACCGTCGAGCTCGGTCTGCACAGCGCCCGGTTCGCGCAGCGCAACGACATGCATCCGACGGATGTGCGCGCCCTGATCGCCCTCATGGACGCCGCACGCGCGCGTGAGGAGATGACGGCAGGGCGGCTCGGGGCCGCGCTCGGGCTGAACTCGGCGGGCACGACCGCGCTGGTCGATCGGCTGGAGCGGGCCGGGCATGTTCGGCGGGTGCGCGGGGAGCGGGACCGGCGCAAGGTCGTGATCGAGGTGAGCGAGGAGGCCGTCGAGCTCGGGCGGGCCTTCTTCGGGCCGCTGATCGACCGGACCATGGGGCTGCTGCGGGCGTACGACGAGCGCGAGACGGCCGCGATCCTCGGCTTTCTCACCGGAGTGCGGGACGCGGCGGCCGAGCGGGACTGAACCGCCAACCCCATCGCATACGAGCCGTCGCGCCGGCCCGTCCGCCGGCTCCGCGTGCCGCTCCCCCGGCGCCGCCGGCCCTCACAGCGTGAGACGCGCCACAGAACCACCAGGTAACACGGGGTTCACATTCGAGCAATGACCGGGAAATCGCCTGTTGACAGGCTCGCGCACATCAAGCGCGGCGTTTCAGTGCCGCAGCGCCGCAGCACCCAGCAGCACCCGCAAGTGCGCCTAGAGACCCACCCCCGAAGGATGTGGCCCGTGACCTTCAAGGCTGAGTACATCTGGATCGACGGCACCGAGCCGACGGCCAAGCTCCGTTCCAAGACGAAGATCCTGGCGGACGACGCCAAGGGTGCCGAGCTGCCGATCTGGGGCTTCGACGGGTCCTCCACCAACCAGGCCGAGGGGCACTCCTCGGACCGTGTGCTCAAGCCGGTCTTCACCTGCCCGGACCCGATCCGCGGCGGCGACGACATCCTGGTCCTGTGTGAGGTCCTGAACATCGACTTCACGCCCCACTCCTCCAACACCCGCGCCGCGCTGGCCGAGGTCGAGGAGAAGTTCGGCGCGCAGGAGCCGATCTTCGGCATCGAGCAGGAGTACACCTTCTTCAAGGACGGCTACCCGCTCGGCTTCCCCAAGGGCGGCTTCCCGGCCCCCCAGGGCGGCTACTACTGCGGTGTCGGCGCCGACGAGATCTTCGGCCGTGACGTCGTCGAGGCCCACCTGGACAACTGCCTGAAGGCGGGTCTGGCGATCTCCGGCATCAACGCCGAGGTCATGCCCGGCCAGTGGGAGTTCCAGGTCGGCCCGGTCTCCCCGCTCGAGGTCTCGGACCACATGTGGGTGGCCCGCTGGCTGCTCTACCGCACCGCCGAGGACTTCGGCATCTCCGCCACCCTGGACCCCAAGCCGGTCAAGGGCGACTGGAACGGCGCCGGCGCGCACACCAACTTCTCCACCAAGGCGATGCGCGAGGGCTACGACGCCATCATCACCGCGTGCGAGTCGCTCGGTGAGGGCTCCAAGCCGCTCGACCACGTCAAGAACTACGGCGCCGGCATCGACGACCGTCTGACCGGTCTGCACGAGACCGCCCCGTGGAACGAGTACTCCTACGGTGTCTCCAACCGCGGCGCCTCGGTCCGTATCCCGTGGCAGGTCGAGAAGGACGGCAAGGGCTACATCGAGGACCGCCGTCCCAACGCCAACGTCGACCCGTACGTCGTGACGCGGCTGATCGTCGACACCTGCTGCTCCGCGCTGGAGAAGGCCGGCCAGGTCTGAGCAGCACCCTTGTAGCTTCCTGAGGGGCGTCCACCGTCGCGGTGGGCGCCCCTCGGCGCGTTGTCAGTGGGGTCTGCCATGGTGGGGGCATGGAGATCGACAAGGGCCTGCTCGCCATCAGGGTCGAGACGGAGAACCGGCAGACGCACACCCGGATCTCGGCGCCGCGGCTGCGGGAGTTGGTGCGCCGGATCGGGGGCGCCGGCGACCACTTCCTGATCGTGCAGCGGATACCGGACCGGCCGGCGGTCTTCATCCAGGTCGCCCACGAGCCGGGTGGGGTCTACGAGTTCCAGCACCGCACCGGCCCCGTCCCGTACATGTGGGTCACCGAGGTGACGGACCCTGACCTGGTCGCGGACGTGATGGCGCGCTGGGCCCGCCAGGAGGACGGCTGGGACACCGGGATCGTCTGGCAGCGCGACGAGCTCGGGGCGCCGCGGGTGGTGCCCGCGCCGGACCCGGAGGTCGCCGCCGAGGCCGAGGGGCAGGTGCGCGTGATGCTCGCCGACGGCTACCTCGGCATCGAGGAGATCATCCGCGAAACCGCCTATCTGCTGGAGGACCGGCTGTCCGCCGCGCAGGCCCGGCCGATCGTGGAGCGGCTGTGGCTGGCGCGCGTCGAGGAGCAGGAGTCCTGGGCGGAACCGACCGACCCGGACCGGCTGGAGCGGGCGTTCGCGGCGCTGGAGCGGGCCGGCATCGTGGCCCGCGAGCACTTCACCTGCTGCCGCAACTGCGGAATGGGCGAGATCGGCGCCGAGATGGCGGACCGTGAGGGAGGCGCGCGGGGCTTCGTCTTCTTCCACCACCAGTGCACCCGTAGCGCGGCCGAGGGCCATGGACTGTCCGTCCACTACGGCGACTTCGACAACACTCCGCAGGGCAAGGCCGCCGTCGGACACGAGGTCGTCGCGGCGCTCGACGCCGCCGGGCTGTCCACCCAGTGGGACGGCAATCCGGACACCGCGATCGCCATCACGCCCCTGAACTGGCGCAAACGCCTGGTGGGGTGACGTACGCAACGTCAGTTTCCCGTCAAGGAAGCGTCCAAGCAGTGAGAGGAGGGTCCTGTTGCGGGCTTGTGTCTGCTTCAATGTGGGCATGGCCAGCTTCCAGAACCCCACCGCGACAGGTCGCCATGACCTCGAGCCGTTCTGGCCTTCCCGTCAGCACCACGACTTCGACCGGGTGTGTTGCCGCGCGATGAACGCGCGGGCCCTCTAAAGCCGACACACCCCGTCCGGCCTTCGGCCAGCGCGCAGTCGATCCACGTCTCCGGACGACCCGTCCCCGGGACGACCTTCTCGCGCGAAAGAGCTGACCCTCATGGCGACCACTCGTTCTCTGTCCCCCGCCCCTCTCGCCCCCGCCCCGGCCGAGCACGGCCCCCGGCACCGGCTCCGGGCCGTCGGCCCCGACGACGTGCTGGACGTGGCGGACTTCCTGCCGCCGGGCGCCACCTGGCTGCCCGCCCCGCAGCACGCGCTGCCGACGCTGCCGGGCCAGCCGCCGATGATCGGCTACCTGGTACTGGTCCCGGCCGACCAGCAGCCGCCCCTGCTGCCCACCGAGTCGGGCCCGGCCGGTGCCGGGAGCGGCGACGACCCGCTCGTCCGCATCGACACGGTGCAGCGCACCGCCGAGGTGAACGGCGTCGAACTCGACCTCACCTACCTGGAGTTCGAGCTCCTCGCCCACCTGGTCGCCAACCCGCACCGGGTGCACACCCGCGACCAGCTGGTCACCACCGTGTGGGGCTACGGCCACGTGGGCGACGGCCGCACCGTCGACGTCCACATCGCCCGCCTCCGCCGCAAGCTGGGCACCCAGCACCGGCAGGCGATCCAGACGATCCGCCGGGTGGGCTACAAGTACACGCCGCCGACGGGGCGTTGATGTCGCGCAAGCCCGTCCGCTGACGGCGGGGGCCCGTTCCGCGGGGCGAGTTCGTGGGGCGGGCCGTCGTCGGCACCTGGTCGGCGGCGCGAGACGCTGCGCGGCTGACGCGGGTCCCGCCGTGGTGGCGTCCGCCGGGTGCCGGACCGTCGTGGCCGTTCGCGCAGTTCCCCGTGCCCCTTGGGGCGTTGCGACGGCGGGGGTGTACCTGGCACCACCCCCTGCGCGGGTGGTCAGGCCCCGTGACCCGGTCGCGGCGGGCGGGACAGACTGCTGCCATGAGCATCGAGACACAGAGCGGCAGTGGGCGCACCTGGGCGCGGACCTCGGGTCGGGCGGCGGTGCGGGGGTTCGGACTCGCGCTGGTGGTGCTGCCGGGGGCGGTGCTGTGCCTCGTGCTGTCGCTGGTGTCGATCGCGCTCATCCCGATCGGCGTCGGGATCGTCACCACGCCGTGGGTGCTCACCGGGGTTCGGGCGTTCGCCGACTGGCGGCGGGTGCTCGGCGCCGAATGGGCCGGGGTGCGGATCCCGGCGGCGTACCGGCCGCTCCCCGCGAACGCCAACCCGTGGGGGCGCACCTTCGGCATGCTGGGCGACCCGGCGACCTGGCGGGACCTCAGGTGGCTGCCGGTCGACATGACGGCGGGGTTCCTCACCGCGCTGCTGCCGGCCGCGCTGGTGCTGTACCCGGTGGAGGGGCTGGCGCTGGCGGCCGGGCTGTGGCGGGCCTTCCCGGACGGGTACTGGTACGCCTTCGTGCCGGTCACCGGGCAGGCCTCCGCGTTCGGCGCCGGTGCGCTCGCGCTCGTCCTCCTGCTGCTGTTCCGGCTGCTCCCCGTGCCCGTGCTGCGCGCCCACTTCCGGCTCACCGGCGCCCTGCTCTCCCCCGGCCAGGCCGAACTCGCCGAGCGGGTCCGGGTGCTGACCGAGACGCGGCAGGACGCCGTCGACACCTCCGCCGCCGAACTGCGGCGCATCGAGCGGGACCTGCACGACGGGGCGCAGGCCCGGCTGGTCGCGATGGGCATGGACCTCGGCACCATCGAGCTGCTCCTCGACAAGGACCCGGAGAAGGCGAAGGAGTTGCTCGCGCAGGCCCGCAAGTCCTCCGTGGACGCCCTCGCCGAGCTGCGGGACCTGGTGCGCGGCATCCATCCGCCGGTGCTCGCCGAGCGCGGACTGGGCGACGCGGTGAGGGCGTTGGCGCTGCGGCTGCCGCTGCCCGCCGAGGTGACGGTGGAGCTGCCCGGGCGGGCCGACGCGCCGGTGGAGTCGGCAGCGTACTTCGCGGTGAGCGAGGTGCTCACCAACGCCGTGAAGCACGCGGACGCCGAGCGCCTCTGGATCGACCTGCACCACAAGGAGGGCAGGCTGCGGATCAGCGTCACCGACGACGGCAAGGGCGGCGCGGTGATCGGGGCGGGCTCGGGGCTGGCCGGGGTCGAGCGGCGGCTCGGTACATTCGACGGCGTCCTGGCCGTCAGCAGTCCCGCGGGCGGTCCCACCATGGTCACCATGGAGATCCCTTGCGTGTTGTCCTAGCCGAAGACCTGTTCCTCCTGCGGGACGGGCTGGTCCGGCTGCTGGAAGCCCATGACTTCGAGATCGCCGCGGCCGTCGAGTCCGGCCCCGAGCTCACCCGTGCGCTGGCCGAGCTGGAGCCGGACGTCGCCGTGGTCGACGTCCGGCTGCCGCCCACGCACACCGACGAGGGACTCCAGTGCGCGCTGGCGGCCCGGCGGGCGAGACCGGGGCTGCCCGTGCTGGTGCTCTCGCAGCACGTGGAGCAGCTGTACGCGCGCGAGCTGCTCGCCGACGGTACGGGCGGGGTCGGCTATCTGCTGAAGGACCGGGTGTTCGACGCGGCGCAGTTCGTGGACGCCGTGCACCGGGTGGCGGCGGGCGGTACGGCCATGGACCCGCAGGTGATCCAGCAGCTGCTGACCCGGCGGGCGGCCGCCGACCAGCCGCTGGGGCGGCTGACCCCACGGGAGCTGGAGGTGCTGGACCTGATGGCGCAGGGGCGGTCCAACGCGGCGATCGCGGGACAGCTCGTCGTCACGGAACGGGCCATTGCCAAGCACACCTCCAACATCTTCACCAAACTGGACCTGGAGGTGTCGGACGACGACAATCGACGCGTTCTGGCAGTCCTCGCCTATCTGGACCAGGGCCGGTGAGCGGCCGCTGATTTTCCGTAACTTCTGCTGCTCAAGCGAGTGTTGGGGCGGCACTGCCGAGTAATCCTCTGATTTTTATGAGAGACGCGTGAACACCCGTGGGACCGCGTCCGTATGGAACTGCGCCGCTTCACTCCTGTCGGGCGCCTCGATAGCCCCGCAAGGAAGTCAGAGGAGTTCCATGGGACGCAACAATCGCAAACGCCGTACGCCGCTGGCCAACAAGGCCATAGCCGCTTCGGCTGCCCTAGCGCTCGGTGGGGGCGGGCTTGTCTGGGCGAACTTCTACGCATCGGCTCATGAGTCGAACTCGGGACAGAACCAGACGAAGGCCGCCGCGGCGCAGATCGCCACGATCCAGTGCCCGGACGTCGGCCAGAAGCTGACGAACGTCCCGAACGGCGCCCGGAACGGCGTGAATACGGAGCTGGCGAACCTCGACAAGCAGGTCACCGAGGCCTACGCCCGGCTCGCGTCCACGCGCCAGGCGCAGGCGGGTGACTCCGGGTTCGTGCAGAACGCGATCCTCGGCCCGCTGAAGGAAAAGCGGTCCGCCGCTCTGGACCGCATCCGGATCAACATCCAGCGGGCCGGCGGACAGGTCGCGAATCTGTCGCAGCTCGCCGCCTGCACCGGGGTCCAGGCCCAGCAGCCGGCGACCAACGCCGGTCAGGGCGGTCAGCAGCAGAACGGCGGCCAACAGCAGAACGGCGGCCAACAGCAGAACGGCGGTCAGCAGAACGGCGGCCAGCAGCAGGGCGGTCAGCAGCAGAACGGCCAGGGCGGCAACGGCCCGACGGCCGCCGACTTCGTGGACATCACGAAGGTGCAGGCCAACGCCCAGCTCGGTGTGGGTCAGAACGGCCTGCCCGCGAACGGCCGTTCCGGCTCCCGGGGCACGTTCACCACGAAGTGCGGCACCAACGGGAACGACAACCACAACACGGACAACGTGATCGTCGCCCCCGGTGTCAGCAACGGCGCCCACCACCTGCACGACTACGTCGGCAACCAGAGCAACGACGCCTTCGCGAGCGACCAGGAGCTGGCGGGGGCCCAGACCACCTGCCAGAACCAGGGCGACAAGTCCTCGTACTTCTGGCCGGTGCTGCGCCTCCAGGACGGTACGCAGGACTTCGACCAGAACGCCGCCGGCGGTGGCACCGAGGGCAACGTCGGCAAGATCCTGCAGCCCGCCCAGGCCCAGCTGAAGTTCGTCGGCAACAAGAAGGGCAACGTCGTCGCGATGCCGACCGCCCTGCGCATCATCACCGGTGACGCCAAGGCCTTCGTCAACGGCAACGCCAACGCGAACGTCAACTGGAGCTGCACCGGCTTCGAGAACAAGGTGCAGCTGCACGACAAGTACCCGATCTGCCCGCAGGGCAGCCAGGTGGTGCGCACGACCAACTTCCAGAGCTGCTGGGACGGCAAGAACATCGACAGCGCCAACCACCGTACGCACGTGGCGTTCGTCCAGGCCGACGGCACCTGCGCCAACGGCTTCAAGGCGATCCCGCAGCTCCAGGTCCGGCTGGTCTACAACGTTCCCGCCCCGACCATCCAGAACGGTCAGGTCGTGAAGCCGTACGCGGTGGACACCTTCCCGGAGAACATTCACAAGCCGGTGACCGACCACAACGACTTCATCAACTTCTTCTCCACGAACACGATGAACAAGCTGGTCAAGTGCATCAACACCGGCCAGAAGTGCCAGTGAGCTAGCGCATGGGAGAGCCGGCGGTGGGAATTCCCACCGCCGGCTCTTTCGTGTGTTCAGTGGCTGCCGGAGTGCGCGGAGTGGTCCTGGCCCTCCTCGACGTCACCGCCGAGCGTGGCGCGCAGCGCGGACACGGTCTTCGTGGTCTCCCCGACGGCCACCCACTTGCGGCCGACCAGGTAGTGACCGCCGTAGTCCTTGGCCCCGTTGATCCACTCGCGCTGGCCGCGGTCGGTGGCGAAGGTGGCCAGGATGAACTTGCCGTCGGCCTTGCTCTTGCGGCACGAGGCCTGGCGGAGTTCGTCGGCGTCGATCTGGATGGTCGGCGTGCAGCCCACCTCGGCGGCGAGGTGTTCGAGGCTGCCGCTCGCGGTCTCCGGTACGGCGGCGGCCTTGTCGTCACCGCCGCCGGAACCGCAGCCGGCCAGCAGGAGAGCCGCCGCCGCGGCCGCGAGCATCGGTCGGGTCAACCTCATCTGTTCCTCCGGAACCTTCCCGTGGGCCTGGGTGCCCGTCCCCTTCCATACGGCCGGGGAGCACGCTGCGCTCAAATCAGGTACCCGGATGGGCACGCCCGTGCGAAAGTGTGCCGGTGAACGAGAACTGGGAACAGCGTGTGACGGCCGCCTGGGCCACCTTCGACGACTATCCCGAGGAGCGGGCCGCCGACTTCCGCGCGGTGATCGACGCCCTCGTCGCCGAACTCCCCGACGACAGTCCGCTCGGCCCCTTCGAGCAGGCCTGCGCCTGGGACTCGACCGGCCACTCGGACCGGGCCGCGCCGCTGTACCGGGAGGCGCTGGCCCGCGGACTGTCCGGCTACAAGGGCCGTCGTACGAAGATCCAGCTGTCCAGCTCGCTGCGGAACATCGGGCAGGCCGAGGAGGGCGTCAAGCTGCTGACTCCCGAACTGGACGCCCCCTCCGACGAGTTGGACGACGCCGTACGCGCCTGTCTCGCCCTGTGTCTGTCCAGCCTCGGCCGCGACCGCGAGGGCCTGTCCCTCGTCCTGGGCGCGCTGGCTCCCCATCTGCCGCGCTACCAGCGCTCGATGGCCAACTACGCCCGGGCATTGGTCCAGCCGGACACCGACGGCTGAGCAACGCCCCCAGGGGCGCGGGGAACTGCGCGACCAGCCACAACGGAGCCGCACACGAAGAACAACCCGTCGCGGCGCTTCCAGCGGAGCGTTCGGGTGGCGGTGACCAACGCACGATTCGCTCGTTCTGCTGAACGTGCAGTCACAGGATGTCGCCCCGCGCCCCGCACCGTCCGCCTCCGCCGAGCCGTTCGTCGACGTCGAACAGGCCGAGGCCGCGCTCGTCGAGCACTACCCACGCCTCGTCCGGCTGGCCTACCTGGTGCTGCCGCCGAGCCTCGGCCGCAACCGGCGCGTCCTGACCGCGCACGCCCTCGTCCAGCGTGCCCTGCCGCGCGGCCGTGCCTCGACACCGGCCATCCCGGCCCAGTCGACCGGCCGCGACGGCGACCCGGGGTACGCCTTCGTCCGCCTCCAGGTGCTGCGTACGGCGCTGGAGGCGGGCCTGCCGCTGACCCGCGGTGCATGGCCCAAGCGCTCCCAACTGCCGCCGCTGCTCCCTCAGGTGTGGGGCCTCAGGCTCTTCCCGCGGTCGGGCGGCGCCGATGAACTCGCCCTGGACCAGCGGCTGTCGGCCCTGTCCGGCGAGGCCCGCGCCGCCTATGTGCTGCGTGGCCTGGAGCGCCTCCCGGACGGCGATGTCCGCCGGGTGCTGACCGAGGCGGGCGCGACGGACGCGGAGGCGGCGCTGGAAGAGGCCGCCGAGGTGCCCGCGGAGTACGCCCTGCTCGACTCCCCCGAGTTCGACCCCTGCTCGCTCCAGGCCCGCCCCACCGATCTGATGCGCCGCAGGCAGCATCAGAGGGCCGCGCTCGCCGCCGCGGCGGCGGTCGCCGTGTGCGGGGCGCTGCTCGCCCTGCCGGGCGACGGCTGGGGTCCCGACGGTGCCGCGGCGCCCGTGTACGCACAGAACCCGTCGGCGCGGGCCGCGCTCGACCCCGCCCAGCTGACCCGGGTCCCGGCCACCGCCTGGGAGGCCGCCTCCCGCAACGACTTCTCCGTCTGGCCCGCCCGTGGCGGCCTCGCCCACGACACCGCGCTGCTGCGCCGCGCCCTGGCCGTCTGGGCCCGCCCCGGCGAGACCGTCCGCGTCTCCGCGACCCCCGGCACCCCGTCCGGCGGCCCCTCGGGACCGCCGCAGCTCCTGTACGCCGGGCTCGTCGACAACGCGCGCGTGGTGATCCTCTACGACGGTCTGCGCATCGCCCGCTACGCCGAGCCGAAGGACGGCACCGAGGGCGCCGCCCTCGACTTCGCGCGGGTCGACGGGGCGACCCCGGGTGAGGCGAGCGCGATCGTGCTGGGCCGGGCCGACGGCAACGTCCGCTATCTGCTGGCGCCCTGGGTGACGAAGGCGGCCGAGCGTGATCTCCTCAAGCCCGGCTCCGGCGCGATGGACCTCACGCTGACGAGCGGGGTCACCTCGCCGCTGGCCGGTTCGGCGCAGCAGAACGGCAGCTGCACGTCCTGGAACGTGCTGGAGCTGACGGACCGCTCCGGCATCCGGCTGCTGAGCGACCTCGGTGAACTGGTCCCGGCCCGCCTCACCACCGGCCGCCCCGGCGCGCCGCACGAGGCGTCCGGTGCGGAGGCGCTGCGTACCTGGGCGCCGTACGCCTGCTCGCTGGGCGTGATGCGCTCGGCCGGCGTACGGACCGTGAACGCGTGGGCGTACGCCGACCAGCGGCTGCCCGACGCGGGCGGGGCGGCGCAGTGGGTGTGCACGCGCGCGGAGACCTGGCGGGGCGGCGGGACGCGCGTGCTGGCGCAGTTCCGCACGCCGGGCGGGACGTACGGAGCGGTCGCGGCGCAGGCCGAGAACGTCCCGGCGTGCGGTCCGCGCGATCCGAACGTGCTGGCCGGTGTGCTGTGGAAGTCGGGGACGGGGTCCTGGTACCTGCTGGCGGCCGGCGGCAGGAACACCGCGTCGATCAGCGCGACCGGGGCCGTCAGCGGTTCGACCCAGGGGAACCTGCTGGCCGTGAAGGCGAAGGACGGCGCCCGGGCCGAGCTGAGGGGGACCTTGAACAGCGGGCGGGCGATCAACGGACTGCGCTAGCTGACAGTGGCGTCAACAAGTCACCGCACGAGACTTCCTCTCGGTCCTACTCGTCAGTACATTGACGCCATGTCTAACACGCAGGACCGGGTGCACCTCAAGGCCCGCAAGGTGTCCTTCTCCTGGGACGACACCCCGCTGCACTGGGTGCCCGGCGACCCCTTCACCACGCACACCATCAATGTGCTGCATCTGCTCCTGCCCGCCGGTGAGCGGTGGTTCGTGCACGTCTACCGGCAGGTGCTGCCGTACATCCGCGACGAGCGGCTGCGCGAGGACGTCATCGGGTTCATCGGGCAGGAGGCCATGCACTCCCAGGCCCATGACGAGGTGCTGCCGCACCTGCGGGAGCAGGGCCTCGATCCGACGCCGTACACCGCCCAGATCGACTGGTTCTTCGGGAAGCTGCTCGGCGACCGGACGCTGCCGCCGGGCCGGGCGCGCAAGTGGTGGCTCATGGAGCGGGTGGCCACCATCGCGGCCATCGAGCACTACACGGCCTTTCTCGGCAACTGGGTCCTGAACGCCGACGAGTTGGACCGGCGGGGCGCCGATCCGACCATGCTGGACCTGCTGCGCTGGCACGGCGCCGAGGAGGTCGAGCACCGGTCGGTCGCCTTCGAGCTCTTCCAGCACGTGGACGGCGGCTACCGGCGCCGGGTGCGGACCTGGGCGCTGGCCTTCGCGGCACTGGTGTTCCTGTGGCAGCGCGGGGCGCGGTTCTTCATGGCGAACGACCCGACGCTCATCGACGGCAGAGCGAGCTTCAAGGACTTCTACGTCCGGGGCCGGCGGGGCGTACTGCCGGGCACCGGCGACCTGCTCCGGTCGATACCGCGCTATCTGAGCCGCGACTACCACCCCTCCCAGGAGGGCTGCACCGAGCAGGCCGTCGCCTATCTCGACCGGTCCCCCGCGGCGCTGGCCGCCGAGAAGGCCGCCGAGAAGGGTGCCGAGAAGGGTGCCGCGTGATGCCGAAGCCGCTGACCGTGGCGGTCGTCGCGGGGGCCGCGCTGCTCGCCCGCCGGGCCATGCGCCGCCGTGTCCAGGCCTCTCCGCTGTGGCCGATGCCCGCCCTGGAGGAGCCGGTCTCCGGGCGGCCCCGGTCGCGGGCGCTCAGGCTGCTGGTGACCTCGCGCGAGACGGTCGCCGAGGGGGTCGTACAACTGCGCCTGGAAGGGCACGACCTGCCGCGCTGGGAGCCCGGCGCGCATCTCGACCTGGTGCTGCCGTCGGGCCTCGTACGGCAGTACTCGCTGTGCGGGGACCCGGCGGACACCTCCTCGTACACCGTGGCGACCCGACTGGTCGAGGACGGCCGGGGCGGTTCCCGCGAGGTGCACGAGCGGTTGGCCGAGGGCACGGAGGTCGAGGTGCGCGGGCCGCGCAACCGTTTCCCGCTGGTCGCGGCCGAGTCGTACGTCTTCGTCGCGGGCGGCATCGGGATCACTCCCGTCCTGTCGATGCTGCGGGCCCTGCCCGAGGGCGTCGAGTGGCGGCTGCTGTACTGCGGGCGGTCGCGGGAGTCGATGCCGTTCGTGGCCGAACTGGAGCGGCTCGACGGCCGGGTCACCGTCGTCACCGGGGTGCCCGATCTCGACGCGCTGGAGGTGCCCGAGGGTGCAGCCCTGTACTGCTGCGGGCCCGAGGGGCTGATGGCGGCGGTCGAAGAGCGGTATCCGCAGGTGCGCGTGGAGCGGTTCACGCCGCGCGCCTCGGCACCCGGCACCGCCTTCGAACTCGAACTCCGGCGCAGTGGGCGGACGTTGAAGGTCCCCGCCGACTCGACGGTCCTCGCGGCCGTGCGTGCGGAGCTACCGAACACCCTCTACTCCTGCGAGCAGGGTTTCTGCGGGACCTGCCAACAGCGGGTGCTGGAGGGCGAGGTGGACCACCGCGACGAGCTGCTGACGGACGGGGAGCGCGGCGACTCGATGCTCATCTGCGTTTCGCGGGCACGAAGTGAGCGACTTGTGCTGGACATGTGAACGCCGTTGGTCGGACCGGCCCGTTCCGGGCCGGATCCGATCGGTAAGGTGTTCGCATGACTACCGGGGTACGGCGAAGAATGGGAGTCGAGGAACGGCGGCAGCAGTTGATCGGCGTCGCCCTCGAACTGTTCAGCCAGCGCTCGCCCGATGATGTGTCCATCGACGAGATAGCGTCCGCGGCGGGCATCTCGCGTCCGCTGGTGTACCACTACTTCCCCGGCAAACTCAGCCTGTACGAGGCCGCGTTGAAGCGGGCGGCGGACGACCTGGCGGGCCGGTTCGTCGAACCGCGGGAAGGGCCGCTCGGGGTCCGGCTGCTGCGGGTGATGCGGCGCTTCTTCGACTTCGTGGACGAGCACGGGCCCGGTTTCGCGGCCCTGATGCGCGGCGGCCCGGCCGTCGGCTCCTCGGCCACCAACGCGCTCATCGACTCGGTACGGCAGGCCGCGTACGAACAGATCCTGTCGCATCTGGGCGTCACGAACCCACCCGCGCGGCTGGAACTGGTCGTCCGCTCCTGGATCTCGCTCGCCGAGTCGACGGCCCTGATCTGGCTGGACGGCCGGCGCGTCCCGCGCGGCGAGCTGGAGGCGCAGCTCGTGCACGACTTCGCGGCGCTCGCCGCGGTGAGCGCCGCCTACGACGAGGAGATGGGCGCGCTGATGCGTGTCGTGCTCCGCGACGAGCCGACCGACGGGCCGTTCGCCGACCTGGTGGGCCGGCTGATCGCGCTGGCGTCCTAGAACTTCCGGTAGGAGGCGTCCAGGTCGCGCACCTCCGCGGAGGCGTGCAGCACGACGCCCTGGTCCTCGATGTGCTTGCGCAGCAGCTCCAGGACCGCTTCCGTGAGCTTCGCCTTGGTCTCGTCGGTGCGCCCGGCGAGCAGACCGAGGGTGACATGGACCACGGCGTGGCCGTCCTCCTCGTATCCGAAGGCCGTGAACTCGCTCGCCCGGAACTGCGTCTTGCACGCCTCCGGCTTCGCCGCCGCGATCTCCACCGTCGCCTCGTGCAACGCCCGGGCGAAACCGGCCCGGTCGAAGGCGGGGGTGATCGTCTGGGAGTAGTCGACGGTGATCTGCGGCATGGGTACTCCTGTTCTAGGTCAACCAGGTCACCCTAACCGTCTCACTCCAGGCGCAGGGCCAGCATCGCGATGTCGTCCTCGCGGTCGTGGCCGAAGCAGCCGAGCAGGGTGTCGCACAGGGCGTGCAGGCCGGGCGGGGCGTCGGCGGCGGCCGTGCGGAGCTGGTCGAGGGAGACGGCGAGGTCGGTGCCGCGGGTCTCGATGAGACCGTCGGTGACCATGAGGAGGCGGTCGCCGGGCGTGAGGCGGAGCTCGCTGGGCTCGGGCCGGTCGAGGCCCAGGCCGAGCAGCGGGCCGCACACGCGGGCGTACTCGGCACCACCCGCGGCCCGCACCACGAGCGGCGGCAGATGGCCGGCGTTGGCGATCAGCGTGCGGCCGGTGGCCGGGTCGACGAGGGCCAGGCAGACCGTGGCGGTGGCGTCGGGGTGGAAGTGCTGGAGCATCCGGTCGAGCCGCTCGGCGAGCACGCCCGGGTCGCTCTCCTCGACGCTGTAGGCGCGCAACGCGTGCCGCATCTCGACCATGACGGTGGCCGCCTCCAGCGAGTGCCCGACGACGTCACCGACCGCGGTGAGCGCGCCCTCGGGGGTGCGCAGGGCGGCGTAGAAGTCCCCGCCGATCTCGGCCTGCCGGGAGGCCGGCACATAGCGGGCGACGAGGTCGAGGCCCGGCAGGCGGGGCAGCCGGTGCGGCCGGGGCAGAAAGCTGTGCTGGAGGGTGAGGGCGACATGGCGCTCGGCCTGGTACATGAGCAGCGGTTCGGCGGCGAGCGCGGTGGCCTCGGCGAGCCGGGCGACGAGGCCGTCGTCGGCGGGGACGCCGGTCGCGGTCCGGCGGGCGGGGGTGGCGACGCACACCGGTGTCCGTCCGTGCCGGGTCACGGCCACCGCGAGCCGGGCGTCCTCCTCGACGCCGGGCCGGAAGAACCCGGCGGGCCACAGCGGCGCCGGCACGACGAGGCTGTGCACTCCGGAGCGGCCCTCGCTGATCCGGGCGACGAGCCGCGCCACCGTGTCGTGCGCACCGGCGTCGGGCAGGGCGCGGGCGGGGCGGCCGTGGGAGGTGCCCCGGTGCAGTTCGCCCTCCGGTCCGATCACGAAGACGACGGCGGGCGCCCGGGTGAGCCGGGAGGCGCCCTCGCCGGCCGCGTCCGCCAGCTCCTCGGGGCAGCGCGCCGCCTGCACCGTGAGGATGGCCTCGGACAGCAGGGTCAGCCGCTGCACCAGCGTCTCCGCGCCGGACCTCCGCCGTGCCCCGCGCAGCGCGGCGCCCACGACGGCCTGGATCTCCTGCGGTTCGGCGGGCACGGTCAGATAGGCCTCGCCGCCCGCGTCCAGCCCCCGGCACCGGTCCCGGGGCGCGACCGCGGCGGCGGAGAAGTGGACGACGGGCAGGGTGGCCATGAGCGGCTGGGCCTTGACCCGGCGGCACAGCTCGAAGCCGTTCATGTCCGGCAGCCCGACGTCGACCAGCGCCACATCGGGCAGGGTGCCCGCCCGCAGCCGTACGTCGAGCTCGATCAGCGCCTCACCGGCACTGGCGACCGGCACCACCCGGTGCCCGGCGCGCCGCAGTACCGCGCCCATGGCGTAGCGGCTGGCCGCGACGTCGTCGACGACCAGCACGGTGGTGTCCGTCTGCTCGGCGAACCCGCTCATGACCGTCAGCCTCTCGGGACACGAAGGGGTGGGACGACCCCGAGAGCCGGGGCCGCCCCACCCAAGGTAGTGCGCCGTCAGGCGGTGCGGGAGAACACGGCGACAGTGCGACCCGGAACGGCGAACGTGCCCGATTCCGGCTCGTACGACGAGGACTTGACGGTAGAGTCCGCGCCCGTGGCCTGCACCTTGTGCAACGCGTAGTCCCGGCCCGCGAGAGAAACGATCCGCTGCTCCTGCTTCTCGGGCGTCGCGTTGAACACCACGACGAGGTCACCGAGTTCCATGGTGATCACGCCGGGCGTCTCCGCCTTCCCGGACAGCGGGAAGGACAGCTTCGACTGCACCTGCGCGGCGGAGCCGAGGGAGAAGACACCCTCCGACGACCGGATCCGCAACAGGTCCTGATAGGCCGCCGAGGCCCCGCCGATCTGTGTGCAGCCGACCTTGACCTGTGCCAACAGGGGCTTGGCGTAAGACCACTTGGACTCGTTGTCGGCCGCCATCGGCAGGCCCTGGCCGAAGCCGTTGCCGTCCGCGCAGTTCCAGTGGATGGCGTTGAACCAGTCGCCGCTGTCGTAGGAGTTGCGGTCCAGGGACTTGGAGCGCAGCAGGTCGGTACCCGCCTGGGAGAGGGACGGGCCCTGCGAGAGGGTGGCCGTCGCCATGGCGAGGACCTGCATCCGGGCGCGGTCGTCCGCGCTGGTCGTGGCGGGCAGCTTGTACGTCAGCGCGTCGAACAGCGACTCGTTGTCGTGCGCGTCGGCGTAGGCGAGGGCGTCGCCGGGGGCGTCCGCGTAGCCGGCGGGCTGGCCGTTGTAGTCGACCTCGGCGCCGGTGACCTCCTTGCCGTCGGTGTCGGTGAAGGTGAACTTCGCGAGGTTGCCGCTCAGTCCGACCTTGATGAGGTCCTGGTAGTGCAGCAGCCGGGCCTTCTGCTCGGCCGAGGTGCCGTTGTTCTTCGAGGAGTTGGGGTCGGTGTAGAGACCGGACGCGAAGCCCTGGACGCCCGGGTCCTCGTCGAAGGGCCCGCCACCGCGCACCGCGTCACGGGCACGGTCGGAGAAGGTGGCGATGCCGGTGCCGGCCATGTTCTTCTGGGTGGCCTGGACGAAGCGGGCGTCGTCGGCGACCTCGCCGAAGTTCCAGCCCTCGCCGTACAGGATGATCTTCTTGCCGTCGACGCCGTCCTTGGCGGGCGTCAGCTGGTCCAGGGCCTTCCTGACCGCCAGGATGTTGGCCTTCGGGTGGTGGCCCATGAGGTCGAAGCGGAAGCCGTCGACCTTGTACTCCTTGGCCCAGGTGACGATCGAGTCGACGACCAGCTTGCCCATCATCGCGTTCTCGGTCGCCGTGTTGGCACAGCAGGTGCTGTTGGCGACCGAGCCGTCGGCGAGCAGCCGCTGGTAGTAGCCCGGCACGATCCGGTCGAGGACGCTGGTGTCGGCCTGGCCGCCGGCCGCGGTGTGGTTGTAGACGACGTCCATGACGACCCGCAGACCGTCGTCGTTCAGTGCCTTGACCATCTTGCGGAACTCGACCGTGCGCCCGGTGCCGTCCGGGTCGGTGGCGTACGAGCCCTCGGGGACCGTGTAGTGGTACGGGTCGTAGCCCCAGTTGAAGGCGTCCTTCGCGGCGATCTTCGCGACGCACTCCTGCTGCTTGTCGGAGTCGGCCGCGTAGGAGGCGAGATCGCAGTCGGTCGTCGCCTGGTCGGACTTCTTCTCGGGGATGGTGGCGATGTCGAACGCGGGCAGCAGGTGCACGTACGAGGTGCCCGACTTCGCCAGCTCCTTCAGGTGCCGGGAGCCGTCGCTGCCCTTGTCGGTGAAGGCGAGGTAGGTGCCCTGGTCCTTCGCGGGGACCGTCTTGTCGGCCACCGAGAAGTCCCGGATGTGCAGCTCCTGGATCTGCGCGTCCTTGAGCGGGGTGGCCTTGGGCTTGGTGTACGACGTCCAGCCCGACGGGGCCAGCGACCTGTCGTCGAGGTCGACGACGAGGCTGCGCTCGGAGTCGGTGGTCAGGGCGACCGAGTAGGGGTCGGTGACCTTGTTGGTGACGACCTTCTGGACGCTGGGCGCCCAGACCCTGACGACGTACCGGTACTCCTTGCCCTTCCAGGACTTCGGGCCGGTGACGGACCAGACGCCGGTTCTGGCCTCGCGCTTCATCCTGACCGTGGAGCCGTCGAGCTCCAACGAGACGCTCTGCGCGGTCGGCGCCCACACGGACAGCGTGGGTCGGCCGCTCTTGTCGAAGGTCGGGCCGAGGTCGGCCTTGGTCGCACTCGCGTACACGTCGTCGAGGACGCCGGCGATCTGGACGCCGGTCGCCGCGAGGACGGCGCCGTTCGCGGCCCGCTGGGAGGCGACGACCTGGCCGCTGAGCGCCTCGCGGACCCGGTCGCGGTCCCGGGGGTCGACGGTCCAGGCGGTGTAAGCCTTCAGATGCGGGAACTTCTCCTTCTGGGCGTCGGTGAGCGCCGTTCTGGTCAGCCGCAGCCAGCGCTCGTCGTCACTGGTCAGCGCCCCGTCCTTGACGGCGATCGAGCCGTCGCGGCTGTAGAGGAGCTGGGTGGAGGCGGCGGCGTCGGAGCCGTTCCAGGCGACCGTGTTCCGGTCGATCCAGACCGCCTTGGCGGCGGTCAGGTCGAGGGCGGCCGCGGAGCCCGCGGGCTGCGGCAGCAGGTACTTCTCCTGGCCGTTCAACAGCCACACCTCATGGCCGTCGGCCGTGAGGTCCAGCGACTGGTCGGACGGCAGATCCTTGTCGTCGCCCTTGTGGATGATGTAACTGAGGCTGGTGGCACCCTCGGTGAGCGGTACCTCGTAGACCGCGCCATAGGCGTCAGTCTTCACCGGCTTCAGCGGGTTCGACCAGTCGGTGGGGTTCGCGGCGCCCGTCCAGACGTGCAGGCCCCAGCCGTCGTAGTTCCCGTCGGCGCGGTGGTAGTGGACGACGGCCTTAGTCTTGTCCTGCGCCGGGTAGTCCGGCTTCTCCGTCAGGACGTCCGCCTTGCCCTGCTCGATCCAGACCTCGCCGGTCTTGGTGACGTCGATCGAGCGGTCGGCGGAGACGTCCTTGTCGCCGTCCTTGTCGATGACGAGGAAGCCGACGTCGGAGGCGCCGGTCTTCAACTTGACGTAGGCGAAGGCGCCGTAGGCGTCCCGGCCGGTGAAGGGGTGGCTGTTCGGCCAGTCGGTGGCCTCACCGTCGGCGAGGTCGCCCCAGGCGTACAGGCCCCAGTCGTCGTAGTCGCCGTCCGCGCGCTTGTAGTGGACGATCGCGTAGTCGCGGGAGGTGGCGGTGGGCACCTCCTCGGCGGGCGGGGTGCCGGTGGTGGACGCGGCGAGGGCACTCGCGGTGCGGCCCTGGGAGTCGACGACAACCGCCTTGTAACGCAAGGCCGTTCCGGCCGGTACGTCCTCGCCGACGACCTGCGTGACCTTGTAGGGGGCGTGGTCGGCGGAGCCGAGCGTCCGCCACTTGCCGTTGCCGACCTGGGCGGCGAAGACGACCCGGTTGAGCTGACCGCCGTCGACGTCGGCCGACAGCGTGACCGTGCCGGTGGCGCCGGCGGCCGGGGCCTTGAGGGTGATCGTCGGCGCGGTGGCCGCCTTGGCGGGCTTGGCCGCCGCCTTGAGGACGATCGCCGAACCGGCCGGGACGGTGACGGTGAGCTTCTTGTCGGCGTCGGACCTCACCGAGTCGTCGGTGCCGTAGACGCCCTTGTACGCCGTGGCCGCCGAACCGGCCCCGAACGTCGCCGACTTGGCCTCGGCCGCGTTGTTGAACGCGACGACGTACTCCTGGCCGGTCCTCGCGTCGGTGCGGGAGAAGGCGTAGATCCCCGCGCCGTCGGCCGCGTAGCGCTCGGTCTGGATGCCGTCGGTGAGGGCCGGGTTGGCCTTGCGGAGCTTGGCGAGGGCGCTGATCTGCCGGTAGAGCGGCGCGCCGGTGTCGTAGGCGTCGCTCGCGTGCGTGCGGTCGGTGCCGATCTCGTCGTCGTCGAGATAGTCGGCGGTCTTCGACGCGAACATCGTCTGGCGGGCGTCCTTGTCGCCGCCGGAGCCGGTGAAGCCCTGCTCGTCGCCGTAGTAGACGACCGGGTTGCCACGGCTGAGGAACATCAGCTCGTTGGCGAGCTCGTCCTTGGCGAGCAACTCCGCGTCCGTGGCCTTCGGGTTGTCCTGGTTCAGGAAGTACCCGAAGCGGCCCATGTCGTGGTTGCCGAGGAAGGAGACCTGCTCGTACGCGTTGGCCTTGTCGGTCGTGTACTTGTAGTCGTCACCGAAGAGCGCCGCCAGCTTCTGCGCGCTGCCGCCCTGGGAGACGTACTGCCGTGCCGCCTCCTGGAAGGGAAAGTCGAGCGTGGCGTCGAGGCGGCCCTGGGTGACGTACGACGAGGTGATCGACGTGTCGGAGGAGTAGACCTCGCCGAACATGAAGAAGTCGTCGCGGCCGTGCCGGGCGGCGTAGGCGTCGAGGGCCGTGGCCCACTGGGTCCAGAACTCCATGTCGACGTGTTTCACGGTGTCGATCCGGAAGCCGTCGATGTCGAAGTCCCTGACCCACTTCTCGTAGATCTTCTCCATGCCGCTGACGACCTCGGGACGCTCGGTCCACAGGTCGTCGAGGCCGGAGAAGTCGCCGTAGGTGGTGGACTCGCCCGCGTAGGTGGAATCGCCCCGGTTGTGGTACATCGTCGGGTCGTTGAGCCACGAGGGGACCTTGGCGTCCTTCTGCGCGGCGCTCACGGTCGGAGTGCGCGGGAAGGAGTCCGCGTCGACGTCCGGGAAGTCCTCGGTGCCGTCCGCGTGGTCGGCGTCGTCGAAGGGCTCGCCGTCCTTCGTCAGATACGGGAAGGCGCCCTTGGAGAGGTAGTCGTAGGACTTCTCCTCGTAGTCGACGACGTCGGCCGTGTGGTTGGTGATGACGTCGAAGTAGACCTTCATGCCCTTGGCGTGCGCCTTGGCGATGAGGTTCTCCAGGTCCTGGTTGGTCCCGAAGTGCGGGTCGACCTGGGTGAAGTCCGTGATCCAGTAACCGTGATAGCCGGCCGAGGCGTTGGCGCCGGTGCCCTGCACGGGCCGGTTCTTGAAGATCGGCGCCATCCAGATGGAGGTGGTGCCGAGGCCCTTGATGTAGTCGAGCTTCTTGGTCAGACCCTTGAGGTCGCCGCCCTGGAAGAAGCCCTTGTCGGTGGGGTCGTAGCCGGTGGCGAGGCGCGAACCGGTGAGGCCGCCCTCGTCGTTGCCGGTGTCACCGTTGGCGAAACGGTCCGGGAGCACGAAGTAGAACTGCTCGCGGGTGGAGTCGTGCCGGGCGGGTTCGGCCGCGAGCTTCGCGTCCGAGGGCGGCGGGGGCGGTGTGTCCGCCCGCGCCGCGAGGGGTTGGACGAGCGCTGCGGCCAGCGCGGTGACGGTGACCGCGGCGACCCGTCCGACGTGGGCGGTGCGGCGCCCAGGGCCTGCCCTGAACGGCGTCAGCCATCTCGGTATCACAGATGGACTCCTTGCGATTACGGCTCTACGTGGGTCCGACCCCGCGCGACCGTATCGCCGCCGTAAGGCTTACAGCAAGAGTCTTGAAAGTAACGGAAAGACCTTTCAGGGGACTTGTTCCGGTCGCCCGCCCGCCGGACCCCGTCATCGCCTGATGGTGTAGGTGACGAGGGACCGGGCCGGCACCGTCGCGGTCAGCGCTCCCCCGCGCACGGGCACGGCCGTCTGCCGGCCCATGCTGCGGGAGCCGTCGGTGAGGTACGGGGTGGCGGTCCCGGTCGCGATCCCGGTGTTCCGCAGGCTGTACGAAACCTGCTGGTCGCTCGTGCCCGCGTTCAGGGCGACGACGGTGAGCGTGCCGTCGGTGTTGCGGAACGCCGACAGCCTGAGGTCGGCGTCAGCGGCCGTGGCGCCGATACGGACGGCACCCGGCCGGACGAACCGGCTGTACCCGGCGAGCGCCCACAGCCGCTTCGATGCGTGGAAGGTCTCGCCGTCCATCTGGATCAGCCCGCGCGTGGCCCCGACCGAGGCGCCGTACCAGTACACGTATCCACTGGCGTTGCCCTTGGTGAGCGCGTCATGGACGGCGGAGGCCACGGTGAAGCCGTCGTAGCCGCTGCCGTCGTCCCAGTTCTCGTTCCAGGTGGTGCCGTTGGGCGACCACTCCGACATCCAGGTCCGCTTCCGCGTGGGCAGCGGACCGTCGACGGGGCTGGCGTAGGTGTGCCCGGTGTGGGTGGAGACGTGGTTCCGGGCCGCCGGGTCGGCCTCGATGGCGCTCGTGTAAGCCTTCTGCTGGGTCCAGCCGAAGGAGTCGCAGCAGGCCACCTTGTACCCGGCCGCGTTCGCGACCGGCCCGAGCACTTTCACGAACTCCGTCGCCTGCGCGGGGGTGAGCCGCATGGAGTCGTACGTCGCCGTCCAGTCGGGTTCGTTGGTGAAGCCGAGGTCGGTGATCCGGACGCCCTCCTGGCCGTAGAACCGCGCCCACTGGACGAGGAAGTCCGCGTACGCCTTCCGCCAGTCCCCGCTCGCGCAGTCGGCGCCCGAAAGGCCGCACAGGGTGCCGCCGTTGGCGTCGGTGCCGTTGGTCTTCATATAGCCGGGGGCGGTCCAGGCATCGGCGTAGAAGCGGTTGACGCCGTACGCCTTGGCCTCCTTGGCGAGCCACACCTGGCCCTTGTCGACGCCGTCCCAGACGTACTGAGGAGTCGCGTTCGGCCCGCCGGGGTCGGTCGGCTGAATGCCGGAGTCGATGCCGAGGCGCAGGATGCTGAGCCCCGCGCCGGTGCTGCGGCTGAGGAGCAGGTCGAGGAGTTCGCGCTGTTTCGCGGCCGGTAAGCCCTGCGAGCCGTGCATGATCTCGGCCCGCCCGAAGTGCTCGGAGAAGCCGAACCCGTCGATGGGCTGATAGGTGGCCGAGCCGTCGACGGTGGCCGTGCCGGTGACGGTCGCCGCCCGCGGGTGAGCCGCGCCCGTGCTGCCGACCGCCAGTAGGGCCGCCAGCGACGTCACCGTCCAGGTGCTGAATCTGCCGCGCATCTCGCCATCCCTCCATGGGAGCGCTCCCATTGACACCGGAGAACGTAGGACGACACTCCATGAGCGTCAATCCCACGTTCCCCAGGGGAGGTTCAGCAGCTCGACTTGCCGCTGTAGATCGCGAGCGCGGTGTTGGCGCCCAGGGTGGCGGTGAACTGTCCGCTGGAGTTCACGGTCACCGTCGTGTTGTTCTGCACGTTGCAGTACGTACCCGCGGCCAGCGACGTCTGGTAGGTGCGGCTCAGGCTGCTCGACTCGTGGTTGATGGCCACATACCCCTTGCTGCCGCGCCCGAAGGCGATCGCGTCGCCCCCGTTGTCCCACCAGTTGGTGACGGACTCACCGCGCACGGCGTTGCGGAAGGCGACCATGCGGATGATCTCGGGCCAGGCGTGCTGGCACTTCCAGCCGTCCTGCCAACAGGCCGTCACCGAGCCGTTGTTGGGCGGTCCCGCGTCCGTGTCCGACCACTCGTAGCCGGAGTTGATGTCCGGGGCGCCGTACGGGTAGGCGAGCATGAAGACGTTGGCGAGGGTGTAGTTCGCCCCGTCCTTGTAGTTCAGCGTGGAGCCGTTGCGCTCGGTGTCGTGGTTGTCGACGAAGACGCCGGCGACCGAGCTGCTCATGTAGCCCCAGCCCTCGCCGTAGTTCTTCAGATAGGCGAGGTTCTCGTTGTTGAAGACGCGCTTGAGGTCGTAGGCGTAACGGAACTCCTGCACATCCCCGTTGCCCGTGTACTCGGTGGGCTGGACGGCCTCGCCGCTGCCGTAGATGACCTCCTGCTTCCAGTACACGGAGGTGCTGGACAGGCGCGACTTGATGTTGGCGAGGTCGGCCGCCGGGATGTGCTTGGCCGCGTCGATCCGGAAGCCGTCGACGCCGTAGCCGAGCAGGGTGTTCATATAGCCGGCGATGGTGGCGCGGACGTACTCCTCACCCGTGTCCAGGTCGGCGAGGCCGACGAGTTCGCAGTTCTGGACGTTGGTGCGGTTGGTGTAGTCGCTGATGGTCGACGTGCAGTCGTCCATGTCGGCGGACGAGTACAGGCCGGGGTAGTTGTACTTGGTGTACGACGACCCACCGGTGCCGGTGCCGCTGCCCGCCGACATGTGGTTGACGACCGTGTCGGCGACGACCTTCACGCCGGCCGCGTGACACGTGTCCACCATGCTCTTGAAGGCGGTGGCGTCGCCGAGGCGACCGGCGATCCGGTAGCTGACGGGCTGGTACGACGTCCACCACTGCGAGCCCTGGATGTGCTCGGCGGGCGGGGAGACCTGGACATAGCCGTAACCGGCGGGGCCGAGGGTGTTGGTGCACTCCTTGGCGACCGAGGCGAAGTTCCACTCGAACAGGACGGCGGTCACGTCCTTGGTGCCGGGCGGGGAGGCGGCGGCGGGGGTGGCGGGGGCGATGAGGGCCGCGGCTGCGGCGAGCGCGGTGACAGACGCGCCAGCTGACCATCTCGATATCACGTGGGGGCTCCTTGCGTGACGGCCGGGCTCCCTTGCCCGGCGCCGGCGTGAACGTACCGCTGACGAAAGCTTTACAGCAAGAGGCTTGAAACTCACAGCAAGAACTTTCACCAACTCTCTTGACGTGCCCTTCTCAACTGCCGCACTCTCACGACTTGTTGAATCCCCGACCTCTGATCGACTTCAGCCGCTTCCCCCTCTCCTCCCCCTCCCGGAGCCGCACATGACCTTCCGACCGGGTGCGCTGAGCCGCACCACGAGAGCCATGGCGGTCGGCGCCCTGGCCCTCGCCGGTGTGACCGCATTGCCCGCCGCGACCGCCCACGCCGACGCCACCACCAGCGGCGATGTCATCGCCAACCTGTGGGAGTGGAACTGGGACTCGGTCGCCGCCGAGTGCACCGACGTCCTCGGCCCGAACGGCTACGGAGCCGTCCAGGTGGCCCCGCCCGCCGAGTCCCTCAAGCAGTCCTCGTACTACTGGTGGGACGTCTACCAGCCGTACTCCTACAACCTCAACAGCCGCTTCGGTACGGCGGCCGAGTTCGCGTCGATGGTCTCCGCCTGCCACACCGCCGGCGTCAAGGTGTATACGGACGCGGTGATCAACCACACCGCCGCGCAGACCGGCACCGGCTACAACGGCACGACGATCACCAACAAGTACGACACCCCCGACTGGGACGCGGGTGACTACCACCAGTCGGACGACTGCTCCGACTCCGACCTCATCATCGACGACTGGTCGAACCTCACCGAGGTCCAGAACTGTGAACTCCTGGGCCTGCCCGACCTGGAGACCGAGAACGACAGCGTCCGCAGCGGGATCGCGAGCTTCCTCAACAAGCAGCTCGCCCTCGGCGTCGACGGCTTCCGCGTGGACGCGGCCAAGCACATCCCGACCGCCGACCTCCAGGCGATCGAGGCCAAGCTGACCGACACGACGTCGGGCACGGACCCGTACGTCTTCCAGGAGATCTACCCGGGTTCCACCCCGGCGGCCTCCGACTACTACTCCTCCGGTGACGTCCTCGACTTCACCTACGCGAGCAAGCTGAAGTCGGCGTTCCAGGGCAATATCAGCGACCTGGAGTCGCTGTCCTCCTCCGGCATCCTGACCCCCGCCAACTCGGTGTCCTTCGTGACGAACCACGACACCGAGCGCAACGGCCTGCACATGTCCTACAAGGACGGTGACAGCTACAAGCTGGCCAACATCTTCCAGCTCGCATACAAGTGGTCGACCCCGACCATCTACGCCGGCTGGGAGTTCACCCAGAGCGACCAGGCCCCGCCGAACTCCTCCGGTTTCGTCACCGACACCGACTGCTCCAACGGCTGGTACTGCCTCGACCGGGACACCGCCGTCACCGGCATGGTGAAGTGGCACAACGCGGTGGGCACGGAGTCGGTGTCCAACTGGTCGACCAAGTCGTCGAGCGTGATCGGCTTCAGCCGCGGCACGGCCGGCTACATCGCCATCAACAACGGCTCCTCGGCCGCGACCTACACCTTCACCACCGGCATGGCCGACGGCACGTACGCGAACGTCATCGACAACGGCGCGACGACGGTCACGGTCTCCGGCGGCAGCGCCTCCCTCACCATCCCGGCGAAGAGCGCGATCGCCTTCTACGACGGCGAGTTCACGCCGTGCACGACGTCCTGCGACGACAGCGGCGATGACGACGACTCGACGTCGACGGTGACGGCGACGTTCAACGAGTACGCGGCGACGACGTCCGGGCAGAACGTGTACGTGGTCGGTTCGATCTCGGCACTCGGCAGCTGGGACACCTCGAAGGCGATCCAGCTGTCGTCGACCGGGTACCCGATCTGGTCGGGCGCGGTGAGCGTGCCGATCAATACGTCGTTCGAGTTTAAATTTATCAAAAAGGACAGTTCGGGCAATGTGACCTGGGAGTCCAACGCCAACCGGACGGCAGCCACCACCACTTCCGCCCTCTCCATCAACAGCTCCTGGAACGTGGCCACCGCCAACTCCACCGACGTCACCTTCAACGTCACGGCCACGACCGACTGGGGCACCAACGTCTACGTCGTCGGCTCCATCGCCTCCCTCGGCTCCTGGGACACGAGCGCGGCGATCCCGCTGTCGTCGGCGTCGTACCCGACGTGGAGCAAGCTGGCGATCGTGCCGAAGAGCACGACGTTCACTTATAAATATGTCAAAAAGGATAGTTCCGGCAACGTGACTTGGGAGTCGGGCACGAACCGCTCCTACACGACCGGCAGTTCGTCCGGCTACACCAGCAGCGACACCTGGAAGTAGTTGAGCAGGCTCAGCTCCCTTGAGCGGGTTGCCGCCGAGTTCTCCTTGGCGGCAACCCGTTCTTTTGTGTGCAGCCCGAAACCGTGACCGATCGCCATGCAGGTCGTTGATCCGCTCGTATGAAAGCCGACATGGGACGCAAGTACCGCCTGTAATCGAGTGGCTCTTCGAACTGCCCGCGGCGGCTGGTCAGCAGGTTCTGCGCCACCTGGATCTGGCGTACGACAACTTCTTCAATCCCTCCCATCCTGCGGGATATCCGCAGTTCAAGAAGCGCGGGCAACGACTGCGGGTGTCCTTCCCAGGTCAGACGGTCGAGGTGCGCAAGCTCAATCGTCATTGGGCGGAGGTGCGGCTACCCAAGATTGGCTGGGTGCGTTTCCGTCTCTCTCGATCCTTGGGTGGGACTCTTCGTAACGCCACGATCAGCAGGAGCGGCACTGGTTGGCACGTTTCTTTCGGCGTGGCCACCGGGAGAAAACCTGGCCCGCGGCTCGACAAGCCCGGGTGCGGGGTGGATTTCGGAGTTGCCGCATCTGCCTTTGTCTCCACGGAAGATGGGCCCAGGAAGATGCCGGAGACGCTCACGAAGGCGGAGAGAGCCCGGCTCAAGTGTCTGGAGCAGAAGAAGGCTCGGCAACTGGCCTACGCCAAGAAGCATCAAGGGGGCCGCTACAGCAGCCGGCTGCGTCGCACCATCGCGCAGATCGCAAAGATCAAGGCCCGACAGGCCAATCGGCGAAGGGATTTCACGCACAAGCTGACCACCGACCTTGCCAAGAACCACGGCTATGTCGGTATTGAGGACTTGCGTGTGATCAACATGACCAAGAGCGCCAAGGGGACCGTTGAAAGTCCGGGCGCACGGGTCAAGGCCAAGGCTGCGCTGAATCGGTCGGTCCTGGATAACTGTCCTGGGGAACGGCGGCGGCAGCTTGATTACAAATGTCGCATGTACGGGTCTGAGCTGCGAGTGGTTCCGGCCTTTCACACCTCCAACACCTGCGGAAATCCGGCCTGCAGCAAGGTGGATCCGGCTTCGCGGCCGGGATGTGGCCGGCTCTTCGTCTGCGTGCAGTGCGGATTTGAGGACGACGCCGACCATAATGCCGCTGTCGAGATTGACGCCCGAGCCCGCCGGACGGGTGGCTCGGTCAACAACAGCACGCGCAGACGCCTTACGGCGTCGAGTCCCGGCAGTAGCCGGAGGCGGTTGCGTGAAACCCGGCCTGCCCTCGGGTAGTAAGGGGAATCGTGGCCTGCAGAAGGCCACGAGCATCGTCAAAAGTTCATTAAGAAGGACCCCATTGATATGGCAGAGGGCCCGCTGAAGCGGGCCCTCCACAGACACACGACCGTCAGGCCGTCGTCCACCACACCGTCGTGTCCGACGGGACCTTCGTCTCGCCGTCCGCCTCCGTGATCTCACCGCTGCTGAGCAGGACGCGGCCGTACGCCGGAGTCGTCACCGACTCGCCCGTGGTGTTGGCGACGCAGACGAACTCGCCGCGGCGGAAGGCGAGGACGCCCTCGGGGGCGCGGAGCCACTCGACCGACTCGCCGGCGCCCAGGTCGGGCTCGGTGCGGCGGGTGGCGAGGGCCGTGCGGTAGAGCTCCAGGGTGGAGCCCGCGACGCCCGTCTGGGACTCGACGCTCAGGTCCGCCCACTCCGCCGGCTGCGGGAGCCAGCTGCCGCCCGTGCCGAAGCCGTACGACGAACCCTCCCGGGTCCACGGGATGGGGACGCGGCAGCCGTCGCGGAAGCCGTCCTGGCCCGCGCCCCGGAAGTACGCCGGGTCCTGGCGGACCTCGTCGGGAAGGTCGACGACGTCGGGGAGGCCGAGTTCCTCGCCCTGGTAGATGTACGCCGAGCCGGGGAGGGCGAGCATGAGTAGGGTCGCCGCCCTTGCGCGGCGCAGGCCCAGATCGCGGTCGCCCGCCTCGCGGATCTGGGTGCCGAGGCCCGCCGGGTTCGCGAAGCGGGTGGCGTGGCGGGTGACGTCGTGGTTGGAGAGGACCCAGGTGGCGGGGGCGCCGACCGGGCGCATCGCCTCCAGGGTCCGGTCGATGACCTGGCGGAGCTCCTCGGCGTCCCAGTGGGTGCCCAGGTACTGGAAGTTGAAGGCCTGGTGCAGTTCGTCGGGGCGGACGTAGTTCGCGGTGCGCTCGACCGTCGGGGTCCAGGCCTCGGCGACGAAGATGCGCTCGCCCGCGTACTCGTCGAGGATGAGCCGCCACTGGCGGTACACCTCGTGCACGCCGTCCTGGTCGAAGAACGGCATGACATCGTTGCCCAGCAGCTTCAGCTGGTCGTGGTCCCCGAGGTCCGGCAGGCCCTCCGCCTTGACCAGGCCGTGGGCCACGTCGATGCGGAAGCCGTCGACGCCCATGTCCAGCCAGAAGCGCAGGATGGAGCGGAACTCGTCGCCGACCGCGGGGTGTTCCCAGTTGAAGTCGGGCTGCTCGGGGGCGAAGAGGTGGAGGTACCACTCGCCGAGGGAGCCGTCGGGCTCGGTGACCCGGGTCCACGCCGGGCCACCGAAGATGGACTCCCAGTCGTTGGGCGGGAGTTCACCGTTCTCGCCCTTGCCGGGGCGGAAGTGGTAGCGGTCGCGGAGGGAGGAGCCCGGGCCCTCGCGCAGGGCGCGCTTGAACCACTCGTGCTGGTCGGAGGAGTGGTTGGGGACCAGGTCGACGATGATCCTGAGGTCCAGCTCGTGCGCGTCACGGATCAGCGCGTCCGCGTCCAGCAGGTTGCCGAACATGGGGTCGACGGCACGGTAGTCGGCGACGTCATAGCCCGCGTCGGCCTGTGGGGAGGCGTAGAAGGGGCTGAGCCACACGGCGTCGATGCCGAGGTCGCGCAGGTACGGCAGTCGGGAGCGGATGCCCTCCAGGTCGCCCATGCCGTCGCCGTTGCTGTCGGCGAAGCTGCGCGGATAGACCTGGTAGATCACCGCGTCCCGCCACCAGTCGCGGCGCTGGGCGACGGTGGCGACGGCGGAGGTCGGGGCCGGGTCGGCGGCGGAGTGCTGCTGGCTCATGGCGTCCTTGATACGTAACGGAGTCATCTGGGCAGGAGGTTGCAGATGGGGGCAGAAGGGGGGCGCACGGGAGCGTGCTGGTGACGAGGCGGCCGCGGTGACAGCGGGGTCGGATGGACACCGCGACCGCCTCGGGTCGGTGGGGGTGAGGCCCCCGTCCGGCGGTCAGCCCTTCGTGCCACCGGCGGTGAGGCCGGTGACCAGGTTCTTCTGGACGAAGTAGAAGAACGCGGCGACCGGTATGGCGATGAGCACCGCGGTGGCGGCCATCAGGTTGCGCTGGGCGTCGTGTTCGCTGACGAAGGTCTGCAGGCCGACGGCGAAGGTGTACTTGTCGTCGGAGAGCATGAACGTGGAGGCGAACGCGACCTCGCCGAAGGCGGTGAGGAAGCTGTAGAAGGCGGCGACGGCCAGGCCCGGCTTGGCGAGCGGCAGGATCAGCCGCGCGAACGTGCCGAACGGGGTGAGCCCGTCGACGCGTCCCGCCTCGTCGATCTCGAACGGGATGGTGTCGAAGTAGCCCTTCATCAGCCAGGCGCAGTACGGCACGGTGGTGGTGCAGTAGACCAGGACGAGGCCGAGGTAGCTGTCGACGAGCTGGAGGTCCGAGAGGATCTGGTACATCGGCACCATGAGGACGGCCACCGGGAACATCTGGGTGACCAGGAGGACCCACATGAACTTCTTGTAGCCGGGAAAGCGCATCCGCGAGACGGCGTAGCCGGTGGTGGCGGACATGATCACACCGATGAACGTGGTGCCCAGGGTGACGATCAACGTGGTCTGAAGCCAGTCGAAGAACTTCGTGTGCTGGAGCACGAACGTGTAGTTGTCGAACGTCATCTTGGACCAGATGCCGCCGGGGTGGAGGTAGTCGTCGCTGTCCGGGCCGAGGGACAGATAGACCAGCCAGGCCACGGGGAACAGGGCGATGACGCTCGCGACGATCAGGATGCCGTGCGAGACGACGGAGGTGCCGAGGCCGCGTCGGCGCGGCTTGTGCGGGGTGCTGCCGGTGGCCTGGTCCTGCTCGGTCTTCTCGACGGAGGTCGGGGCGGTGGTCGTACTCATGGGAGCTCCTGCCTCAGATCGCGAGCTGCTGGTCATTGCGGTTCAGCCAGCGTCGGTAAAAGGAGGTGAAGACGATCAGGATGGCCAGCAGCAGGATGCCGTAGGCGGCCGACTGGGCGAAGTCACGCGGCTGTTGTCCGAAGCCGAGGTAGTAGGCCCAGGTCACGAGGATCTGGGCGTCGGGCGCGGTGTCGCCGAACAGCAGGAAGATGATCGCGAACTGGTTGAAGGTCCAGATGACGCCGAGCAGGACGACGGTGGAGCTGACGGACCTCAGGCCCGGCAGGGTGACGTACCGGAACTTCTGCCAGGCGGTGGCGCCGTCCATCTCGGCGGCCTCGTAGAGGGAGCTGTCGATGGACTGGAGGCCGCCGAGGAGCGACAGCATCATGAAGGGGACACCGCACCAGGTGTTGACCATGATCGCCGCGAACCGCTGCCAGAAGGTGTCCTCCAGCCACAGTGGGGCGGGCAGATGGAGGAAGTCCAGGAAGGAGTTGATGACGCCGCCGTCGGCGAGCATGAAGCGCCAGCCGAAGACGGTGACGAAGGTCGGCACGGCCCAGGGCAGGATCAGGATCATGCGGTACAGCGTCCGGCCGCGCAGCTTCTGGTTGAGCAGCAGCGCGAGGCCGAGGCCGAGGCAGTAGTGCAGGGTGACGCAGAGCGCGGTCCACACGACGGTCCAGATGAAGTGCGACCAGAAGCGGTCGTACGCCGTCGGGCCCCACAGGATGTCGGCGTAGTTGTCGAGGCCGATGAACTTGTAGGTGGCGTCGATGTGGTTGACGCCGATGGTGCGGGCCGTGTTGAGGCTGTTGGCGTCGGTGAGCGTGAGATAGAGGCCGTACACCAGGGGGTACAGCACGAGGACGCCGAGCACGACGACCACGGGGGCGATCATGGCGTAGGCGTACCAGTGCTTCTGGTAGCTGTGCTTGAGGCGCTGTCCCAGGCCGGGCCGGGGCGCGCGGTCACCGCGGCGCTTGCCGGTCGCGCGGTCGATGGCGACTGTCATGGTTCGACGACCTTCGTGAAGTCCTGTGGTTCCAGAGGGGGTACGGCTCTCAGGCCGATGGCCGCCGGATCCCTCCCCCCGTGGTCGGGAGATCCGGCGGCCTGTCGGGGCTTACTTGCTGAAGTCCGGCACCAGCTTGGCGATGGCGGTCTCAGCGCTGCTCAGGCCCTTGTCGAGGGACTCCTTGCCGCCGGCGATCTTCGGCAGTTCGGTGTCCAGCGGACCCCACAGGGAGCTGTACTCGGGCAGGGCGGGGCGCGGCTGGGCGGCGGCGAGGACCGTCTGGTAGCCGGCGATGCCCGGGTCGGCCTTGACCTCGGCGGTGTAGGCGTCGTCGCGGGTGGGCAGCGTGGAGTTCTTCAGCGCGATGGTCGCCTGGGACTTCGCGGAGGTCATGAAGTTGACGAACTTCAGCGCGGCCTTCTGGTGCGCGGCGTCGGAGCCGGCGTAGACCGAGAGGTTGTGACCGCCGGTCGGGGCGCCGGCCTTGCCGGTGGAGCCGGCCGGGACGGTGGCGATGCCGAGGTTGGTCTTGTCCTTGAACGCGGAGCCCTTGTAGAAGTTGGTGATCTCCCACGGGCCCTGGATGATCGCGGCGACCTTGCCGTTGACGAACGCGTCCTGGATGTGGGCGTAGGCGTCGGCGGTGGTGTCGGCCTTGTGCAGGCCCTTGCCGGAGAAGAGGTCGAGCCAGGTGCCGTACGCCTTCTGGGCGGCGGCGGAGTTGACCGTGATCTTCTTGGCGGAGGCGTCGACGGTGTCGGTGCCCTCGCCGTAGAGGAAGGACTGGGCGTAGTAGGCCTGGGTGGAGCCCCAGTAGCCGTCGACGCCGGTCTTGCTCTTGATGGTGGCGGCGGCGGCCTTCAGGTCGTCCCAGGTCTTGGGGGCCTCGACGCCGGCCTTCTCGAAGAGTTCTTTGTTGTAGACCAGGGCGAGGGTGTCGGTGACCAGCGGGACGCCGTAGGTCTTGCCCTCGTACTTGGCCTGCTCCAGCAGGTTGGACTTGAACTTGCTCTGGTCGGCGAGGGCCTCGGTGCCGTCGAGGGGCAGGAGGTAGCTCTTCTTGGCGAAGGCGGGGGTCCAGCCGACCTCGGCGCGGAGCACGTCGGGGGCGCCCTTGGAGCCGGCGGCGGTGTCGAACTTGTTCTGCGCCTGGTCGAAGGGGACGTTGACGTACTTGACCTTGACGTCCTTGTGGGACGCCTCGAACTCCTTGATCAGAGCCTTGTAGGTCGGCGCCTCATTGGTGGCGTTGGAGGTGTCCCACCAGGTGATGGTGACCGGACCGCTGGATTCGCTGTCGCCGTCGTCTCCGCCGCAGGCCGTCGCCGCGAGGGCGAGGGACGCCACCAGCGCGGTGGCCGCTATGCCACGCCGCATGAGTTCTCCTTGAGGGTGAAAGCCCGTGTGGTGCAGGAAGGCGGTCCCGCCCGCTTCCCTGCGTGGTGCAGGGGTCGGCCCCGTCTGCCGTCCCTGCTGTGGTGCCGACTGCGCCGTTGCGGCGGCCGGGCGACGTGAACGTAACAGCCGTGTAAGCGTTGCGAAAGACCTTGCAGCAAAAAAGTGCAAGACGTCTCGTAAGTTATCCGCGCGTGACCTCTCGGCTACCGCCGTGAGACGCTTGTTTCCAGGGGTGGAGCGGCGGAGAGCGCGCTGTGCAAGACTCTGCAAGCTCTTGCCATCACTTTCACGAGGGAGCGCGATGACCCAGCAGCTCGGACCGGGACGGTCAACAGGTCGCCCACGGCGTCCGATTGGTGTGCAAGGGGAGGGACGGCCGGTACAGTCCAATCCTGTGACCACACGGCTTGCCGACATCGCTGCTCAAGCGGGGGTCAGCGAAGCGACCGTCAGCCGCGTCCTCAACGGGAAGCCGGGCGTCGCCGCGACCACTCGCCAGTCCGTGCTGGCCGCACTGGACGTGCTCGGGTACGAGCGTCCGGTGCGGCTGCGTCAGCGCAGTGAGGGCCTGGTGGGCCTGATAACGCCGGAGCTGGAGAACCCGATATTCCCCGCGCTGGCGCAGGTGATCGGTCAGGCGCTGACCCGGCAGGGCTACACCCCGGTGCTGGCCACCCAGACCCCCGGCGGCTCGACCGAGGACGAGCTCACGGAGATGCTCGTCGACCGGGGCGTGGCCGGCATCATCTTCGTCTCCGGACTGCACGCGGACACCTCCGCCGACATGCAGCGCTACGAGCAGCTGCGCGGCCAGGGCGTGCCGTTCGTGCTCGTGGACGGTTTCTCGCCGAAGGTGCAGGCGCCGTTCATCTCCCCCGACGACCGTGCGGCGATGACGCTGGCGGTCACGCATCTCGCCTCGCTCGGACACACGCGGATCGGTCTCGCGGTCGGTCCGAAGCGGTTCGTGCCGGTGCAGCGCAAGATCGAGGGCTTCGTACGGGCGATGCAGGACCAGCTGGGGATGTCCGCGGAGTCCGCGGAGTCGGACCTGGTACAGCACTCGCTGTACACCCTGGAGGGCGGTCAGGCCGCCGCGACCGCGTTGATCGGCCGTGGCTGTACGGCGGTCGTGTGCGCGAGCGACATGATGGCGCTGGGTGCGATACGGGCGGCCCGGCAGCTCGGTCTCGAAGTGCCGCGGGACATCTCGGTGGTGGGCTTCGACGACTCCCCGCTGATCGCGTTCACCGATCCGCCGCTGACGACGGTCCGCAAGCCGGTTCCGGCGATGGGCCAGGCCGCGGTGCGGACACTGCTGGAGGAGATCGGCGGGACGCCCGCTCCGCACAGTGAGTTCGTGTTCATGCCGGAGCTGGTGGTGCGTGGTTCCACGGCTTCGGCGCCTGTCGCGTCCCGTACGGAGCGGGCTCGTTCCTGAGGCGGAGAAACCGGGCTTTCGGGACCTGCGCAGGGAGGAGACGAGGGCCTCGTTCCGCCGTAGAACATGCGTCCTGAACCCGACCGGGGGATGATCTGGGGGCAAGGGCTTTTCTGGCAGACTCTGTGTCCATGGGTGATTCGACCGTGACGACACTGGAAGGCCGCGAAGAGGCCGTTCCGCATCCTGTCGCGGACAGTTCGGACAGGGGCCTTCTTCGCCGCCTGCGCACCCCCCGCCGCCCCCGGCTGTGGTTCGAGATCCTGCTGATCGCGGTGAGTTACTGGACGTACTCACTGATCCGCAACGCGGTCCCGGAACAGCGAGCCGAGGCGCTGCGCAATGCCGACTGGATCTGGCGGGTCGAGCACGACCTGGGGATCGCGGTCGAGGAGTCGGTCAACCACGCCGTGAACTCGGTGACTTGGCTGATCGTGGGCATGAACTACTACTACGCGACGCTGCACTTCGTGGTGACACTGGGTGTCCTGGTGTGGCTCTTCCGCTACCACCCCGGCCGCTACGCGGCGACGCGCATGGTCCTCTTCGCCACGACCGGCGTCGCCCTCGTCGGTTACTACCTGTATCCGCTGGCCCCGCCCCGGCTGATGAACGGCGGCGACTTCGTCGACACCGTCATGGTCCACCAGACCTGGGGTTCGATGGCGTCCGGCGATCTGAAGAACATGTCGAACCAGTACGCCGCGATGCCGTCCATGCACATCGGCTGGTCCCTGTGGTGCGGCCTGACGATCTTCGCGCTGGCGTCGGTGCCGTGGGTGCGGGTCCTCGGCCTGCTCTACCCGGCGGCCACCCTGGTCGTCATCGTCGCGACGGCCAACCACTTCTGGCTGGACGCGGTGGGCGGCATCCTCTGCCTGGCCTTCGGCTTCACGGTGGCGAGGCTCTGGTACGGGGCCCTGCCGTACCGCCTCCCCCAGCTGGTGCCGCCGGTCAGCCGACCCCGGCCGCGGAGCGCATCGCCGCGATGAACGCCCGCAGCGCGGGCTGCGGCGGGGCGGTCTCGCGTACGGCCGCGTAGATCGACCGGGTCGGCTCGGGCGCCCGCAGCTCCCGTACGACCACGCCTTCGCTCACCCCGTTCCGCAGCCCGAGCCGCGGGATCAGGCTCACCCCGAGCCCCGCCGCCACGAAGCCCTGCGCGGTGACGTAGTCCTCGCTCTCGACGACGAACCGCGGCCGGAACCCGGCGGCCTCGCACGCGCTCAGCTGGGCGTCGAGACAGGGGCCGGGCCACTCACTGCCGACCCAGGGTTCCTCCGCGAGGTCGCGCAGCCCCGGTTCCGGGGCGTCCGCCAGCCGGTGTCCGTCCGGCAGCACCGCCAGATACGGATCGTCGAGGAGATGCAGGAGCCGCACTCCTTCGTGCCCCGTGGGCCCCACGACGAGCGCGAGATCCGCCCGCCCCTCCCGCACGTCCGGCAGGGGGTCCTCGGGGTCGATGAGCTTGAGCTCGATCTGCACGCCGGGATGTTCCGTCCGCAGCCTCGCGACCGCCGGGGCGACCAGTGCCGCCCCCGCCGTCGCGAAGTACCGCACCGCCAGCCGGCCCGTGCGCCCCGCGAGCAGATCCGCCAGGGCCGTCTCCGCCTCGGCGACCTGACGGCCGATGGCGTCCGCGTACCCGGTCAGCAGCAGCCCGGCGGCCGTCGGCCGCACCCCCCGCCCGACCCGCTCCAGCAGCTCGGTCCGCGCCTCCTTCTCCAGCGCGGCGATCTGCTGGCTCACCGCGGACGGCGTGTACCCGAGGACCGCCGCCGCCCCCGTCACCGACCCGCTGCTCACCACGGCCCGCAGCACCTGCATCCGACGCACATCCAGCATGTAGCGCAGCTTAACAACATATCCAGAACTCTTCACTTGTCCTCACGCGTCGTCTCCCGGACCGTAGAGCCATGTCTCCCGCCTCCACACTCCGCATGGCCGCCCTCGCCCTCCTGTGGGGCTCGGGCTTCCTGTGGATCAAGCTGGCCCTCAACCACGGCCTCTCCCCCGCCCAGATCACCATCGTCCGCTGCGCGCTCGGCACGGTGACCCTGTGGGTGCTGGCCCGCTCGGCCGGCCAGCGCCTTCCCCGCTCCCGGGCCACCTGGGGGCACCTGGTGATCGCCGCGCTGTTCTGCAACGCGATCCCGTTCGCCCTGTTCGCGGTGGGCGAGCAGCACCTCGACTCCGGCATCGCGGGAGTCCTGAACGCCACGACGCCGCTGTGGTCCCTGCTGATCGGCGTGCTCCTCGGCACCGACCGCGGCCTGCACCCCCTGCGCCTGACCGGCCTGCTCCTCGGCTTCGCCGGTACGGTCCTGATCTTCGCGCCCTGGCACCGCTCGGGCCTGCTGAGCTGGAGCGCGCTTGCGCTGCTGGGAGCCGCGGCGAGCTACGCGGTGGCGTTCGCGTACATGGCCCGCAAGCTGACCGACAAGCGGGCGCCGATGGCGATGTCGGCGGCACAGCTGCTGATGGCGACGGGGTGGACGACGCTGTCGGTCCCGGTGGCGGGCCCGGTGGAGGCGGACCTCGTGGGGCTGGCAGCCGTCACAGCCCTCGGAGTACTGGGCACAGGGGTGACCTTCTACCTCAACTACCGCTTGATAGCCGACGAGGGCCCGACAACGGCGGCGACGGTGGGCTACTTGCTGCCGGTGGTGTCGGTGGCGCTGGGAGCGGTGCTGTTGAACGAGCAGGTAGGGGTGAGGGTGCTGACAGGCATGGCGGTGGTGCTCATGGGCGTCGCCATGACACGGGTGCCAGGGGCGCGGGGCTGTGCTCGATTTGCGGCTACCGCCGCGCGGGCGCGAGCAACCACAACGCACCCGCACCCGACGAAGAAGGCCTACGCCCCGTAGAACAACGTCTCCACCACACTCCGCGCCCTGCGCGCCGTACGCCGATACGCATCCAGCATGTCCCCCGCGTGCCCGGGTCCGTACCCCAAGTACCGCCCCACAGCCGCCAGTTCACGCGCCTCCGTCGGGAACGTGTCCCCCGCCCGCCCCCGCACCAGCATCACGGCGTTACGCACCCTCGTCGCCAACACCCAAGCCTCATCAAGGATCTCGGCGTCCTCCGAGCCGATGAGCCCGGCGGCGCAAGCCGCCGCAAGCGCCTCCCGCGTCCGGGTCGTCCGCAGCCCCGGTTCGGCCCACCCGTGCTGCAACTGAAGCAACTGCACAGTCCACTCGACGTCCGACAGCCCGCCCGGCCCGAGCTTCGTATGCAGCTTCGGGTCCGCGCCACGAGGCAACCGCTCCGCCTCCATCCGCGCCTTCAGCCGCCTGATCTCGCGTACGGCGTCCTCGCCGAGCCCCTCCGCCGGGTACCGCAGCGGATCGATCAGCTCGATGAAGCGCTGCCCCAAGTCCTCGTCACCGGCGACGACTTCGGCCCGCAGCAGCGCCTGCGACTCCCAGACCAGGGACCAGCGGCGGTAATAGGCCTCGTACGACTTCAACGTCCGTACCAGCGGCCCGGACTTGCCCTCCGGGCGCAGGTCCGCGTCGATGAGCAGCGGCGGGTCGGCGCTCGGGATCTGGAGGAGCCGGCGCATCTCGGAGACGACCTTGTTGGCGGCTTCGGAGGCGGACTGCTCGGGGACGCCGTTACGCGGCTCGTGGACGAACAGGACGTCGGCGTCGGAGCCGTAGCCGAGTTCGTGGCCGCCGAAGCGGCCCATGCCGATGACGGTGAACCGGGTCGGCAGGGTGTCGCCCCAGGTGTCGCGCACGACCGCGCGCAGGGTGCCCGCGAGGGTGGCCGCGTTGAGGTCGGAGACGGCGCCGCCGACGCGGTCGACGAGGGCGCCCTGGTCGGCCTCGACGGGCTGGGTCTCGGTGCCGTAGGAGCCGATGATGTCGGCGGCGGCGGTGCGGAACAGCTCGCGGCGGCGTACGCCGCGGGCCGCGGTGACGGCCTTCTCGGCGGTGTCCGCGCGGCTGACCGCGGCAAGGACCTCCGGTTCCAGGGAGGCCCGGTCGCGGGGCGCGAGGCCTTCCTCGTCGCCGAGGAGCGCGACCGCCTCGGGGGCGCGCATGAGCAGGTCGGGGGCGAGACGGCCGGCGGACAGGACGCGGGCGAGGTTCTCGGCGGCGGCGCCCTCGTCGCGGAGCAGCCGCAGATACCAGGGGGTCTTGCCCAACGCGTCCGAGACCTTGCGGAAGTTGAGCAGGCCGGCGTCCGGGTCGGCGGAGTCGGCGAACCAACCCAGCAGGACGGGCAGGAGGGTGCGCTGGATCGCGGCCTTGCGGGTGACGCCGGAGGCGAGGGCCTCCAGGTGGCGCAGGGCGGAGGCGGGGTCGGCGTAGCCGAGGGCGACGAGCCGCTCGCGGGCCGCCTCCGGGCTCAACCTGGCCTCACCCGGCGCCAGTTGGGCGACGGCGTCGAGCAGCGGCCGGTAGAAGAGCTTCTCGTGCAGGCGCCGTACGACGCTGGTGTGCCGTTTCCACTCGCGGTTCAGTTCGGCGACCGGGTCGGTGCGCAGGCCGAGCGAGCGGCCGATGCGGCGCAGGTCTGTCTCGTCCTCGGGGACGAGGTGGGTGCGGCGCAGCCGGAACAGCTGGATGCGGTGTTCCATGGAGCGCAGGAAGCGGTAGGCGTCGTCGAGCTGGACGGTGTCGTCGCGGCCGACGTAGCCGCCGGCGGCGAGGGCCTGGAGGGCGTCGAGGGTGGTGCCGCTGCGCAGCGAGGCGTCAGCGCGGCCGTGCACCAACTGGAGCAGCTGCACGGCGAATTCGACGTCGCGGAGCCCGCCGGGCCCGAGCTTCAGTTCCCGCTCGACCTCGGCGACGGGGATGTTCTCGACGACGCGGCGGCGCATCTTCTGCACGTCGGCGACGAAGTTCTCGCGCTCGGCGGCCTTCCAGACGAGGGGTTCGAGGGCGGCGATGTACTCCTCGCCCAGCTCGATGTCCCCGGCGACCGGCCGGGCCTTGAGCAGCGCCTGGAACTCCCAGGTCTTGGCCCAGCGTTGGTAGTAGGCGAGGTGGGAGGCGAGCGTTCGCACGAGCGGGCCGTTGCGGCCCTCGGGGCGCAGGTTGGCGTCGACGGGCCAGATGGATCCCTCGACGGTGGTCTCGGAGCAGACCCGCATCATGTGCGAGGCGAGCTGGGTGGCGGCGCGCAGGGCCTTGCCCTCGTCGGCCCCGTCGACCGCCTCCCCCACGAAGATGACGTCCACGTCGGAGACGTAGTTGAGCTCGTGGCCACCGCACTTGCCCATCGCGACGACCGCGAGCCGGCACAGCGCCGCGTCCTCGGGGGCGGCGGCGCGCGCGATGGCGAGGGCGGCGCGCAGGGTGGCGGTGGCGAGGTCGGCGAGCTCGGCGGCGGTCTCGGCGACATCGGTGGTGCCGCAGACGTCGCGGGCGGCGATGGAGAGCAGGCAGCGGCGGTAGGCGACGCGCAGGGAGACGGGGTCGGTCGCCTCGGCGAGCCCGCGTTCGAATTCCTCCACCCCGGGGTGCAGGTCGCGCGGCTCGTACATCACGAGCGCCTGCCAGTCGCCGGCGTGCCGGGCGAGGTGCTCGCCGAGCGCGGCGGAGGCGCCGAGCACCCCGAGCAGCCGGTCGCGCAGCGGCTTGGCGGCTATGACCGTGTCGAGCAGCTCCCGGTCCGTCTGCGCCTCCAGGAGCCGGACCAGACCGTGCAGCGCGAGATCGGGGTCGGCGGTGGCCCCGAGGGCCTCCAGGAGCACCGGGTCATTGCGTACGCCGCTCAGCTCCGGTCCGTCGAGGAGCCGCTCGGCGGCGGAGGGATCGGTGAACCCGTGCCGCAGCAGCCGCGAAAAGGTACTGCTCCTGCGCCCCGGCGCCGTCATCCCCGGCCCTCCCGTCGGATCAAGGTCGTACGGCCTTGAGCCTAACCGCAGACCTGGAGGGAAGCGCCGATGAGTTCCGGGCCGCAACGGGGTCTGCCCTGTATGACTCACGACGAACCACAGACCCGACTGGACCGGCGCTACAGCGACCCGACCGCCACGGCGACCCCCTGGCCGCGGGCCGCCGCGCTGCTGGAGTCGGCCGAACTGTTCTGGATCTCGACGGTACGGCCGGACGGGCGCCCGCACGTGACCCCGCTGCCCGCGGTCTGGTCGGACGGCGCCCTGCATTTCTGCACGGGCCCCGAGGAGCGCAAGGCCCTGAACCTCGCGGCGAACCCGCAGGTCGTGCTGACGACCGGGACGAGCACCTGGAACGAGGGGTACGACCTGGTGGTGGAGGGCGAGGCGGTCCGGGTCACCGACGACGCCCGGCTGCGGGCGCTGGCGGCCGGGTGGGAGGCGAAGTACGGCGAGTTCTGGCACTTCGAGGTCCGGGAGGGGTGTTTCCACCACGGTGGAGGAAGCGCTCTGGTCTTCTCGGTAGCGCCGCGCACGGTTTTCGGCTTCGGTAAGGGGGAGCCGTTCAGCCAGACGCGTTGGCGTTTCACCTGAGGGAGCCTTGCCATGGACATGAGTCTCGAAGTCATCCTGATGCCGGTCACCGACGTGGACCGGGCCAAGGAGTTCTACCGGGACAAGGTCGGTTTCCACGTGGACCTGGACGGCGAGGTGATGCCGGGCGTCCGGATCGTCCAGCTGACCCCGCCGGGCTCGGGCTGTTCGATCGCGCTCGTCGACGGTCTCCAGGTCCCCACGGGCACCCCGCAGCCGGGCACGTACCACGGCATGCAGCTGTGCGTCACGGACGCGAAGGCGGCGTACGAGGAGCTGACGGCCCGCGGTCTGGACGTCACCGAGCCGCAGTCCTTCGGCCCTCAGGACGGCGCCACGTTCATGTACTTCAAGGACCCGGACGGAAACGGCTGGGCGATCCAGGAGTACCGCCGCAGGGCCACGGAACCCCTCCACCAGGTGCTGGCGCAACTGGCGGAGGGGTAGGCGACAGGCGCTTACAGCACCGGCAGGTTCTTCCGCAGCTCGAACGCGGTGACCTCGGAGCGGTACTCCTCCCACTCCTGGCGCTTGTTGCGCAGGAAGAAATCGAAGACGTGTTCGCCGAGGGTCTCGGCGACCAGGTCGCTGCGTTCCATCAGGGTCAGGGCCTCGCCGAGGTTCTGCGGGAGGGGCTCGATGCCCATCGCGCGGCGCTCGGCGTCGGAGAGGGCCCAGACGTCGTCCTCGGCGCCCGGCGGAAGCTCGTAGCCCTCCTCGATGCCCTTGAGGCCGGCCGCGAGGAGCACGGCGTAGGCCAGGTAGGGGTTGGCGCCGGAGTCGATCGAGCGGACCTCGATACGGGCCGAGCCGGTCTTGCCGGGCTTGTACATCGGGACGCGGACCAGGGCGCTGCGGTTGTTGTGGCCCCAGCAGATGTACGAGGGGGCCTCGCCGCCGGCGCCGGCCGTGCGCTCGGAGCCGCCCCAGATGCGCTTGTAGGAGTTGACCCACTGGTTGGTGACCGCGGAGATCTCCGCGGAGTGCTTCAGCAGGCCCGCGATGAAGGAGCGGCCGACCTTGGAGAGCTGGTACTCCGAGCCCGACTCGTAGAACGCGTTGCGGTCGCCCTCGAAGAGGGAGAGGTGCGTGTGCATGCCCGAGCCCGGGTGCTCCGAGAACGGCTTCGGCATGAACGTGGCCTGCACGCCCTGCTCCAGCGCGACCTGCTTCATGACCAGGCGGAAGGTCATGATGTTGTCCGCCGTGGAGAGCGCGTCGGCGTAGCGGAGGTCGATCTCCTGCTGGCCCGGCGCCCCCTCGTGGTGGGAGAACTCGACCGAGATGCCCATCGACTCCAGCATGGTGATCGCCTGGCGGCGGAAGTCCATGCCGATGTTCTGCGGCGTGTGGTCGAAGTATCCGGAGTTGTCGGCCGGGGTCGGGCGGGTGCCGTCCAGCGGCTTGTCCTTCAGGAGGAAGAACTCGATCTCCGGGTGGGTGTAGAAGGTGAAGCCCAGGTCGGAGGTGCGGGCCAGGGCGCGCTTGAGCACGTAGCGCGGGTCCGCGAAGGACGGGGAGCCGTCCGGCATCAGGATGTCGCAGAACATCCGGGCCGTACCGGGGGCCTCCGCGCGCCACGGGAGGATCTGGAACGTCGACGGGTCCGGCTTGGCGATCATGTCGGACTCGTAGACCCGGGCGAAGCCCTCGATCGCCGAGCCGTCGAAGCCGATGCCCTCGTCGAAGGCCTGTTCCAGCTCCGCCGGGGCCACGGCGACGGACTTGAGGAAGCCCAGCACGTCCGTGAACCACAGGCGTACGAACCGGATGTCGCGCTCCTCCAACGTCCGGAGCACGAACTCCTGCTGCTTGTCCATCTTCCGCTTCCCCATCCTTGCTGGTCAGGCCGCCTGCCTCCGGTCCCGCGAGAGACGGTCGGGCACCTGAGCATCCCACCACAACACCATTTCATCCGTGTTGCGGACCATGATCGGCAGGCCGACGCCCGGTTGAACGCCTCACGTCCGACAGGTGTACTGTTCTGCGCCCATCTTGCCTGCTCGGACGCGCGGAAGTAATGCCGGGCGGGCCGCAACCTGCGAGGCCCGGGGCGTGAGCGGAACCCGATCTTCGGCCATTCCTGTGCCCGCCCTACGAGAGACCCGGTCCTCCCTATTACGATCAGCGGACCCGATCGGCCCCCTTTCCCCAGAAGGACACAACCCCATGGGCTCCGCCAAGAAGAAGGAATCCGCCGCACGGCAGGCGCGTATAGCCGAGATGCGGCGGGCCGAGCAGGCTCGCGAGCGCCGCAACCGGCTCCTCACGATCGGGGCGAGCGTGGCGGTCGTGGCCGCTCTCGTCGTCGGCGCCGTCGTGCTCGTGCAGTCGCAGGACGACGACAGCAGCACCGCGTCCGACTCGAAGAACCCGGGGCACTGGACCACGGGCAAGGACGGCGTGAAGACGTGGTCGGCGAAGCTGAGCCAGACGCATGTCACCAAGACGGTGAAGTACCCGATGACGCCCCCGGCCGGCGGTGACCACAACGCGGTCTGGCAGAACTGCAACGGCGACGTCTACACCAAGGCGCTCGACAACATGAACGCGGTGCACTCGCTGGAGCACGGCGCGGTCTGGGTGACGTACACCAGCAAGGCCGAGAAGTCCGACGTGGAGGCGCTCGCGGCGAAGGTGAAGGCGACGCCGTACACGCTGATGAGCCCGTACGAGGACCAGGCGGACCCGATCATGCTGACGGCGTGGGGCCACCAGCGGACGGTGACGAGCGCGAGCGACCCGAACGTGGCGAAGTTCTTCGAGAAGTACGTCCAGGGCGAGCAGACGCCGGAGAAGGGCGCGGTGTGCACGGGCGGTAAGGCGCAGTGAGGCAGGTCGGCTGGATCGCGGGGACCGCGGCGGCAGTGCTCGTCGCGGCCGGCGCGGTCACCTACGCGGTCGCCGACGGCGACGACTCCACGGCCACGCCCACCGCCGACTCCGCGGACGCGGGCTTCGCGCGGGACATGGCGGTCCACCACCAGCAGGCGGTGGAGATGTCGTTCATCGTGCGCGACCGCACCAAGAACGAGGACGTGCGCAGGCTCGCGTTCGACATCGCGCAGACGCAGGCCAACCAGCGCGGCATGCTGCTGGGCTGGCTGGATCTGTGGGAGCTGCCGAAGGTGTCGTCCGACCCGCCGATGACCTGGATGGACATGGGCGGCATGGCCGACGGCAAGGACGGCGCGCTGATGCCGGGCATGGCGACGAACACCGAGTTGAAGGAACTCCAGAAGCTCAGCGGCAAGCAGGCCGAGATCCTCTATCTCCAGTTGATGACCGAGCACCACAAGGGCGGCATCCACATGGCCGAGGGCTGTGTCGCGCGCTGCACGGTGAAGGTGGAGAAGGACATCGCGCAGGGCATGGTGAACGCCCAGGAGTCCGAGATCGAGCTGATGACGGACATGCTCAAGGAGCGGGGCGCGAAACCGCGTTCATAGCGCGCGGCGGCTCGCCATAGAGGGTTTCCCCTCGGTCCTCATAGCGCGTTAACCCTCAAATGGCCTTGTCATTAGGTTAATTGGGCTCTTCTTGGGATTCGTATTCCCCTCGCATGAACGGTTCGCCGAAAGAGTGGCCCCCGGCGAGTGATCCACTCGCGACGAACCGCATACAGGGGGTTCCATGAGATCCAACCGCGCAAGAACGCGCGCCGGAGTGAGCATGGCAGCGACACTGCCGATGATCGCCGGCGCGCTCGCGCTCGGTATACCCGCGGCGCACGCCTCGGACTCCCCGGCCCGTGACACGCTGTCCGGAACGAAGCCCGCGTGGGCCACGACCAAGGCCGACAAGGGTGCCACCGCCGACAGTTCGCGGGTCTCGGCCCGGGTCTATCTGGCGGGCAAGGACGCGGCCGGCCTCGCCGCGTACGCGAAGTCGGTGTCCGACCCGTCCTCGGCGTCGTACGGCAGGTACCTGAGCGCCGGCCAGGCGCAGTCCCGCTTCGGCGCGACGAAGGCCCAGGTCGCCGCCGTGAAGTCCTGGCTGACGTCGGCCGGTCTGAAGGTCACCGGCGTCTCGCAGCACTACGTCTCCGTCACCGGCGACGTGGCCGCCGCCGAGAAGGCGTTCGGCACCCAGCTGCACAACTACGCCAAGGGCACGAAGACTTACCGCGCGCCCTCGAAATCGGCGTCCGCGCCGGAGAGCCTGAACGGTGCCGTCCTGACCGTCACCGGACTGGACAACGCCCCGCACAAGGCCGACCACGACGAGCAACTGCCGGGCCCCGGAGCCGTGTTCAAGAACTCCGGCCCGTTCTCGTCGTACTACGGCTCCACCATCGCGAGCACGCTGCCCGACGCGTACGGCACCAAGATCCCGTACGCCGTGCAGGGTTACACCGGCAAGCAGCTGCGTGCCGCCTACGGGGCGGGCAAGTACACGGGCAAGGGGGTGCGCGTCGCCATCACGGACGCGTTCGCCTCCCCGACCATCGCCTACGACGCGGCCACCTACGCGAAGAAGCACGGCGACGCGGCCTACACCACGGGCCAGTTGAAGCAGGTCCTGCCGAAGAACTACACGCACACCGGTGCCGACGAGTGCGACGCCTCCGGCTGGTACGGCGAGGAGACCCTCGACGTCGAGGCCGTGCACGCGGTCGCGCCGGACGCGCAGATCACCTACGTGGGCGCGGCGTCCTGCTACGACGACGATCTGCTGGACTCGCTCAGCAAGATCGTCGACGGCCACCTCGCCGACATCGTCTCCAACTCCTGGGGCGACATCGAGGCCAACCAGACGCCGGACCTCGCGGCCGCGTACGACCAGGTCTTCCAGTTCGGCGCGGTGGAGGGCATCGGCTTCTACTTCTCCTCCGGTGACAACGGCGACGAGGTCGCCAACACCGGTACGAAGCAGGTCGACACCCCGGCCAACTCGGCGTGGGTGACGGCGGTCGGCGGTACCTCCCTCGCCGTCGGCAAGGGCGACAAGTACCTGTGGGAGACCGGCTGGGGCACCGAGAAGGCCACGCTGTCCGCGGACGGCAAGAGCTGGACCAACTTCCCCGGCGCGTTCACCTCCGGTGCGGGCGGTGGCACCAGCAAGACCGTCGCCGAGCCCTTCTACCAGAAGGGTGTCGTCCCGGACGCGCTGGCGAAGGCCAACAACGCGGCCGGCAACCGGGTGGTCCCGGACATCTCCGCGATCGCCGACCCCAACACCGGCTTCAAGGTCGGCCAGACGCAGACCTTCCCGGACGGGTCCGAGAAGTACAGCGAGTACCGCATCGGCGGCACGTCGCTGGCCTCGCCGGTGATCGCGGCCGTGCAGGCGCTGGCGCAGGAGGCGCGGGGCGGTAAGGCGATCGGGTTCGCCAACCCGTCGATCTACGCCAAGTACGGGTCGAAGGTCTACCACGACGTCACCGACAACCCGACGGGCTCCGGCCTGGCGGTCGCGCGCGTGGACTTCGTGAACGGCTATGACGCGACGGACGGTCTCACCACCTCGGTGCGCTCGCTCGGCAAGGACAGCTCGCTGATCGCGGTCAAGGGGTACGACCCGGTCACCGGCGTGGGCACGCCCACGAACGGTTACGTGGAGTCGTACAAGCGCCGCTAGCGGCGACGGCAAGGCAGTCGACGGGGCGCGGGACGATCATGTCCCGCGCCCCATCGCGTCGCTCTGACGATTACACGGATTACACTGGACGTCGTGCCTCCGACTCCGTTGAACTTCCGGTCGATCTATCAGCACGGCTTCGCGCGGGTGGCCGCCTGTACGGGCCACACCGTCATCGCCGATCCGCCCGCCAACGCCGAAGCGGTCCTGCGGCACGCGCGCCGGTGCTCGGACGAAGGGGTCGCGGTCGCGGTCTTTCCCGAGATGGTGCTGTGCGGGTACTCCATCGAGGATCTGCTGCTCCAGGACGCGCTGCTCGACGAGGTCGAGGCGGCGCTCGCGACCGTGGTGGCCGGGTCCGCGGGTCTGCTGCCGGTGCTGGTGGTGGGCGCCCCGCTGCGGCATCGCAACCGGGTCTACAACTGCGCGGTGATCGTGCACCGCGGCCGGGTCCTCGGCGTCGTACCGAAGTCGTACCCGCCGAACTACCGCGAGTTCTACGAGCGCCGGCAGATCGGCGACGGCGCGGACGAGCGCGGCGGGTCGATCCGGGTCGGCGGTGCCGAGGTGCCGTTCGGCGTGGATCTCCTCTTCGAGGCGTCCGACGTGCCCGGACTCGTCCTCCACGCCGAGATCTGCGAGGACATGTGGGTGCCGGTGCCGCCGAGCGCGGAGGCGGCCCTCGCCGGGGCCACCGTGCTGGTCAACCTGTCCGGCAGCCCGATCACGGTCGGCCGGGCCGAGGACCGCAAGCTGCTGTGCCGTTCGGCGTCGTCGCGCTGTCTGGCCGCCTATGTCTACGCGGCGGCCGGGTCGGGCGAGTCGACGACCGATCTGTCCTGGGACGGCCAGACGATGGTCTACGAGAACGGCGTGCTGCTCGCGGAGACGGAGCGGTTCCCGCTCGGGGACGAGTACGCGGTGGCCGACGTGGACCTCGATCTGCTGCGGCAGGAGCGGCTGCGGATGGGCACCTTCGACGACAACCGCCGTACGCACGGGGCCCGGACGGGCGACTTCCGCACGATCGGCTTCGAGCTGGACCCGCCGCTCACCGACCTGGGGCTGCGACGCCGCCTGGAGCGCTTCCCGTTCGTGCCGGCCGACGCCGCCCGGCTCGCCCAGGACTGCTTCGAGGCGTACAACATCCAGGTCCAGGGCCTCCAGCAGCGGCTCGCCTCCATCGGTGGCTCCAAGGTCGTCATCGGTGTCTCCGGCGGTCTGGACTCCACCCACGCGCTGATCGTCGCCGCCCGCGCCATGGACCGCGCCGGACGCCCGCGCAGCGACATCCTGGCCTGGACACTGCCCGGCTTCGCCACCAGCGACCACACCAAGGACAACGCGCACAAGCTGATGAACTCCCTCGGCGTCACCGCGGCCGAGCTGGACATCACGCCGACCGCGCGGCTGATGCTGGCGGAGATGGGGCATCCGTTCGCGTCCGGCGAGCCGGTGTACGACGTCACCTTCGAGAACGTCCAGGCGGGCCTGCGCACCGACTATCTCTTCCGCCTCGCCAACCAGCGCGGCGGCATCGTGCTCGGCACCGGTGACCTCTCCGAGCTGGCGCTCGGCTGGTCGACGTACGGCGTGGGCGACCAGATGAGCCACTACAACGTCAACGGTGGCGTGCCGAAGACGCTGATCCAGCACCTCATCCGGTGGGTCATCAGCAGCGGCCAGTTCGGCGAGGAGACCGGCCGGACCCTCGCCGCGATCCTCGACACGGAGATCAGTCCGGAGCTGGTGCCGGGCGAGGAGATGCAGTCGACGGAGTCGAAGATCGGCCCGTACGCGCTGCACGACTTCACGCTCTTCCACGTCCTGCGCTACGGCTTCCGCCCGTCGAAGATCGCCTTCCTGGCGTGGCACGCCTGGAAGGACGCCGAGGCCGGCGCGTGGCCGCCGGGGTTCCCCGAGGCCAAGCGGGTGGCGTACGAGCTGCCGGAGATCGCCAAGTGGCTGGCGGTCTTCTGCCGCCGCTACTTCGGCTTCGCCCAGTTCAAGCGCTCGGCGATGCCCAACGGCCCGAAGGTCTCCGCGGGCGGCTCGCTGTCGCCCCGCGGCGACTGGCGTGCGCCGTCGGACAGTTCGGCGCGGGCGTGGCTGCGGGATCTGGAGCGGTTCGAGGAACTGGCAGCCGATCGCTGACGCTCAGAGCAGTTCCCGCGGGGCGCGCAGCGCGTGCCGGAGGCCGGCCGCCAGGGACAGGACGACCACCCCGAAGAACAGCCAGAACAAGAACTCGGCGCCGCTCGCGAGATCGTAGGTGGTGCCGTCCTCCCAACGGCAGTACGCCCGCGGTGGAAACACCGTGGAGACGCCCCTGACGGCCCCGTCGCCCAGGATGCCCTTGCTCATGGGCTCCCTGGGGCACGGGGCCGTGTCGGGGAAGAGGACGGCGTCGTCCGCCGCCACGACGGCCAGCCACGCCCCCGCCGCGAGCGGCGCCGCCCAGAAGACGGCGCTCCGCACGGCCCACGGCAGCCGGGGCAGCGCGAGCCAGCCGCGCAGGGCGACCTGGCAGACGACGAGGGTCACGAAGACCACGAGTAAGGTCACGTCGCCGTCCGCCCGGGGCGCGTTGATCGCTGCATCGGCTCACCCCATCAGCACCGGGACCGGGCGAGCTGTGGCGGAAGCCACTCCTCCGGCCACAGCCGTGTCACAGCGGACGGGGTGTCGGGGGTACGACGGCTCAGTGCCGCAGCAGCTCCGCGGCCTGCGGCAGATGCGCCGCCACGACCCGCTCGCGTACCGCCGCCGGCATCCGGCGCCGGTCCACCGCGTACGCCACGCCCGCCACCGCGAGTCCCAGCACCGCCAGCACCGCGCCCGCCAGCGCCGGCGAGGTGACCCCGAACCCGGCGGCCAGCGCGAGGCCGCCGATCCACGCACCGCCGGCGTTCGCCAGGTTGAAGGCGGCCTGGTTGGCGGAGGAGGCCAGCGAGGGGGCCGAGGCGGCCTTCTCCATGACCATCAGCTGGAGCGGCGAGCCGGTGACGAAGGCGGCCACGCCGAGCAGGACGACGCCCGCGGCGGCGCTCACCGGCGTGCTCATCAGCAGCGGGAAGGCGCCGAGGACGACGACCAGCGAGACCAGGCCGCCGAACAGGGTCGCCCGCATCGCGTGGTCGGCCAGCCGTCCGCCCAGCAGGTTGCCGGCCGTGGCGCCCACGCCGAACAGCGCGAGCAGCAGCGTCACGCTGGTGTCGGCGTAACCGGCGGAGTCGGTCAGCATCGGCGTGATGTAGCTGTACGCGGAGAAGAGCGCGCCGAAGCCCGCGACGGTCGTACCGAGGGCCAGCCAGACGGGGAGGGACTTCAGGGCCGCGAGCTCACCGCGCAGACCCCCGTGCGCGGGCGCCACCCGGTCGCGCGGGATCAGCGCCGCCAGGTCCGCGATCGCGGCGAGGCCGATGGCGCTCACCCCGAGGAAGGTGGCCCGCCAGCCGAGGTGCTGGCCCATGAGCGTGGCGACCGGCACGCCGGCGATGTTGGCGACGGTCAGCCCGAGGAACATCAGCGACACCGACCGGGCCTTGCGCTCGGGCGCGACCATGGTCGTGGCGACGACCGCGCCGACGCCGAAGAAGGCGCCGTGCGGCAGGCCGCTGGCGAAGCGGGCGAGCAGCAGCCAGCGGTAGTCGGGCGCGAAGGCGGAGGCCGCGTTGCCGGCGACGAACAGGGCCATCAGCGCGATGAGGACCGTACGGCGGGACATGCGCGCGGTGACCGCGGCGAGCAGCGGGGCTCCGATGACGACGCCGAGCGCGTACGCCGAGACCAGGTGGCCGGCGGTGGGGAGGGAGATGTTCAGGTCGTCGGCGACCTCGGGGAGCAGGCCCATCATGACGAACTCGGTGGTGCCGATCCCGAAGGCGCCCACGGCGAGGGCGAGCAGGGCGAGGGGCATGGAGGTGCCTGTGCCTTTCAAGGTCAAGTTCCGCGGCGCTTATGTTCAGCTACGGAACAAAGCCTTTCGGGCCCAGTATTCCATACGGTCAGGACGAGGTGTCGACCGTCACACGGGCCGCCACCGGGAGATGGTCACTGCCCGTCTCCGGCAGGGTCCACGAGGTCTCCGGCTCGACACCCTTGACCAGGATCTGGTCGATCCGCGCCATCGGGAACGAGGCCGGCCAGCTGAACCCGAACCCGCTGCCCGCCGCGCCCTGCGTGGAACGCAGCTGGGAGGTGACGGCGTTGAGGGCGCGGTCGTTCATCGTGCCGTTGAGGTCGCCCAGCAGCACGATGCGCTCCAGCGGCTCGTCCGCGATGGCCTCGCCCAGCGCGTCGGCGCTCTTGTCGCGCTGCCGGGCCGTGAACCCGGCCTCCATCTTCACCCGCACCGACGGCAGATGGGCGACGTAGACAGCGACCTGCCCGGCGGGCGTGGTCACCGTGGCCCGCATGGCCCGGGTCCAGCCCAGCTTGATGTCGACGGGCTTCACCCCGGTCAGCGGGTACTTGCTCCACAGTCCGACGGTGCCCTGCACCGAGTGGTACTTGTACGTCCCCGCCAGCGCCTTCTCGTACGTCGGGACCGCCGCGGAGGTCAGTTCCTCCAGGGCGAGGACGTCGGCGCCGGACGCGGCGACGTCGCGGGCGGTGTCGGCCGGGTCGGGGTTGTCGGCGTTGACGTTGTGCGTGGCCACCGTGAGGTCGCCGCCGGAGCCGGCCTTGTCGGTGAGCAGCCCGCCGAAGAGGTTCAGCCACACGACCGCCGGGAGCAGGATCGCGATCAGGGCGGTCGCCGACTTGCGGACGACGGCGAGGACCAGCAGGACGGGGACGGCGAGGCCCAGCCAGGGCAGGAAGGTCTCGGTGAGGCTGCCGAGGTTGCCGATCCGGTTGGGGATCCGTGAGTGCATCAGCATGACCAGGGCGAGGAGCAGCGCCAGCGCGGCGAGGACCAGTCCGCGCCGCCAGATCCGCGGGTCGCCCCGCCAGCCGCCGAGCAGCGCGTCCCGCAGGCGTCGGAGCCTGGATCCCCGGCGCTCGGGCCCCGAGCCACCGTTGTCCGTCTCCTCCATGTACGCCTGCTGCGCCATACCGCGTCGCCTCACTGCCTGCCGTGCATCCGTCCGTCCCCCCGGTAACTCAAGACCCTAGGGGATGATCGGTTCTGATCCCGCCGTCCCATGACGGCCGTACCCGCACGAGGACGTACAAGTCACCGTCCGAAGTTCCGAACACGGCCGGAGAAAGCGCGGTCTGTGACGAAACGCGCACATGAGGGTTACGGGGTCGGCGAACTGACGGGCGGTGAGCTGACGGGACGTAGTCCTTCGAGGATGGTGTCGACGATCTGCTCGGACAGCCCCTCGGGGAGGTCGGCGTCCGGGCGCATGAAGGTGCGCACCAGCATGGGGCCGACGAGCATGTCGTTGACGAGTTCCAGGTCGACGTCGGCGCGGAGTTCGCCGTTGTCCCGGCCCCGGCGCAGGACCTCGATGCCGACGCGGCGCCGGGGGGCGATGGCGGCGTCGTGGTAGGCGCACCAGATCTTCGGGCTGCTCTTCATCTGGGCGTGGACGTTGTGCAGGATCGCCGAGGTACGGCGGATGAGCCCGCGCTGCCGCAACGACTCCAGGAGCACGACGAGGTCGTCCCGCATGGAGGTGCCGGGCAGCACCGGGTCCGGCGGTTCGGCCGTCCGTACGACGTCGACGAAGAGCTCCTCCTTGCCGCTCCAACGCCGGTAGATCGCGGCCTTGCCGACCCCGGCGGTACGCGCGATCCGCTCGATGGAGAGCTCCGCGAGCGGCACCCCTTCCTCCAGCAGCTTCATCACGCCCTCGACGATGGCCCGCTCCACGGCCTCGCTGCGGGGCCTGCCGCGGGTGGGCGCGGCACGACGGGGGTCGGGGTCGCCGGTGAAGCCGGTCGTCCCGGTCGGCGAACCGGTGGGACCGGGCGTTGCGCCTGTGGGACGGGTGCTGCCGGTGGGCCCGGCCCCCGGGGCACCCGGCTGCCGAGAAGACGCCCCCACGCCGCCCGGCGGCCGAGCGGGCTCCGCCAGGTCGCTCTGCTGCCCGGGGGCCTCCGCCGGCTCTGCCGTCCGCCGGGGCGCTCCCGACCGGACCGGGGTGCCTTCCGCTTCGGCGAGGCTGGTCACGTGGGTGGGTCCCTTCTGTGGTGTGGGGTGATTTTCCCCCGTACGCACGCGCGCGTGCCCCGGTCACTCCGCCGCGGTGACCAACTCCCGCCCCTGCGCGTCCTTTTCGCCCGCGGGAGGCTTGCCCGGCAGGAACACGGCGACCACCACCGCGCCGATCACGGCGACACCCGCGCCCCACAGGGCGGTGATGTGCATGGCGTGGAGGAAGGCGTCGTGGGCCGGGCCCACCAGGGCGGCGCCCTTGGGGCCGAGCTTCTCGGCGACGCCGAGGGTCGCCTCGATGGACTCGCCCGCGGTGTGGCGGGCGCCGGCGGGGAGCAGGCCGAGCTTGTCCTCGATGCCGCTGCGGTACGCCGTGGAGAGGACCGAGCCGAGGACGGCGATACCGAGGGCACCGCCGAGCTGGCGGAAGGTGTTGCTCAGCGCGGACGCGGAACCGGCCTTCTCGCGCGGCAGGGCCTGCATGATGACGACACTGACCGGGGTCATGATGTGCGCCATGCCGGCACCCATGAGGAAGAAGACGACCTCCAGGACCCAGATCGGCGTGTCCGCCTCGAAGCCGGCGAACGCGGCCAGCATCGCCGCGATGACCAGCAGTCCGGCCGTGGTGGTGGCCTTGTTGCCGAACCGGTCGACGACCAGCCGGGCCCGCGGCGCGAAGATCATCTGCGCGGCGGCCAGCGGCAGCATCAGCAGGCCGGTCTGAAGGGGTGAGTAGCCGCGCACGCTCTGGGTGTAGAAGACGGAGAAGAACGTCACGCCCATCAGCGCGAAGAAGACCAGCGCGATGGCGGCGATCGCGGCCGAGAACACCTTGTTCTTGAAGTAGGTGACGTCGATGGACGGATGGTCACTGCGCTTCTCGAACACCACGAACGCGACGAGTACGGCGAGACCGGCGCCGATGGTCGACAGCACCGCCGGGTCCGTGAAGTCGGCGAGCTGGCCGCCCTTGATGATGCCGTAGACCAGAAGGACCAGTCCGACGACGGACAGCACGACGCCGATCGGGTCGATGCGGCCCGGGCTGGGGTCGCGGGAGTCCGGCACCAGCCACAGCATCAGGGCCAGCGCGAGCAGCACGATCGGCACGTTGATGAGGAAGACCGAGCCCCACCAGAAGTGGTCGAGGAGCACTCCGCCGGTGATCGGCCCTATGGCGATGGCGAGGCCGACGCCGCCGGCCCAGATGCCGATGGCCTTGGGCTGCTCCTCGCGCTCGAAGACGTTCATGAGGACGGCGAGGGTGGCCGGCATCACGAACGCGGCGCCGAGACCCATGACGGCGCGGAAGGCGATCAGCTCGCTCGGCGACCCCGCGGTGGCGGCGAGCGCCGAGCCGATGCCGAAGACGGCGAGCCCGCCGAGCAGGACCCGCTTGCGGCCGAGCCGGTCACCGAGGAGCCCGGCGCTGAACAGAAGGCCCGCGAAGACCAGGGTGTAGGCGTTGATCGCCCACTCCAGCTCGCTCTGCGTGGCGCCCAGGCCGGTCGGAGCGGGGGTCGAGATCGTCTTGATCGCGACGTTCAGGATCGAGTTGTCGAGCACCACGATCAGCAGGCTCAGCATCAGCACACCGAGAATCGCCCAGCGACGCCGGTGCACGGCCTCGGGAACGGTCGGGCCGGGCGCGGCGTGGTCGGCAGGAGAGGTCATGCCGTCGAGCCTAGGCGAATTCCGATACGGAACCGTCTCGTATCGAATTACTTTACGGAGACCTTACGCAGCCCTTAACAGCCTTTACCGGAGTCCTTGCCCCCGTACCTAGGTGTATTGATCACGAGCGTTGTTGACACTGGCGGGCCTTGAACATGGCGAAGACCTCCGATGTGGTGGAGCTGTCTAGGAACACACCGC
>NZ_JBIUCI010000020.1:0-161593 GCF_044593635.1 Streptomyces sp. NPDC051913 | reverse complement strand
CTGGAACGCAGCGAGGAACATCTTGCACCTGTACCGGACCGGCCACCTCATCGTGGCAGTCCCGGCCGCCGGAAGGCGCGGTCGCAGGGCGGATAGAACCGTCAAACCCGTCGCCGCAAGGTAGACAGGAATCCCCTTCCTGAGCTTGCGAAGGGAGGGGAGAGCTTCAAACCGCCCACGAGGTCAGTGGACCCTTCTGCCCGTGGTGCATCGCGGACGGCAGCGCGGCCGCCCGGTTCGACGGCGAGTTCATGGACGCCTACGGACTCGACGGCGTCAGTGAGGCGATCCTCCATGAGGTCACCCGCCGCACCCCCGGCTTCCATGCCTGGCAGGATCCGCACTGGCTCGTCCACTGCGCCGACGCGGCCGCCTTCATCGGCGAGGTCGGCTACAGGGAACTGGCAGCCCGTCCCGAGGCCCTCGACCAGCTCAGGCAGGATCTGCGCATCGGCGGCCTGCGCGACCTGGCCCAACTCGAACAGTTCCTCACCCACCTCGGCGAAGGCGCCTCCGCGATGCTCTTCCGCTGCACCATCTGCGGCACCCACCTCGCCTACGTCGACGCCTCATGACCGCCACTGAACTCATCCTGAAGTCAGGCACTGTTGCTGCGCGGAATGCGGGCCGGCAGGCGATTCGATCATGATGGCGGATGCGTCCACTAGTGGGATCGCGGTCCGGCAGCGTACGCCAGCGGAGGGGCTATTGCCTGCGCGTCCGCTCCCTCGCCGACCCACAGCGCGATGAACAGTGCGGCGGTCGCCTCCAGGAGTCCCGCGCGTTCGAGACCGCCGCCGGGCACGGCCTCACAGCCCACGTCGCGTACCAACTCGCGTGCCCGGACGAGGGCCGTCTCGTCGTCTCCGCACAGGGGTACGGACAACGGTCGGCCGTCGAAGACGGGCGGGCGCATGCGCCACACGTCCTCGTGGCAGAGGTTGAACGCCTTGACGACGTGAGCTCCCGGCGCCGCCGCGGCCAGGTGCTGGGCGGCTGATGGGCCGCCTTCCGTCAGCAGTCGGAACCCGGGGCCGACCGGGTTGGAGCAGTCCAGCAGGACTTTGCCCTCCAGGGCGGCGTGCAGGTTCCCTACCACCTCCGCTCCCGCTCCGAAGGGCAGCGCGGCCAGCACGACTTCGGCCGAGTCGGCCGCCGCGCGCAGGCCGGCGGACTTGGCTCCGCCTCCGACGCGCGCCGCGAGCCGACCTGCCTTGTCCGTGTCCCGTCCTCCGATGACCACCTCGTGTCCGGCCCGCACCCAGTGGGTGGCGAGCGCGTCGGCCATGTTGCCCGTGCCCAGTACACCGATCCTCATCACGCGGCCCCTCTCCGTGCCTGCTTCGACCGTTCACACCGACGCTAGAAGGTTGTTCGGACACCATTTGGTACGTGACCACCGACGCGTTCCTCGCCGACTGCCGCGCCCGTCTCGCCTTCGACCTGCTCTCCAACACCTGGAACGCCGTGGTCCTGTGGGCACTGCGCGACGGCCCCAGCCGCCCGGTCGAACTACGGGAGCGGATCGGGGGCATCAGTGCCAAGGTGCTGACCGAGACGCTGCGTCGGCTGCAGTTCAACGGGCTGGTGGACAGGCAGGCAGATCCTGCCGCGCCCTCACGGGTCGAGTACCGACTCACCGCTCTGGGCCGCACCTTGCTGGCGCCCATCGACGCCTTCGGCGCCTGGGCCTTCGAGCACGGGGACGAGGTGATGGCCGCGCAAGAGGCGGAGGCGGCAGGCGCGTCCGGCGCTCCGAGGCAGCAGCGTGAGCGCGGACGCCGTCGGCTGACGAGTACACCCGAGGGCGAGTAGCACCCGCCTCGTCAGTCCTGGCTCGGGCTCAGGCCCGTGTCGGCCGCGTGACCAGCCCTGCCATGGTGGGGGTGACTGGTCCTTGCGTCACGCCGACTCGCGCACGCGGTCCGAGGCCGCCCGCACCGTGGAGTGGTCGCCTCCGGTGCGCAGGATTCCCGCGGCGGCAGCGGTGGTCGCGCAGAGCAGGGTCAGCAGGACGAAGGCGTGGTTGAGGGCGACGAGGTGGGTCAGCCAGCCGATGACGGCGGGGCCCGCGAGCATGCCGACGTAGCCGAGCCCGGCGACGCGGGAGACGTTGGCCCCGGCAGCCGCGGGGTCGGCGTGCCCTGCCGCGCTGAACAACTGCGGGACACAGCCCGACAGCCCCAGACCGAACAGCGCCCAGCCGGTGAAGGCGGCCCACAGCCAGGGGCCGAGCGCCACGAGGGTGATGCCGACGGCGGCCGTGGCGGCGCCGTGACGCAGGATCGCCAGGGAGCCGAACCGGGCCACGAGGCGGTCGGCGAGCAGCCGGCCGATGGTCATGGCCGCGGCGAAGGTGCCGTACGCGAAGGCTGCCGTGGCGGCGGAGGCGCCCAGGACGTCCTTGAGGTGCAGGGCGCTCCAGTCGTTGGCGGCGCCCTCGCACAGCATGACCATGAGTGCCAGGACGGCCAGCATCCAGATACGGCCCTTGGCGCCGCGGGGCTCGACGGCGGCCGATGTCTCGGCCGTCTCCCCGGAAGGGGAGTCGAGGCCGTCGGCGGCGGTCAGCAGGGCGCGTGCCGATATGACGGCGATCACGATGCCGGCGGCTCCCATGGCGGCGAGGCCCGCGGCCGGGTTCAGCCCTGCGCCGGCCGCGCCCGCTCCGACCAGCGCGGCGAGGACGCCGCCGACGGAGAACGTGGCGTGGAAGCCCGACATGACGGGTCGGCCGTACGCCTTCTCCACGTGGACGGCGTGGGCGTTCATGCTCACGTCGAGGCAGCCGTTGCAGAACCCGAAGACCAGCAGCGCGCCGGCCAGGGTCCACGGGTCGTGGGCGAGACCGGGCAGGACCAGGGTGGCGCCGCACAGGACAGCGCTGGCGGGCACCACGACGCGCGCGCCCAGGCGGTCGGTGAGGGGGCCGGCCACCTGCATGCCGAGGAAGGCCCCGAGCCCGAGGAGGACCAGCAGGCCGCCGAGCGTGGCGTGGCTGATGCCGACGCGTTCCTCGATGGCGGGGATGTGCACCACCCAGGCCCCCATCAAGGTGCCGCACAGGACGAAATAGACATAGGTCGCCACACGGGCGGCTCGCAGCGAATGCTCCATGCCAACGACTGTAACGAACATTTCAAGTGTTCGTACAGCGCGCTAATGAACAGCTTGCTTGTTCATTTCAGGGTGGTGTTCAATCGCGGTATGAGCAACGCAGACCGGCACGGGCTGATCGCGAAGGCCGTCAGGGACTCCGGCGGGGCCACCGTCCAGGAACTCGCGGAGCTGACCGGGGCCTCCGAGATGACCATCCGGCGCGACCTCGACACCCTGGCCGCCCAGGGCGTCCTCGAACGGGTCCGCGGCGGCGCCCGCACCCTGCTGCTGCGGGGCGAGGAACCCCCGTTCGCCCTGCGCGCCCACGAGGCGGTCGCGGCCAAGCAGCGCATCGCGGCCGAGATCGTCGCGCTCGTCGCCGACGGTGAGAGCGTCCTGCTGGACAGCGGAACCACCTGTCTGGAGGCCGCGCGTCTGCTGCGTGAGCGGCCGGTCACCGTGATGCCGCTGTCCCTTCAGGCCATCCATCTGCTCGGTGAGACCCCCGGACGGGCCACCCTGGTGGTGCCCGGGGGCCAGCCCCGCGCCGCCGAAGGGGCCCTGACCGGTCCGCTCACGCTCGCATCCCTGGCCGCCCTGCGCTTCGACACGGCGATCATCGGGTGCTGCGGGCTGAGCGCGGCCGACGGTCTGACGGCCTACGACCTCGACGACGCCTCCGTGAAGAAGGCGGGTATCGCCTCCGCCCGCCGCGCGATCGTCGCGGCCGACGGCAGCAAACTCGGGCACACCGCATACGCCCACGTGACCCCGGCCGGCCTGCTGCACACGGTCGTCACCGACGCCACCGCGCCGGCCGACGAAGTCGCCGCGCTCGAAACGGCCGGCACCCTCGTCAAAACCGTCTGACCAGCCCGCCCCGCCGCCCCGAAGGCACGGTCCGGTCCGGTACGCCTGACCGGTCCGGTGGCCACCGCCTCACGGCCGCGGCCACCGTCGTCACCGGATCACACGCGCGTCACGAGACAACACACGGAACGCGTCGGCCTCTCACAGCGGCTGGGGCTCGGCCGGCAGGCTGTCCTCGCTCTCCGGGTCGCGCAGGCGCGGGATGAACAGGGAGAGCACCAGGGCCACCACCGACACCAGGGATCCCAGCCAGAAGATCCAGGTGTAGCCCGTGTCGAGATAGAACGCGGTGCCGTCGACGACCGTGCTGTCCGCGGCCAGGACGGCGTACGCGCCGGCGGTGACGAGGGCTCCGAAGAGGCTGATGAGCATGTTCAACATGCCGCTGCCCAGGCCCTGTTCGTCGCGCGAGACGACGCCGACCACCAGCGCCGGGGCGCCCGCGACGACGATGCCCGCGCCGACGTTGGCGATGCAGGAGGTGACGATGAGCTGGAGTTCGTTGCCGTGGTAGAGGCCGACGAGTCCGTAGCCGACGGCCATGACGGCCAGGCCCGCGCACCAGATGCGGCGTACGTCGAGGTGGCGCAGGGCGCGGCTGATGAGCAGGCCGGTGCCGAACATCACCAGGTTCCAGCTGACGCTGACGACGGCGTTGTGGTGTGCCGTCCAGCCCAGGCCGGCCGAGACGCCGGGGATGTGCGGGTAGAGGGCGAGCAGGATGGCCAGGCCGGGCATGGTGAAGGCGACGGTCTGGGCGAGACCGCCCGCGGTGAGCGCGAGGGCGACGGGGCGGCGGCGCAGCACACCCAGGTCGAGGATGGGGTGGTCGCTGGCGCGTTCCACGAAGAAGAAGGCGGTCAGGGCGATGGCGCCGGCCAAGAGCCAGCCCAGGGTCCGGGTGTCCGTCCAGCCCCAGCTCTGCGCCTGGCCGACGGCGTAGACGACCGCGGTCAGCCCGCCGCCGAGGACCAGGCCGCCCAGCCAGTCGAAGCCGGAGCCGGCGGCGTGCCTGGGTGTCTCCGGGACCAGGAAGGCGATCAGGGCGCAGGCCACGGCGGTGGCCGCGGCGAGGAACCACAGCACGCCGCGGTAGCCCCAGTGGTCGACGAGCCAGCCGGCGAGGAACGGCGAGAAGAGGGCGACCAGCCCGACGCTGCTGCCCATGATGCCGCTGGCGGGCTTGACCAGCCGGGGCGGGAAGACGTCGCGCACCGCGGCGAACGACAGGGCGCCGAAGGGTCCGTAGCAGCCCGCCACCGCGCGTCCGGCGAGCACGAGCCAGAAGCTTCCGGCCAGGGCCGCGAGGGCTTCGCCGAGTGCGCCGAGGGCGGTCATCGCGAGCATGACGCGCCTCTTGCCGTAGAGGTCTCCCAGCTTGATCACGAAGGGGGTCAGCAGCGTGGACACCAGGGTCAGGGTCAGGCCGAACCAGACCACCTGGGTGGTGTGGAAGGCCTGGGCCACGCCGGCGGTGGCGTTGGCGCCGAGGATGCCGCCGGCCGCCAGCAGCTGGGTCGGCCAGGCGAGCGCGACCAGCAGCAGGACGAGGCGGGGAGTCCACCGCCCGTCCGCGGGGGCCCGGACTGCGCGGTCGACTGAGGGGCTTGATGACATCGGCGTCATGCCAGCCCTCCTTTCACGGAGGTACCGAGGGAGGAGAGAGAAGCGCGGGGGGGTGTACGCAGGAGGGAGGGTCGGCGGAACGCACATCTCTCAGAAACGTGTCAGCGCGGCAACCCGTCATCGCGTGACGTCGATGATGACCCGAACACCTAGTGCTTACTAGGCATCTGAGTTATGACCCACGTCACACAGGGTGTTCACAGGCGGGCGGTGGCCGCTCGGCCCCGCACGGGCCACCGGTACTGTTCTGGCATGGCGACACCCAGGGGGCCGCGCGGCCACTACACGGCGGGCCGGGCGCGGCGGACACAGATCCTGGAAGCGGCCCTGCTCGCCTTCGGCCAGGACGGCTACCGCAAGACCTCACTGGCCCGCATCGCACGCGACGCCGGTGTCACCGACGCCGGACTCCTGCACTACTTCCGCGACAAGCAGCAGCTGCTGCTCGCGGTGGTCGAGTTCTGGCACGAACGCATGGACGTGCGCTGGCAGCGGGTCTCGGACTCCGTACGGGACGCCTTCCGCTGTCACCTGGAGGACACGACCGAGACGCTGACCATGCCGGGCATGGTCGAACTCGCCGTGGTCCTCACCGCCGAGGCCACCGCGCCCGACCATCCGGCGCACACGCACTTCACCACCTGGCAGGAGAAGGGCGTGGCGGAGCTCGCCGACCGACTGCGCGCCGGCAGCCGCAACGGCGAGCTGCGAGCCGACCTGGACCACGAGGGCATCGCCCGCGAGTGCGCCGCCCTGGACGCGGGGCTGATGCAGCAGTGGCTGGCCGGAGGGCGCTCCTTCGATCTCGTCGCCGTCATGAGCGGCCACCTCGACCGCCTCCTGCGGGCCATTTCCAGCGACGGGCAGGGACTGTAGGCGGACCGGCACGCACGCCGACCGCACAGAGATCCTCTTTGTTGACATGTTTATGACATCACACCAGTGGGTGACGCACGTCACCCACCCGAATGCCTAGTAATCACTAAGTATTCGCCGCATGATCGAGCCTGCTCACCTCCGGTGCTGAGAAAGGCCGCCATGCACCACCACTGGACCGCACACGTCATCAGCCCCCGCCTCGCCACCCCCGCCGAAGGACCCCGCCCGGCCGCACTGCTGCGCGGCGCGTTCACGGCACGGGCACCCGTGCGGTCGGCCCGGCTCCTGGTCACCGCGCTCGGCGTCTACGAGCTGGAGCTCAACGGCACCCCGGTCGGCGACCACGTCCTGGCCCCCGGCTGGACGAGCTACCGCCACCGGCACCGCTACCAGTGCTTCGACGTCACCCCCCTGGTCCGCGAGGGCCGCAACGCCTGGGGCGCCCATCTCGCCGACGGCTGGTACCGGGGGCTGCTCGGCTTCAACGGCGGCACCCGCGACATCTACGGGGAGCGCACCGGGCTCCTGGCCGAACTGCGTGTCGACTACGCCGACGGCACCGCCGAGTCCTTCACGACCGGGAAGGACTGGCGCTGGAGTCCCGGGCCCGTCCTCGCCACCGGCCTGTACGAGGGCGAGGAGTACGACGCCCGCCGCGAGCGGGCGGGCTTCAGCGAGGCCGAATTCGACGACTCGGCATGGCAGCCGGTCGACCTCCTCGACTTCGACACCGCCGTCCTCTTCCCGGCGGACAGTCCGCCGGTGCGCCGCACCGAGCACCTCGCACCCGTCGCCGTGACCACCTCCCCCACGGGCCGCACGGTCCTCGACTTCGGCCAGAACCTCGTCGGACGCCTTCGTATCCGCCCGCGCGGCGCGGCCGGTGACACCGTCACCCTCCGCCATGCCGAGGTCCTCCAGGACGGCGACCTGTGCACGCGTCCCCTGCGGCACGCCACCGCCACCGACCGCTACGTCCTGCGCGGCGACCCGGCGGGCGAGGAGTGGGAGCCCCGCTTCACCTTCCACGGCTTTCGCTACGCCGACGTCGAGGGCTGGCCCGGCGACCTCGATCCCGCCGACGTCACCGCCGTGGTCGTGCACAGCGACCTGCGCCGCACGGGCTGGTTCTCCTGCTCCGACGCCGCACTGAACCGCCTGCACGAGAACGTGGTGTGGGGCATGCGCGGCAACTTCGTCGACGTACCCACCGACTGCCCGCAGCGCGACGAACGGCTCGGCTGGACCGGCGACGTCCAGGTGTTCGCCCCGACCGCCGCCTTCCTCTACGACGTCCAAGAGTTCCTGCGCTCCTGGCTGCGCGACCTCGCCGCCGACCAGAGCGCCGACGAACACCACGTCCCCCCGGTGTTCAGCCCCGACATCCCCGTCATCACCCCGGTACCGATCCCGCCCGGCAACCCGCCCATGGCGGGCTGGTGCGACGCCGCCGTCATCGTCCCCTGGGTGCTGTACGAGCGGTACGGCGACACCGACGTGCTGCGCGCCCAGTACCCCTCCATGCGGGCCTGGGTCGACGCCGTCGACCGCATCGCCGGACCCGGCCGGGTCTGGGGCGAGGGGTTCCAGTTCGGCGACTGGCTGGACCCGACGGCACCGGCGGACGACCCCGGGCGCGCGATGACCTCCTCCGCCCTGGTCGCCACCGCCTACTTCGCGCACGCCGCCCGCCTGTTGGCCCGTACCGCGGAGGTACTCGACGACAAGGCCGAGGCCACGCGCCGGCATGCCCTGGCCGACGCGGTCCGCGACGCCTTCCGCGCCCGCTTCCACACCGGCGGCGGTCTCCTGTCGGAGGACACACAGACCGCCTACGCCCTCGCCCTGTGCTTCCGGCTCCTGGACGACGAGGCCGAGCGCGCGGCGGCCGGACGCCGACTGGCGGACCTGGTGGCCGAGGGCGGCCACCGCATCGGGACCGGGTTCCTCGGCACTCCCCTGGTCTGCGACGCGCTGACCGACACCGGGCACGTGGACACCGCCTACCGGCTGCTCACCCAACGGGCCTGCCCGTCCTGGCTGTACCAGGTCGACATGGGCGCCACCACCGTGTGGGAACGCTGGGACAGCATGCTGCCCGACGGCAGCGTCCACCCCGGCGAGATGACCTCCTTCAACCACTACGCCCTCGGCGCGGTCGCCGACTGGATGCACCGCACGGTCGCCGGCCTGGCACCCGTCGAACCCGGCTACCGGCGGCTCCTCGTGCGCCCTCGTCCCGGCGGCGGCATCACCTGGGCCCGGGCCGAGCACGACACTCCGTACGGCCGGGTCGAGACGTCCTGGCGCGTCGAGGGGGAATCGCTGCACCTCGACCTCCTCGTACCGCCGCACGTCACCGCGCTGGTCGACCTGCCGGGCGCCGAGCACAAGGAGGTCGGCCCCGGCCGACACGCCTTCTTCACCCCGGTGCCCGCCGCCGCGCGCTGACGCCGGCCGACCGTACCGAACACCCCTTTCACCCCACACCTGTTCAGTTCGAGGAACACACATGACACACATCAGGCTGCCCGACACCTTCCTGTGGGGCGTCGCCACCGCGGGACACCAGAACGAGGGCGACAACAGCGCCAGCGACACCTGGTTCCTGGAGCACATCACCCCCTCCCTGTTCCGTGAGCCGAGCGGACCGGCCTGCCGCGGCTACCAGCACTGGGCGTCGGACCTCGACCTGGCCGCCGGCCTCGGTCTCAACGCCTTCCGGTTCTCCGTCGAGTGGGCCCGCGTCGAACCCGAGCGCGGCGTCGTCGACCCGGACGCACTGGACCACTACGAACGCATGGTCGACGGCTGCCTGGAGCGGGGGCTCGCGCCCCTGGTGACGTTCAATCACTTCACCGCGCCGCACTGGTTCGCCGCAGACGGCTCCTGGACCGCGGCCGAGGCGCCGTCCCGCTTCGCCGAACAGTGCGACCGTGTCATGGCCCGTTTCGGCGACCGTATCGCGTACGCCGTCACCCTCAACGAGCCCAACCTCGAACAGCTCCTCCAGGCCGGTGCGAAGCTCCCTCCCGAGGCGGAAGCGGTGAAGCTCCAGATGCTGGCAGCCGCCGCACGCGCCGCCGGGAGCGGCACCTACGCCAGTGCCAACGTCATCCCGGCAGACCGCCAGGACGAGTTCCAGGCGGCGTTCACCCGCGCCCACCGCGCGGCCCGCGAGGCGATCAAGGCCCGCCGCGCAGACCTCCCCGTGGGTGTCTCGATCGCCATCGCCGACGAGGTCGCCCTCCCCGGCGGTGAGGAGCGCCGGGACGCCAAGCGTGCCGCCGTGTACGACCACTGGCTGCGCGAGGCCCGCGACGACGACTTCATCGGCGTACAGAACTACGAGCGGATCGTGCACGGCCCCGACGGCGAGGTGACCGTCGAGGGTGAGCGCAACGGCATGGGCACCGTCATCGCACCCGGCTCGCTCGCGGGCGCGGTGCGCTACGCCCACGAGGTGTCCCAGGTGCCCGTCCTCGTCACCGAGCACGGCATCCAGACCCCCGACGACACCCAGCGGGCCGCCTTCGTCCCGGCCGCCGTCGAGGAACTCGCGGCCCAGGTCGCCGCGGGCACACCCGTCCTTGGCTACTGCCACTGGACGCTGCTGGACAACTTCGAGTGGATCTTCGGGTACGGCGCCCAGCTCGGACTCCACACCGTCGACCGCGACACCTTCGAACGCCGGGCGAAGCCGAGCGCACAGGCCTACGCGAACGTGGTGCGGAGCCACCGCGGGACCGTCGCCGCGCGCGGAGGCAACTGACCGCGCCGTACCTGCGCGTGCCGCGCCCGGCCTGCGGGCGTGCGCCGCGGACTCCAGCACACCGGGGCTCGTCAGCTCGACTGACGGGCCCCTCCCGTCGTCGGTCCTGCCGCGGCTCCCACGGACCAGCATCGCTTCGTGCCGGTCAGAGCCCCTCGCCGTCGGGCAGGATCGTGCGCGCGATGCGGTCGGCGTGCAGGCGGACGGCGTCGGCGAGGTCCAGCGTGCCGCCGGAGATCACCCACTGCAGCTGGAGGCCGTCGCTGACGGCGATGCACTCGCGCGCCACCGCGGGGCAGTCGGTGCCCTCGCGCACCGTGCCGAGCTCCCTCGCGGCGGCCAGTTTCCCGGCGAGTTCGTCGATGGCGCTCTGGTAGCGCTCGGCGAACAGCGTGTGGGCCGCACTCTCGGGATCGGCGGCCTCGGCCGAGGTCAGGACGAACAGCTCGATGAGGCCCGGCTCCGCCAGATGGCGTTCGGTGGCCGCGACCATGGCCCGCAGGATGTCACGCCCGGCGGCGTCGGCGGGAAGCCGGGACCACCAGGTGGCCTCGGCGGTGAAGCGATGCTCCATCACCGCTAGCAGCAGGTGCTTCTTGCTGCGGAAGTGGTGCAGCAGGCCCCCCTCGGTGATGCCGACGTCCTCCGCGACGCGGGTGAGCGCGGTGCGCCGGTAGCCCTCGTGGGCGAACCGCTTCGCGGCCGCCTCCACGATTTTCTGCCGTCGGGCGATACCGACCGCGTAACTGCCTCGCCGCCCCTGGGTGCTGCTGGTCATGAGGATCACCGTAGTCATCCCCCCGCCCGTGCGGACCGGCGGTGCCCGTCGCGTCAGCCGCTGTGACATGAGTCACTCTCCGAAAACCTAGCGTACTCGGTTTTCGCTTCGCATCATCGGTCGAAACCTCGGCGTGACGATGCGCCGACCTCCCTGGGAGCCTCCATGAGCCTTTCGCAGGACCCGGCGCCGCCGTCCCCGCCCGCCGCCCCTGGTGACCCCGACACGATCGAGCGAGCGCGGTCCGCCGCCGCGAGCGCGCGTTGGAGCACTGCCGAGCTGCGGCGGCTGACCGCCCTGATCTGGCCCGGACAGCTTCTCGTGGTGGCCGGGATCATCGCCGCGAACTCCCAGCCGCAGATCGCCCAGCACTTCCACACCACGCAGATCGCCTGGTTCAGCCTGGCCTTCACCCTGGCCACGATCGTCGCCACGCCGTTCGCGGTCCGCCTGGGCGACATGTACGGCAAGCGCCGGGTGATGATCGTTCTCGCGGTGGCCGGGCTCGTCGGCGACATCGTCACGGTGCTGGCCCCGACCTATCCGGTCATGGTCCTCGGCCGCGCGATCGGCGGCCTCTACGGTCCCGTCGCGGTCCTCGTCCTGGCCGCCGTCCGCGATCTGTTCCCGCCCCGCAAGGTCGCCCTGGCGCTGGGTACGGTCGCCGGCTCGGTCGGTGTGCTCAGCATGCTCGCCCCGCTGCTGTCCGGCCGGCTGCTGGACGCGTTCGGCTGGCGCGGCGCCCTGTGGTTCCTGGTCGCCTCCACCGTCGTGGCGATCCTGGCGCTGCTCGCCGTGCCGGAGACGCCGCGGCGTGCCGTGGCCGGCCGGCTCGACCGGGCCGGAGCGCTGCTCCTCGGCGGGGGCCTCGCCCTGGTGGTCTTCGCCGTCGGCCAGGGCCGCGACTGGGGCTGGACCTCCGCCGGGGTCATCGCCTCCCTCCTCGCCGGACTGACCGCGCTGGTCCTCTTCGTCACCGTGGAGCTGCGGGTCACCGCCCCGATCCTGGACCTGCGCATGCTCGGGCGCCGGTCCCTGGCCACCGTGCTCCTCGGCTCGTCCGTGCCCCAGGCGGCCTTCTTCGCCTCCCAGGCGATCCTGATCTTCCTGGCGCTCTTCCCGGCGATCCCGCACGTCTCCGACGGCCTGGGCTGGTCGACCACACACACCGCCGTGATCGGCATCCCCGCCGGCATCCTCACCTTCGCGGCCGGCATCGGCGTCGGCAGGGCCGTGCGCACGGCCAGCCCGCGCAGTGTCTGGTACGTCGGGCTCGGCATCCTCGCCACCGGACTCGCCCTGGCCGCCTTCTACCACCACGACGCCACCCAGATCGTCCTGACGGGCCTCGTCATGGGCCTGGGCGGCGGCATCCTCATGGCCGGCCAGCAGGCCATGATCGTGTCGGTGGTCTCGGCGGAGGAGCAGGCCGCCGCCAACGGTCTGTCGTCCCTGCTCACCCAGGTCTTCCTGGCACTGACCAACCAGGCCCTCTACACCGTCCTGGCGGCGGACTCCACCGTGCTCGACGGCACCGCCTTCTACCACGACACCGCCTTCACCCACGCCTACCTCGCCATGGCCGCCGTCGTCGTCCTCGGACTGCTGATCAGCCTCGCCATCCCCCGTCTCGCCCGCCCCGCAGACAGCGCGGCACACGACCTTCAGACCCCGACCGCGACGGTCCCGTCCACCTGACACCCCCAGCCGCAACCGTCTCCCGTCCACCTGGCACCCGGACCGCGACCGCCGCGTCTGCCCCGACGGAGGCCCAGCCCCGGTCGCGGCCCTGGCCCACGGCGAAGACCACCAGGGCGGGGCCCCCGCCGAGGAGCAGCGCTCCGGCCCGGTCGAGCCGGCCGGCCACGGCACGCCGCGGCGTCTCCGGCACGGCGAGCAGCGCCAGGATCGCCACGACGGTGGAGGCGACCAGGAACCACAGGGCGCCGCACCGGCCGCAACCGTCCCCCGTCCACCTGACACCCCCAGCCGCAACCGCCCCGTCCCGCTGACACCCCCAGCCGCAACCGTCGCCTCCGCCTGACACCCCTGGCCGCCCGAGAGGACCACCAGTGCCCCACCCCCGCCCCAGCCATCTGCGCGTAGAACACCTCGACCGGCCCCTGGGCATTCACACCCTCCGCCCCCGCCTGTCCTGGAGACTTCCGCAGGACGCCACTGCACAGCTCGCGTACCGCGTCGAGGCCGGGGAGTGGGACACGGGCCGGGTGGACTCCCGGGCGAACACCGGCATTCCGTACGGCGGTCCAGTGCCCGGCTCGGCGCGCCGGATTCCCTGGCGGGTGAAGGTGTGGACCGACCTCGGCGAAAGCGCCTGGTCGCAGCCGTCCTGGTGGGAGACCGGCCTCCTCGCACCCCAGGACTGGCAGGCCCAGTGGATCGAACCGGCGGAAGCCGAACCCGCCGCCGCTGGCTCTCGCCCCGCCCACCTGCTGCGCCACACCTTCAGCCTCACCGAGCCGGTCCGCGAGGCGCGGCTGTACGCCACCGCCCACGGGCTCTACGAGGCGTTCCTCAACGGCCGGCGCATCGGGGACATGGAACTCACCCCGGGCTTCACCGCCTACCGCTCCCGCCTCCAGGTGCAGACGTACGACGTCACAGACCTGCTGGTGCACGGTGACAACACGGTCGGGGCGATCTTGTCCGACGGCTGGTTCCGCGGCCGGCACGGCTTCGCCCGCGAGGCGGACGGCTTCGGCGCCCGCACCGCGCTCCTCACCCAGCTGACCCTCACTCACCACGACGGCACCACCACCGTCCTGGGCACCGGCCCCGCCTGGCGAAGCACCCCGAGCGCCGTCACCGCGGCCGACCTCATGGACGGCCAGCGCACCGATCTGCGCGTCCACGCACCGGCCTGGTCGACGGCCGACTTCGACGACCGTCACTGGGACAAGGCGCAGGTCGCCGTCGGCGGGCTCTACGACGACTTCAGCCGCCTGACCGGTCCCCTCGCCCCACCCGTCCGCCGGGTCGAGGAACTCACCCCGGTCGCGGTGACCTCACTGGGGCCCGCCCGCCATGTGGTGGACCTGGGACAGAACATCAACGGCTGGGTACGCCTGACGAACCTCGGCCCCGCGGGCACCCGCCTCACCCTCGTACACGGCGAAGCCCTCGACACCGAAGGCGACGTGACCACCGACAACATCCGCGCGTTCGACTGGGCGACCCGCCGTCCACTGCCCGCAGGGCAGATCGACACGGTCGTCTCGGCGGGCCGGCCCGGCGAAGCGTTCGAGCCGCGCCACACCACCCACGGCTTCCGCTACGTCCGCGTCGAGGGCCACCCCGGCCCGCTCACCCCCGACGACCTCCGCGGGATCGTCGTCCACACCGACCTGCCCCGCACAGGCTGGTTCACCAGCAGTGACGCACGTGTCGACCGCCTCCACGAAGCCGCCGTGTGGAGCCTGCGCGGCAACATGTGCGACGTACCCACGGACTGCCCGCAGCGTGAGCGCGCCGCGTGGACCGGCGACTGGCAGGTCTTCGCGCCCACCGCCGCCTACCTCTACGACGTCGCCGGCTTCACCGCCAAGTGGCTGCGCGATCTGGCGGCCGACCAGTGGGCCGACGGCACCGTCCCCAACTTCGTCCCCGACCCCGCCGACGAGCAGGCCCGGCGCGCCTCCGCCGAGGGCGGCATGAACGGCTCCGCCGGCTGGGGCGACGCCGCCGTCATCGTCCCCTGGGAGATGTGGCGCGCCTACGGCGACCTGGACCTCCTGCGCGTCCAGTACCCCTCCATGTGCGCCTGGGTCGACTTCGCCGCGCACCAGGCGCGTACCCGCCGCCACCCCGACCGAGCGGCCGCACGACGTCAGGCGGCCCCGCACGAGGAGCACCTCTGGGACACCGGCTTCCACTTCGGTGAATGGCTGGAGCCGGGGGTCACCCCGGACCTCGATCCCACGCGCGATCACGGCGCCGTGGCCACCGCCTACCTGCATCGCTCGGCCGACCTGCTGGCCCGCACCGCCGCGCTGCTCGGGCACCCGGCCGACGAGGCCCGCTACCGCCGCATCGCCGAGGGCGCCCGGCTCGCATGGCAGCGCGAGTACCTCGCCGACGACGGCACCGTCGCCCCCGACACCCAGGCCACTCTGGTCCGCGCGCTGGCCTTCGACCTGGTCCCGGCGCCGCTGCGGGCGCGCGCAGCCGACCGGCTCGCCGCCCTGATCCGCGCCGCCGGCACCCATCTGTCCACCGGCTTCCTCACCACCGGGCTGCTGCTCCCCGTCCTCGCCGAGACGGGCCATCTCGGCCTCGCCTACGAATTGCTGCTCCAGGACACCGCGCCCTCCTGGCTGACCATGATCGACAAGGGAGCGACCACCATCTGGGAGGACTGGGAAGGAACCGACGGCGCGGGACGGCCGAGGATGTCCTACAACCACTACAGCAAGGGTGCCGTCGTCTCCTTCCTGCACCAGTACGTCGCCGGCATCCGACTGCCGACGGCCCCGGCCGCGAGCGAAGCCGGATACCGGCGTTTCGTCATCGCCCCGCGCCCCGGCGGCGGGCTCACCTCCGCATCCGCCCGCCACGAATCGCCGCACGGGCCCATCACGAGCGAATGGCGCCTCCACGACGGGGAGTTCACCCTCACCGCCCGGATCCCGCCGGGCACGGAAGCGGAGATCCGGCTCCCGGGGGCCGGCACCGCGACCGTGGGACCGGGCACGCACACGTACACGATCGACAGGTGCCGTGAGGACGACTGACACGCGGGTGTGTCGCGGCGGAGTGTGCCCGCGACACTCGGTGCCGGGAGGTCAGGGTGCCTCGACCAGGGGCGGTTCGCCCCACGGGGTGGCCAGCGCCTGTCGCAGTGCGCCGACCGCGTCGGTGCCGATGCGGTCGGCCAGTACACCTTCGATCACGGCGAGCGCGGCCTGGGCCCGGTGATGGACACGGAAGCCTTCGCCGGTCGGGCGGATCAGGCGGCTGCGGGCGGAGGCCGGGTCGGGGATCTGCTCCAGCAACCCCATGCCGATCAGTCCGTGCACGGCCTGGTGGACGGTCTGCCGGGTGACGCCCATCCGGCGGGCGAGCTCGGAAATGGTGGTGCCCTGCTCGTCCAGGGCGGCGAAGACGGCCGCCTGCGCGACGGTCACCGCCTGCTCGCCCGCGGCCTCCATGCTGGCCAGCAACGCGTCGTCGAACCACCGTTTGGCCTCGGTGAACAGCTGGGGCAGGTTCGGCGCGGGCGTGGTCATGGCTCCTCGGGCGGGACGGGGTGTCGAGCATAGCGAGCCTCCGGGGTTCCCTCTTCTCAAATGTCAGGTAGCCTGACATTATCGCCTCGTTCGCCCCGCCGCACCGGAGGTTTCCATGACCATGGAGTTCGCCACCCGCTACCGGTCCCGCTCGCGCATTCCCGCCGAGCCGGGCCAGCCCTACTTCATCGAGAAGGGCATGGGCGACCGCGCCCACCTCTTCACCGACCTGGTCACCGTCTACGCCGGCGGCGAGCAGACCGAGAACACCTTCAACTTCTTCACCGTCGAGGGCCCCCGGGGCGACCTCATCCCCGCCCACTCCCACGCCGACACCCACGAGATCTTCTACGTCACCGACGGCGCCGTCCGGATCTTCGTCGAAGACCTCCAGGGCGAGCAGCAGGAAAAGCTCCTCAGCGCGGGCGACTTCGGATTCGTACCCAAGAACTGCCCGCACGCCTACCGCATCGAGCGCCACCACAGCCGGATCGTCGGTGTAGCCGCCGGCCCGGGGAAGACCTTCGAGCGGTTCTTCGAGAGCCTCGGCACACCCACCGAGGAACTGGGCCTGCCGGCGCAGCCGTACATACCCGAACCGCACAAGTTCGGCACCGTCCCGCTCCAGCACGACGTGCGGTTCCTGCCCGACCACCAGTGGCGCACCGGGAACTGACCGGGATGCCGTACGTCCAAGCGCTGCTGGCCGGGACCCTGGTCGGCGCCCTGTACGCGGCACTGCGCGTCAAAGCGCCCGCTCCCCCGCCCGTCGCCCTGGCCGGTCTGCTCGGCATCCTGGTCGGGCAGACCGTCCTGGGGAAGCTGTGAGCGGCGCGGCCCCCGCTCGCGTGGCCGCGTCCGGCAAACGCGTGCTGATCTCCTTCGGAGCGGGGCTGGCCATGGGCGCCCTCTACTGGACCTGGGACCTGCGGGCACCCGCGCCGGCCCTGCTGGGACTCACGGGCCTGCTGGGCATCGGCCTCGGCGAGCGGGCGGCCACGGCACTCGGCGCACGGATCGCCTCGCGCGGAGCCGGTCCGCGACCGTCCCGAGCCCCGCATACGACCGACGCCCCAGGGACGGCTTCCGGCTGCAACTGCCTGCCGTCATCCAGCCCTCGCTGACCCGCACGACGCTCCCGCCGTCCCGTTCGGAAAGAACCCTCATGCCGCTGTCGCCCGAGCTCGCCGCCCTGCTCGCCCCGCTCGCCCCCGCCCAGCTACCGCTGCCGCCCTCGGCGCATCCCGCCCCGGGCACACGGCTGTTGCGCGGCGCCGTCTACGCCGCCCCGGACGGCATCCGCCCACTCGAACTGGACCTGTGGCTGCCCGAATACCCGCACGATCCGCTTCCGGTCATCGTCTACATCCACGGCGGTGGCTGGCGCACGGGCACCCGCACGGACATGGGACCGCGCTTCCGCTCCTGGCACCTCAGCCCCTTCGCCCGTCTCGCCCAGGCCGGATTCGCCGTCGCCAGCCTCGACTACCGGCTCACCGGCGAGGCCGTCCATCCCGCCCAGCTGGAGGACGTCACCGCGGCCCTGGCCTGGCTCGACGCCCGCGCCGACGAACTCGGCCTGGACACCCGCCGGACCCTCACCTGGGGCGAATCCGCCGGGGCCCATCTGGCCGCGCTGCTGGCCCTCACCACGCCGATGCTCGGCTGCGTCGCCTGGTACGGCCCGACCGATCTGACGACCCTGCCCACCCAGTCCCGGCCCGGCGCCTACGACGCAGGCAGCCCCACGACGCGCGAGGCGCTGCTCATCGGAGCACCCGTGGCGGCGGCCCCCGACCTCGCCCGTGCGGCCAGCCCGGTCACCCACGTCACCGCCGGCGCCCCGCCCTTCCTCATCCTGCACGGCACCGACGACACCCTCATCCCGCTCGCCCAGGGCGAGCAACTCACCGCCGCCCTGCGCGAGGCAGGCGCGCATGTCGACTTCCGCCCCGTCCCCGGCGCCGACCATGCCTGGGCCGGCCTGCCCGACGAGGACGTCGAACGCTGCTTCACCACCTCGCTGGACTTCGCCCGCGCGCTCACCGCACCGGGACTCTGAGCGGGGGGACCGGGGCGGGGACCGCCGGCTGACCGAGACCGACGGACGCCCCGGGCCCTGACGTATAACCACTGGCCGTCACCTCCACTGATCTGGTCTGCTTCCGGCGTCTGGAACCGCACCAGTGGAGTGGAGGGGCCTGCGGGCATGACCATGCACGACGACCAACTGGACGTGACCACCGCGACCGTTGCGGCCTTGATCGACGAGCAGTTCCCCCAGTGGAGCGGCGAGCCGATCAGACCGCTCCCGTCAACCGGGACGGTCAACGCCATCTTCCGCATCGGGAACGACCTCGCGGCGCGTTTCCCCCTGCGTCCCGCCGATGCCGCCGACGCGCTGTGGATGCTGGAACAAGAGGCCCAGGCGAGCGCGGAGTTGGCCCGGGTGTCCCGGTTCCCCGTTCCCGAGCCCGTCGCCCTGGGAAAACCCGGAGCGGGTTGTCCCATGCCCTGGTCGGTCCAGACATGGCTGCCGGGAACGGTCGCCTCCGATGCCGACCCGAGCGGGTCCGAGGCCTTCGCCGAGGACCTCGCGGCCTTCATCGCGGCGCTGCGCGACGCCGAGACGCGGGGACGGCGTTTCAGCGGCAACGGTCGTGGCGGCGATCTCACTCACCACGACGACTGGATGGCACAGTGCTTCGAGGAGAGCGAGGGGCTCCTCGACGTCCCCCGACTGCGCCGGCTCTGGAGCCACTTCCGAGAGTTGCCGCGCACGGGTGCCGACGTGATGAGCCACGGTGACCTGATCCCCGGCAACGTACTGGTCGCGGGAGACCGGCTCACCGGCGTACTCGACACCGGCGGCTTCGGCCCGGCCGACCCCGCGCTGGACCTGGTCGGCGCCTGGCACCTGCTGATGCCGGGCCCGCGGGACGCGCTCCGGCGAGCGCTGGCCTGCGACGACCTGGAGTGGGAACGCGGCAAGGCCTGGGCGTTCGAACAGGCGATGGGCTTGGTCTGGTACTACGTCGAGAGCAATCCGACCATGAGCAGGATGGGACACCGGACACTCGACCGCCTTCTGGCGTCGACGGAGTGACCGCCCACTGCTCTGCGTGCCGACTGGAAACCCGATGAGGTGGCGGCTCTCGAACGGTTGCTCTCATGTCCCCCCCTGGCCAGGATCAGCAGCGCGTTCGAGCCGCGATTCGCGGAGTTCGCATTCGAACCTGCTTTCACGGCCGCCGTGGACCAGCACGTCGCCGAGATACGCGATCGCTTGTCGGCGGCCCACAGCGGGCTGTTTCCTCCGTCGGCCACGACTACGCCATGTGCCGCCCGACCGCGGGCGACGCGTACGGCGACCCTTCCAGCAGCGCCAACGGCCTGGCCTGAGCCCGGTTCCCCCTGGGTTGCGAATGCAGATGATGCCGGTCCCGGTACCCGCTGGCTCGGACAGCCGCTCGGATCCCACCCTGCCCTCCGACCCGCCTCACAGGCGTCTCATCGGCTCGCCCTCGGATTCGGACAGCCGGGTGACAGACAGGAATGTGATCGTGCTTTGCGGACAGGTGAACCGGATTACCCGGAAACAGTCGGCAGGTGGGAAGCGATCTCGTACATGGGCAGCACACCGGACTCGACCGCCGTGGAGACAACCGAGACGGTTACGGCGGTCACGAGCCGGAGACGCACGGCCCCGGCGGCACCAGGTGCACGCCGGGGCTTCCCGTCCGCGAGCCTGCACAGCGGCCGGGTCGGCGCGCTGGACGGATTGCGCACCCTCGCGGTCGCACTGGTCGTCGTCTACCACGTCGACCACTCACTGGTCCCCGGCGGCTCGATCGCCGTCGACGTCTTCTTCACCCTCAGCGGCTTCGTCATCACCCGTCTGCTGCTCGCCGAGTACTCCCGGACCGGCACCCTCGCCCTGCTTCCCTTCTACCGGCGCCGGTGGTTGCGCCTGGTCCCCGCGCTGCTGGCGGTGTGCGCGGTCTGCCTGGTGCTGGCGACGACGACCTCGCTGTGGAGCTTCGACGGCTCCTGGCAGGCGGTGGGCCTCGCGGCGACCTTCCTGACGAACGTCTTCCGGGCCGCTGACTCCGGGGCGTACGGCGGCCCCCTCGCCCACACCTGGTCACTGGGTGTGGAGGAGCAGTTTTATCTGCTGTGGCCGCTCCTGCTGCTGTGCCTGCTGCGCCGTCTGCGGCCACGCACGGTCCTGCTGTGCACCGCCGCCCTGTGCGCGCTGCCCCTCCTGTGGCGCTGCGTCCTGTGGCACCCGGACGCCGTCCACCGGATCTACAACGGGACCGACACCCGCGCCGACGAACTGCTGGCCGGAGCCCTGGTGGCCGTGGTCCTGGCACGGTTGCGACCGGACGACCCGCGCCTGCGCCTGCTGCGCGTCTGGGCGGGGCGGCTCGCCCTTCCCGCCCTCGGCCTGCTCGCGCTCGTAGCCTGGAAGGTGCCGGTGACCGGGAGCGCCGGCATCTGGACCGCCCTTTGGTACACGGTCGGCATCCTCGCCGTGGCAGCGGTGTCCGCCACTCTGATCGCGGGGCTGGAACTGCGGCCCGACAGCCCGCTGTCCCGTCTGCTCGGGCTCGAGCCACTGGCCTGGATCGGCCGCAATCTCAGCTACGGCATCTATCTGTGGCACTACCCCGTCGTACGGCTGCTGGCCTCCCTCGACGTCAAGGACGGGCTGCTGACGGGCACAGTGGTGCTCACCCTGGCGATGGCGCTGCTGTCGTACTACCTCGTCGAACGGCCCTTCCTGCGCCGCGCACGTCGGCACCGGGCCTGACGTCGAGGGGGACTTCCCGCATACGGTGGCTGCGCCAACTTCCTTGTCCCTAGGATGGATTGCCTCACGCACCGGTCAACTCGGTGCGGTACGTGACTGGGGAGACGATGGAGTCCGGGAAGCGGTTGTCCACCAAGATCGACGCCACGGTTCCGACGGCCGCGCGCATGTACGACCATTACCTGGGCGGCAAGGACAACTACGCGGTCGACCGGGCCGCCTGCGAGGAACTGGACAAAGTAGTGCCCAGCACCCGGGCACTGGCGGTGAACAACCGGCACTTCCTTCAGCGGGTGGTCAGGACGCTGGCCCAGGAGCACGGCATCCGGCAGTTCCTGGACCACGGGTCCGGTCTGCCCACGCAGAACAACGTGCACCAGGTGGCCCAGCGCGTCGATCCGAACTCGCGCGTCGTGTACGTGGACAACGACCCGATGGTCCTGGTCCACGGCCGTGCCCTGCTGGACCAGAACGACCGCACGGCCGTGATCCAGGCCGATCTGCGCGACACCGACGTGATCTTCTCCGACCCCGACACCCAGCGGCTCATCGACTTCTCGCAGCCGGTGGGCGTGCTGTTCAACTCCGTGTTCCACTGCATTCCGGACAGCGACACGGACGGTCCTCCCGCCGTGGTGCAGCGGGTGACCGAGCGGCTCGCGCCCGGGAGTTGCCTGGTGATGTGCCAACTGGTCAGCGAGGACCCGCAGGTGCGGGAACACGTCACGGACTTCATGGACAAGGCCACGCAGGGGCACTGGGGCCGGGTGCGCGAGGAGAAGGACGTCGCCCTGTGGTTCGAGGGGCTGGAGATCCTCGAACCCGGCCTGGTGGAGGTGTCCACCTGGCGGCCCGACAACGAAGTGGCGCCGCGTCAGCTGACCCAGGAGTGGATCGAGTTCGGCGGGGCCGGCCGCATCCTGTGAGGGAGCGGCACGGGCTCACTCGCCTCCGTAACGCTGCTTGACGGTCTCCCGCAGACGCTCGAGGGAGTCACGGGGGCTGAGCGCGTCGTCGGCCAGTTGGTCCAGCGCCACGCGGTACTGCTCGGTCTCGTCGCGGTCCTCCAGGAACGTGGCGCTCTTGATGTGCTCCAGATAGACGATGTCCGGAAGGTCGAAACCGCCGAAGCGCAGGTACGTGACCGGAATGGCCGGTGCGGACGCGTTGGTCACGTCCAGGGGTACGACCTGGATGACGACGTGCGACCGCTCGGCCATCGCGACGAGATGCTCCAACTGTTCGCGCATGATGTCGCGGCTGCCCAGTACCCGCAGCAGCACCGACTCGTCGATGATCGCCCACATCTGCGGGGCGTCCGGCCGCCCCAGCAACTCCGAGCGCTTCATGCGCAGTTCCACGCGGCGGTTCACCTCGCGGCTCGGGGCCGAGGGCAGGCCGCGCTCCACGATGGCGCGGGTGTAGGCCGGTGTCTGGAGCAGTCCGGGGACGTACTGAATCTCGAACGTACGGATGAAATCGGCCGCTTCCTGCAGTCCGACGAGCCGGTCGAACCACTCGGGCATCAGCCGCTTGTCGAAGCGCTGCCACCACCCGGGCTCACCGGCCCGCCGCAGCAACTGGAGCAGGACGGACGCCTCGTACTCGTCCGTCTTGTACAAGTCCAGCAGTGCGCGGACATCGGCCTCGGTGGGAGGCCGGCGGCCCTTGCCCGCCTCGATGCGGGACAGCTTCGCCGGGCTGAACCCCACGGCCCGCGCCGCCTGTTCCTGCGCCATGCCCGCATCCTCGCGCAGGCCGGCCAACTGCACGCCGACCAGCATCTTCAGCAGGGTCGGCGCGGGCTCGCTCCGTTGCAGGTACGGTTCGAGCCGGGAGACACGCGGTGAATCCGAGGGCATCCTGACTCCCGGTGGGCAGAAGGCAACAGCCCGCATTATCGCACCAGTTAGCGCCGGCGCGCATGATCCGGGGCCGATCCCGGCGCGGGCGGCGCCGGCCACCGCTCACAGCAGCTGGTCGAACTCCCCGTCCTTCACCCCGGCCAGGAAGGCCGCGACTTCGGCGGACGTATAGACCAGCGCGGGGCCGTGCGGATCACGGGAGTTGCGGATCGCCACTCCTCCCTCGGCCAACGGCGCCACCTCGACGCAGTTGCCCTCGGCGTTGCTGTGCCGGCTCTTGGTCCAGCGGACGCCCAGCGAACTGGCTTGCACCCCGTTCGGAACTGATGGCACCGCAGCCTCCTCGGGTAGGTCGGGAACGACTGGCTCGATCCATGCCCGCAATTTCTCGTGAAATTGCACGGACTGGCTTTCGAGGTGGATAATAGCCCTCGTCGCCAACACCCGTACGGACGCCCAGTCCTGACGCCCTGACGCCACCTCAGGAGATGCCGTGTCGCAGCCCGCGCGCCCAGCACCCTGGCCTGGCCTCGCGGTGATCCCGGCCGCACCGCGTTCCGCCGCACCCCGAACCGCCACCCTGCGCCTGCCCGGCAGCAACGAAGGATGCGCACTGGCGCGCGAGTTCACCGACCGCGTCCTGGGCGAGTGGGAGTTGGCCGAGTGCCGGGACGACGCCCTGACCGTCGTCTCCGAACTCGCCGCGAACGCCGTGCTGCACGGCCGGAAGAGCGACACACCCGACGGCGCCGATCCTGACGTATGGCTGCGGCTGACACGCCGCGCGGCTCATCTGGTGTGTGCCGTGACGGACCAGGGCGCCGGACTTCCCCGTGCGGCCCACGCGCCGGACACGTTCAGCGAACACGGCCGTGGCCTGTTGATCGTCGAAGCCCTGTCGCAGCACTGGGGCTGGACGCGCCACACGCCCTCGCGCAAGACCGTCTGGGCCATGCTGTCCACAGGGGGCGCCTGAGATGCAGCCACTCACCGAGCTCTCCAGCGGTGAGGCAAGCGTGCGGCGGTCCGATCAGGTCACCACGCTCCGCGACGTGGGCCTCGTGCCCTGGGGTGACATCGAGGACTCGACAGGGTCCGCCGCCGCCATCCCCTATCTGCTCGCCGCCATCGCCTCGGGCGACGAGGCCGCCGCGCACGACGCGCTGGACCGGCTGCGGCACCGCATCTGCCGGCACGGCTTCGTCGTCGGACAGGCGACAGCCGTCACGGTCCCCTTCCTGTGGGACCTGGCCCGGCGCCCGCAGACCAGGTGCCGGGCACAGATTCTGCTCCTGCTGCGGAGCATCGCCGACGCCCGGCAGTGGGAGATCATGGCCGCCGCCTACCCGAAGCTCCGCCACCGCGGACACCACGTCGAATGGGAATCGGCCGCCCGCCGCGCGGTACGCGCCCAACGCGGCGCCATCCCGCGACTTCTGGCCGAGCACGACCACGAACTCGTGGACGCGACCAAGGCACTCGCCTGCACCCTGGCCGAGTGAGACCCGAGGGGAATCATGGCGGACTACGAGACACATGCGCGCATGGCCCAGGAGCTCCTGGACACCGTTGCGCCCAAGGACTTCCAGCGCTCCGAATCACTCGCCGTCGCGGCTGCCCAGGTCCAGGCGATCCTCGCCCTGGCCGCGGCCATCGACCGCCGCAGCCGCAACGACGACGGGGCCGGGTGAGGGCCCAACCCCGTACTACTTCGTGGGCAGGGCCGTGAACGCCGTCAAGGTGTGGCGGACGAAACCGCGCAGGCGACGGTCCGTGGCGGAGTTCGGGTCGTTCATCATGCTCAGCAGCTTCATCCAGGGGTCGATGTCACCTACCGGCACCCGCTTGTTCTGTGCTTCCAGTCGGCGGGCGTAGAGCCGGCCCCTGCCCACGGTCCTGAGCTGGGTGAGCGGACTGACCACGCCGCCGGATGCGGCCGTGTAGGCGGTGCGCAGCGCGTCGTCGGTCTCGGCCGCGAACACGCCCGGCAGTTGGACGTAGTAACCCATGCCGGTCAGGTTCGTCCGTACGGTCAGCGGGTTGGTGAAGGACTTCACTCCGTTGGGCACCGGCCGGTGCGTGGTGCCCGCCGGTTTCTCCGCGTCGCCCGCCAGGGCGGCGTTGACGGGGCGGACCGCGGCCGAGGTCCAGGAGCCGTGGAAGGTGTGGCCGAGCGGGGCCGCCGCATCGGTGTCGTACATCTGGAAGTAGTGACCGACCCGGGCCCGTGCGTCGTCGCTCGGCGCGCCCTCCCGGTTCCGGGCGTAGTTCTCCAGCGTGATCACGTCGTTGCCGTCCCGTACCACCACGCTGGCGTAGTGGGCGCTCCAGAAGGAGGTGAGGTCCAGTACGGGGGCTCCGGGCCGGCTGTGGTCGGTGCTGAGTGTGGCGTGTGCCAGATCGCCTCCGGCCGGTACGGCCTGCAACGACATGGCCATGAACGCCTCGCCGACGTCGGGTCGTACGTACTGGTTCACTCCGAAGTGGCGGTTCGCCGGTACGCCGGCGATCATCCGCCAGGTGTCGGTGCGCAGTGCGGTGCCGTACGCCGTGGCGATGGCCCGGGCGGAGTCGGCTTGCTGGGTGCTCTGGGCGGCTCCGGTGACCGCTGGTGGGGCCGGGTTGACGAGGAAGCGGGCGATCTCGAATTCCGCCAGTTGCGGGGGCAGCACGCCGATGCCGTCGGGCGCGACGGTCTCCAGATCGCCCGCGCCCAGGGCACTGCCGACGATGTCGTTGCAGTTCTGGGGTCCCACGGCGGCGATTCCGCGCCCTCCCCAGGGGTTGTGGCGGACGGTCACCCTGCGCAGGACCTGTCCGTTCACCGTGATGGTCTGGTTCTCGAGCGCGGAGTCGGGCACCAGCTCGACGGCCTCGCCCAGCGCGCGCCGCCAGGCGTTGCTCTCGTCGATGAGGGCCTGGGTGGCATAGAAGACCTTCGGTTGGCGGGCGGTGAGCTGACAGTCCTCGATCGCCAGCCGGCCGTTCGCCGACACCCGCAGGGTGACGCCGGCCGGGTCGGCCGAGACCAGGCGGAGCTGCCCGGTGGGGTTGAGGAACGACACCAGCGGATCGGCCGGGGCGGGGACAGCGACGTGGTTGACGTTGTTCTGGCCGATGAAGGCGTCCTGCGCGGCCGTCGGGGACGACCAGACCGAGGCGCCCACGACCACGCCCGCGCCCACCCGCTGAGCCGGCGTCACCTGGTTCCATCCCTGGACCGCGGGCGTCGGCACCGCTCGCGCACCGCCGGGGCCGTCGGGCAGCCGTACCGGCAGCCCCCGGGCGTAGCGTCGGCCGGCGGTGTGTGCCTCCGCCTCCAGTGCCGCGCGGTCGCATCCCGGCCCGACCCGGCCGGCTCGTTGCTGCACCACGTGTGCCACCTCGTGCCCCAGCACCCGTCGGCTCCAGGCGGAGCCGGGCTGCCAGGCGCCGGGCGTCAGGTGAATGTCGTCCCCCACGGTCCACGCCACGGGCCCGCCCCTGGGCGCCGTCGCGTGCAGATGCACCCTTACATCCGCGAACCCGGTCCCGAACGCGGCTTCCAGTTCCGCTCGTAGACCGGCCGGTAAGGCAAATGCCGTCATCGTTCCCCCTGTGGCCTGTGGAGGCGCCCCACCGTGGCGCGCCCACTGTGGGCGGTCAGCCTAGAGTCGTTCGGCGCGGTATGACCGGCTCCGTCGTGATTGGACCCCGAAGCGGTTGCGGGCGGAGTCTCGCGGTGCGGCAGTATCGTTCGTGACCAAGCAGGTTGGGTCGTGCGCTTGTTCGTCTAGCGCACGGTGAAGTCGGTCGCGGTGGTGTCCAGGGTGGTGGTGCCGTCCTTGGCCGTGGCCAGGACGGCGATCCGCCAGACGCCGCGCGGCGACGACGCGGCGTCGGCGGCGGTGACCGTGACGGTGTAGGTGCAGCGCACGGTGTCGCCCCCGGCAGGAACGCAGACGGCCGGCTCCGCGGCGGCCATGTCCTTCTCGGTCAGCCCCTTCTCACCGAGGGACGACTTCTCCGGCCAGGCCAGCACCCGCACGCTCTTGGTGCCGGACGACGCGGTGACCTCGGTGGCGAAGGTGAGCGAGCCGTCCCGGTCACCGTTCGGAGCGGTGTAACGGGCGGTGCTGTCAGCCAGGGCCGGGGGCTGCTCCCCGGCATAGGCGAGGGCGAACGCACCGGCCCCGGCACCAGCGAGAACGACGACACCTGCGGCCACGGACAGAGCGATACGACGGGACATGGGATACTCCGTAAAGGTCATCAGTACTGGATCGAACCGGCGCAACTGCCTTGCGCCGCAGCACAGATACTCGCCGCGCGAGGAGCCGCCGGGCATGAGCGGGCCTACTCAACTCCGCCTGAGTAGCCGACCGGATCACACACCGTCCACGCGCCGGACCCACGGGTTCGTGCCTGGCGTTCGCATGGGCAGCAGGTTGCATTCAGCCGGAGTACACGCGGTCTCAAGGTTGCGTGATCAGAGTTCGACCTCGTGCCTATCTCACACTCGCGTTCCCGCGTCGCCTCCGTGAGCGCCGCGGCTCTGACGCTCTCAACGCTGGTCGTCACCGGAGGGTTTGCCGCGCAGCCGGCGGTCGCCGCGGCCCCGGTCGGCTACCAGAACGTCCGGATCAACGAGGTCACGTCGTCGAACAACGACACGGTCGAGCTGTACAACACCGGTGCGACCGCGGTGAGCATCAGCGGTTGGAAGATGTCCGACGACAGCTTCTCGCCGCAGACGTTCAGCGCGTCCTCCACCACGATCCCGGCCGGCGGCTTCGCCACCTTCAACTCGCCCAAGGGGCTCGGTGACTCGGACAAGGTGGTGATCTACGCGTCCGACGGCACCGTGGTCGACCGCGTTCAGTGGGCCACCGGCGGGGCGAAGCCGGCCATGGCGCGCTGCGGCGGCGACGGCACCGGGGCGTGGGTGACCACCACCGTGGCGACCACGTTCGCCGGGGCGAACGCCTCGGGCTGCCCGTCGTCCCTGCCGGCGGCCAGCAGGGTCCGTCTGAACGAGGTCACCTCGAACGGCTCGGACACCGTGGAGCTGTACAACGGCGGAACGAGCGCGGTCAGCGTCGGGGCGTGGAAGTACGTCGACAGCGACACCAGCCACTCCCCGGTCGCGATCTCGGCCTCCTCGCCGAGCGCGACCAGTCTCCCCGCGGGCGGCTACCTCACCTTCGACTCCACCCTCGGCCTCGGCGACAACGACTCGGTGTTCGTCCTCGACAGCAACGGCAACAGCGTCGACTCGGTGACGTGGGCGACCGATGGCGCCAAGCCGTCCACCGAACGCTGCGCCAACGGCACCGGACCGTTCCAGACCGCCGTGACCGCGACACCGGGCAGCACGAATTCCTGCTCCGCGAGCGGCGGTGGCGGTGGCGGTGGCGAAACAGGCCAACTGCTGGGTGGCGGCGGCTCGCTCAGCAGCGGCTGCACTCCCGAAGCGCCCTCCGGTACGGGCTCTGCCCCCACCGGCAGCCTGGCGTGGCCGGGCGGGCTGGACGTCACGATCGCCGACCAGGTCTGCGCGTTCACCACCTCCACCGGCCCCGAAGGCCGCGACGTCAGCGGCCTGGCCTTCGACCCGGCCGACCCGTCGGTGCTGTGGGCCGCCAAGAACAAGAACTGGCTGTACAAACTGGTCAAGAGCAACGGCCGGTGGATCCCGGACCCGTCCTGGAGCGCGAGCGGCAAGCAGATCCGCTTCGCGAACGGCTCCGGCGAACCGGACTCCGAGGGCCTGACGGTCGGCGGCAACGGCCACCTCTACGTGACCTCCGAGCGGGACAACACCGACAACACGGCCCCCAGGGACACGATCATGGAGTTCGACCCGGCCGCGACCGGTTCGACGCTGACGCCGATCCACCAGTGGGACATGACCTCGCAGTTCCCGCAGCTCGACACCGGCAGCAAGGACGACGCCAACCTGGGCTTCGAAGGCGTCGGCTACGTACCGGACAGCTGGCTGACCACGAACGGCTGGACCGATCCGCTCACCGGCACCGCCTACAACCCGGCGAACTACCCGTCGCACGGCTCGGGCCTGTTCTTCGCGGGTCTGGAGTGGGACGGCACGCTGCACGTCTACGGCCTCAACTCGGACGGTACGTTCACCACGTTCGGCACCGTCGCCACCGGCAAGGCATCGGTGATGGACGTGTCGTTCGACGCCGGAACCCAGCGCCTCATCGCGACCTGCGACAACACCTGCGGTGAGACGCACACCTTCATGAAGATCGACACCAGTGGCGCCATCGTCCCGGACGTGACCTACACGAACCCGGCCGTCATGCCGACCGACAACCTGGAGGGCTTCGCGCTCGCCCCGACCTCGACGTGCGTCAATGGCCGACGCGAGGCGGTCTGGAGCGACGACGGCATCTACGGCTTCGGCTCCGGGAGTTCCTCCTACGGCCACGCCCTCTACAGCGGAACCTTCCCCTGCTGACCCCACCCTGACCAGGGCAGTTTGAGAAGCAGTTCGCTGAGTTCGCCCGGCATGGTGATCATGCAGTCGTGGCCGGTCGGCAGCTCCCAGACCTGGGAGGCGGTGCCGTTGGGCTGGGTCGCGGGGACGGGGCGACGGGTGACGCCTGCCGGCATGGCGCCGACATTGTGGATGTGCGTGCGCGGGATCGCGTCAACAGCTGGGTTGCCCAGTCGCACAGGCTGCCGCAGACAACGCACCGGCTGGTCCGAGAGCATCCCGCGCAGCCACGCGACGTCGGCCGGGTCGGTGACGCCGAACAGACCGAAGGGCGCCGGCTGCTCGGGCAGCGGCGGCACCCGCCAGCCGCTCTCGGACTTCTCGGCCAGCTCGATCAGTTGCCGTGTCACGGGTTGGACGTCGGCTGCGGACTCGCCGTCCTCCGGGACCATCGCGTCCAGATAGACCAGGTGCGCGACGCGTTCCGGAATCCGGTGGGCGACGCCGGAGATCACCAGCCCCGCGTAGCTGTGGCCGACGAGTACGACGTCGCCGAGGTCCTCCTCGGTGATCAGCCCGACCACGTCGTCGACGTGCGTATCTAGACCCACTTCGGGACCGAGCAGGTGTGCCTTGTCGCCGAAGCCGGTCAGCGATGGCGCGAACACCCGGTGTCGGGCGGCCTCCAGCAGCGGTACCACCCGCTCCCAGCACCGTCCGTTGTGCCAAGCACCGTGCACCAGCAGGAATGTGGACATCGATCTTCCTTCGCAGAAGCAGAGATGCAGAGAAGCAGAGCCGCACGATCACGCGTATGCCGCGGCTCGCGGCTCTCGCGGTTACCTTTCGTGCCTCGGTACTGTTTGAGTACCGAGATCATGCTTGTGCACCTGACACTCGGCAGGCAATAAGGCACTTTTCGGTGACCCGGTTCTCTGGCGGTAACCGTGACTCCACCCACGCGTGAACGCGCGGGCTTCCTGCGTCGGTGGCTAGGCCGTTTCCGAGGTGTCGGGCGCGTCCACCGGGACCACGAGGCGACCGGCACTCTCAGCCTTGTTCACCAGGATCTGGAGGAACTGCGCCCAACCCGCGTCGAGGATGCTGCGGTTGAGACCGGCTTTCGCGGCAGCGCCGTTCGGCAGGAAGCTGCCGGGCTGTTCGGGGTCGGCCTTGGGTGCGGGGCTCTTGGTCATGCCCGCCGTGTTGAGCCGCTCGTGGGCGATCACGTCGTGGCCGTGGAAGTCGGCGCGCTGCCGCCTGATCCTGGCGTGCAGCTCGGCGACCTTCCGGGCCGCCGCGCGGTGGCGCTTGGTGCGCTGCCGGGTCCGCTTGGGGAACGTCGCGAGGTGCCGCTGCCCTTCGGCCAGCGCCTCAGCCATCGCGGTGGGGAATCGCGGGTTGGCGACGTGTCCGCCGTCCGACGTGGTCAGGAAGTGGGTGACGCCCAGGTCGACGCCGACGACCGTCCCGGATGGCGGCAGTTCCTCGACGGGCACGTTGTCGCACGAGAGGACGACATACCAACGATTGCCCTCACGCTTCACCGAGACCGTCTTGACCCGGCGGAACAACGCCTGGAACGCCTTGTCCAGGCGGCGCAGGGTGGCTTGCTGGGAGGAGAACGACCAGCGGCCCTGCCGCTCGGGATCGAACGCGCGGATCTCCTTGAGCTCGGCGGACTGGTCGCCGTAGCGGACGGTGGTCTTCGAGGTGTGCCGGTGGGCGTCACGGCGCTCTTGCAGCGCACCGTTGTACAGGGAGCAGTGATCGGCCAGCATCTCGCCGCGCGCTGCCCTCTGACGGGCCGTGGGGCGCAGGAGGAACTTGTACGCGCGGATCACGAGCCGTCCCCCTTCCTCCACGGGCGTGCCCCCTGGGTAATGATGTACTTCTCGACCGTGACTGCCGACACGGCGTCGGCCGAGGCAGCGAAGTACAGGTGCGGGAACTCCTCGCGCAGCACCCGGGAGGTGAAGCCCGTGAACTGGTTTGCCACGTACGAGGCCGACGACTGCGCATCGTGCTTCACCAACAGGGGCATGTGGACGGGCATCACCTCAAGGGCGATGATCTCCCACCCCCGCAGGTCTAGTGCGGCAGAGAGGTGGGCTCAGGTGAACAGTGCGGATCCATGCACCCAGTTGAGGTCAGAGCAGAGTTCACAAGCCATTCCCCACCCCGCTGAAGCGGGGCGTCCCCTGGCTAGGTCCTGATGGACGCGGCACAGGGCGATCCGCGATCGTCGGCGCGGCCCAGCGATGCGTGCCGGACCCGGGTGGTGCTCGACATCGTCGGGGACAAGTGGTCGCTGCTGGTCGTGCGCAATCTCCGGGACGGACCGCGGCGGTTCACCGAGCTCAAGAAGGCGATCGACGGAATCAGCCAGCGCATGCTCACCGTGACGCTGCGCAGCCTGGAGCGCGACGGAATCCTGACCCGCACCGTCCACCAGGTGATGCCGCCTCACGTCAGCTACGAGTTGACCGAGATGGGCTTCACCCTGCGCGAGGCCACCGCGCCCCTGCTGGAATGGAGCATCGCGCACCTCTCCCGGATCGACGACGCCCGCACCGCGTACGACACCCGCGCAGATCCACCGACGACATGACAGCCTCAGGCCCGGTCCGTGCAACTCTCGTCGCCGGACGAAACAGCCGACTCGACCATCGCCGCGACGAGATCCGCTCGGCACAACGCACCCGGCTCACGCATCGACACAGCCCAGTACGCTTCCTTGCCCCTGCCTTCGGTACGGCTCGGCGGCGGCACCTCGATCCATGTCCCCGGCGCCAGCACGGCGGCGCCGCGCGAGGCCCATGCACGGCCCGCGGCCCGGGACACCAGCGCGTAGTAGGTGTGGTGTCCGTTGCTGACGATGACCGGACCGCCGCCCAGTGCCTCGGCGAGGAAGGCATCCACCGCACGCGCCCGACGGGTGCCGGCCGCGCGATTGACGACGTCGGCGGGCAGTCGTACGGCGGTGAAGCGCGCCCCGCAGCGCAGGAACGTGACGTCTCCCTCTTTCCAGGCCCAGTACGCGTCGGAGACGTCGGAGGCCGAGATCAGGAGCCAGTGCTCGACCGCCAGCGCCCTCTCCACGCCGGTGGTCACAGTGGATGCTTGCAGAACCTTCGCCGTCTTCCGCACCCGATCGCTTCTGCTGTCTGGGACGGTCTCCGGCGGATTCCCGGCGCTCTTCATCTCTGGCGGATCCTCCGCGGCAATCGTGCCTGCTCGGCGCGGCAAACGGCTCCTTGCGGCTCAGGACGGACCCGCTCAGCTTGAACGTTTCTGCCGCGATCCGCCCAGCCTGTCGGGGTATCCGCACAGGATCTGCACCCGTGTTTCGACCGACCCGATACCTGTTCCCGTGGTGGCGCCCGGCCGGCCGCGGGCGAACGGAGCGGCCGGAGCGGCGTCTGGGTCGACAAGTCGTTTTGCCTGTGCGAGCCCGGTGGAGCGTCACCGGAAACTGAAGTGATGGGCGATGGCCGCCGCGTTGCGAGCCATTCGGTGCCTCCAGGCCGTTCGCTCCTCGGTGGCGGCGCTCTCCCACTGCCGGGCGTTGGCCATCGCGAAGGCCGCCTTCGCCCGTGGACAGGCAGTGACCCACGAAGCGAATCCTCCGGCCAGGGCGTCGGCCTCGTCGACGGTGTGGCCTGCGTCGACCAGGCTGACGACGAACAGCGCGGGGTCGATCCATGCGGCGCCGCGGGTCGGTGACGACCAGTCGACGAGATGGGCCCGGTCGGAGATCAGCACGTTCTCCGGTGTGAGGTCGGTGTGCAGCAGTGCGTCGCCCGCGAAGAGCCCGGCGGTTCCCTCCGGGGCGTGTGCGGCCCATCTCTCCTCCGCTCGGCCCATTTCCACGTCCAGGGGGACCCGGAGGCACTGCACCTCGTGCACGGCTTCCCGCACCAGGAGCAGGTCGGCCGAGCCGCGCCGGTAGTCGGCATGGCGGCCGCGGATGGCCTGATACCCCAGCAGGACCCACCGGCCGACCTCCAGTTGCCAGCGCAGGCGCGGACTCGCGCCGGGCAGATACGTGTTGATGCGGGCCTCGGCCTGCAAGGTCTCCGCCATGGGGTGAGCGGCGTGCACACCCTTGAGGAAGACGTCGCCGCTGTCCGTCTCGAGCCAGGCCGCGACTCCCGCGTTGCAGCCGCCTCTCACACTGCGCGCCGAATGAACGGTGCCGGTGAGATGACCGACTGCGTGTTTCACGGCAGTGGGCAGCGATGTGAAGGGACGGCGCGGCGTAGACAAGGCGTTGCTCTCGTTTCTCTGACGTGACGTGCCCTCTGCCGGGCTCCGTACGCGGCCGACGACGCTACTTTCCGGACGGCCCCGCACCCACTCGACACGTCAGCTTCCCCTTCCCGGCCAGCCGTTCGAAGGGGTACGGCCGACAGAGTGGGCGACGCGTTCCTCGCAGAGCAACTCTCGACTCATACACCAGAACGAAGGAACGTTCCCATTCGTGTGACAGGTCACCAGATCACAAAACCCTTGTGCCTCCGCGGTGTTGGGAGGTGCATGAGACCGGTCGACGACACCTCGCAGCCCTCACCGACGACCCGCCTCTGGGGTGCCTACTGGCTGCCCAATCCCCCTCAGGACAGCGACAGTTGCCCGTGTTTCACACCTTCCGACACACGCCCCCTCTCAGCGGGCAGCACCACAGCAGGCACACGCTGGTCCCTGATCATCGGCATCGTGTTGTACTTCGCGGCCGTCACGCTCCTGGCTCTGCGCGTGTCCTGACACAACTCCTGAGGGCACCTGAGCGGCGCGTTCAGACGTGGGGTGTGCCTCCGTCCGCGGCCAGGCGGGTGAGCCACTCATGCAGCAGGCGCTGCTCGGCTTCGCTCAGGACGTCGGAGTTCTCAGGGAGGGCGGCGCGCAGCGCGCGGGCCGCCGGGGCGGGGCCGGCCTCGGCGGCGGGGACCGTCGGCTCGGCACGGGTGACGGCCGCCACCATGGATTCGCGCAGGACGCTCAGCAGCGCCGGGTTGCGGCGTTCTTCCGGGGTGGAGTGCCAGGTGATGACCGCTCCTTGCCCGGTGGCCTGGATGATCTGGGCGGCCAGTTCCTCATCCACGCGCAGCCATCCCGCGGCCGCCAGTCGGTGCACTCGGCCGTGCAGGATCTCCAGGCCCGCGCGGTGCGCCGCCTGCGGCCCCCGTCCGGTGGCCCGGTTCATGACCGCGAAGAGCTCCGGGCGCGACACGCCGAACTCCACCACCAGGTCCCATCCGCGGCGCAGCTCCTCCACCGGGTCCTGCGGGGCTGGGTCGAGCTGAGCGCGCTTGCTCTCCAGGAACTGCGCGTAGCCGTGCTCGGCGACCGCTTCCAGCAGCCCCTCCTTGTCCCCGAAGAGGCGGTAGATCGCCGGCGCCTGCATGCCGGCCGCGGCGGCGACCGCACGAGTGCTCACCGCGTCCGGCCCGCCCTTCTCCAGCAGCTCGACGGCCGCCATGACGATGCGACGCCGAGCGCTGTCAGTGGTGTCACGGGAAGACATGAATCAATGATAACGAAGTTATGCTTCCAGCGTTAGTTCCAGTGATACCGTTCAGGTGATTCCATTGGAAACAACTTGGGGAGAATCCCGTGATCATCGTGACCGGAGCCACCGGAAAACTCGGCCGCCGCACAGTCGAGCGCCTCCTGGACCTCGTCCCCGCCGACCGCCTCGGCGTCAGTGTCCGCGACCCGCGCAAGGCGCAGGACCTCGCCGACCGGGGCGTCCGCGTCCGCCAGGGCAGTTTCGACGACCCCGCCTCACTCGTGCACTCCTTCGAGGGCGCCGAGCAGCTGCTCCTCGTCTCCCTCGACCGCACCGGCGAGGAATGCGTCGCGGGCCACCGCGCCGCCATCGACGCCGCCGCGAAAGCGGCCGTCGGCCGCATCCTCTACACCAGCCAGATGGGGGCCGCCCACGACTCCCGATTCCAGGCATGCCGCGACCACGCCCAGACCGAGGACCTGCTGCAGGCCACCGGCCTGCCGTGGACCGCGCTGCGCAACGGCTTCTACGCCTCCAGCGCCCTGCAGTTCCTGGAGTACGCCCGCCACAGCGGCGACATCGCCCTCCCCGCGGACGGGCCTGTCGTCTGGACCGGCCACGACGACCTCGCCGAGGCCACGGCGGCGATCCTCACCGACCCGGGCCACTTCGAAGGGCCCACCCCGCCACTCACCGGTCCGGCGGCACTCGACTTCGACACCGTCGCCGAGATCGCGTCCCAAGTCGACGGACGCCCGTTCACCCGCACCGTCGTCCCCGACGACGCCTTCCGCGAACAATCCCTCGCCCACGGCGCCCCGGCCCCGATCGCGGACCTGGTGGTGAGCATCTTCGCCGCGGCACGCAACGGCGAGTTCGCCGCCGTCAACCCGACTCTGGCCACGCTGATCGGCCGGGAACCGGCCACGTTCCGCAGCGAGCTGGAGCGTGCGTGGGCGAAGTAGGTCCAAGGGACCGGCCGCCTTACGGCACACATCACGCTGCGGACGCGATGCGCCAAGCTCCCACTCAGCGGCGGATCGACTCGCTCACGTGGCGACGGCGGATTCGCCATCGGGGACCGTCAGGGCCGAGGCCGCCATGGTGTCTAGGGTGTGCGGGCTGATGCCGGGAAGTTCCCACACCGCGCGCGAGTTGGAGCTCTACGACCAGCAGGAACTTCCCGGTGGCCGGGTCGTCCTCCACCGGCGGATGACAGCGACCCACATCGGAGGAGCCGTCGAAGGGCGCAAGGCAGACCCCCGGGGCAAGGAACGCGCCTCGCGCCCACGCACAGCCCTCCCCTCCCCACCGTTCACTCCGCACCGGCTCGGTCTCCCTCCGTACGCCGGACAGATCACACCAGGTCACACGCGATCGCTCGGACACCCCCAGAGCCGACCCGAACTGGCAGTCGAGCAATCAGCGGTGCGTGTGATCCGTCCGCGACGGTCGCGACCGAAGTGCTCTCCGAACGTTGGGGCATGTGACGCGTGTTCGAGGGAACGGTTCTGCAATGCCGTCAGTCACCATCTGCACGCGCGCCGCACCGACCGATTTTCATGAGCACACAGGGGACCAGTGGACGCACGCACCTGCAGTACCGGGATGAGCACGGCCGACAAGCGGCGCACCCACCCCGCGAGGGACGGGGCGGCACCCTCGCGGGGCGCGCCCAGCGCCGAGGACGGCTTCGACGCTCTCTACTCCGATATCGCCCGCGGCCTGGTCCATCAGACCTATCTGCTGACCGGGCAGCGCCGCCTCTCTTTCGAGTCCGTCGAATGGGCCTTCCACCACGCCTGGGAACACTGGCCCGAGGTCGCCTGCGACCCCGATCCGGTCGCGTGGCTGCGCACCGCGGCCTACGACTACGCACTCTCCCCCTGGCACCGCCTGCGGCCATCACGCAAGAACCCCGACCTCCCCGTCACCGACGCCACCCACCGGGCCCTGCTCGACCTGGCGCCACCGCACCGACGCGCCCTCCTCCTCTGCGACGGCCTGGGCATCCGCCTCGATCACGCCGCGCGCGAGATGCAGTCCAGCACACCGGCCGCGACAAGCCGCCTCCTCAACGCGCGCACCCACATCGCCCAGCGACTATCCGCTCCGGACGACCCCAGCGCGGTGCAGCAGCGGCTGCACGCCCTCACCGACGCCGTGTCGATCGCGACCGTGCCCCACGCCCGATCCGTTCGCACCAGCAGTGAGGAGCGCACCCGGTTGCAGACCCGGACCGTGTTCGCCGCGATGGGCACCCTGCTCTTCACCATCGCCGTCGCCATGATCCTCACATCCGGCCACTAGCTAGTTCCGGCGACCGCTGCCGGGCCAATGCGCCGCGCACCTGGATGCGTTCGTGTGAACCGTTCACTCGAACGCCACGCATCTTCCCTTCATTTACGTTCGTTAGGCGGACGTAAAACGATTCGGATACATACGGAGAAAGGTTTCCTCTACCGAACGCGTCACTCGAAGGTGAGCGGGAGGAAATGGGTCCGGCCCGTCAGATGAACATGTGAACGAGATCAGGACGATGCGAAACGAATGCCTGCGGGCGGCGTGCGAGGGGCACGCCATCAACAGCCCGCACCGGCGCCACCGTCTGGGTTCCCCGCTCCGGCAGCACACCCCCATGAACGGACCGAAAGAATCCCGATGAACTGGCACGACAGGGACAGGCCTTACGTCCCGCAGTACCCCTACAACTCCGATCCCCAGACATGGGATCAGCACGGCATCAGCCGGATCCCCGCCCAGGAGGCCTGGGACAGAACCGGCCCGGACGGCACGCTCGGCGGCCACGACATCGAGCAGGAACTGGCCGAGATGCTTGCCTCGGTGTCGGCCCCCTCACCTACGGACGAGCCCGCACCACCGCACCTGTCCCGCAGCGCGCGCCGGCGCATGCGTCCCAGAAGGCAGTTCCTCGTGGCAGGTCATCGCATCACCCAGGTCACGATCCTGTTCGCCGCCATCGCGGTGTGTGCCGCGTGCCTGCTGGCCTGGTCCATCACGTACACCTACAGCCAACTGCGCACCGTCGCCGAACTCATCCTGCCGGTGCGGCTCGCCCAATGGTGGCCGCTGACCGTGTACGGCCCTTGGCTGGTCGCGGCCCTGTCCATCCTCCGCGCCGCCGTCCAGCATCAGCCCGCACGCCGTTCCTGGGGCGTCCTGCTGGTGACCTCCGCCATCGCCGTAGCCCTGTGCGTCAGCCACTCCGCCCACTCCGTGCTGGCGTTCGTGACACTCGGCATTCCACCGATCACCGCCCTGGTGTGCTTCTGGGAACTCATCGGCCAGGTCCCCTCCAAACACCGCTCCCGCAAAGGCACTCACGCACAGAAGCGCCCCCGAGGGTAAGAGCGCGGGCAACGGAAGAACCGTTTCTTCTTGTGGGTACGACTCGTTGACCCCGGTATGGAACCGGAGAGGGAAGACCAGATCCGCTCCGAGGCACGGCAGGGCACTGCGGCGAGGGACAGCCGGGCCGGAGCCGCCGCGGTGGGGTGAACCCGGCGGTTCACCCCACCGCTCGGCTCTCGCCTCAAATCCGCCCGCCGGTCAGGCGGGTGATCGGACCATGCGTACGGCGCCCCGCACGACGACCCGCCAGGTACGACGAAGCGCCCAGCATGGACAGGCCCGCGCCCACGCCGGCGACGACGAGGCCCTTGCGATGGGCGATCAGCGTCCACGTGGTCTTGGCGAAGGTGACCGCCTGCCCCGAGGCGTCGATGACGGCCCGGCGGCCGGCTTGGACGCCCGCGGCCGCGCCGTTCACGATCGCGGTGCCCTTGTTGGCCGTACGCTCTGCCACATCCACAGTCGCTGATGCCACGTCACCCGACGTCTCGGCTGCCTTGTCCGCCGCCTTCGACGCGGGAGCGGTGGCCTTGGCTGTGGCCTGCCGGGCTTTCGCGGAAGTGCTCTGCCTGGCCTTGGAATCTCGATTCGTGCCGCTGTTCGATTGACTCATGCACTTCGCGTTGCCGCGCACGCCCAAGGCAAACCCACGTCTTCCGTGTATCGACCGCACGGCCGGCACGACGCCCGGATGGCGAAGCCGTTCAGGGGCATGCGTGAGGAAGACAGAACGCCTCCGACGGATCGAGAGCCTCATGTACCGATGCCGATCCACGGCACGCCTCACGCGGTTGGACGTCCCGACAGACAGCGCCGCTGAACAACCTTGCCCCGGTGCCGCATTGCTCGCGAGCCTGGTTCACGGAGGGCGCGGATGAACGGCGGCATACCGCCGCTGCGGGACCGTCACCTGGCCGCGGGATTCATCGTCCTCATGTATCTGATGCTCGGCGCCCTGGCGGCCGCCCTGATCGTGGCCGGGTTCTCAGGGAGCGATGTCACGGCGGGCGTGACCGCAGTGGTGGGCGGAGTCTCGGGAGCCGCTTTCGGTGTGCGGCGCATCCGCCGCGCCGAGGAGGCTCCGCCTCAGTCCTGACAACGTCCAGTTGGCCGGCGTCCGCTCCCCCGGCGGGCCAGTCTCCGGATATTGCGCGGGTCTGGTCACTGATTCGCAACGGACGGCGCCAGGGTGATCAAATGCGCCGCGGCGTGGCTGAATATGGTCTCTCCAGCTCACGCGGTCACACAGGTAGCCGCTGCCACCACCCTCGGGGGACATCATGAAGGTCACGCATCGCCGCAGACAGATCGCGCTCCGGACACTCGCTCTGAGCACTTGGGCGGCTGGTGTCCTGGCGCTCACCGCCTGTTCCTCCCACTCCCCGGACGCGGCACCTGCGGCGACGGCCGCCACCGCCTCGCCGACCAAGGCCGGCAAGGGCAGCGGGGCGACCGCGCCCGCCACGGCCGTGCCCGCCGGGAAGGTCTCCACGTCACCCGACTCCAAGGTGGCCACTCCCCCGTCGTCAGCCACCTCACCGGCCGAGGGCTCACCGGCTGCCGCCGGCGGTGGCGAAGACGACGGCTGTGACCACAAGATGCCCATCTCGCCGGACGAGATCGCGGTCTACCGCTACACACCCGAGGGCGGCTCGCTCAGCCTGATCTTCCGCCACGGCAACTGGGGCTGCGGTACACCCGATTCCGACGGCGCCCCGTTCGAGACCGTCGGCAAGGAAACCTATCTGCCGCTGGACCAGGCCGCCTACATCACCGTGACCAACCCCATCGTGGCCAGCACCGAGAACCAGCACATCGGCGTCCAGGAATTCCTCGACTGGCTGGAAGCACACCCCGACAGCGGCCTCGTCTTCCAGTACCACCTCGGCGCCGACGGAGCCATCGACAGCCTCGAAGAGGTCTTCACCCCCTGAGGTAGGCACGGGATCCGCCCGCCGCTCGCACAGAGCCGGGGCCGAGGGGCACCCATGGCCCGGGCGGCGATGTCAGTGGTCCGCGCAGCACGGGGTCGGCTCCGGCACTTCGAACGGCACGAGGGCTCCCCCAGCCGCCGGCATGGCCGTCAGGACGAGTTCGCCGTCCCGCCACTGCGGGCGAACGTGCTCGCGCGTCACCAGCGACGTGCCGGGAGCGGACGGGCCGGGGGCACCCAGTACCGTCACGCGGTCGATCGCTGAGCGCATCAGCACTTCCGCCACCGTCAGTGTGCCGGTGAGAGCCGCGGCTCCGGGGAAGAGCACCGCACGGCCCTCCAGATCGGGAAGGCCGTGCCGCACGTCGTGGCCCCGTGCCGTGAGCCGCTCCCGGACGGTGCTCAGGAGCGGCTCGGACGGCACGGTCAGGGAGAGAACGACACGCGGGCGGTCTCCCCGAACGAGATGCGTGCAGCCGAACGCGCCCTCAGGAAGGGCGAGTCGGGCAGCCAGCTCCTGGAGCAGGTGATCGGCCGCGCGCAACTCGCGGAGTCCGGGGTCCACCATGAGGGCGTACGGCGTCACGACGGCAGGACCCAGATCGGGTTGGAGTAGAACCACAGGTCGAGCCACGGGTCGGCGTCGCCCACGACGTCGATCGCCGGCCCCACCGGGTCGACCGCCGCACCCATCGCGCCGACAGCGGTCCGGTTGCCGTCGCTGCCGCGCAGACGAACGTAGAGCGGACGGTCCACCCGCCCCAGCTGGTAGGTGAGCCGGACGACGCCTGAGGACTGGTCGACCTCGTAGGAGCGGACCACCTTCGCCGTCGGCGCGGTGAACGTGTCCTTGTCCGCCACCGGTCCCGTGACCTCGCCCTGGATGACGTCCATGCGCGCCGGCCGGGGCACGTACCCGGCCCAGTTGGGGCCGCCGGCGAGGGTCACGTCGACGGTCAGGGTGACGCTCGTACCCTTCTTCACGTGCAGGGCGCCGCCCAGCGTGGCCCAGCGCCCGCCGCCTACGACCCTGGCGTCCAGGCCGCCGAGGAGCTGCCCGTGGTCGACCCAGACCCGGCCCGCGCGGATGCCGTCCATGACCGCGGCGTAGGAGAAGCCGTCGGCTCCCACGTGGGTCCGGCTGTACTGGCCGGGCCAGTAGTCGCCCTGGGTGATGTCGATCTTGCCGCCGTAGACCGGGTCCTCGTAGCGGCCGTTGGCGTTGAAGTCCCCGCCGGGTCCGCGCACGGCGGTGTCGCCGTAGACCTGATGGCTGTCGCTGTTGGCGGTGATCCACCACGGCCTGCCCTCGGCGAGGAGGCTGTCCCACAGTCCGCCGACCGTGGCGGTCATCCAGTCGAAGCCGCCCCAGGTGCGGTAGCTCTCCAGCGGGTAGCCGGCGAACGAGCCGGCGCTGGGGCTGTTGTCGTAGATGCCGCGGGCGCGGGCCATACCCAGGGGCGCGGGCAGTCCCGCGGCCTGGTGTCCGGGGGCGCCCTCGAAGCCGACGGCTATCTGGCGGCCCGCGCCGGTGGCGTCCCGCCAGCCGCGTATCTCGTGCGGCGAGTCGACGCCGCGCCGCGCCGGGTGGTTGGCGAGCATGAGCGCGTCCTTCACCCTGCGCCGCTGTACCTGCTCGGCCAGGAAGTTCAGGCCCGCTACGGCCAGCGCCTCGTTGGCGGGCGTGGAGTCGCTCGCGCCCCGCACGCTGCCGTCGTAGTCGGTCTCGAACTGCTTGAGGACGGCGACCTCGTTCTTGCCGGGGTGCACGAAGACCGTGCCGTGCTCGGCGGCCGGGATGTTCCACTCCAAGCCCTGGAAGACGAGCGTGTCCTCGTACGCGGCGCGCGCCTCCCTGATGTCCGGGTTCACCTTGTCCACGCCGATCTTGGCGTGGGTGGTGCTGCCGTGGTCGGTGATGACCATCCAGTCCAGGCCGTGCCGGGCGCCCTGGCGGACCTGGTCGACGACGCGGTACTTGCCGTCGCTGCTGTACCGGGTGTGGATGTGGTGGTCGCCGGCCAGCCACAGGAAACCTTCGGGGCGTCGGCCGCCGGACGCGGCGGTGGCAGCGGCGGCCTGCGTGGCGTCGGCGAGGACGCCTCCGGCGGCCAGGCCCGCGCCGAGGAGTCCGGCCCGGCGCAGCAGAGCGCGGCGGGACCGCTGCTCGGGGGTGAGCGCCTCGTCGGGCACGGAGGTGTCGAAGGCCGCGGGCAGGGCGGGAGCCACCTCATGCGCGTGACCGTGGTCGTGCGCATGACCGTGCTCGTGGTCGTGTCTGTGGTGGTGCCGGCCCTGACCCATGACGCCTCCTGGTTGCCGCTGCCTCCGCGGCTGCCCTCCGCCGCGCGACCGCGCCGCGTGTGAGGAGGATCGAGGCCTCAGATGAACGGTGAACACCCCAACACCCCTTGTGCAGGAGACAATTGAGGGCACAAATGAAGTCGAGCACCAGGTCACCCTGGTGCTCGACTTCACTGCCGGCTCCGGCTCGGATATCGACCTCAGGTCACCATCGATACCAGCGACCACGTCCGCCGCTCGCGTTGGTCGAACGCATGAGGAAACCGAGCAGCCACACCGCGAGCACGATCAGCGCGACCCACCACAGGAGCTTCACGGCGAAACCGGCGCCGAAAAGGATGAGCGCGAGAAGAAGAACAATCAGCAGGGGAACCATATTTATCAACCTCCTGGCCCAGCGTGTTCCCGGCCTTTCGCTGTGCATGCTCACGACGTGTGTTGTTTGTGGAGCAGTGAGGAAGTCCTCGGTCGTCAGTTCATGTCCTGGGTACGGCGACGCCGCACGATGAGGAATGTGCCGGCACCGAGGGTCACGGCCGCGGCGGCCGCGCCCGCGAGGGGCAGTGTCGAGGATCCCGTGTCCGCCAGGTTGCCCCCGGTCGTCGTCCCGGTGCCGCCGGTGGTGGTCCCGCTGCCGCCAGTGGTCGACCCGTTGCCGCCGCTCGCCGTCCCCCCGCCGGTCGACGAGGAACCGCCGCCCGAGGTGTCGGCGCCGCCGGTCGTGCTGCCCGTCGAACCGCCGGTCGAGTCGCTCGGCCCGCCGCCGGTGACGTCCAGCGTGATGGCGGCCCTGTCGTTGGTCTTGTCGGGGTCGAAGGGGCGCGCTTCGCTGCTCAGGGCCACCGAGCCCTCGGCGCCCGCCACCCGCTTGTCTATCTTCAACTCGAAGGTGTAGGTCTCCTGGCTGCCCTCGTTGAGCGACCGCATGCCGCAGACATACGTGTCCGCCTTGGCCCGGCAGAACTGGCCGCGCTTGACCACCGACGTACCGGCGGGAGGTGTGATGACGACGCTGACGGAGGGGTCGCCCTCTCTGGGCCAGACCCACGCGGGGCCGGCGTTGGTGAAGGTCGCCTTCATCGTCACCGTGTCACCGACACTCCCCCGCAACGCGTCACCCGTCACCTGGTAGTCGGCCGTGTTGACGGCGGTGACGGGCACAGTGACCACCTGCGCGGATCCCGCAACACCGGTCTGCGCCTCGACCAGTTTCACCGCGGGCGCGGGTCCCGCCACCGGATCGGTGCCGTTGTCCTCGTAGGCCGGCCCACCGTCCGCGACGCGCACCCGGAGTTGCTCGTTGAGCGCGCGGCCCAGCGCCTTGACGCCCATGGCGGTCTCGGGGGTGTAGACGACGCCTGACTCCAGCGCCTGGTCGAACTCGCAGGACGCCGTCCACCGCTCGGGCATCTCGTCGTAAGGCCGGACATGCTGGATCAGACAGTTGGAGGGGACCTCCTCGAACTCCAGCCCTCGGGTGATGTCGTAAGTGATCCAGACCTTCTCGGGGGCGGTCCCGACGCTCTTGTTCGCCACGGTCACCGGTACGTCGAAGCCGTCCCCCGGCTTCACGTCGTCGACCGCGGTGAGCCCTCCGACGACCAGTTCGGGCTCGGGCTCATCGCCGAAGGCGGCGGGAGCCGCGGCCAGCGCGATCAGGGCGGCAGCGCCGAAGGCGGCGACACCGGCACGGCAGACGCGACGGTTGCGTGACGACACGGGCATGGAGAGATCCTCTGTCGGAGCCAGGTAAACCGACGGTGTCGCCCAGGCGAACGATCCGTCGGCTCCCTAGACTCCCGCCGGGCCCGGAGGGTTGCACGACCGGCGCCCCCTGCCCAGGGCCCTTCTCGCGCCCCCGGCTACAACTTCTCAACTCAGCGAAGCCGTGCGGCACTTCTTCGGTCGCACCTCTTGACGGCTTTGGTGTAGACCTTTAGGTTCACCAGCCAGCAGACATTCCATGCATGCGACCCCTGCACACGTATGTGAACATCCGTGTTCACCTCTCACCGCCCCACGCCGGCGGCGTCCACCCCCCACCCCAGGACGAAAGGCCCCTCGCCATGCAACGCCTCGCCCTGCGCTGCGCTCTCGCTCTCTCCCTCGGCCTCACCGCCGTGGGCACCCTCGCAGCCCCCTCCGCCTCGGCCGCCACCGGCACGATCACCGGCCTGGCCGGCAAGTGCCTCGACGTGGCCGGCGCGAGTTCGGCCGACGGCACGGCCGTACAGCTCTACGACTGCAACGGAACCGCCGCCCAGCAGTGGACGGTCGGCTCCGACGGCACCATCCGCGCCCTCGGCAAATGTCTTGACGTCACCGGCGGTTCGACGGCCAACGGGGCCCAGCTCCAGCTCTGGACGTGCAGTGGCGGCACCAACCAGAAGTGGGCCGTCAGCGCCGCACGTGACATCGTCAACCCGACCGCCGACAAGTGCCTGGACGTCACCGGCAACTCCTCCGCCAACGGCACCCGCGCCCAGCTCTGGACCTGCACCGGCGCCGCCAACCAGAAGTGGACTGCGCCCGCCGCCGGTGGCGGCACGACCCCGCCCGGCGCCGCACCGATGGCCGTGGCGCCCTACCTCTACAACGGCTGGGGCAATCCACCCAGCCCAACGACTGTCATGAACGCGACCGGCGTGAAGTGGTTCACCCTGGCGTTCGTCCTCAGCAACGGCTACTGCAATCCGCAGTGGGACGGCAACCGGGCGCTGACCGGCGGAGTCGACCAGCAGACCATCAGCACCGTGCGCGCAGCCGGCGGCGACGTCGTCCCGTCCTTCGGCGGCTACAGCGGCAACAAGCTGGAGAGCTCCTGCTCCAGCGCCGGCGAGCTGGCGGCGGCGTACCAGAAGGTCATCAACGCCTACTCGCTGAAGGCGATAGACATCGACCTCGAGGCGGACGCCTACAGCAACGGCACCGTGCAGCAGCGGACCGTGGACGCGCTCAAGACCGTCAAGGCCAACAACCCCGGCATCAAGGTGTACGTCACGATCGGCACCGGGCAGAGCGGCCCCGACACGAGCCTGATCAACCGGGCCGCGTCGTCCGGGCTGACCGTGGACGCCTGGACGATCATGCCGTTCGACTTCGGCGGCGCGGGCCAGAACATGGGAACGCTGACCCAGCGGGCGGCCGAGGGGCTGAAGAACGCGCTGAAGAACGCGTACGGCTACAGCGACGACGCCGCCTACCGGGACATGGGCATCTCGTCGATGAACGGCATCACCGACGACAACGAGACCGTCACCACCGCCGACTTCCAGACCATCCTCGGCTACGCGCAGACCCATCACCTGGCGCGGTTGACGTTCTGGTCCGCGAACCGTGACCGTCCCTGCCCGGGTGCCTACCCCAACGACGACACCTGCTCCGGTGTGAGTCAGAGCAACTGGCAGTTCACCAGCATCTTCGCCCGGTACACCGGCTGACGCCCGCACTCCGCGGACCACACGGAAAGGATCGACCAGACGAATGAACACCGTCAGATCCGGCTCCACCCGCGCGCTCCTGCGGGTCCTGCTCCTGCTGGCCACCCTGATGGGCCTCGCGGCCGTACCGCCCGTCGCACAGGCCGGCACCGCCGCGACCCCGTTCAAGGTCCTCGCCCTGTTCAGCGGCACCTACGACGCGGCGCACATCGACTTCGACAAGGAGGCCAACGCCTGGTTCCCGCAGCAGGCGGCCGCGGGCGGCTTCACCTACACGGCCAGCACCAACTGGGACCTGCTCGCCAACGGTGGGGTCAACGCCTACCAAGTCGTCCTGTTCCTCGATGACTTGCCCCAGACCTCCGCCCAACGCTCGGGATTCGAGGCGTACATGAGAGGCGGGGGCGGCTTCCTGGGCTTCCACGTCTCGGCGTTCACGACCGACGCGGCCGGCTGGTCCTGGTACCACAACACGTTCCTCGGCTCCGGCAACTTCGCGTCCAACACCTGGGGCCCGACCGCGGTCACCCTGAAGGTGGAGGACCGCACGAGCCCGGCGACCGTGAACCTTCCGGCCACCTTCACCTCGTCGGTGAGCGAGTGGTACAGCTGGTCCAAGGATCTGCGGCAGAACCCGGACATCAAGATCCTGGCGTCGATCGACCCGAGCAGCTTCCCGGTCGGCACGGACCCCAACCAGTCCTGGTACAGCGGCTATTACCCGATCCTGTGGACCAACACGAAGTACAGGATGCTGTACGCGAACTTCGGCCACAACGCGATGAACTACACGACCAACACGCGACTGTCGTCCACGTTCGCGAGCGCGACCCAGAACCGGTTCCTGCTCGACGGGCTCAAGTGGCTGGGCGGGGGCGGCACCACGACCCCGCCGACGGACGACCAGATCTCCGAGACCGCCTGGTACTCCCTGCAGAACGGCGGCAACGGCACGTGCGTGGACGCCCGTTCGGCGGCCACGGCGAACGGGACGGTGCTCCAGCAGTACGCCTGCAACGGCACGGCGGCGCAGCAGTACCGCTTCCGCAGCACCGACAGCGGCTATCTGCAGATCACCGCACGCACCGACCCCGCGCAGGTGATCGACGTGACCGACCGCTCCACGGCGGACAACGCGCCGTTGCAGCTGTGGGCCTACTCCGGCGGCACGAATCAGCAGTGGCAGCCGGTACGTGAGACGAGCGGGCGCTATCACTTCGTCGCCCGGCACAGCGGCAAATGCCTGACGGCCGCCGCGGCGGCGACGAACAGTGTTCAGCTCACCCAGCGGACCTGCGACGGCTCGACCGCGCAGGCCTTCCAGCTCGCCGTGCAGTCCTGAGCCACCGCACGGCGGGAAAGGGCGCCTCACGCCCTGCTGCGGTCCGCAGCCGGGGCGGCGGATGACTTCCTCACATCCGCCGCCCTCGCCGCATGCCGGTTAATCGGTTGCACGGCGGCTGGGCGTTGGGTCTGATCCCGGTCATGACGATGGTGTTGAGTACGCCGACCGCCGGCCAGGTGGGCGACGCCCTCGCGGCGTTGCGGGAGTGGCAGCACGATGGCGCGCCGATGCAGTTGCATCCCGGGGACATCGGCTGGAACTACCGGTTCGGCGCGGCCGAGACGGCGGCGGTGGTCCGGACCTGGAGCCGGGAGGGACGGATCCTCGCCGTCGGGATGCTGGATTCGCCGACGCTGGTGCGGATGACGGTCGCTCCCGACGCTGTCCGGGACGAGGAGTTGGCGCGGCAGCTCGCCAAGGACTTCTCCCTGCCCGAGCGCGGCGTGCTGCCGGAGGGAACCGTGTCCGTCGAGGCGCCGCTCGGCCTGCTGCTCCACGACCTGCTGGACGAGGAGGGCTGGGGTGTCGACGAGCCGTGGACGCCGCTCTTCCGCGACCTCGCCGCACCGGTGGAGGACCCCGGCGTGCCGATCACGGCGATCGGCCTGGAGCAGGCGCAGGACTTCGCGGACGTCCTGCGGTCCGCGTTCAACACCACGCGGCCCACGCGCGAGTACCGGCACAAGATGACCGCGGCACCGTGCTACGCCGAGGCGCGCTGCCTGGGCGCCTACGACGACCAGGGCAACCCCGCGGCGGTGGTGACGGTCTGGTCGGCCGGACCCGGGAAGCCGGGACTGGTGGAGCCGATGGGCGTCCACGCCGACCACCGCGGCCGCGGCCACGGCCGGGCGATCACCGTCGCAGGGGCGGCGGCACTGCGGGAGATGGGCTCGTCGAGTGCGCGGGTGTGCACGCCGAGTTCCAATGTCGGCGGCGTCGCCACGTACAGGGCGGCGGGGTTCACGGCCATGCCGGAGATCGCCGACCGGATCAGGAGGGTCTGAGCGAGCGAGATCCGGCGCTGGGCCTCGTTCACCGTGCCACCGCCGACCCGACCGGCGACGGCGACGGCACGGTGGACGGCCCTCCCCCGGTGGGGTCCGGATGCAATATCGGCGACTGTCAGGGCTGTGACTGCGGCTGCGGGTGGTCCACCAGGTCAAGTGCCTGCTCGACGCTCCCCGACACCGGGACGGTGAGACTCACACCGGTGAGATCGAGTATCCGGCGTACGGCGGGCTGCGGCGAAATGATGTGGACGCTGCCGGGAAGGTCCCGGGCTTCCTGATAGACGCGAAGAATGATGTTCATACCGGACGAGTCCATGAACGGAACCTGGGTGAGGTCGAGCAGGAAATGGCGTCGGCCGTGGTGCAGTTGGTTCGCCAGATGGTGACGGAACTCCGTCGCGGTGTCGACGTCCAAATAGCCCTGCACCGTGAACAGGGCCACGTCGTCACGCAACAGAGTGACCTCGACGGACAAGGGATTCTGGGCAACGGACACGTATGCCTCCAACAACGTCTACTACGGCCAGGTCTGGCGGCTCTCACCTGCGGATCGCGGCGTGCGCCGCGGATGCGCGCTTACCCGTGAACGCGCACGTCATGCACCCTTGAGCAAAAGGCCGTTCGACGTGCGCGGCGGTACGTGACACGGTGGGAGGAGCCCAGTGGCCTCCCCAGGCCACCAACCCCCAGGGAAGGGGGCCCGAAAGATGGGCACCCGCATCACTTTGAGTCCCGGCGGTTACGCCGCCACGCTGACCGTGGACGACGCCATCGACGACCGTGCCAGGCCCGCCATCGAAGGCGCGGCCACCGGACTGCCGCTCTCCGTACGCCGGCTCACCCTCGACCTCGCCCGCGTCGACTTCGTGGACTCGGCGCTCCTCCATCTCCTCCTCACCGTCGACGGTTGCGTCACCCGGCGCGGCGGTCTGCTCAGAATCGTCGGTCTGCACCGGCAGCCGCGCCGTCTGCTCGCCCTCGCCGCCGACGTACGGCCCGAGGCCAACTGGAAGGAGTACCTGGGCTCTCCCGGCCCGAACTGACGCCCGCACCCCGTCGCGACCGGGCTCGTCCGCCGTCGCCGGAGGAAAGTCACCCCGCATGCACAGGGGCCGCCCGGGTATCTGCAGCGGAGGGCACACAGCAACGGCTCGCCATCCGTTCGCTGGGAAACACCGCGTGACAGGGCGTCCGGTACACCACCCACGCCCACGCACCACCGTCACGCCGGCCGGCTCCGCCATGCCGCACAGGCTGCGGGTGGTGCCGCGCCCCCACCGACGCAGCCCTGACGGTGGCAGATCCGTTCACGAAGGCATCGAAAGGCCGCCCGACATGAAAGAAAACGCAACGATCTTCGCCCTCGGCCGGGACCGCCGACCGGCTGTGGAGGGGCCCTGGGCAGTGGTCGTACGGTGAGCCGGTCGGACCGCACGGCCACGGTGACGACCGCGGCGGCGGCACGGGAACACGCGCGTTCGGTCGTACGGGAGGAGTGGGACACCGCAGCCCGCACGGCGCGGGAAGAGGACGTCGTCGATCTGCTGCTCGTCGTCTCCGAACTCGTCAGCAACGCCCTGCGGCACGGTGACGGGCTGGCCGGGTTCGAGGCCGCCGCCACCCCGGACGGCGTCCGACTGGCGGTTCACGACCACAGCGATGTCGTCCCCGACGTCGTCCACGGTTCGGGCACCCTCCCCCTGGCGGGACACGGACAGGGCTACGGCTGGCCGATCATCATCCGCCTGGCGCGCGACATCGTCGTGCGGCGCCGGCCGGGCGGCGGCAAGACGATCAGCGTGCTGGTCCCGCTGCGCAGCCGGTCCTAGCCGCCTCACCAGGGCAGAAAGACATGCACGTCCTTCCCGTCCGGTTGCGTGACGACACTGACCTGGCTGCCCAGGGACTGGACCAGATACCAGCCGACCCCGCCGCCGCCGTCACGGCGGAAGGGGCGTGGAGCCGGGGGTGTGCTGCTCGTGTCGTGGACCACGACGTGAACGCCGTCGAAGGTCTTGCGCAGCCGGACCTCGAAGGGCCCCGGCGCGTACTGGACCGCGTTCGCGGCCAGTTCGTTGACGACCAGGAGGATGTCGTCCCAGTGTTCCGGTGCGGAAGGCGGCGCCACCCCCGTGAGGTCGTCGAGAAAGCGCTCGGTGTCGAGCCGTGCGGTCGTCACGTCATGCAGCTCGCCCCGGTAACGCGTGGCCTGTTCCGGGGTGCTCCCCGACGCCGCACTCTCCTGCCAGCGGTGCTCGGTCGTCATCTCGCCTTCCCACCAGAAGCCGCGCCCCTTCCGGCCCGGCTCGCTTGTCCCTGCGGTTGTCTGTTTTCCCGAGGACGACGAGACTACGCGCACGAAAATCGATCGGACCCGCCCCGCTAGGTCACTTGGACGCCCACGACGCAGGTGTCGTCGTCGGTGTCGGACCTGCTGTGGGTGAGCAGATGGTCCAACTGCTGTTCGAGAGCTGGCTGGAGCGTCCGGGCGGTGGTCAGCAGATGAGTGAGGGATTCCTCCACAGAACGGTCACGCCGTTCGATCAGACCGTCCGTGTACATCAGCAGGGTGTCGTCGACAGCCAGCTGCATCTCCCGTTCCTCGTACGCCGCCTCCGGTACGGCGCCGAGCAGCATCCCCTTGACCAGGGGCAGCGCGGTCGCCTCACCGCCGCGCACCAGGACCGGCGGCAGATGGCCGGCCCGGGCCCAGCGCAGGCTGCGGCGCTCCGGGTCGTACAGACCGCAGACCGCGGTGGCGGTGACGGACCCGGTCAGATGGTGGGCGACCATGTTGAGCCAGGACAGCAGCTGCCCCGGTCCTGCGCCGGTGACGGCGAGCCCGCGCAGCGCGTTGCGCAGCACGACCATGCTGGTGGCGGCCTCGATGCCGTGTCCGGCGACGTCTCCCACGCACAGCAGGATCAGCCCGGAGGGCAGGACCACGGCGTCGTACCAGTCGCCGCCGACCAGCTGCTCGGTCTCGGCCGGCCGGTAGCGCACCGCGACGCGCAGTCGGGGTGCCTCCAGCGGGGCCTGCGCCGGCGGCATGATGGCGTGCTGGAGCTGAAGGGTCAGCCGGTGGCGTTCGCTGGCCTGCTGCTCGGTGTGGGCGAGCTGGTCACGGGTCGCGGCGAGCGCCACCTCCGTCCAGTGGTGGGCCGAGATGTCCTGGTAGGCGCCGCGTACGACGTGCAGCCTGCCGTCGGAGTCGAGGACCGGCTCGGCGGCCACCCGCAGATGCCGGGTGACCCCGTCGGGTCGTTGCAGACGGAAGGCCGTGGCGGCCGGCCGGTGGTGGTGCAGCAGCGTGCGCAGGAAACGGCCGATGGCGACCGCGTCGTCCGGGTGGGCGTGGGCCGGCAGCTCCGCGAGCGGAACGGGGCCGAGCGACACCGGCTGGCCGTACAGGTGGTAGAGCTGGCCGTTCCAGGTGATCTCGGCGGTCAGCAGGTTCTCCTCGAAGCCGCCGATGCGGCCCAGGCGCTGGGCGTGCTGGAGCAGGTTCGCCAGGCGTGCCGTCTCGTCCTCTATCCGCCAGATCAGCAGGACGCTGCCGCCGTGCCGGCTGATGTTCACGTCGGCGACCGCGGCCAGCGGCACATCGCCGACCAGCGCGGTGAGCCGCATCCGCTGGGCGCGGAACGGCTCCCCGGTGGCCTGCACCCGTTCGACCTGCTCGAACAGTCCGCCGTCGCCGGCGGCCATCGGGTACGCCTCCAGCAGCAGCGCTCCGTTGACGACGCCTCGCGGCCGGCCCGCGGGGTCCAGGAAACGGGCGTTGACGTGGTGGATGCGGAAGTCGACGAGTTCCCCGCCCGCGTCGACGTGCGGCACGAGGACCAGGGCGGGATCGTGGAGCCCGTCGGCCAGGTCCACCAACTCGGCGGCGTCGGGCAGCACACGGGGGCCGCCGTCCGGGCGGCACAGGGCGTACGTCTCCAGGGTGTGGGCGCACAGCTCGGCCAGAGCCTCGATCTGCCGGGCGATCTGCGGGGGCTGCGGTTCCAGCGGGTCCGGCCAGACGATCTCCAGGACCCCGTGGATCCGGCCTGCGGCGGCGGCCGGCATGGCGACCCGGCCGCCGTGCGGGAACTGGTGCTGGCCCACGGAGGGCAGACCGGTGTGGGACAGGGAACCGATCCAGTGGCCCGTGCGCACGGCCAGACCGCGGCGGGCCACGGTGGCCACACCCGGCGGTACGTGCCGCCAGCGCCCCGCCTCCGCGGGTGAGAATCCCGCACTGCCCGCCAGGCTGAGGGAGCCGTCCGCGCCCAGGGACCAGATGGCCACGGCCACCGCACCCAGCGGGGCCAGCGCGTGGGCGAGCAGGGAGTCGGCGACCGTCTGCGCGTCCCGGGCGGCCAGGGCGGCGCTCTCCGCGGAGCGCAGTTCGACCGCGGACGAGCCCGGGCCCGGCGGGCCGGCGGCGTGGGTTCCTCCGGCGGTGGCCGCGAGGAAGGCGGTCGTCACTTCGGAGAGCCGGTCGCGGGAGGCCTGGTTGATCACCTCGACGGCGAACTCCAGCGGTGTCACGCCCGCTTGCTCGGTCAACTCGGCCAACTGGCGTGCCGCCTGGGCCGGGCCGCACCGCAGGCGCTCGACGAGGATGCCCTTGGCCAGTTCGATCAGCGCCCGCCCGTCCGCTTCCGCCTGTGCGTCGCGGACCTCGCGCCGCAACCGCTCCACGGTCGTGGCGAGGCGTCCGACGGGCGAGACCCGGTCGTCCGCGCCGTAGGCGGCGTCCGTCGGCGTGTCCTCGCCGCCGCGGGCTGCGGGCAGGGTGGCACCGGCGATCGCCCGGGCGTCGGAGGGTTGCTCGCCGGGGCCGGCGCCCGGGGGGTCGGGGGGCTGGGTCGGTCGGCTCACGATGGCGGTGTTCCTCGCTTCGAACGTCCGGGGACGGCACAGGGGCGGCGGCGGCTCACGACGGGCTCACGCGGGCAGCCAGCGCCGGACACGGCCGATGAGATCGTCGGAGTCGACCGGCTTGGTGACGTAGTCGTTCGCACCCGAGGCGAGGCTCTTCTCCTGATCGCCCGGCATGGCCTTCGCGGTGACGGCGATGATGGGCAGGTCCGCGTACCGGGGCATCTGGCGGATCTCCGCGGTGGCGGCGTAGCCGTCCAGTTCCGGCATCATCACGTCCATCAGGACCAGTGAGATCTCCGGGTGGGCGAGCAGCATCTCGATGCCCTTGCGGCCGTTGTCGGCGTGCAGCACCTGGAAACCGTGCATCTCCAGCACCCCGCTGAGTGCGAAGAGGTTGCGCGCGTCGTCGTCCACCACGAGGACCGTACGGCCCAGGAAGGTGTCGTCCAGCACCGGTTCGAGGGGCGGCTGGGGTTCGTCGGAGCGGACGAGCGGCAGGACGTCGCCGGGTTCCTCGGCGGACAGCTGGAGGGTGATCTGTTCGCGCAGCTCGTCCAGACTGGACAGGAAGGCCAGCGGACGGCCCGCCGCCCGGGCTCGCAGGGACTTCTCCCGCGTCAGGTCGACGCGCTGACTGGTGTGGACGAGCACCGGCACGCTGTTCAGTGCCGAGTCGCCCCGCATGGCTTCCAGGAGCTGGGCACCCTCGCCGTCCGGCAGGCCGAGTTCCAGCACGACGCAGTGGCAGGGTTCGGCGGCGAGCGCCGCGGCCGCCTCCTGGGCACCGACGGCGGTGATGATGTCGATGGTCCCGCGGGGGTCGTCGGGGTTGTGTGCGATGTCGGCGGCCGCGCGTTCGGCGACCAGCGTGAGCAGACCGCGCAGCCGCTCCTCCACCACGAGCAGGCGACGCCTGCGGCGCTCGGGCGCCGCGGCGGAACCGATCGGGGTGGGCGATCCGGCCGTGTCGTCCGCGTGTTCCCGCGGCCGGCCGCTGCTGAGCAGGTCCTCGAAGTCGGCGCGGGCCACCGGCAGATACAGGGTGAAGGTGCTGCCCTGGCCGGGTGTGCTGTCGACGGTGACGGCCCCGCCGAGGAGATGCGCGATCTCCCGGGTGATGGACAGTCCCAGGCCGGTGCCGCCGTACTTGCGGCTGGTGGTTCCGTCGGCCTGCTGGAACGCGCCGAAGATCGTCTCCAGTTGCTGCTGCGGGATGCCGATGCCCGTGTCCTTGACCCGGAAGGCCACGACCGGGCCGCCGCGCAGGACACCTGTGGGCACCTCCCGGTCGGCGGCGGGCTCGATCCGCAGTTCCAGTCCCCCCTGCTCGGTGAACTTCACCGCGTTCGACAGCAGGTTGCGCAGGATCTGGCGCAGCCGGGAGTCGTCGGTGAGCAGGTCGGCGGGGGTGCCCGGCCCGGTGGCCACCGTGAAGTCGAGGCTCTTCTGTGTCGTCATGGGCCGGAAGGTCGCCTCGACGTACTCCAGCAGCTTGCGCAGCGGGACCCGTTCGGGGCTGACGTCCATCTTGCCGGCCTCGACCTTCGACAGATCGAGGATGTCGTTGATCAGCTGGAGCAGGTCCGAGCCGGCCGAGTGGATGATGCCCGCGTACTCGACCTGCTTCTGGGTGAGGTTGCGGGACGGGTTCTGGGCGAGCAACTGGGCCAGGATCAGCAGGCTGTTGAGCGGGGTGCGCAGTTCGTGGCTCATGTTGGCCAGGAACTCCGACTTGTACTTGGAGGCCAGCGCCAGCTCCTGGGCGCGGGTCTCCAGTTCCTGGCGGGCCTGCTCGATCTCCAGGTTCTTGGCCTCGATGTCCCGGTTCTGCGTGGCCAGCAGGGACGCCTTCTCCTCCAGTTCGGCGTTGGAGCGCTGGAGTTCGTCCTGCTGGATCTGCAACTCCTCGGACCGGGACTGGAGTTCGGCGGTCAGTCGCTGGGACTCGTCCAGCAGCTCGTCGGTGCGGGCGTTGGCGACGATGGTGTTGAGGTTGACGCCGATGGTGGGCATCAGCTGGCTCAGGAAGTCCTGGTGGATCTGGGTGAAGGAGGTGACGGAGCCCAGCTCGATGACGCCGAGGACCTGGTCCTCCACCACGATCGGCAGCACCACCAGGGCGCTGGGCACTGCCTGGCCGAGGCCGGAGGAGATGGTGACGTAGCCCGGCGGCAGTTCCTCCACGGTGATGGCCCGGTGGTTGCGGGCGGCCTGCCCGACCAGCGAGCGCCCGACGGGGATGCGGAGGGGCCGCTCGGCGTCGTCGGGCCAGCCGTACGAACCCACGAGGCGCAGCTCGTGTCCGCGTTCGGTGTCCTCAGCGAGGTAGAAGGCGCCGTACTGGGCGGTGACGAGCGGTGCGAGCTCGTCCATGATCAGCTCGGCGACGACCGGCAGCTCGCGGTGGCCCTGCATCAGGCCCGAGATACGGGCGAGGTTGGTCTTGAGCCAGTCCTGCTCCTGGTTGGCCCGGGTGGTCTCGCGCAGGGACTCCACCATGGAGTTGATGTTGTCCTTGAGGTCGGCGACCTCGCCGGAGGCCTCCACGGTGATGGAGCGGGTCAGGTCGCCCTCGGCCACCGCGCTGGTGACCTCGGCGATGGCGCGGACCTGCCGGGTGAGGTTCCCGGCCAGTTCGTTGACGTTCTCCGTGAGTCGCTTCCAGGTGCCCTCGACGCCCTCGACCTCGGCCTGGCCGCCGAGCCGGCCCTCGCTGCCGACCTCACGGGCGACGCGGGTGACCTCGGCGGCGAACGACGACAGCTGGTCGACCATCGTGTTGATGGTGGTCTTCAGCTCCAGGATCTCGCCCCGGGCGTCGACGTCGATCTTCTTCGACAGGTCGCCGTTGGCGACCGCGGTCGTCACCAAGGCGATGTTGCGGACCTGCCCGGTGAGGTTGTTGGCCATCGAGTTGACGTTGTCCGTCAGGTCCTTCCAGGTGCCGGCCACGTTGGGCACGTGCGCCTGACCGCCGAGCCGACCCTCGGTGCCGACCTCGCGGGCCACGCGGGTGACCTCGTCGGCGAACGCGGAGAGCGTGTCGACCATGGTGTTGATGACGTCCGCCAGGGCGGCGACCTCGCCCTTGGCCTCCACCGTGATCTTCTGCGAGAGGTCGCCGCGGGCCACGGCGGTGGCGACCTGGGCGATCGAGCGGACCTGCCCGGTCAGGTTCGACGCCATCACGTTGACGTTGTCGGTGAGGTCCTTCCAGGTCCCCGACACGCCGCGCACGATCGCCTGCCCGCCCAGGTTGCCCTCGGTGCCGACCTCGCGGGCGACGCGGGTGACCTCGTCAGCGAACGCGGACAACTGGTCCACCATCGTGTTGATGGTGTTCTTCAACTCCAGGATCTCGCCCCGCGCATCCACCGTGATCTTCTGCGAGAGATCACCCTGCGCCACCGCGGTCGTCACCTGGGCCACGTTGCGGACCTGCGCGGTGAGGTTGCCCGCCATGAAGTTCACGGAGTCGGTCAGGTCCCGCCAGACACCGCCGACACCGGGCACCTGGGCCTGGCCGCCGAGCCGGCCCTCGCTGCCGACCTCACGGGCGACGCGGGTGACCTCGTCGGCGAACGCGGACAGCTGGTCGACCATCGTGTTGACGGTCTCCTTCAGCTGGAGGATCTCGCCTCGTGCGGGCACGTCGATCTTCTGCGAGAGGTCGCCCTTGGCCACCGCGGTCGCCACCTGGGCGATGTCGCGCACCTGCGTGGTGAGGTTGCCCGCCATGGCGTTGACCGAGTCCGTCAGGTCGGCCCAGGTGCCCGACACGCCCGGTACCTCGGCCTGGCCGCCCAGGGTGCCCTCGGTGCCCACCTCGCGTGCCACGCGCGTGACTTCGGAGGTGAACAGCGACAACTGGTCCACCATGCCGTTGAACACCGTGGCGATGTCACCGAGCAGGCCCTCGCCGTCGGACGGCAGCCGGGTGCCGAAGTCACCGTCGCGGACGGCGGTCAGGCCGGCCAGCAGTTGCCGTAGCTCCTGCTCGCCCGGAGCCCGCTCCACGGCCTCGATCGTCTTGCCGGTCATGCGCACCCTCGTTCCGCTCCCCGGGAGCCCTCACACCGAGGACTCGGAACCGCGCCGGGCCGTGAACGGCCCTGCCCACCGCCCGCGTTTCCGCTCCTCACGGACCCGCACGATGGGGAAATCCGGTGAAGGTTAACTCAGTTGTCAGGCGACAACCAAAGTCCGGCGGGAACCGCTCGACCACACAGAACCCGAGACCCCGAAGCGGCATGGTGAAGCCCTTTCAGGGTACGCGGAGGGGTTGCCTCCGCCGCAGGCGCGGCACACTTCGGGAGCCTCACAGGAGTACTTCGGCCATACGCGGGTACGCGCGCGCTCATGAACGGGGTATTGCAGGCCGTCGTCAGGGAGCCCGTCGCGCGCGAGGAGTGTTCCCGGATGCCGGACGAAGCACTGGCCGAGCTGATCGTGGCCCTGGACGGGGCGGTCGGCTGCATCGCCGACGCGCGGGCCTGCGCGGTGGATTTCCTGACCCGGGCCCGGACCGACCACGGGCTGCCCGTGTCGGCACGCGCCATGGACCTGTCGCAGCTGGTGGTCAGCGAGCTGGTCACCAACGCGCTCAAGTACGCGCCCGGGCCGGTCCTGCTGGAGCTGAGGGTCGCCGCGGGCGCGCTGGAGATCACGGTGTGGGACAGCGATCCGAGCCTGCCGACGGCTCGGGCCACCGACGCCGACCGCGTGGGGCAGCACGGCCTGGAGATCGTCATGGCCGTGGTCGATGGATTCGAGGCGCATCGGGAGCCCGTCGGCAAACGGATCACCGCGCGGCTCGCGCTGTCGGACCGTCCGCTGCCCCGTCTGGACGGCTGACGCCCACGCCGTCCTGCCTCGCGTCGGGGGCGCCGAGCTGCCGGGTACACGGAGCTGACGTGCGCGGTTTCTCCACGATCTGGGCACGGGGTGGAACACCGGTCCGCCCGGCAGAGGTCCCTACGATGGCTGGGTGGCGGTGCTTGCTCGGCGACGCTTCGGGTACCGCGAGGGAGTGAGGGTGGTATTCGTATGCGCAGGCGACTGCTGAAAGCAATGGGTTCGTGAGTCGGCTCAGTGGCTTCGGGCACGACAGGCCGGAGGACGCGGGCGGTCCGGGCGAGGGTGCGCTGTCCCTCGCGCGGGAGATGTCCGACGCCGTGGACGGGCTGTCGCACCTGTGGTCGGTGGCCGGACAGAGAGCGAACCTGCGGCTGTCGCCGCACCAGTTGCGGGCCCTGCGGATTCTGGAGTCGGGGCCGGGACTCAATCTCACCGCCCTGGCGGAGGGCATGGACATAGGGCTTCCGACGGCGAGCCGGCTGTGCGACCGGCTGGAGGCGGCGGGCCTGCTGGAGCGTGAGCTGCACCCGCACAGACGACGTGAGGTACAGCTCCGCCTCACCGGACTCGGCCGGCAGGTGCTGGTCGAGGTGGCCTCGCGCAGAACGCACGCGCTCGCCGTCGTTCTCGCGACGATGGAACCGGCCGAGCGTGAGGCGCTGAGCCGGAGCCTGCGCGCCTTCCTGACCGCTCAGGAAGGCGGCCACCACGGCACTACCGGGCCCCGGGACCCCCACCACTGACCGGGCCCGGTCAGTGCGGCCGGCCGTTCCAGTCCAGACACACGACGACCGCGTCCGACGCCAGCTCACTGCTGCCGTGGTGCTCGAACAGCCCGGCGACCACCGCGCGGGCGGTCTCGTGCGCCGCGGCGCCGCGGGTCGCGCTCAGGATCTGCCGCAGAACCTCCTCACCGAAGACGATGCCCGAGGCCGAGCGCATGGCATGCACGCCGGTGCTGACCACGATGAGGCGGTCGCCGGGCTCGACCTGGAACGTCTGCTCGTCGTAGACGCTCTCCTCGAACATCCCCAACGGCAGCTGCGCCTCCAGCTCGATCCGCTCAGTGCGCCCCTCCCGCTGGCGGAACAGCTGGGGAGAACCCGCGTCCACCGCGATGACCGTGCCGGTGGCCAGGTCGAACTCCAGCAGCAGCGTGGAGGCGTACTTCCTCCCGCCGTACTCGGAGTAGACGGCCTGGTCGGCGAGGCTGGCCTGATCGGCCAGGGGCACCCCGGCACGGCGGGCGTTGCGCAGGGCGGCGACCGTGAGGCTGGTGAGCAGGGACGCCTCGATGCCGTGTCCCATGCCGTCCGTGACGGTGAGGACGAGACGGTCGGCGCCCGCCGACCAGTCGAAGTTGTCGCCGCCGATGGCGTAGGCGGGCTCCAGATGGGCTCCCACCGTGAACTCGTCGCGGGCACAGCCGCGTCCGGGCAGGAGCTGCCACTGCATCTCCGCGGCCAGCGTGAGACGGCGGGTGCGGCGGGCCAGGAGGAAGAGGTCGGTGTCGCGGCCGGCGGTGGCGACCTCGTGGCCGAGCGCCGTGGCGAAGTCGCCGAGCTGGAGCACGAGGTCGGGGACGGCGGCCTCCGCGGGCAGCCGGACCGTCAGGACGCCCAGGCGGTCGCCGCGCACGGTGACGGGCAGATGCACGAGGTGGCCGGCCGGGCTGGGGACGACCTCGATCACCGGACTCTGCTCGCGGAACGCCTTGCCCTGCGGTCCGTCGTGAGCGGAGACCGGCGTACCGGTGTCCGGCAGATGGGACACCGGGCGCAGGACGGAGAGCGCGTAGTCGGCGAGGAGGAGGGTCACCTCCCCCGCCCCCACCCGCTCGGCGAGGACCCGGCGAGCGGTGGCGACCAGCCGGTGGGGGGCCGCATCGCGCAGCCGGGCCTCCACCGAGGGAAGTGGTTCAGCGGCATCCACGGCATCAGCCCTCTCGCCCGATGCTCTTCACGCTACCCGAGCTCGCCGGTGCTCAGCAGGTGCACATCGGGCGGGAGGCCGGTCCCCGGTGACCCCCGGTGGGTGCCGTCACCCCTCGCCGGGGGGCACGGTGTGGCACAGCAGCAGGCAGATGTCGTCGTCGCGTTCGGAGTCGTGCAGGAGCGGCTTGAGCAGGGCGTCCGCCGCGGCCTCCGGGTTCTGCTCCAGTTCCGGCGTGCTCAGGGCGCCGAGGGCCTGGCCCAGGCGCTCGATGCCCGCGTCGATGCCTCGGGCCCGGCGCTCGACCAGGCCGTCGGTGTACAGCACCAAGGAGGATCCGGCGGGCAGGTCGACGCGGTGGTCGGTGTGCTCGAACGGCATGGGGATGCCCAGCATCACGCCGGGTCTGGTCTCCAGAACGCGGACCGAGCCGTCCGCGCCGCGCACCACGGCGGGCGGGTGGCCGGCCGAGGACCAGACGACTTCCGGTTCGCCGGGCCTGAACCGGGCGATCATCGCGGTGGCGTACAGCTCCGGTTGCAGATGGCTCAGCATGCGGTGCAGCCGGGTCAGGATCTGTCCGGGGCTGTCGTTCTCCACCGCGTAGGCGCGCAGCGCGGTGCGCAGCTGCCCCATGACGACGGCGGCGTGCAGACCGTGGCCCGTCACGTCGCCGATGACGGCGAGCAGGCTGCCGTCGGGCTGGAGGAAGGCGTCGTACCAGTCACCGCCGATGTTCAGGCCCCGGGTGGCGGGCAGGTAACGCGCGGCCAGCAGCAGACCGGACGGTGTGGGCAGCTGGGTGAGCTGGGCCCGTTGGAGGGCCTCGGCGGTGTCCCGGTACTGCTCGTAACGGCGGGCGTTGTCCAGGGCGACGCCGACGCGGCGGGCGAGTTCGACCAGCATCACGCTGGTGTCCGGGTCGAACCGGGGGCCGGGGGCGGTGAGGGTGAGGACGCCGAGCAGCCGTCGGGCGGCGAGCGGGATGGCCAGCAGCACCCGGTCCGGGAACAGGACGGAGGGCGGGAGGTCGTCCACTCCGGGCAGCTCGCCGGGGTGGGCGGCGGCGTGCTGCGGTCGGCCGGTGCGGGCGGCGGTCACCGCGGCCGCCGCGTGCTGCCGTACCCGCTGGGGGCGCCCTTCGCCGTTCTGTTCCTCTTCCTCGTCGAAGAGCCATACGTCGAGGTGTTCCGCGTACTCCGGTACGAGCAGGTCGGCGAGGCTGCGCAGGATGGCCGCGGGGTTGAGGGAGGCCGTGATGGCGGCGCTGGCGTCCGTCAGGAAGGTCAGCAGACGCCGGGCCCGCTCCGCCTCGGCGCGGGCGGCCCGCTCGGCCTCCAGGAGCTCGCGCTGGACCCGGGAGGCGGCTTCCAGATCGGTGTGCAGGGCCAGGACGCCCTGGTTGGTCTGGTGCAGCTCCTCGCGGTGCAGTCGGAGAAGGCGTTCCTGCTCGTCGAACAGGCTCAGCACAGCCGCCGTGTTGTCGTCGGCGTGGAGCAGGGCCGGCGGCAGTGGCACGTCCTTGTCGGGGATGTCGGCGGGCTCCGGCAGCGGGCAGGTGAGGTCCGGTTCGTCAGCGACGTCGGGTCGGGTCGTGGCGACCGGTCGCAGGGTGACGTCGAGCCGTCCGGCGCTTCCGTCGGCCGCCTGCCGGACGGACGGCACGAGTTCCCAGTCGCCGTCCCCGTCGAGGCAGCCGCGCAGTCGCGCCGTCAGCGCGGTGAGGAAGCGGGCGCGCTCCAGCGGCGGGACCGCGGCGGCGGTGACGACGCGGTCGAGGGCGGCTCTGGCCTCGACCACGTCGGTGACCGACGTGATCTTCCAGGCGTCCGGAGTCGCGGTCATGGACGTCCGTCCAGGTCGGGGGCGAGTACGGCCACGGTGGTGTCGTCGCGCAGCGGGCGTGCGGCGCTGCTCCCGTCCCGCAGGACGACGGCGGCCGTCAGGGCCGGGTCGTGAGCGGGCAGACGGGCGTCGTCCGGGGGTGTCCAGCGGCTGGGGAGTCCGTCGCTGTGCAGGATGAGCAGGCTGTCGGGCCGCCAGGCCGATTCGTGCCGGGGCACGGTGGCGGGGAAGTGCGCTCCGACGATGCCGGGGTGCGAGATGAGGGGCCGCCACGCCCCTTCGCCGCGGAGCCTGGCGCCGATGTTGCCGACCCCGGCGAACGACAGTCGCTGGGTGTCCTCGTCGAGCTGGGCGACTCCGACGGCCGCGCCCCGGGTGGTGCGCAGCGCGGTGTGCAGTCGGCGCAGGATGTCGGCCGGGGGCAGGTCGGGCCGTCGCTGCAGCTCCGCGACGGCGGCGGCGGACGCCTCGGCCGCCTTCGCGCCGTGACCGAGCCCGTCGGCGAGCATCAGGGTGATCAGCGGTCCGGAGCGCACCCAGCTGAAGGCGTCCCCCGAGTAATCGGCGTGGGCGAGGGGGGCGTTGATGCCGCCGGCCCGGGTGCCCTGGGCGGCGAGGGCCGGAGCCGAGCGGGACGGCTGCGCGGATCCGGCCGGGCCGAGGCGCGCCACGGCGACGGTGCCCGTGCCCCTGCGGCTGTGCAGGTCGAAGTCGTCCGACAGCCGGCGGCAGGTGCCCAGGCCCGCGCCCAGGGAGGAAGTGGCGGTGGTGTAGCCGTCGCGCAGGGCCGCGGCGACGTCGGCGATGCCGGGGCCGTGGTCGAGCGAGGTGATCTGCACCCGGGTCCCGGCGGGGGCGAGGGTGTCGGCGGGACCGGTCAGGTTGATCACGATGCGGCCACCGCTGGCGTGCTTGACGAGGTTCGTCGCCAGTTCGGTGGCCACGAGCGCCGCGGCGGCCGTGGAACGTGCGTCCAGTCCGGCCGTGGCGCAGGCGCTCTCGGCCGCGACCCGGACGTCCCGGACTCTGGTGGTTTCGGGGACGGGCACGTCCCAGACCCTGCTCACAGCACTCCCGGGCGGGGCGTGGGCAGGCCGGAGACCCATTCGGTGATGGTGACGGTGGTGCCGAGGCCGGGCCGGGTGTCCAGGACGAATTCCTGGACGAGCCGCTTGGCTCCGCTCAGGCCCATGCCCAGTCCGCCGCCGCTGGTGTAGCCGTCGGTCAGGGCCAGGTCGACGTCGCGGATGCCGGGGCCGGTGTCGACGAAGGACAGCCGCAGCCCGCGGCGTGCCCCGTCGCCCAGTGTCGTGATCTCCGCGTGTCCGCCGCCGCCGTGGACGAGGGTGTTGCGGGCCAGTTCGCTGGCGGCCGTCACCAGCTTCGTCTGCTGCACCAGGCCGAAACCGAGGTCGGCGGCGCACTGCCGCACATGCTGGCGCAGCCACGCTAGATCGGCGTCCCCGGCGATGGGCAGTCGCGTGGTCGGGGTGAGGGGAGCATGCATCACGCACCCGCTTCCGGCCGGGCAGTCGGGAAGGCGCTGCCCAGCAGGGCCAGGGCCCGGTCGACGTCCAGTGCCGTGACCAGGCCGGGCAGGGTCAGGCCCAGCTCGACCAGGGTGATGGCCACGGCCGGACGCATGCCGGCCAGTACGGTCCGGGTGGCCAGCAGGCTCGCGCTCGCCGCGATCTCGGCCAGGATGCGGCCGAGGAAGGAGTCGACGATCTCCACGCCGGAGAGGTCGATCACGACACCGTTCACCGGCACCGCGCTGTTCGCGATGCGCTGGGTGATGTCGTGCTGGAGCTGCTCCGCGACCCCGTCGTACAGGTCTCCCCGCAGGGTGACCAGCAGGATGTCTCCCAGTGCCAGGACCGGCACCGGCTCCGGGTGGAGGGCGGAATGGTCGGTCACCGCGGGCCCGCTCCTGCGGCGGGGCGGGTGGAGACGGCGATGCCCTGCTGGGCGAGCGCGTAGGCCAGGGCGTCGGAGAGCCCGGCCCGGGTGAGGATCGATCCGAGATCGATGCCGAGGTGGACGATGGTCTGCGCGATGGCCGGACGGATGCCGGAGACGATGCACTCCGCCCCCATCAGCCGTGCGGCGGCGACCGTCTTCATCAGGTGCTGGGCCACGAGCGAGTCGACGGTCGGCACGCCGGTGATGTCGAGGATGGCGTAGCGGGCCCGCCGTTCCACGATCGCCGCCAGCAGGCTCTCCATGACGATCTGGCTGCGGGAACTGTCCAGGGTGCCGATCAGCGGCACGGCGACGACGCCGTCCCACAGCTCGATGACCGGGGTGGCCACCTCCAGCAGCTGCTGGCGCTGCCGGGCGATCAGTTCCTCGCCGGAGTTGACCGTGGTGTCCATGACCACCAGGCGCAACGTGCCCATCAGGACCGTGAGCTCCAGCAGACAGGCGTGCAGGGCCTCGTCGGCGGGATCCTCGAACTCGGCCCGCAGCAGCGCGGTGACCGGTTGCCGCAGTCCGGCCACCTCACGGGCGATCTGCGGCGGGTTGTACCCGGCCTGGGTGCGGGCGATCGCCATGCGGCCCAGTTGGTCCCTGACGATGTCGAAGCCGGGGGCGTCGACGTCCTCCAGCCGGTCGGCGCGGGCCACCTCGGCGAGGGCGTCCACCACCGCCTTGCTCCCCTCGACCGCCTCGTCCCGGGAGACCGTGAAAACGGCGCGGAACAGCGCGGCGTCCGCCCATCGGTGGGCGATCTGCTCGCGACGCCGTTCGAGGAATGCGGCGAGTTGCTGTGCCACCTCGGGGGCGGTGTCGTGATCCACCACGTACATCTTCTTCCTGTCGAGCGCTCCTGCGGCCGACCGTGCGGCGGGCCATCACCTGATTATTGCCGCATGGCAAACGTTATCGCGGGGGCGCGGGGCGAACAACACGCGATCATCACAAGGGCAGTTCGGCGCCTCCTTGCTCCGACGGCCTCCCCCGCCAGTCCAGACACACGATGAGGGCATCGTCGTCCGCCGCCGCCTCTCCCCGGTGGCCGGTCAGCTCCCGCAGAATCGCGCGCGGCACCTCGGCGGCCGGCAGCAGCCGGGTGGAGTGGATGGCCCGGGCGAGGGCCGCCTCCCCGTACGCCTCCCCCTTGGGAGAGGCCACGGCGTGCACGCCGTCGCTGACGAAGACCAGCCGGTCACCGGGCTCGACGTGGAAGTCCTGCACCACGTAGTCGGTCTCCTCGAACATGCCGAGGGGCAGCTGGGCGTCGAAGGCGATGCGCTCCACGGCACCGCCGCGCAGCCGCAGCAGTTGCGGGGAGCCCGCGTCCACCACGCTGGCCCGCCCGGTGGCCAGGTCGAAGTCGAACATCAGGACCGAGAGATAGCAGCGCCCCTGGTAGTGGGCGTACACGGCCTGGTCCGCGAGGGCGGCCTGGTCGGCGATGGGGAGGCCGGCCCGCCGGGCGTTGCGCAGGGCGTTGATCGCCAGGTTGGTCAGCAGGGCCGCCTCTATGCCCTCACCCATGCCGTTGGTGACGTAGAGCGACAGCCGGTCGGCCGTGGCGGCCCAGTCGAAGTTGTCGCCGAAGATGGCGTAGGCGGGCTCCAGTTGAGCCCCCAGCTCGTACTCCGGGCGGATGCAGCCGCAGCCGGGCAGCAGTTGCCACTGCATCTCCGCCGCCAGGGTCAGCCGGTCCTTGCGACGCGCCTCCAGGTACAGGTCGGTGTCCCGTTCGGCCACGAGCACCTCACGCCCCAGCACGTCGGCGATCTCCAGGAGTTCGGACTCGCGCTGCCGCGTGACCTCGCCCCCGCCGAACGTCACCGACAGCACGCCGACGCGATCACCACGGACGCTGACCGGCAGATGCAGCCGCGTCCGCCCCTCCGGGGAGTCCTCCCGGTACGGCCGCTGCGAGCCGAAGGCCCGCCCGGCCGGGCTGTTGTAGATCGACACCGGCTCCAGGACGTGCGGCAGGACCGACACCGGCTGGAGCACCGTCAATCCGTAGTCGGCCATGAACAGCTCGACGTCCTCCGCACCGTACTGCTCGATCAGTGCGGCGCGGAGGGCGTCGAGCAACGCATGGGGCGCCGCTGTGCGCAGCGCGCGCTCAGCGGCCATGAATCTGTTCACGATGGACAACACACCTATCTCTTGCCGGAGGCCGCTGGCTCCGCCGGGCGGCGAACCCGCCCGTCCCGGCCGCGACCGTCGCTCCAATGCCTCATTGGCCCGCCCGCGCACCTAGTACGCTGACGGGCACCCCAGTGCCTGCGAAAGTGTGACTGTGACTGCCTTCCGCCCCCGCCCGGAGCCCGACGAGGTCGCTCGTATGACCTCCACGGCTGCGGAGCTGCTGGAAGTGCTGTGGGGCCGCGCCTCGACCGCCCCCGCTTCCGCGTCCCAGCTGCGCGTGCTGTTCGTCCTCGAACACCACGACGGCATCAACCTGCGCACCCTCGCCGACCATCTCGCCTCCACTCCGCCCTCCACCAGTCGCCTGTGCGACCGGTTGCAGGCTGCGGGGTTCGTGGAGCGTGTGGTGAGTCCGGCCAATCGGCGCGAAGTGCGGCTGCACCTCAGCGGCCGGGGCCGTGCCTTCCTCGTCGACCTGCGCGCCCGCCGGGAGCAGGCGCTGCGAGCGGTTCTCGACCAGATGCCCGCCGCGAAGCGAACCGCGTTGATGGAGGGACTGGACGCCTTCTGTGCGGCGGCGGCACTACAACTGCACGACGACGCCGAGGCGTCCGACAGCAGGACTGCCTGAGCGATCCGCCGCGGGATCCGGCCCGGCACCGCGGCCGGGTCCCGGGGATCAGCGCACGGAGCCGCCCCCGCCCACCGGAACATCCAAGATCCTTCCCCATGCGCGTCCGTCATCGCTACTTTGTTGCCTCCCGGCCATAGTTGTCAAATGGCAAGTATCGGTCGGTGTTCTGTCTTGGCATGACGACCGAGTACCCCCTCCGGCGCGGCCTAGCGGTGTGGCAAACGTCTCGGCCCGCCCACGGCCATGAAGCAGCCGAAGCCGGGTACACGCTGCTCGACCGGACGGCGCGCACCGGGCGGGCGTACGGCATACGAGAAGACCGCCGCTTCCCGAGAAGCGACGGTCGTCTTCACAACGGCTCCCTCAGTCAGTGCGCGGGCGCACCGCCCACGTGTTCCCGTGCCGCCGCCGTCAGGTCGGGGGCCAGTCGCTCCCGGTGGCCGTCGGGGAAGTGAAGGTCCAGGGCGCCGTCCTGCGTGGTCCGCACACGGGCGCCGTGGCACAGCGCGTGCGGGTCATGGGCGAGTCGGGGGTCCCGGGTGAGGACGACCAGGGTGGCCAGGAGCAGGGTGTCGCCGGGGTGGTGCGGGAGGACGAGGGCGGGGGTGGCGGAGTGCGGTCCGTAGGCGTTCAGTCCCGTCGCCTGGACGACGAGGCCGTCGCGCGGCTCGCCCGGGCCGTCCCAGCCGTGCAGGCCGGCCAGCGCCGAGGTCAGGCCGTCGGCGCGGCGGGCCACGACCCAGCCGGGCCCGGCCTCCACGGTGCAGGGGGTGTCGTCGTAGGCGAGTGACCACCCCGTCTCGCGCACCGCGGCTCCCTCGCCGGCGTGCACCAGATGGACGCGGATCTCCCAGGCGCGATGGACGGCGCTGACCGTGGCGACCGATGCCGGCGCCCCGGGCGCGGTGCCGTCGTCGGTGTACCAGGAGGCGGCGAGAGCACCGTCGGCGGCGCCCAGCCGGTGTATTCGCCGACGTCGCGACACCGCGGCGGCGTCGAGGACGGCGATGTGGTGGTCGACGGTGGTGGCGTGGCCGTCGGGCGGGGTCTGCGGTGCGGTCGCGGTGGAGTAGGCGAGCCGGGAGTAGTGCGGGCTCTCGGGCTGTTCGTCGGGGGTGGGCGACCGCCGGTCGCTGCCGTGGTTGACCAGGCGCACGATCCCGTCGGCGGCCGTACTGTGCAGCAGCCACCCGGGGCCGGGCAGGGCCAGTACGGTGTCCCGCGTCTCGACGGGCCCGGGCTCCTCGGTCGCCGTCCACACGGGATGTGTGTCGGGCAGCAGCAGACCGAGGAACGCCTTGGCCGCCCAGTACGGCGAGGCCGGCCCCGAGTAGGGCTGGGTGACGGGCAGGTAGGGGTGGTACCAGCCGAGGCTGAGCAGGCCGTCGGGACCGGGAACCCCTCGGTCCGTGAAGTGCTTCAGCGCACCCGAGGCCAGCCGACGGGTGCGGCCCGGGGGCAGCGGGGTCGCGCCGACCAGCGCCCCGGCCCACAGGGCGGCGGCAGTGCCGTACCGGTAGGTCAGCGAGCGGCCCTGGTGCAGGGGGGCACCGTCCGCGCCGAAGAAGTACTGGTGCGTCTCCAGGAAGGCGCGCAGGCGCTCACGGTGACCGGCCGTCAGGGACGGGTCCGCTCGTTCGCCGGCGATCCGGGCCCACAGGACGGGATACAGGTGCAGGGCCCAGGCGTTGTAGTAGTCGAACTTCTGGCCGTCGCCGTCGGTGTACCAGCCGTCGCCGCGGTACCAGTCGTCGAGGCGGGCGAGTCCCGCCTCGATCTCGGAGCGGCGGTGCGGTGCGCCGACGGAGGCGAGGAACTCCTCCACGACCACTTGGAACAGGCGCCAGTTGGAGTCGTTGGCGGTGGCGCCCACGAAGTCCGCGAGCCAGTCGACGACACGGCCGCGGACCTGGTCGTCGAGCAGGTCCCAGAGCCAGGGCCGGGTTTCGTGCAGGGCGATGGCCACGGACGCGGCCTCCACCATGGGCTGCGAACGGTCCTTGATGGGGGGCCAGTGCTCGGGGTGCCCCGGGTCGGTGCCCGCGGTGAGTCCGGCCGCGTACCGCTCGATGAGCGGGGCCAGTCTCTCCCGCTCCCCCGGCCGGGTCGCTCCGGCGATACGGAACGCGGCCAGCAGGAAGGAACGGGCGTAGCCCTCCAGACCGTCGGCCTGTTCCCCGGAGTAGCCGGTGCGGCCGGGCAGCCGGTACTGGGCCAGCCCAGGGGTGGCGTAGGGACGAAGTGCGTCGAGGAGTCGGTCGGCGGCGGCTTCCCAGTGGGCCCGGGTGTAGCCGGTGAGGGGCGAGAGGCGGTGGTCCGCGGGCGGCGGGCCGGGCGTGGTGACCGAAGGCGCGGTCATACGGGGGCGTTTCCTCCGTTGGTCGGTGGGTGCGTCAGGAGACCCATGCGGTCCCGGCGAGGCGGGGGTGGTGGTCCACGTCGTCGCCTTGGTGCGGGCGAGGGCTGTTCGTCGATTCAGCGGGCGCCCACGGACGGCCGGTCGTCGGCATGGCGTGCCGGTGCGGCCACGCTGTCGCGTACGACGATGTGGGAGCCCAGGACGAGCGGGGCGCCGTCGGTGTCCTCGGGGTCGCGCAGCGCCAGGCGCATGCCGGCGCGGCCGAGTTCCTCGGCGGGGGTACGGACGGTGGTCAGGGGCGGGTTGAAGTCCTCGGCGAGGGGGATGTCGTCGTGTCCGACGACGGAGATGTCGTCGGGCACGCGCAGTCCGGCCTCGGCGATGGCGCGCAACGCTCCGGCGGCGACCATGTCGTCGCCGGCGAAGACGGCGGTGAAGTCCCGCCGCTGAACGAGGAGTTCGGCCATCGCGCGGCGGCCGGCGGCGCGGCCCAGTCCGCAGTCGACGACGTGACCCGCCTCGGGGGGCAGTCCGTGTTCGGCGAGGGCGGCGCGGTAGCCGCGGACCCGGGCGTCCAGGGCGGTGTTGCCGGGCAGGCCGCCGAGGAAGACGATGCGCCGGTGCCCGGCGGACAGCAGATGCCCGGTGATGGCATGGGCTCCGGCCTCGTTGTCGAACATCACGACCTGCACCGGGAGTTCGGGGTCCGGGGAGGGGCGCCCGCACAGTACGAGGCGGGCCCCGGCCGAGTCGAGGGCGTGGGCGTAGCGGGCGATGCGCTGCCGGTAGGCGTCGTCCTCCACGACGCCGCCCACCAGGATCACCACCCGGGTGCCCTCCTCCCGCATGAGGTGCACGAAGTCCAGTTCCCGCTGGGGGTCGCCGCCGGTGGTGCCGACCATGCAGAGCCAGCCGTTGGCCGACGCCTCCGCCTCGACGCCCTCGGCGACAAGGGCGTAGAACGGGCTGGTCACCCCCCGAAGGACGACGGCGACCGTCTTGCGGCCGGCTCCGACCAGGGCGCGGGCGTGCGGGTTGGCGACGTAGTCGAGCGCGCGGGCGGCCCGCAGGACTTTGGCCCGGGTGGTGTGCGGCACCGGGTAGTTGCCGGTGAGCACCCGCGACACCGTGGCCGCGGACACGCCGGCCCGCTCGGCCACGTCCCGGATCGTGACGCGTCCCATCAGGTCCGCCTTTCCTCGCACGAGAGCGATACGTCGGTGCAGTGCGCTCGCGCCGGTCAGACGTTCTGGGCGTACTCCGCGGCGTATTCCTCCGCCATCTTGTCGCCTCCGCGCGAGCGCCAGCTCTTGACCACGGAGTCGAGTTCGGACAGCGGGGAGCGGCCGGCGACGACCGCGGTGACCGTGTCGTTGAGCAGCGCGTCGAGGGTGGCACCCTGGGCGGTGTTGGTCGGCGACTGGAGGCCGAAGGCGGGGTTGCGGATGGCGACCGGCACGACCTTCTGCTGCCAGGCGTGCAGGGAGCGCACCACGTCGGGCATGCCGGGCACGAACAGCACCTGGGGGCCTTCGGCGAGGTAGCGGAAGGGCAGGTTGGTGATGTTCTCCACCTCGCCCAGCTTGGTGGCCTGCGGGGAGCCGTCCTTGCCGCGGGTGAAGTGGACGCCCTCCACTCCGTAGTGGAGGAGTTCGTACTCCTTGGTGCCGAAGGGGGCCGCGAGGTAGTCGAGGACGCGCAGCAGCAGCTGGACGCGTTCCTTCTTGGCCTTCTTGAGGATGGTGTAGCCGAAGGAGCGTCGGGCCCCGACGACGCCACCGGGGGTGCCGTCGACGCTGTACGGCAGCGCGAGCGCCGGCGTGATCAGGCCCTCGGCGTCGGAGAACAGGGTGGTGTAGGCGCCGAAGCCGTTCTGCAGGGAGCCGACCGTGCCGTTGAGGAACAGGGTCTGGAGGTCGGGGGTGGACAGGGAGGTGGCGTCGGGGTGGTAGGAGCCGTTCTTGCGCAGCTGGGCCTGGAAGGCGACGGCCGCCCTCCAGCGGTCGTCGGTGCACGCGGCGCGGAAGGTGCCCTTGGAGTCGACGGCCCAGCCGTTGGGGGCGTTGTGGGCGGCGTTGTGCACGGCGTTGCCGAACATGGAGCCGGTGGCCGCGCCCAGCGCGTACTTCTTGCCCGAGGTGGCCTTCTTCGCCACGGCGGCGAAGTCCTCGGAGGTCCAGCCCTCCTTCATGCCGGCGCCGTCGAACATGGTCCGGTTCAGGTACAGGGTGGAGCCGGGGACGGGGCGTTCCAGCGGGATGCCGTAGATACGGCCGCCGATACGGCCCATGTCGTGCCAGGCGTGGGTGGGGAGGTTGGCGAGGTTGGGGTAGTCGGCGATCGCGTCGCCGGACAGGTGCGCGGTGAGGTCCTCGCCGAGCTTCTGCACGAACTGGGCTTCGCGGGGCAGGGTGTAGCCGGCGAACATGTTGATGATGTCGGGCAGTGAGTCGGGGTCGCCGGCCATCACGGTGGCCATCTTCTTCTGGTAGTCGGTCTGCGGGACGACCGTGTACTCGATCTTGACGCCGAGGGCCTTCTCGACCGCCTTCCAGTACTGGTTCTGCGCCTCCGCCTTGGGCGGGGTGCCGAAGCTGACCGACATCACCTTGATGGTGGAGCCGTCACCGGGGGTGCGGGCGACGGAGCTGGTGAGGGACGCCGGGTAGGAGGTGTAGCCGGGCTGCACGCCCTCGGCGGTGCCGGCGAGGTCCGGCTTGGCCGCGGGGGCGGGCTTGTACGTGGGCCACGGGGCGAGCTTCTTGCCGGTGTTGGACACGCCCTCGCCGCCGCCGTCGTCCGTGGAGCAGGCGGTGAGCAGACCGGGCACGGACAGGGCGGCGCCGGCCATGGCGGCGGAGCGCAGGACGGTGCGCCGGGAGACATGGGACATGGCGAAGTGCCTTTCGTTGTGCGGCTCGTGAAAGGGGTGATGGGGTGCCGGCGCGGGTGCGGGCACCGCTGCCCGGGCACTGCCGGGGGAAGACCTGCTCAGCTCTTGATGGCGCCCGTGAGCACGCCCTTGGTGAAGTACTTCTGGAGGAAGGGGTAGACCAGCAGGATCGGTACGGTGGCGATCACCAGGACGGCCATCTGGATGGTCTGGGGGGCGTTGACCGCCCCGTCGCCGAGGGTGGTGTCGGTCATGCTGACGCCGGAGATGACATACGTGCGCAGCACCTGCTGGAGGGGCCAGTGGTCGCTCTCCAGGTACAGGGAGGCGTAGAACCAGGAGTTCCAGTAGGCCACCGCGTAGAAGAGCCCCACGACGGCGAGGGCGGCCTTGGACAGGGGCAGGACGACGGTCCACAGCACGCGCAGGTCCCCGGCGCCGTCGAGGCGGGCGGCCTCGTACAGTTCCTCGGGGATGCCCTGGAAGAAGCCGCGCAGGACCACCAGGTTGAAGACGTTGATCAGCACCGGGAGGATCAGCGAGGCGTAACTGTCCAGCAGGCCCAGCTCCTTGACCAGCAGGAAGTTGGGGATCATGCCGGGCGGGAAGAGGAACGTGAACAGGATCAGCAGCAGCGCGGGCCGGCCGCCGAAGACGCCGGGGCGGGCGAGCGCGTAGGCGAGGGTGACGGTGCACGCGAGGCTGAGCAGGGTGCCGACGAGGGTGACGCCGGCGCTGACGCCGAGGGCGTGGGTGACGATGCCGCCGTCGAGGATGTCCCGGTAGGCCTGCAGGGTGGGCTCCGTCGGCCACAGCACCCAGCCGCCGTTGGCGACGACCTCTTTCTGTGAGGCGAGGGAGGTGGAGACGATGACGAGGAAGGGCACGCACACCAGGAGGACGACGGTGAGCAGCGCCAGCACCTTCGCCGCCTGGGTCAGCGGCTTCGGCTTCTCCATCCAGCCGGGCCGGACAGTGGCACTCACTTGTAGACCCCCTGCTCGCCGAGGCGGTGCGCGACCTTGTTCGCCGCGTAGACGAGGACGGCGCCGATGACGCCCTTGAACAGGCCTGCCGCGGCGGCGTATCCGTAGTCGCCGCCGACGATGCCCTGGTAGTAGACGAAGGTGTCGATGATCTCGGCGGCCTGCGGGCCGACGGCGTCGCGCTGGAGCAGCATCTGCTCGAAGCCGACGGAGAGGATGTCTCCGAGCCGCATGATCAGCAGCAGGATGACGACCGGGCGGATGGCGGGCAGGGTGACGTGCCAGAAGCGGCGCCAGGGGCCCGCGCCGTCGATCGCGGCGGCCTCGTACTGCTGCTCGTCGACCTGGGAGAGCGCGGCGAGGAAGATGATCGTGCCCCAGCCGGCGTCCTTCCAGATGACCTGGGCGACGACGAGCGGCTTGAACGCGTCCGGGTTGCCGATGATGTCCGCGCTGTGCAGTCCGGCGTCGCCGAGATAGCTGTTGAGCATCCCGGTGTCGCCGAGGACCTGCTGGAACAGGGCGACGACGATGACCCACGAGATGAAGTGGGGCAGGTAGGCGACGGACTGCACGAAGCGGCGGACGCTGCTCCAGGTCAGGCTGTGCAGCAGCAGCGCCAGGGCCAGCGGCACGGGGAAGTAGAACACGAGCTGAAGCAGGGCGATCCAGACGGTGTTGAACACCGCGTCCCAGAACGCCTTGTCCTCCAGCATGCGCTGGAAGTTGCCGACGCCGGTCCAGGGGCTGCCCCACAGTCCCTCGAAGGGGATGTACTCCTTGAACGCGATGACGTTGCCGACCAGCGCGCCGTAGTGGAAGAGCAGGAAGTAGGCCAGGCCGGGCACCATCAGCCAGAACAGTGTCGCGTTCCGGCGGTCGCGAAAACGTGTTCGCTCGGTCTTGGCGCCTGCCGGGCGACGGAATGAGCGTTTATCCGTCGGTTTGGCAGGGCGCTCACGCAGCAACGCTGCCACGGAGCCTCCTTCAGGGAGGTAGGGAGTGAAGGGAAGTTAAAACGTTTTCAGAGACGGGTCAATGCTTGCGACGAGATGCGTCGACCTGAAGCCGGGCCCGCGTCCGAGGCTAGGCCCGCAGATGGGCGGAGGCCGCCGGCACGGCGTGCAGCGGTAACAACCCCGCGGCCAGGCGCCGGAGTTCGTCGACGACGAGGCGCCCCATGGCTCGTCGTTCGGTGCCCACCGTCCCGGCGACATGCCCGGTGAGCAGGACGTTCGGCAGGGCGTAGAGGGCCGATTCCGGCTCCGGGGGCTCGGCTCGGGTGACGTCCAACACGGCGAACAGGTCGGGCCGTTCGACGAGGACCCGGAGCAGGGCCGCCTCGTCGATCACGGCTCCGCGCGCGGTGTTGATGAGGGTCGCCCATGGGGGCAGCAGCCGCAGCAGGTCTTCCCCGACGAGGTCCTCCGTGCGGCCCGCGATGAGCGGCGTATGGATGCTCAGCACCCGCGATCTCGCGGCCAGTTCGGACAGCTCGGCCACCCTGGTCACGCCCTCCGCCCGGAACGCGTCGTCGTCCAGGTACGGGTCCCAGGCCAGGATCCGGGCGTCGAGCCGGTGCAGCCGTTGCGCGGTCTTGCGGGCGACAGAGCCGAACGAGACCAGCCCGACGGTCTGTTCACGGATACCCGGGACGCCGTCCAGCGGGGGCAGTGCCCGGTCGGCGACGATCCGCCGGGAGCGTCGGTGCACGTCCTTCAGCGCGAGGACGGTCTGGGCGTACACGTACTCGGCGACCGGCTCGTTGTTGGCGTCGGCCGCCGACACCACGGTGATCCCACGCTCCCAGAGCGCGTCGGTGGCGATGCGGCGCACGGACCCGGCCGCGTGCAACACGGTGCGCAGCCGTGGGAGTTCGGCGAGGAGCCCGGCTGTCAGCGGAGGCGCACCCCAGGAGGTGACGAGGACTTCGACCTCGCCGCGCAGCGGGTGTACGACCAGGTCGGCGCCATCGGAGCAGTCGGTCACCAGGTCGACCAGGCCGGTCAGTTCCGCCCACGCGGCCGGGCCGAAGACCTCCTCCCGCAGGGCTCGCGAGAGCACCACCGCGGCGCGCGGACGCGGGGCGCCGGACGACGCGGCCGGCGGACGCGCGGCGCTAGCCAACACGGACCAGACCGGTCCAGGCAGCGGCCAGCACCTCGTGCCCCCGCGAGGTGAGATGCACCCCGTCCTCGCTGATCAGCGTGGGGTCCCCGGCCTCCCGCGCCGCCTGGTTCAGCAGCCCGTCCGCCGCCAGCAGGGCCGCGTCGAACTCGGCGGCCAGGCGCCGGACCACGTGGATGCGCGGATCGAGGTCCTGACGCCAGGCCCACTGCTCGCGGCGTACGGGAATCAGGAACGGCTCCACCAGCACCAGCCGGGTGCCGGTTGCCTGGAACGGGAGCAGCAGTTCGCGGTAGTCGCGGGCGTAGTCGGCCGTCGACGTGGGGTCCTGGGCGTCGTAGCGGCGCCAGGTGTCGTTGACGCCGATCAGCACGGACAGCACGTCGGGTTCGAGGGCGACGGCGTCGCGTTCCCAGCGGACGCGCAGGTCCGCGGTGCGATGGCCGCTGACACCACGGTTGAGGATGTCCGGGGTCGCGCCCGAGGCCGCGAAGTGCCGTGCCACGGCGGCGACATAGCCGTGCCCCAGGCTCAGTCCGTCGGCGGGATCGCGGCCGGCGGCGGTGATGCTGTCGCCCTGGAACAACAGCCGGGCGGACGGGGAAACGTCGAATGGCATGGGTCTTCCCTGACAGGAGGTTGCGGGGAGAGGGCACATGGAGAAGCGGCATCTGCGGGCCCTGCACAGATTGAACAGCCGGCACGGGAAAAGGGCCAGCATGCGTTCCTCTTGCTTCACTTTGCTGCAACCGGCCCCGCTCAGGACGCCGTTCGCGCCGGTGCGACGCGCACCCGCTGTGAACCTCGGCGTCAGGTCTGGTTCATCCGATCCAACTGGTGTAAGCATGTCCACCGTCAGCCCGCCGGAGTCGGATCGAGCCGCAAACGATTCCACTCCTGGCCCGCAAGGACTTCCCTGTATTGCCCCTCATAGCCTCCTAGCCCCCGCATGCATGCACTGAAAACGTTTTAAGCGACATGGTCCTGGCACGCCCCCTCACCCCTGCCTTCAAGGAGTCGCACACCGTGGTTCACATCAGCAGACGCGCCGTCCTCGCCTCGGCCGCGGCAAGCGGTGCCACCGTCCTGCTGGCCTCGCAGTCGGGAACGGCGCACGCCGCACCCGCGGCGGCCGGCGACGGGGCCCGGGCCGCCGGCCTCACCGGCCATGACCCGGTGACCCTGCGCTGGCTGGAGGGCGGCACCCCCGCGGAGCTCGCCGCCGGCACCACCTGGGGCGTCCCCTGGCCACGCGGAGCCTTCGCCGCGGACCAGCCCTTCTCCCTGACCAGCGACTCAGGCACCCAGGTGCCCGTGCAGACATGGCCCACGGGCTGGTGGCCGGACGGTTCCGTGAAGTGGACGGCCCACGCCGTCGCCGACTCGGCGCCCCGCGGGGAGACCTACCGGCTGGAAGCGGGCAGCCCCCAGGCCCCCGAGAAGCCGGTACGCGTCACCGGCGACAGCGGCACGGTCGTCGTCGACACCGGCGTCGTCCAGGTCACCTTCGGAAAGTCCGGCAACGACCTGATCAAGTCCATCAAGCGCGCAGGCACCGAGATCGCCACCTCCGGCCGGCTCATCGCCTCCCGGCAGGACAGCGCGCCCGGCGAGTCCAGCACCGTCAGATCCGAAACGTTCACCAGCACCGTGAAGGCCGTCCACATCGAACAGGACGGTCCCGTCCGGGCCGTCGTCCGGGTCGAGGGCAAGCACCGCAAGGGGCTGCGCTCCTGGCTCCCGTTCACCGTCCGCTTCTACCTCTACGCCGGGTCGGACGCCATCCGCGTCGTGCACACCTTCGTCTTCGACGGCAACGAGCAGAAGGACTTCATCGACGGGCTCGCGGTGCGCTTCTCCGTCCCGATGCGCGGCGAGCTCCACAACCGGCACGTCCGCTTCGCCGGCGACGGAAAGGGCGTCCTCGCCGAGGCGGTCCAGGGCGTCACCGGTCTGCGCCGCGACCCCGGCGCCGCCGTACGCGCCGCCCAGTACCAGGGCAAGGCCACCCCGGACACCTCGACCTGGGACACCCGGGTCACCAGCCGGCTCCAGTGGATCCCCGCCTGGGGCGACTACCGCCTGTCCCAGCTCAGCGCGCACGGCTTCGAGATCCGCAAGCGGACCAAGGAAGGCCACTCCTGGATCCGGTCCGACGGCGGCAAGCGCGCCGAGGGCCTGGCCTACGTCGGCTCCCCCACCGGCGGACTCGCCTTCGGCATGCGCAACTTCTGGCAACTGCACCCCACCGAGCTGGAGATCACCGGCGCGGCGAGCGACACCGCCACCGCCACGGTCTGGATGTGGTCCCCCCGCGCCGGGGCGATGGACCTGCGCTTCTACCACGACGGCATGGGCGAGGACACCTACGACAAGCAGCTGGACGCGCTGGAGATCACCTACGAGGACTACGAGCCCGGCTTCGGCAGTCCCTACGGCGTCGCCCGCACCACGGAGCTGACGTTCTGGGCCCTGGACGCCACACCCACCGCGGAGCGGTTCTCCGAGCTCGCCGCCGCCAACGCCACCCCGCCCCTGCTCGTCAGCAGCCCCCAACACCTGCACTCCGCGGGCGTGTTCGGCTCCTGGAGCCCGGTCGACCGCTCGACGGCCGCCAAGAAGACCATCGAGGACCGCCTCCAGCAGATGCACACCTACCACCGCGAGCAGGTCGACCAGCGCTCCTGGTACGGCTTCTGGGACTTCGGCGACATCATGCACACCTACGACGGCACCCGGCACACCTGGTGCTACGACATCGGCGGCTACGCCTGGGACAACTCCGAGCTGTCCACGGACATGTGGCTGTGGTACCACTACCTGCGCACCGGCGACGCCACCGCGTTCCGCTTCGTCGAGGCGATGAGCCGGCACACCAGCGAGGTCGACGTCTACCACCTCGGCAAGTACGCCGGACTCGGCACCCGGCACGGCGTCATGCACTGGGGCGACAGCGCCAAGCAGGTCCGCATCAGCAACGCCGCCTACCGGCGCTTCCACTACTTCCTCACCGCCGACGAACGCATCGGCGACATCCTGCACGACCTCGTCGACTCCGATCGGACCTTCCTGGCCCTGGACCCCGGGCGCAAGATCCGCGAGGGAGCCTACGAACCCGACCCGGCGGCGCTGGGCATCAGCACCACCACCGACTGGGGGGCGCTGGCGATGGCGTGGCTCGCGGAGTGGGAGCGAGGCGGCGACCCGATCGCGAAGACCAAACTGATCAACAGCGCCACCACCATCGCGGCCCTGCCCAACGGCTGGGCGCAGGGCGGCGACATCCGCTACAACCTCACCGACGGCACCTATACGGGCCCCACCGAGAAGTCCGTCTCCGTCGGCGCGCTGAGCAGTGTGTTCGGCCTCGTCGAAGTGATGACCGAACTGATCGACCTGGTGGACCTCCCGGAGGTCAAGGCCAAGTGGGTCGAGTTCTGCCGCCTCTACAACGGCACCAAGGCCGACCAGATCGCCACCACAGGATCCAGCTGGGGCAGCCTCAACCTCGGCCAGGCCTACTCCCGCGCCACCGCCTACGCGGCGAAGCAGCTCGACGACAGCGCGCTCGCCACGCGGGCCGTGACCGAGCTGCGCAAGGGCGCGGCCGGCTACCCCGACAGCCTCTCCTTCGCCACCAGGCACTACGAGGGGCCCGACGTGCTCAACCCCGTCGACGAGGCCCCACTGTCCACCAACGCCAGCGCGCAGTACGGCCTGGCGGCGATCCAGTGCCTGGCCCTCGTGGGGAACGCGATCGGCTAGCCCGTGTCTTTCGGATCAGCCCGACTCGGAGCGACGGTGCTGCACCGGTGCCCCGCGGCCCCGGGATGATCCGAAAGACACGGCCTAGCCACGCCCCCGCACCCAAGGTCCCCGCCACGGACGGAGGAACCATGCCCGACGTACTCGTCGACTCCCGGCGCAAGCAGCTCGTCACCGCGCTCGAGAGGTGCGGCGGACGCAAGGTGATCGATCTCGCCGCGCTGCTGCGCGTGTCCCGGGCGACGGTGCGCCGGGACCTCATCGACCTGGAGCGCCAAGGGCTCGTCGTCCGCGTCCGAGGAGGCGCACTGCCGGCCGACACCACCGCCGGCGACCCTCGCCCCTCGTCCGTGCCCCCTGCGACACGGCACGCGCAGACCCACGTCCTCGGCCTGATCGTGCCGTCGGCCACCTACTACTACCCCCAGGTGATCGACGGCGTGCAGGCGGAGGCCGCGCGACGCGGCGCCCGGGTCGTCATCGGCCTCAGCGGCTACGCCCACGAGCATGACGCCCAGCGCATCGACGAACTGCACCACTCGGGCGCTTCGGGACTGCTGATCGCCTCCGCGCACGGCCACGGGCTCGCCTCCGACACGTACGCCCGACTCGCGGCCACGGGCCTGCCGTTCGCCCTCATCGAACGCAGACCGCCCAATCCGTTCCTGCCCTGCGAGTTCGCCGTCACCGATCACCGCCAGGGCGTCTACGCGGCGATCCGGCACCTCGCCGAGCTGGGCCACGACCGGGTGGCCCTGTTCACCAACGGCAGCCCCACCGCTGCCCTGTTGCGCCAGGGACACTCCGCCGCGGTGCGCCACCTCGGGCTCGCACCCGGGGTGCCGGTGGTGGACAGCGGGCGGCCGGCACGGGGGGCGGCCGAGTCGGCGCCGCACTACGACAGTTTCCTCGACACCTGCCGCGACACGGGCGTCCGGGCCGCGCTGGTGCACTCCGACCACGACGCCATCGAACTGCTGAGCCGCATGGCGTCCCGCGGTCTGCGCGCTCCGGACGACCTCGCCCTGATCGCCTACGACGACGAGATCGCCGAACTCGCGGACGTACCCCTCACCGCGGTCGCGCCGCCCAAACACGCGGTCGGCAGCCAGGCGGCCGGCCTGCTGCTGGACCGTCTGGAACACGCCGCGCACGGGACCACCCCGCCACCCGTGCGACAGGTCCATCTCCAGCCGTCACTCGTGATCCGAGCCTCCTGCGGCGCCCACCCGAGTTCCTGAGTCCGTGCGGCCCTGATCTGCCTCGGTCCCCCACCCCACCCGTCTACAAAGGAGTAGATGTGACACACAGGCGCAGGAGAAGCACATGGATCACCCCGCCCCGCACCTTCGCGGCCGCCGCCGTGTGCGCCGCCGCCTGCGTCGTCGTCCCGCCCTCGGCGCACGGCGCGACGGCTCAGGTCCACTACGTCTCCCCCACCGGCAGTGACAACGCATCCGGGTCGAAGTCGGCCCCCTGGGCGAGCTTGGCCCACGCACAGAGTGTCGTGCGGCCGGGCGACACGGTGTACTTCCGCGGCGGCACCTACGCCTACACCCGGGCCGACAGCGCCTGCGCGAGCCGGACAGCGCGGGTCGACGCGATCACCCTGAACAGGAGCGGCACGGCGGCGGCCCCCATCCGCTACTGGGCCTACCCCGGCGAGACCCCCGTCTTCGACTTCTCCGCCATGCGCGACGACTGCCGCATCAAGGGATTCGACGTCACGGCCGACCACCTGCACCTCAGGGGGCTGGAGGTGAAGGGTGTCCCGCAGAACAACGAACTCAACCACGAGTCCTGGGGCGTCTGGATCTCCGGCAGCCACAACACCTTCGAACGCCTCGATCTGCACGACAACATGGGGCCCGGCCTGTTCATCCAGAACGGCGGCGGCAACCTCGTCCTGAACTCGGACTCCCACGACAACTACGACGCCCACAGCTCCGGCGGTGCGGGCGAGAACGCCGACGGCTTCGGCGCCCACATCCCGGCGGGCAATGCCGGCAACGTGTTCCGGGGCTGTCGGGCCTGGTGGAACTCCGACGACGGCTTCGACCTGATCCGCGCGTTCTCGTCCGTCACCATCGACAACTCCTGGTCCTGGCGCAACGGTTACCTACCGCAGACCACCACAGCCGCGGGAAACGGCGTCGGCTTCAAAGCCGGTGGCTACGGCGGCGGTTACGTCGAAGGCGGCGCCAAGCACACCGTCCGCAACGCGGTCGCCTTCGCCAACCGGGCGTCCGGCATCTACGCCAACCACCACACCGTCGCCAACGACTACTTCAACAACACCGGTTACGCCAATCACCCCGACTTCAACATGCTCGGCGTCGCCCCCGACGGCACCAGCACCGGCCTGGGAGTCCTGCGCAACAACATCGCCTACGGGGGCACGCTCACCTCGAACACGGCGGGGACGGACTCCTCCCACAACACCTGGGATCTGAACGTCACGGTGTCCGACAGCCAGTTCAAGAGCGTGTCCACGTCCGGCTGGGACGCGCCCCGCGACGCCGACGGCGGGCTGCCCGTCCTGCCCGCCTTCCGTCTCTCGGGGACCAGCACCCTCGTCGACCAGGGCACCGACGTCGGCCTGCCCTACCGCGGCGCGGCACCGGACCTGGGCGCCTTCGAAGCCCGCTGACCCGGCCCGGACACACCGCCTCCGCCGCTCACCGCACCCACACCCCTTCCGGAAGGACACTCACCATGGGTTCGCTCCGCCCTGCCCGCACGTCCGCCGGCGGCCTCGCGCTGCTGACCGCCCTCACCGCGCTCACCGCCGTCACGGCCCAGCCCGCCTCCGCCCACGGACTCCACCGGCACTCCCTGGCGTCCCACTGCACGGGCACCGCGCCCATCGTCTGCCACTTCGACGTCCCGCCGGGCACCTACGACGTCTCCGCACTGCTCGGCGGCGACACGGCGGGCAGCACCTCCATCAGCGCGGAGCAGCGCCGCGCGGTACTCGGCGAGACCGCCACCACGGCCGGCGACCGGGCCTACCGCAGCTTCACGGTCGATGTCCGTGCCGTGGAGGGCGAGCCGACCGGCGAGATCGGCAGCCCCGGCCTCGACCTGCGCTTCGAAGGCTCGGCCCCGCTGCTCGCGGGCCTCGACGTCACCCCCGCCACGCATGCCCGCCAGATCCTGCTCGCCGGTGACTCCACCGTCTGCGACCAGCCGCTGGAGCCGTACACCGGCTGGGGCCAGGAACTCCCCCAGCTGTTGCGCCGCGGCATCTCGGTCGCCAACCACGCCGACTCGGGCGAGAGCACGGTCTCCTTCCTGGCGAACCCGCTCCTGTTCGACCAGCTGGAGACGGAGATCCGCGCGGGTGACCTGGTCCTCATCCAGCTCGCCCACAACGACAAGACGACCACCGCCGACGACTACCGCGCCAATCTGACGGCCATGGCCGAACGGGTCCGGGCACAGGGCGGCCAGCCCGTCTTCGTGACCCCCATCGTCCGCCGGCGTTTCAACTCGGACGGCACGCTCAACTCCGTGGCGCTGCATGTGATGGCAGCGGACCTGCCGAACGAAATGCGCTCCCTCGCCAAGGAGTTGGACGTCCCGTTGGTGGATCTCACGCAGATGAGCAGGGACCTCGTCGAGGGCCTGGGCGTCGAGGCGTCCAAGGACCTCTATCTGACCGACGTCAACGGCGACAACACGCACACGTCGGTCTCCGGGGCGACGACGTTCGCCGGACTGGTCCTGGGCGATCTGGCGGACCAGGGCCTGGTCCCGGCGCGTCAGGTGCGCTGACCGGGGACGCGACACCGCAGTCCCGGGGCGGGTGGGCTCACTCCCGCCCGCCCCGCAACCCCGTCTCACCACCCAAAAGGCAGCCACCATGGTCCAGTTCGACCTCCCGCTCGACGAACTCCGCGCCTACCGCGGCAGCTCCGCGGAACCCGCCGACTTCGACGCGTTCTGGCAGCACACCCTGAAGGAGGCGCGCCAGTATCCGCTCGACGCGCGTTTCGAACCCGTCGACACAGGTCTGACGACGGTCGACGTGTACGACGCGACTTTCAGCGGATTCGGCGGCCACCCGGTGAGAGGCTGGCTGACGCTTCCCGCCGGGACGAGCACCCCCGTGCCCCTGGTGGTCCAGTTCGTCGGTTACGGAGGTGACCGTGGCCTGCCCCACATGCATCTGCTCTGGCCCGCCACGGGCCGGGCCCATTTCGTGATGGACACCCGCGGACAGGGCGCGCGCATGGCCGGCGGGGACACCCCGGACCCGGTGGGTTCGGGACCCTCGTACCCCGGCTGCATGACGCGCGGCATCGAGTCGCCGCACGACTACTACTACCGCCGTGTCTTCACGGACGCCGTCCGCGCCGTGGAGGCGGCTCGCTCGCACCCCCTGACGGACGCCTCGCGCACCACGCTCGCCGGCGGCAGCCAGGGCGCGGGCATCGCGCTCGCGGCGAGCGGTCTGATCCCCGACCTCGGCGCCACCCTCGCGGACGTCCCGTTCCTCTGCGACTTCCCGCGCGCCCTGGCCGTCACCCACAGCACCCCGTACCGCGAGATAGCCGACTACCTCCGCGTCCACCGCACCCGCGTGGCGCAGGTCCGCGCGACCCTCTCCTACTTCGACGGCGTCCACTTCGCCGCCCGCGCCCAGGCTCCGGCCCTGTTCTCCACCGCTCTGGAGGACCAGGTCTCCCCGCCCTCCACGGTCTTCGCCGCCTTCAACGCCTGGCCCCACCCGGACAAGGAGATCAACGTCTACGAGTTCAACGGCCACGAGGGTGGCGGGCCTCATCAGGAGGCAGCGGCGCTGCGTTGGCTGCGCGGACGCGGCTGACCCGTGGGGACGCCTAGTGGACGGTGAAACCGCCGTCGACCGGGAGAGCGGTTCCCGTGACGAAGCTCGCGCCGGGGCTGCACAGCCACAGGACGACGGCCGCGACCTCGTCGGCCCGTCCCAGCCGCCCGATGGGCTGTTCCTTCATGATCGCGGCCATGGCGTCGGCCTGGTTCTCGACCATGTCGGCGACCATCGGAGTGTCGATGACGCCGGGGCACACGGCGTTGATACGGACGCCTCGGGGCGCGTACTCGACGGCCGCGCTGCGGGTCAGGCCGATGACGCCGTGCTTGGAGGCGTGGTAGGCCGCGCGCTCGGGCAGCCCGACGAGCCCGCCCAGGGAGGAGCAGTTGACGATGGTGCCGCTGCCCTGCTCCCGCATCTGTCGCAGTTCGTGCTTCATCGCCGCCCAGACGCCGCGCAGGTTGACGGCGTTGACCCGGTCGAAGGCATCGGCCGTCTCGTCGGCGGCGTCGGTCGGGGGTGCCTGGACGCCGGCGTTGTTGAACGCCATGTCCAGACGGCCGTACTCGGTGACCGCGCGCCGCACGGCCGCTTCCACCTGCTGTTCGTCGGTGACGTCGCAGGCCACGCCGATCGCCCGGCCGCCGCGGCCGGTGATCTCCTCGGCTGCCTTGTGGGCGGCGTCGTGGTCGCGGTCGGCCAGCACCACGGCCGCGCCGGAGTCGGCGAAGGCGCGGGCGGCCGCCAGGCCCATGCCGGAGGCGGCGCCGGTGACCAGGGCCACCTGCCCGGAGAAGTCGTAGGTGGGATTCATGAGGTTCGTGGGGTTCATGGGGCTCATGGGGTTCTCCGTCGAGTTCGAGATCGGGTCTCGCGACCGGCCTGGGAATGTCGAGAGGCCCGGCGAGAGCGGCTGGAAGGAGGGGGTGAGGGGTCAGGGCTTGAGCAGGGTCTTGATGGCGCGGCGCTCGTCCATCGCCCGGTAGCCCTCCGCGGCCTGATCGAGCGGGAGGGTGAGGTCGAAGACCTTGCCCGGGTCGATCTCGCGGTCCCAGATGAGCTGGATCAGCTCGGGCAGGAACCGGCGCACCGGAGCGGGCCCGCCGTGCAGGTGCACCTCGGCGAAGAACAGTTCCTCGCCCGGCAGCTCCACCCCGTGGGCCACACCCACGTATCCCACGTGCCCGCCGGGGCGGGTGGCGCGGATGGCCTGCATCATCGATTCCTGGGTGCCGACGGCCTCGATCACGCTGTGGGCGCCGTATCCGCCGGTCAGCTCCTTGATCCTGGCGACGCCCTCGTCGCCGCGCTCCGCCACGATGTCGGTCGCGCCGAACTCTCGGGCGAGCTGCTGCCTCGACGCGTGCCGCGACATCGCGATGACGCGCTCGGCGCCCAGCTGCTTCGCGGCCAGGACCGCGAGCAGGCCCACGGCTCCGTCGCCGACCACGGCCACGGTCCTGCCCGGCCCGGCCTCGGCGGCCACCGCGCCGAACCAGCCCGTCCCGAGCACGTCGGAGGCGGCCAGCAGCGAGGGGATCAGGTCGTCGTCCGGCACGGTGGGCGTGGCGACGAGGGTGCCGTCGGCCAGCGGAACCCGCAGGTACTCCGCCTGCGCCCCGCCGGCGCCGACGAACTCGCCGTGCGCGCACCGTGACTGGTAGCCGGCCTCACAGATCTCGCAGGTGTTGTCCGAGGCCATGAACGAACCGACGACGAAGTCACCCACCTCGATGTTCTTGACCTCGGCGCCGATCTCGGTGACGACACCGACGTATTCGTGCCCCATCGGGGTCGGCTGGGCCACCTTGTTGACGCCTCGGTAGTCCCACAGGTCCGAGCCGCACACACAACTGGCGGACACACGGACGATCGCGTCCGTCGGCGCGACGATCGTGGGGTTCTCACGCTCCTCGACCCGGATGTCGCCCGGGGCATGAATGACTGTTCCACGCATGTGCTGACGTTCCTTTTCGCACGGCTCTTCTCAGGTACCGAGCTACCGTCCCGCGCATCGCGCACGCGTGCCAGGCACTGTCAGGGACCCCCACACCCGGAACAGGCGCCCTAGCCTGGAAGCCATGGAGTTCCAGCAGGAGATCAGAGGGTTCCTCATGAGCCGCCGGGCGAGGATCACACCCGAGCAGGCCGGGCTCCCCTACGTCGCAGGTCACCGCCGCGTCCAGGGGCTGCGGCGCGAGGAAGTGGCGATGCTCGCGGGCCTCAGCGTCGAGTACTACACCCGGATGGAGCGCGGCCGGATCGGCGGCGCGTCCGAGAGTGTCCTCGACGCGGTCGCCGGTGCGCTGCACCTGGATGACGACGAGCGCGCCCACCTGTACGACCTGGCCCGCAACGTCGCACCCGGCGCACGCCGCAAACGCCCTCAGCGCACCTCGCCCATCACCGCGTCCGTACAGCAGGTACTCGACTCCATGAGCGTGCCCGCCGTCATCCAGAACGGGCGTCTCGATCTCCTGGCGGCCAACGAACTGGGCCGCGCCCTGTACGCCGACCTGTTCACCGCGGGCGGGCAGGTGCCGAACCTCGCCAGATTCGTGTTCCTCGACCCACGTGCGCAGGCCTATTACACCGACCTCGACGAGGCGAAGGACCAGGTGGTCGCGATACTCCGCGCGACCGCCGGGCGCGACCCGCTGGACCGGCAGGTGACCGGACTCATCGGGGAGCTCTCCACACACAGCACCGATTTCAGCACCCGGTGGGCCCGGCACGACGTGCGCCGACACTCGCGCGGGCGCAAGGTCGTCCATCACCCGGCCATCGGCAGGATGGACCTCGCGTACGACGACTTCGCCCTGCCCGGAGACCCGCACGTCTCCATCACCACCTACACCGCGGTTCCCGGAACGCCCAGCGCGGACGGCCTCACCCTGCTGGCGACCTGGGCCGCGACGCAGAGGCAGCCCCGGAGGAGCGACGCCGAGGGCGGCCGAGTCGCGCCTGAGGCCTGACGCCGGTGCGGGCAGCCGCCGCCCTCACCGGGGGCTGCCGGCGCCCGGCGCCGCCCAGCGGTGTCCAGGGCAGCCCCGTCGGCGGACCGGCGACGCCGGCCACCTCCAGCGCGCCGACGACACGGTAGAGGCGGGTCGACATTCCGAGATGGGCCGCCGCCTGGCGCATGACCGGCGTCATGCGCTGGTCCTGCCCGCGCGACGCTCGGCGCCCAGTCGCGCGTAGTGGTCGATGAGCTCGGGGGCGTCCACGGTGGCGGGGTTGACGACCTGCTCGACCGGCGCGCCCTGGAGCAGCCGCTTGACCGGGACCTCCAGCTTCTTTCCGGTACGGGTGTGCGGGATGCCCGGCACTTCGATCACCTCGTCGGGGACATGGCGCGGTGAGGCGCCCGTACGGACGGCGTCGCGGATCCTGTCGCGCAGGGCGTCGTCCAGTGTCACGCCGGGCGCCGGGACCACGAACAGCGGCATCCAGTAGCCGCCGTCCGGCTCCTCCGCGCCGATGACCAGCGCCTCGGCGACCTCGGGGAGGCGCTCGACGACGTCATGGATGTCGGCGCTGCCGAGGCGGACCCCGTTGCGGTTGAGCGTGCTGTCCGAGCGGCCGTGCACGATCACCGAGCCGTGGTCGGTGAGGGTGATCCAGTCGCCGTGCCGCCAGATGCCGGGGTACGAGGAGAAGTAGGCGTCGCGGTAACGGGTGCCGTCGGGATCGTTCCAGAAGTACAGCGGCATGGAGGGCATGGGGCGGGTGACGACCAGTTCGCCGACCCGGCCGGTGACGGGCAGGCCCTCGGCGTCGTAGGCGGCCAGCGCCACGCCCAGGTGCGGTGCGGACAACTCCCCCGCCCAGACCGGGGTGTTGGGCGCGCTGCCCGCGAAGCCGGAGACGATGTCGGTGCCGCCGCTGATGGAGGCCAGCAGCACCCTCTCCCCCACCTGGTCGCGGACCCACGGGTAGGCGGAGGCGGGCAGGGCGGAGCCGGTGCAGCCGACCACGCGGATCGACGACAGGTCGTGCACCGAGGGGTCGATGCCGAACTTGGCCATGCCCAGCAGGTACTGGGGGCTGGTGCCGAAGACGGTGACGCGGTGGCGGGCGGCCAGCTGCCACAGGACGTCGGGTCGGGCGAAGGGGGCCGGGCTGCCGTCGTAGGTGCAGGTCGTGGCGCCGGTCAGGAGGGTGGAGACGACCAGGTTCCACATCATCCAGTGGGTGGTGGTGTACCAGAGGAGGCGGTCCTCCGGGCCCAGGTCGGAGTGCAGGCCGAGGGTTTTGAGGTGTTCCAGGAGCACCCCGCCGTGGCCGTGGACGATGCCCTTGGGCAGGCCCGTGGTGCCGGAGGAGAAGACGATCCACAGGGGGTGGTCGAACGGCACCGGTACGCAGCTGAGTTGCTCGGTGCGGGTCGAGGCGTCCTCCCAGGGCACGACCAGCGTCGGGTAGGCCCGGGTCGGCCAGGGCAGACCGACGTGGTCGACCAGCAGGGTCGCCTTCAACGTCGGCAGCGCACCGGCCAGTTCGAGGACGGCGTCACGCCGGTCGTGGGTGGTGCCGTTGAAGAGGTAGCCGTCGGCGGCGATCAGCACGGTGGGTTCGAGCTGGGCGAAGCGGTCGGCGGCGGCCTTGGGTGCGTAGTCCTGCCCGCACACCGACCAGACCGCGCCCAGGCTCGCGGCGGCGAGGAACGCGACGACGGCGTGCGGGGTGTTGGGCAGGTAGCCGACGACCCGGTCGCCCTTGCCGACGCCGAGGTCGCGCAGGGTGGCGGCGACGGAGGCGACCAGGTCCCGCAGCCGCCCGCCGGTCACCTCGTACCCGGAGCCGGTCTCGTCGAGGGCGACGATCGCCGCCTCGTCGTCCCTGACCTTGCGCAGGGCGTGGAGGGCGTAGTTGAGGGTGGCGCCGGGGAACCAGCGGGCGCCGGGCATCCGTTCCTCGGTCAGGACCTGTTCGTAGGGGGTGTCGGCGTCGATGTGGAAGTAGTCCCACACCGCGCCCCAGAAGCCTTCCAGGTGGGTGACGGACCAGCGGTGCAGGGCGGCGTAGTCGGTGTCGTCCACGCCGACGTAGTGGGCGAAGTCCGCGATGCGACTGGCGGCCGCCGTCTCCGGATCGGGTGTGAAGAAGGGCGTGCTCATCGCGTCGTGCTCCTCAACAGGCTTTTCGGGGCCGTTCGTTCGGAGGGAACGGGGCTTCGTGTGGTGTGCAGAAGGGATGCCCAGTCGGCGGTGGCCGTGAAGTCCCGGCCACCTGTCGGGATGACGTCCATGACGACGCGGTCCGGCCGCAGCAGGACCGCGTCCGCGCGTCCGGAGCGCAGCCAGGCGGCGAGTGTGCCGTCGTCGCCGAGGGCGGTCACCGCGACCGCGTCCACGCCCAGACCGTGGGCGAGCGCGGTCAGGGCGGGGCCGGGTTCGGTGGCGGTCAGTACGGCGAAGGAATCGCCGAGCACCTCGTCGAGCCGGGTGCGCCGGCCGCCGACGCTCACCCACGGTTGGGGCAGTGCGTACCTGCCAGGCCCCGGCGCACACCTCGCCGCACCAGCGGTCCGGCGGTCAGGGGCGGGCTGAGGTCGCGCCCGGCGAGTTCGGTCAGGCCGGGTATGCGGCAGGCGGCGGCCAGTGCCCGGCGGCGCAGCGCGGCGGCCCGGTCCTGGCCGCCGGTCATGGCCCAGCCCATGGCGACCGCGAGGCGGACCACATGCCGGGCGTGCGGTCTGCGTTCCCGCTCATAGGTGTCCAACAGCCTTTCGTTGCCACCCTGTTGGAGCACCCGGGCGAGCTTCCAGGTGAGGTTGTAGGCGTCCCGCAGTCCCGAGCACAGGCCCTGTCCGATGAACGGCGGGGTGAGGTGGGCGGCGTCGCCGAGCAGGAAGACCCGGCCGCTGCGCCAGCGGTCGGCGACGCGGGCCCGGAAGGTGTACCGCGTCTCGCGGACGACCTCGAAGTCCCCGTCGTACGAGGGCGAGAGCCAGGGGGCGATCAGTTCGCGGACCGTCTCCTGCCCTTCCCGGATCCTGAACTCCCAGCGGTAGCGGATGTCGTTGATCCGCATGAAGGTGCCCGGGCGTTCCGGGTCGCAGACCTGGTCCACGCCCTCCCAGCAACGGACGGGGGCCGTCGTCTCGGCGTCGATGACGGTCCAGCGTTCCTCGAAGCGCAGATCCTCCCAGACGCCGCCGATCGCCTCGCGGGTGAGGCTGCCCGCGCCGTCGCAGCCGAGGACCGCGTCGGCCCACAGCTCGTGCTCGCCGTCGTCGGCGCGGTAGGTCACGCGCACGGGGCCCGTGCTGTCCGGGCCGACGCCGGTGACCTCGACCCCGCCCCGCAGCTCGCATTCCGGGTGCCGGGCCAGGGCGTCGCGCAGTACGCGTTCCAGTTCGGGCTGGTCGAACATGCTGGACTGCGGATAGCCGTGGTGGCCGTGCGGGGAGCGCCGGAACTCGGCCATCACCCGGTGCCCGGCGTCCAGCAGCCGCAGCCCGCCCGCCGGACGGGAGATCGCGGTGAACTCCTCCCCGACCCCCGCGGCCTGGAGGATCCGGTGGATCTCGTCGTCGGCTGCGACGGCCCGCGGGAGGGGGTAGACGTCCCGGTGGCGTTCGAGGACGACGCTGCGGACTCCGCGCCGGGCCAGGAGAAGGGCGGCGGTCACACCGACCGGCCCGGCTCCGACGATCACGACGGGCACACGTATGGTGTCGTCGACGTTCATGTGCGGCTCACCCCGGGTGTCAGTTCGCGTCCGCGACGGGCGTGCGCTGCTCGCCGAGGTCGATGCGGCCGTCCGGGGTCGCGATCGCCGCCGTGATCATGTCTCCGGCACGGAGGTAGTGCGGGTTCTTGGCCTGGCTCTTGAAGAACGCCTTCCATTTCACGGCGGGCGGGAGCAGCGCGCCGATCTTCTCGACGGCCTTGGGTGGCGCCTTGAGCGCGGTGCCGCCGGGCGTGCCGGTGAGCAGCAGGTCGCCGGCGTCCAGGGTCTGGAACCGGGCGAGGAGGGTGAGCGCCTGCGCCGGGCGGACGATCATGTCGGCCAGGGTGCGGTCCTGGCGCAGCTCGTCGTTGACGCTCAACTTCAGTCGCAGATCGAGGAGATGGGCGAAGTCGTCGGGCTCCAGGAGGGACAGGTACGGGCCGGTCGGCGTGAAGGTGGGGTAGGACTTGCTCTCGTAGAACTGGGTCTTGGTCAGCTGCACCTCGCGGGCGCTGATGTCGTTGGTGATGACCAGTCCGGCGACGTACGACGGCAGGTCCCGCTCCTCGACCACGGTGCCGACGGGCAGGGGGGCGCCCATGACGAGCCCGAGTTCTATCTCGTAGTCGAGGAGTGTCACGTGTGCGGGGCGGACGACGGCCTCGGCGGGGCCGCTGACCGAGCCGGAGGCCTTGCGGAAGAAGGCGGGCGGGATCTCTCCCTTGAAGCCTGAATCGCGGGCGTGGCTGCGGTAGTTGACCATCTGGGCGACCACCCGGCAGGGCGTGGTGACCGGCGAGAGCGCGACCAGATCGGCGAGCGGGGTGCCCGGCTCGCCGGAGGTGGCGGCGGCGCGGACCGCGGCGCGGCCGGCCAGGAGTTCGGCGGTGGTCACGGCCTTGGTGTCGACCGGGACGGCCCGGTCGCCGCGGACGGCCCACCAGCCGTCGGCGGTGCGCAGGACATTGGTGCTCATGTCAGTGCCTTCTTCAGAGGTGCGGGTCAGGAGTTGGCGGCCTTGAGCAGGCCGAAGAGCCGTGCGGAGTCCATCTCGTTGTCGCCGCGCAGGGCCTGGACGACATCGCGGACGCGTTGCGGGGAGGGGCCGGCGCCGAGGAAGTCACGGGTGGCCGGTGGGCCCCACTGGGCCAGGCCGCTGGTCGACATGGGCGCCCAGCCGGGCTCGACGTCGCAGGAGAACAGGTCGCCGTCGGCGAAGTGCTCCAGCATGAAGCGGTCGGGGTCGCGCCAGTAGTCGAAGAGCTGGCTGCCCTGGATGTGCCGTCCGATGCCCCAACTGCGCTTGTAGCCCCGCTCCTTGAGGTACTCGCCGCCGGCGGCGATGGAGTCCAGGTCGGTGACCTGGTAGGCGGAGTGGACGTAGCCCGTGCCCGGCCCCAGATGCATGGCCAGGGTGTGGTGGTCGGCCGGTACGCCGCCCAGGTCGCAGCGGATGAACGCCATCGTGGGGCCCCGGTCGCGCTGTCCGTCCAGGAAGAGGAAGTCGGAGACGATCATCCCGAGGGTGTCCAGATACCAGTCCAGGGCGCGGCCGAACACGCGCGTCTCCAGCACCACATGGCCGAGCCGCTGGATGCGGGAGGGCTCGCGCGGGGGGCGCTGGGTGGTGTCGGTACGACGGTGATCCGTACCGAAGTTCAGGAGCAGCGGCCGCTGTTCCGGCAGCGCCGGGAGCTGTTCGCCGCAGTGCACGACCCGTACCGGGAAGCCCGAGGGGTCGAGCAGGTCGACCGCCTTTCCACCGCCGGGAACGTCGGCTTCCCGTACCGAGGCTCCGACGGCCCGGGCCAGCCGGTCCAGGTCGACCCGCTCGGCGGCCCGGAACGCGGGGCCGATGAAGCGGGAGACGCGGCCCTTGCGGATCACCATGCAGGGCGAGCCGGCGAAGGTCCCGCGCAGCCACAGCTCCCGTTCGGTGCGCGCCGCGACGCCGAACCCGAAGTCGCGGGCGAAGACCTCGGCGCGGTCCAGGTCGGGTTTCTCGAACTCCAGCCAGGCCAGGTCGGCCACCTTGATGACGGGGTTCCGGGAGCGGCCGGGGTGTTCGCCGCGCAGGGCGCCCTGCTCGCTGTGGAGGTCCTGGTGGGCCGTGATGACATCGGCCCCGTTGACGCGGATTTCAGACATGGTGCCCTCCGAGCAACATCGCCGTAATGAGGAAATCATCAACTGTGACAGTTTCTTCGTCAAGGCGTTCGCGACAGGAAATGATGAATTCATCAGGACTGCGATCGCCATCGCCGTGGCGGCTAGACTCTGCGCATGTCTACGTCAGCCCTGCCCAGCAACCGGTTCGAACGGCGTCGTGCGGAGACCCGTGGGGCTCTCGTACGAGCGGCCCGGCAGATCCTCGCCGAGACCGGGGACACCGGCGCGAGCATCCAGGCGATCGCCGAGCGCGCGGACGTCGGCTTCGGCTCCTTCTACAACCACTTCGACTCCAAGACGGAACTGTTCGAGACGGCCGTGGTGGACGCCATGGAGGAGTTCGGCCAGGCCTTCGACGAGCACCTGACGGGGATCGACGACCCGGCGGAGCTGGTCGCCGCCGGCTTCCGGCTCAGCGCCCGCATGGCCGACTCCCATCCGGAGCTGATGCAGGTCCTGCGCCGCCGCGGCCTCGGACACGTCCACGCGGACAACGGGCTCGCCCGACGCGCCCTGCGCGATCTCGAGGTCGGCATCGCCTCCGGCCGCTTCACCGCCCTCGACCCGGTCGTCGCCCTCACAGCCCTCGGCGGCACCCTGCTGGCCCTGCTGGAACTGCGGTTCGCCCGCCCCGAGGTCGACGGCGACGAGGCGGCGGTGAACCTCGCCGAAATGGTGCTGCGCATGCTGGGTCTGCCGGCGGACGACGCCCACGAGGCCGCCCGGCGCCCCTTGCCCGACCTGGACTGACCTCGGCCGACCTCAGCCGGACGACGACTCGGGGCGGAAGGTGACCGAGCGGCCCGTGAAGCGGGCGTCGATCCCGTCCTCGGTGGTGGTGACCGAACGCAGACGCAGTCCCTGGGGAACGTTCCGCAGCGCAATGGGCTCGTCCAGGGCTTTGTCGAGCAGTGATTTCAGCGGCGGCAGCAGGTCGCCCCGCTCCGCGCGCACGTCGGTGAAGGCGACGCGGTTGCCGCTCGCGGCCGAGACGGCCGCGCTCACGGTCACGTCACCGGCGAGGGGCAGAGTCGCGGTCGCGTCGACCCGACCCGCCCCGTCGCCCCGCGACACCTTCACCCCGAGCGCGCTCGACACGTCCGCGTACGACAGATGGGCGGTCGCCTCGACGCTGCGGGCGTGCGCCTCGTCGGCGCTCCCCGAGGTCATCAGCCCGTCCATCCCGACCGTCAGCCTCGTCACCGGCAGGGGCCGGGTCGTGCCGTTCGCCGGGATGTCGTGGGCGGTGAGATCGACGTGGTCGAGGCTGCCGCGGGCCAGCTGGGTCAGCACGGGAAAGCCGCTGACGTGCACCGATGGCCGATCGGTGGTTCCCATTCCGTCCTGGAACGCTTGCGCCGTACGGCTCTCCGCGCGCCCTGCGGTGATCCGGTCGACCGCGACGGCGCCGGCGAGCAGGGCCGCCAGGGAGGCGGCGACGAGGATCAGACGCCGCCTGGTCCGGGCCGGGGGTCCGACGTACACGGATCCGTCGCCGTAGCAGGGCTCACCGACGTACTCCTCGTCGTGCTGGGACTGGTACACGCTTCTCCTCTTCGGGTGCCTGGGAAGTGCTCGGTGACGCGTGGGCAAGCGGCTCAGGAGGCATCGCCTCCGGGGCGGACGAGCCCGTGGACACATGTCGAGGCGCGCTGCGCGTCCACGCCCATCGCGATCAGGGCGGCGGTCGCGGTGCCCGTGCCGTCGTCGCTCCAGAGCCCGCTGTTCACGCAGTCCAGGAGCCCCAGCAGGTGGCCCTCCAGTGCCCGGGCCAGCACGACCGGCGCGATGCCGGCCTGGAAAGCCCCCTGCCGCTGCCCTCGGGCGATGATCGTCTCCGCCATGTCGCGCGCGGGGGCGAGGACTTCGACGACCCGCTCGGGCCCCAGGTCCTGCGGGGCGAGGCGGAGCAGGATGCGGTAGCGGTCACCGACGGGCCACACGGCGAGGACGAACAGCGCCAGCTCCGCGGCGGCGTCCGCCGCCTGCCCGCGCGGAGCGGCGAGTGCCCGCCGCAGTGCCTGCGCGGCCTCCTCCACCAGTCCCTCGACGAGTGCGGCCCGGCCGTTGAAGTGGCCGTAGACCGTACGGCGCACCACGCCCGCCGCCTCGGCGATGTCGCCGAGGCCGCTGTCCGGGTCGCGGCCGAGTTCCTGCCGAGCCGCTTCGAGAATGCGGGCCCGGGTGAGCAGGGTTCGACCGCCTTCCAGGGCAGCGGGAACGGGTGCGTGGGTCATGTCGGACCTCCGGTTCGGCGGGGAGGGCGATTCGATCGTTGCACACCACTGAGCAATAAACTAGTCTGCACATCGATGGGCAATTAACTGCCCGAGGCGCCGCGCCCCTCTTGGCCGCGCCCGCACCGATCCCGTCGATCCGCACCCCCGAAGCCCCGCTTCCCCTCCTGCCGAGGAGTCCCACGATGCCGCTCTTTGCGAAGACACCCGTCGAGAAGATGACCGAGCCCTACGCCCGGCGCTGGTGGGCGCTGCTGGTGCTCTGCCTGAGCCTGCTGATCGTCGTCATGGCGAACACCTCACTCATCGTGGCCGCGCCCGACATGACCAGGGACCTGGGGCTGAGCAGCAGCGACCTGCAATGGGTCATCGACGGCTACACCGTCCCCTACGCCGCGCTGATGCTCGTGCTCGGCGCCATCGGCGACAAGTACAGCCGTCGTGGCGCACTCGTGCTGGGCCTGCTGATCTTCGTCGGCGGATCGGTCATGGGCGGCCTGGTCGACGAGACGAGCCTTGTGATCGTCGCCCGCGCCGTCATGGGCGTCGGCGCCGCCGTCGTCATGCCGGCCACGCTCTCGCTGCTCGTCGCGATCTTCCCGCGGGCCGAGCGCGCCAAGGCCATCACCGCCTGGTCCGCGACCTCCGGTCTCGCGATCGCCGCCGGCCCGCTGGCCGCCGGCTGGCTCCTGGAGAACCACGCCTGGGGCTCGACCTTCCTGATGAACGTCCCCGTCGCCGTTCTCGGCGTCGTCGGGGCGCTGCTGCTGGTGCCGCCGTCGAAGGCGGAGGGCATGGGCCGGATCGACTACGTCGGCGGTCTGCTGTCGATCATCTCGGTCGGCTCGCTCGTCTACGCGACCATCGAGGGCCCGCACTTCGGCTGGGGCGTCGGCCCGATCACCGCGGCCGTCGTCGCCGGGGCGGGCCTGTCGGCCTTCGTGGCCTGGGAGTTGAGGCACCCGAACCCGATGCTGAACGTCCGCAAGTTCACCGAGCGTTCCTTCAGCGGCTCGATGCTCGCCGTGCTGTTCTTCTTCTTCGGCACCTTCGGCTCGATCTACTACTCCACCCAGTTCCTGCAGTTCGTCCTCGGCTACAACGCCCTGGAGACCGGCATCCGGCTGCTGCCGCTGGCCGGCGCCGTGTTCGTCGGTGCCGCGGTCACCGGACGCATCGCCCCGAAGCTGGGCGTGAAGCTGGTGGTCGGCGCCGGCATGGTCATCGGCACGGTCGGCGTCCTCCTGCTCACCCGGATCGAGTCGGGCTCGACCTACACCGACTTCCTGGCACCCCTGCTGCTGCTCGGCTTCGCCATAGGCCTGAGCCTGTCCCCCGCCACCGACACCATCATGGGCTCCTTCCCCGAGTCGGAACTCGGTGTCGGCGGCGGCGCCAACGACACCGCCCTGGAACTGGGTTGCGCCCTGGGCATCGCCATCCTGGGCTCGCTGCTCGCCACGTCCTACAAGGACAAGCTGACCGACCTGGTCGGCGGCCACCTCCCGGCCGGCGCGCTGGACACGGCCAAGGACTCGGTGGGCGGCGGCATCGCGGTCGCCGAGCAGGTCGCCAAGAACCCGCAGGGCGGCGCCGAACAGGCCCAGACACTGCTCGGCGCGGTGCACGAGTCCTTCGCCCACGCCATCGCCCACACCAGTCTCGTCGGCGGCATCATCATGGCCGTCGGCACCCTGATCGTCATCGCCGTCCTGCCCGGCCGCGAGCACGGGGCGGAAGAAGCCGCGCGGACGACGAAGGAGCGGACCGAGACCGTGGATGCCTGAGTCACGCACACCGGAGGCCTGAACCGCGGTTCCGGCGGCCACCACGCCAGCCCTACATGTCGTGCACCTCCACGGAGAACCCCTCCGCAAGGACCGAGTTCAGGTGCTCCGCGTGCGCGCCCAGCCATTGCCGCGCTTCGGAGGACTTCGCCGTCAGTTCAACGAGCACGTAGTCACTCTCGCGTCGCCGTCCGGCCAGGTCGGTCCCGGCCCAGACCCACCGGAGACTGATCCGATGGTGTCAGGAGCGGTCATGAAGGGTGATCCGGTACCCGTCGGGGTCGGCGAAGGTGAAGGTCCGGCCGAAGGGGCCGTCGATCGGTGCGGAGACGATGGTGTGGCCGTCGGCGGCGAGTGCGTCGTGGATGGCCTGGACGTCGGTGGCGTGGAGCCAGATCGCGGCGCCGATGCCGGGCTGGGCGACGGATGCGAGGTCGGTGCCGGGGATGACGTCGCGCAGTGCGAACGCGATCGGCTTCGTCTCGAAGACGACGGCGTGCGGCGGCCCGGTCGGCGAACGGACGACGCCCAGGTACTGCTCGTAGAACGCCTGTGACGCGTCGAGATCGCGTACTTGGAGCGAGATGAAGTCGGGGCCGGTGACGGGCATGATGAGGCTCCTTACGGTCGTGTCAGTTTCCTGACACGCTGCAAGCTATGTCAGAATACTGACATGAGTCAAGAAGGTGTCGGCGTCGACCTGGAGACGTCACTGGGCTACCTGCTCAAGGAAGCGTCGAGCGCCCTGCGCACGGCCATGGAGGACGTGCTGCGGCCGCTCGGGATGAGCGTGACGCACTACTCCTGCCTGGAACTGCTCGCGCAGCGGCCGGGCTTGTCGAACTCCGAGCTGGCGCGGGGCGCGTTCGTGACACGGCAGACCATGAATGTGCTGCTCCAGGCCCTGGAACGCGACGGCTACGTGAGCAGGCCCGCGGAGGCGCCCGTCGGGAAGGCACTTCCCACGCGGCTCACACCTCGCGGCCGACGAAGCCTTGAGCAGGCGAGCGCGGCCGTCCGGTCCGTCGAGGCCAGGATGCTCGCCGACCTGACTGACGCCGAGCAGGCACAGGCGTTCCGGATCCTCCAGGGCATGGTCCGTTCCCTGCGCGGTGACGGCGCATAGCCGGCTTCACGGCGCGCGTCCCGTCCCGCTCGGACAGGCACCCGCGGGCACCGCGAGTCACGCCTTCCCCGCAGAAGGGGGCGCGCTCGCGGTGTGCCGGAGGCGGTCAGGCGTCGACCGCCTCGCGCCGCGTGGCCGGCTGCGCCGACGCGGCGATGCGGGCCGCGCGGTCCGGCATGGTGAAGGCGAACAGCGCGGCGGCGGCGGAGACGGCCGCGAGCACGAGATAGGCGTGCTGGAAGGCGGAGACGGGCGGATGGGCGTCGGCGCCCGTGCCGACCGCGGTGGCCGAGGCCAGCACGACGGTGACCACCGCGGGGGCGGCGGCGTTGGCGGCCTGCCGTACGACGGTGTTGAGGGTCGAGGCGTGCGAGACGTCGGCCTTCGCTATGGCGGTGAACGAGGCGACGGTGGTGGGCATGAACACCCCTCCCATGGCCGCGCCGAGCAGGAACATCAGCCCCCGGAACGCCCACAGCGAGGACTCCGCGTCCAGCCGGGAGAAGGCGACCAGCACCAGCGCCACCCCGAGCAGTCCGCAGCCGGCGATGCGGCGCGGGCCGACCCTGGCGTAGAGCGGGCCGACGAGCTGGACGGTGAGCAGCACGCCGAGCGCCTCGGCGAAGGTGGCGGAACCGGACTCCCAGGCGCTCAGCCCCAGGCCCTCCTGGAGGAAGAGCGGGCCGAGGAACATCGCCCCCATGAACCCGATGAAGCCGATGAAGGCGGTGATGTTGGTGTCGCGGAACAGCCGGTCGGCGAAGAGGCGGACCCGCAGGGCGGGTTCGGGCACCCGCAGCTCGACCACAACGGCCGCCGCCAGCAGAACCGCGCCGCCGGTCAGCGCGGACAGCACCAGGGGACTCCCCCAGCCCATCTCGGCACCCTCGCTGACACCGAACATCAGCCCCGCGGTGCCGAACGCGGTGAGCACCAGGCCCGGCACATCGAGGCGCCCGGGGACGTGGTCCCGGTGCCGGTCGAGGAAGAGCAGCCCGAAGACCAGGACCGCGGCGCCGATCGGGAGGTTGGCGTAGAACACCCAGCGCCAGGACATGTGGTCGACGAGCCAGCCGGCCCCCATCGGAGCCAGGGCGGGTGCCACCTGCTGCGGGATGATCATGTAACGGGAGACCTTGACCTGCTCGGACAGGCTGAAGGTGCGGTAGAGCAGGGCCGCGGTGACCGGCAGCAGAATGCCGGCCGCCAGGCCCTGGAGGGCGCGCCAGGCGACGAGTTCGCCGAGCGAGCCGGCCGCGCCGCAGAGCCCGGAGGCGAGGGTGAAGACAGCGAACGAGACGAGTACCGTGCTCCTGCCGCCGAAGCGGTCACCGAGCCACGCCGAGACGGGGACGGCCAGGCCGACACAGACGGGGTAGACCACGACGACGGCGTCCAGGCCCGCGGTGGCGAGCCCGAAGTCCCGTCCGATCGAGGGCAGGGCGACAGTGGTCCCGGCTCCGTCCACGATGGACATGAACGCGGTGACCACACAGACGATGGGGACGACGATGCGCTGGTTGAGACGTACGGACACATGCTGAGCATACTCAGTATGAGTAACCTCAGTGTTTCCTGCAGCGGTTCCTGAAGTGGTTCCTGAAGTGGTTCCTGGAGCCTCCCGCCGCACCGGCGACGGCCGGTCGCCCGACGGTCCGCCGCCCGCATGCGATAGGAACGGACACGCGGCGCACAGCAGTTGTGGCCCGTGAAGACAGGCCGACGAGGACAGGAGCCACGGTGAGGGACGTACCGGGCAGCAGCGATCCACTGATCGACGAAATGTTCGCCACCACCCAGCGGCTGCGCTCCTACGTCGACGGACGGCTGGCCGAGAAGGGCACGTCCGTGGCACGGCTGCGCGCCCTGCGCTTCCTCGCCCACACCGCCGAGCCGATGCGGATGCGCGACCTCAGCGACATGCTGGGCATCGCCGCCCGCACGGCGACCAGCCTGGTCGACGCCCTGGAGCGGGACGGCCTGGTGGCACGGCTGCCCCACCCCACCGACCGCCGCGCCCACCTCCTCGCCCTCACCGACGCGGGCCGCTTGCGCCACCAGGAGGCGGAGGACCTGGACCGCGAGGCGCTGAGCACGGCCACCGGCGCCCTCACCGCCGAGGACCGCACCACCCTGCGCACCCTGCTCGGCCGGATCCGCGACACGGTCGAGGCCGCCCCGAGGCACCCCCGGCCCGCCGATGATCGCCAGTCACGTGAGCCGGCCCGAGCGAGGCCAGGGATGAAGGGTGGTGCGTGACGTACGCCGGTTCAGGAGCGTACGTCCACGAAGTCGCCGGCGGCCTTGGCCGGACCGGTGGTGGCGGACCCGGTGAAGTTCCAACGCCAGTAGCCGTCCTTGACCGCCTTGACCGTGGTGCGCAGCGTGCCCGTGCTGCTGGTGTTCACCGTGGCGACCGTGGTGTAGGTGCTGCTGCCCTTGGGCCGGAACTGCAGCTTCACCGCCCGGCCCGCGTACCCCGCGTACCGGTAGGTGTCCCAGTTGGCCCGCACCAGCTTGCCGGTGACGGTGATACGGGCGCCCTTCGCCACCGGTTCCGGGGCCGCGTTGACGGTGAGCCGCGCGGCGCGCTTGAGGGCGAACGACCCCGCGCCGGGCGCGAAGACGGAACCGCCGTCGACCGCGTCGGCCAACGCGTCCACCGACCAGGTCCCCGCGTTGGCGTTGGCCAGGTCCACCGGATCGTCGCTGCCGGGAGCCAGGTGGGCGTTGACGGTGAACGCCGTGGTGCAGGCCGTCGGAGACTCGCAGTACGCGTCGGTGGTGTAGAAGCCTCCGTGAGGCCCCTTCAGGTCCACGTCGACGAAGGACAGCCCGGAGTCGTCAGAGCCGGTCACCGTGACCGGGAACGTCACGTCGCGCGTGATGCCCACGATGACGTCGTGCCCCGAGTTGACCACCGCACCGCTGACCACCGGATCAGTGGCCGAAGCGCCGGTCGCGGCATCAGCCGTGGTCCCCGCTCCCACCAGCACGACGGCGACGGTGCCCACGAGGGCACCACGCTTCGCGACGCTCCGGACGGGCCCGCGCGACACGGCGCGGGCGGGCCGGGAGACCTCGCGCCCGCCGGTCCGTCTTTCGTCGGTCGGTGCGACGTATCGCCTCATCATTCCTCCACGGAGAACGCATCGTGCCCACCAACCACTGCGCCGGCCAAGGAAGTTGACGGCGGGTACGGCAGACGGGTCTGTGTCGTCTCCTACGACCAGCGAACCGGCCGGATCGTTGCCCTGCCGGAAGGACCGACTCGAACACTCGGACTACCCGCTGCCTAGAGCCTGTCCGCCCCGTCCCCGCCGATCCCCAGGTTCGCCCCGTCAGCTGCCGTACCGCCGTCCGACAAACGAGGGCGCCCGACCTCCGCCTGGGCGGGAAGCGGCGAGCCCTCGACCGGGTCGTCGCCCACGAGATGCGCGTGCAGCCGCACATGACGGAACTCGAAACTCGCCCCGTTCTGTCGCAACACCCCGCGCCGGTGGGCGTCTTCGAGGAAGGTCATCAACCGCCACGGCAACCGGCCCGTCATGGCGAGCCAGACACGGGTCACGGTGAACCGGCCCCAGGCACTCAAGGACAGCGCCGCGGTGCCCAGCGGGAGCCACAACTGGGTGCCGACGTGCACCAGACCGCCCCGATCGCCGGGCAGCGCCGCCAGCGGCACACAGACCAGCCCGACCAGCAACGCCACGGCGCCGCCCCGGGTGAACGACGCGGTCCGGTCCGTGCGCAGCGAGGAGGCGGGGCCGGCCGCGCGCATCACGTCCGAGGGCACGCTCAGTGCGCGGTACACCCCGCACACACACCCTCCGACCACTCCGATGAGTGCCCCCGCGGCGAGCAGCGGCGGCAGCGTCCGCACCAGGAGACCGGTCACCGGGCCCTGAGCCAGCCACCCGCGTGCCGCCGGCGGCAGCGCCGAGCGCAGGTTGGCGGCGTACGCCACCGTCGTGACCTCAACAGGCCTCTTCGTGCCGCTCGTCGTGACGGTCGGCCCGGGTGTACGGCCGGACACCGAGCCGCTGCCCGCCAGGGTGAGGCGGACGGCCACGGCACCGCCCCGGGACTCGAACACCGTGCGCAGCGAAGTGAAGGGGACACACCTGCGGCTGTCCAGCAGGGGCAGCGTGCAGTCCGACGGTCGCGCCCCCTCGGGGTAGGCCACCGGCCTGGCGCCGCCGCCGGGGATCAGCAGCGTGCCCCGCAGCGGCCGTACCGTGACCGCCGTTCTCACCCCGTGCCGATCCGCGAACCGCCAACCGTCGAACCGCCGTCCGGCGAGATCGGCCGCGGAGGCCGACTTCGCCGCGGTCACCGCCACCGCGCTCAGTCCCGCTGCCGCACAGGCGCTCACGCCGATCACCAGCGCCGCGGCGGTGCCCCGCGTGACGCCGACCACGAAGCGCCGCGCCACCCGCCCGGCTCGTACCGGGTGCGGACTGTCCCGCGCGGCCCTGCTGGTGGCGCCCGCCAGCAGGGCCACACCCGCCGCCGCGCAGGTGGTGCCGACCGGTGCGGTCCACACGCTGCCGGTCCGGCCCGCCAGCGCCAGGCCCGTCGTCCCCGCCCCGCCGAGCAGCAGTGCCGATCCGCAGACCCGGGCCGACGCCCGCCCGGCGGAGCCGCTCCAGGGCAGGCTGAGCGGTGTCGGTCGCTGCGGCAGGCCCGCGATGCCGAAGAAGAGAGTGAACAGCATCGCGAACAGACAGCCGCCGAGCAGATCGGGCAGCCACCCGTCGCTCACCCCGCCGAAGCGGAACCCGAGCCGCAGGTCGTCGGCCCAGGCGAAGCCGGCCCACAGGAGCACGCTCACACCGACGGTGACAAGTCCCTGCCGTACGAGGAAGCGTGTGTCCCGCCGACCGGCCACCGGCGGCAGGAGAAGGTGCGCCCCGAAGGCGAACCCGATGGTCTGTCCGGCCAGCGCCGCGACCACGGACACCAGATCCTCCGCGCCCGCCAGGTCACTGGCCGTGCGGGCCACAGCGACGGGCAGGACGAGGACGGAGAGCGCCACCATGGCCAGCAGTCCGGGCGCGTACAGGGCCAGCGTCCTGGGCAGTAACGAATCCAGTTCCCACCAGGCCAGCCGCCCGCCGCCCCGTCGCCGGCCGGCACGGGCCAGCAGTGCCAGCCGTCGCACGGCGGTCTCGGCCGCCCGGGGCCCCGCGTCCGCGAACGCGGCGGGCACGAACGCCGTCAGCAGATGCTCCTCGACGCTCGCCGCACTGGTGAAGCGGTCCCGGTCGAGCAGTTCGGACGGGTCACGGGAGGTGTCGCCGTAGACGGCGCGGGCGAGGGCCACCATGAGAGGAGTGGTGAGTGCTCGCGCGGCGGGTGACGCCGGTGACCGGACGAGCCGGTTCAGCACCGGGGTCCACACCGTGCCGAGTTCCTCGTCGTCCAGGCGCAGCGGCCGCGCGGTCCGCTCCAGATGGGCGGCTGCCCGGTCGAGGGGAAGCGGTCGCAGCTCGACGACCTCGGCGGCGGTGAGCACATCGCCTTCGGTGACCGCCGTCTCCCACGCCTCACGGCGGCTGGTCAGCAGCAGCGGCAGGTCGGCTGCCAGCTCCGCGTTGACACGGCGTACGGCTTCCCCCTGGGCGGACCGGGGCAGTTCGTCGAAGCCGTCCAGGACCGGAAGGACAAGGTCGGTGTCGAGCAGGACACGGGCGAGGGAACGCCGGTCGTCGACCGCGGCGCCCAGGGGCGGGTAGTCCGCGGCGAGCCGGGTGGCCATCCAGTCCCGCAGTCCGGTGCACCGGACGTCCCAGCCGGCCAGGGGAAAGATCACCGGCACCGGATCACCGGGGCGCCGAGCGGCGATCCGGTCGAGGACGAAACGGATGGCCAGCACGCTCTTGCCGGTGCCGGGCCCGCCGAGCACCACCAGACGCCGGCTGGGCAGGGCGGGGAGCGCCCCGATGACCTCCTCGTCCCCACCCTCGCGCGGCGCGGGCAGGAGCGGGCGCCGCCGGATGTTCCGCGCGTGGTCGGCCAGGCGCCGCTCCGCCGGCTCCCACTCCACGTCGAGGGGCACCGGATCCTGGAGCCGGCGCAACCGCGCCTCGGTCCCCCACTGCTCCCGTACGGCATCGGCGAGCGAGTCGGCGGCCCGTCGCCGGATCTCGGCGTCGGACAGGCCCGCCGTCCCGGCGTCGCTGCGCACGAGGTCGGTCACGAGTGCGGCCACCGACACGAAGGCGCCGATCGCCGACACCAGTACGCCCGCGGTCGCCGTGTCGTCCCACCAGATCCGCAGCGAGCCCGCCAGACCCGCCAGGGAGACCCCGCAGACGGCGAACCCCAACCGTCGTCGCAGACGGGCACTGTGCCATCCCCCGTGCATATGACCGCCCTCTGCGCACCGACTCCGGCGCCGTACCGCTGTGTCGAAGGCACCTGTTCTAGCCGACGGGGTCGACGGCGAAGGGCCTGTTCGAAACACGTGTGAGGGAGCGCGTGGAGGTACTCAAGGGGCGGACAGGAGTGCACTGCACCGCCCGCGGCACAGTCGTCGGGCATGCACGTCCAGCACATGATGGGGCTGGATACGATCTTCACCGCACGTCGAGCGATGCCACCACCTCCCTCACCCCTCCGGGACCAGCACATGAACTCTCGTCCGCCGACCCGCGACCCGGCGGGGCCGGTGTCCCTCGGTGAGGCCGGGCGCGCCCTGCGCGCGGGGGCTGCCGTGGTGTTCCCCAACCCTGCCCCGCTCACCCACGTGGTCGCCGCCCTGCGGGCCCGGACCGTGAACGAGGCCAAGGGCCGCCCCGCCGGTCAGCCGGTCGCCCTGTGGGCCCATCATCCCGACACGGTGCAACAGTTGGACGGGATCTGGGGGCTGGAGCCGGGACCGGCGGCGACAGCGCGCCGGCTGCTGGTCGAGCGGCTCCTCACCCTGCTCGTGCCGGTGCGTGACCCCGCTGAACTGCCCGGTTGGACGCAACCGGCGGTCAAGGACGGCTGGATGCTGATGTTCGGCGCCCGCTGGCGGCCCCTGCGTCCCCTGCTCGACGAACACCCCGTCCTCTACGTCAGCAGTGCCAACCGCACGGGGCGGGCACCGGCCGCCGGCACCGCCGACGCCCTCGCGATGTTCCCCGCCGCGGTACCCGTCCTCGCCGTGCCGCCGAGCGGACCGGCGGCCGGGGCGGAGCGGAGCGCCTCCGGCCCGCGGATGGCCACGACCACCGTGCGTATGCATCCCGACGGCCGACTGGAGCTGCACCGACACGGCGCCCAGGACCGGGACTTCGCCGACGCCGAGGGGTACCTGGAACACCTGCGCAGAAGCGCGCGCTGACGAAGAAGTCCGGGTCGTGCGCGGGAGGGTGCGGGACTGTCGGACCTCGTACGGGGCGAAGAGTTCGAGGTGCCCGCAGACCTCGCACGGGTAGGCGTCGATCTGGCATCGGGGCCGCCCCCAGCGTCCGGCTCCGCCGCGGAGCACCCGTTCCAGCGGGCCGGGTCGTTCAACTCACCGGGACCTGAGCCGGCTTGTCCGTGCGCAGCCAGACGGTGTGCTGCGGGAACGGGATGTCGATACCGGCCTCGTCGAGCGCGCCCTTGACCCGGCGGCGCAACTCCCGCGTGACGCCCCACTGCTGCTGGGGAACCGTCTTGACGGCGAGCCGTACGACGATGCCGTCCGCGTCCAGGGACTGCACCCCCCACACCGACGGGTCCTCCAGCAGCAGGTCCGTGAACGCCGCGTCCTGACGCAGCTCCTGGCCGGTCTCCTCCAGCACCCGCTGCACCGTGTCGAGGTCGGCCGCGTGGGAGACGGGAATGTCCAGGACGGCTCGCGCCCAGTCCTGACTGTCGTTGCGGACCCGCAGGATCTCCCCGTTGCGGATGTGCCACAGACCGCCGTTGAGGTCGCGCACATGCGTCAGCCGCAGACCTACGTGCTCGACCTCACCCACGGCTTCGCCGAGGTCCACGGAGTCGCCGACGCCGTACTGGTCCTCGATCATGATCAGCAGCCCGGAGAGGTAGTCGGCGACCAGGCTCTGAGCGCCGAAGCCGATCGCCAGACCGACCACGCCCGCACTGGCCAGCAGCGGCCCCAGCGCGATGCCGACCTGGTCGAGCACCATCGCCACGCCGACCAGCGACAGCATGATCGTCACGCTGCTGCCGAGGACCGTGCCGATGGTGCGGGCCCGCTGCTCGCGGCGCTGCCGGGCCCGGGAGCGGTCCCGTTGCAGAACGGCGAGCCCCCGCCCGTGGCGCCTCGGCGTCCTGGCCTCGCCCTCCCCCGTCGAGGGCTCCAGCACATGGCGCACGACCCGGGTGATGGCCCGCCCGGCCACCCAGCGGACCACGGCCAGCACCACGATGATCAGCCCGATGCGCAGGGGTATCTCGATCAGCGCGGCGGTGTGGTCGCCGAACCAGTGCGTCCAGCCTGCGGCGAGCTGGGGGTCGGCGTGCGGGGCTGGGCCGGCGGGTGAGGGTGTCGTCGGCACGGTGTTCTCCGTTCCTCGGCTACGGAAGGTCGTCGACCGCGCCTACCCAGACGGCACGCAAGCATGAGCCTCGGCGTCGGGAGGGCTAACGGGGTGGCTGAGTGGGGTGTGGGGCGGGGTGGAGGAGGCGCGGTGCAGGGCGGCGGGCGGCCGGTCGCTCGTCGGCGGACCGGTGCCGAGGGGGCCGGAACCACGCCTAGCGGGCCGAGGCGGAGACGGACGGCACCCCAGGACCGGCACCGGACGGGACGGGGACACGTAGTTCCCTACGAACTGGCACCGGACGGGACGGGGACACGTAGTTCCCTACGAACTGGCACCGGCCGGGCCGGAGACAGGCAGGCGCCCTACGAATCGGCACCGACCGGCCAGGGACGGGCCAGCGCCAAGAGGCCGACGCCGATCGGGCCTGCGCCAGCACCAGCCCGGCCCTGATCGACCCGGCTCTGGCCAGGAGGCCAGCCCCGGAGGCCACTCCCGGCCCGGCCAACCCCGGCCCGGCCAATCCCGGCCCGGCCAACCCCGGTCAGGCGTACCCCGTCCGGCCAACCCCGATCCGGCCAGCCCCGGTCGGGCCAAGGCCCGCGTGGCGTCGAGCATCGAGCATCCCCACCGGACCAGACGTAAGACGCCCGTCGGCGGGTATCTGTGCCGCCGTCAACATCACAACTTCACGCGTGAGGAACCCCAGGATGACCGACGACGCCTACCTCGTCCTGATCACCGCCACGGCCCCCGACCTCGGCGTACCGCCCGCGGCCGCCGGTGAACCGGCCTGCATGGAGACCCCGGCCGTACGGGCATGGCTACAGGCTCAAGGTGTTTCCGCGACGTCGCCGGATCTGCGCCTCGTGCCGCCGGAGGAGACGGCGGCCATCCCCGAGGACGCCGAGCGGATCCCCGTACCGCTCGGCGAGGAGGAGCTGATCCGGGTCCGCCACCAGCTCGCACCCGAGAACCTCGCTCGGCTGGAGGACGAACTCCTCGCCTACCGCTCCCGGGTCGACGGCCGCGACGCGCTGCTCACCCGGGCCCTGGCGGCGGGTGTACCGGCGCACCGTGTCGCGGAGTTGACCGGAGAGGACCTGTCCGTCGTCAAGGGCATGGCCCGCTGACCGTCCCCGCGGTCGGACGCGCCGGTGTGGGCCAGTGTCCTCATGACATGCTTCCTACCGGACGGTAGCTTCCTGGTTCGGAGGCTCCTCCGAACAGATTTCCTGGTCCCCGGTGGGAGGCAGCACAGTGGCCCGAGTGTTCACCGTCAGCAGCAGCATCGTCATCGACGTCACGCCCGAGGTCGCCTACGAGGCGGTGAGCCGCCCCGAGGACATGGGCCGTTGGAGCCCGGAGAACCTGGGGACGACCGCGGCGTCGGCGGGCGGCCCGGCGACCGTGGGCGGCGTCTTCACGGGACGCAACAAGCGAGGACGGTTCAGGTGGGTGACACGCTGCACCGTCACCGCGGCCGAGCCCGCCCGCCGGTTCGCCTTCCGCGTCCACGCGATCGGCGTCCGCACACCGTGGCTGCGCGGGCCGATCGCCACCTGGGAGTACCGCTTCGAGCGGGTCGACGCGGGCACCCGGGTGACGGAGATCTGGACCGACGACCGGCGCCGTTGGCCGACGTTCGTGGCGAACGCCTTCGACCGGGTGGCCACTTCGGGCCGGACCTTCGCCGCGTTCCAGGCCCGCAACATCGAGACCACGCTGCGCAACCTCAAGCGCGAACTGGAGTCGAAGGGCGCCTGAGCACGCCCTACTCACCACTCCCCGCTCCCCCGCTCGGGCCCGTGGGTCCAATCCGCCCCTTCCACGCGGACCAGCGTCGCACCCGGCACCGACGACATCCCTCTCACGGAACCTCCCGACGGTTCTTACCTACTCGGGGGTAGGCTCAGCGCGAGTGCTTGTTATACGTTCCGTCTAACAAGGGCCGGCGACACCCGCGCCCGTACGACGGAGCCCTTACGTCACTCGACACCGAGGAGTTGGGAGCATGGCAAGCAGCACGGTCCGGTCGGGAGCCGAGCAGGATGTCCAGGCCGCTGAAGTCGCCGGCCGACTGCTCGACTCGGCCCAGCAGTTGTCCTACGACCCCTTGAGCGAGGTGGACTGGGACACGCCTCTGGACGAGGACTTCCACGGCGCGAGCCCCGAGTGGAGCACCCTGTACGGGACGTCGTACTGGGCCGAGCTCACCGAGGCACAGCGCAAGGAGCTGACCAGGCAGGAGGCCGCCTCGGTCGCCAGCACCGGCATCTGGTTCGAGATGATCCTCCAGCAGCTCATCCTGCGGGACGTCTACGCCAAGGACCCGACGGACGAGACGGTCCAGTGGGCCCTCACCGAGATCGCGGACGAGTGCCGGCACTCGATCATGTTCGCCCGTGGTGCCAAGAAGCTCCGGGCCCCGGCCTACCGGCCGCACCGGGTGGCGGTCGAACTGGGCAGGGCGTTCAAGACCCTGGCGTTCGGCGAGGCCGCCTACGCGGCGATCCTCGTCGCCGAGGAGGTCCTGGACGTCATGCAGCGCGACTGGATGCGGGACGAGCGGGTCGTGCCGTTCGTGCGCACCATCAACAACATCCATGTGGTCGAGGAGTCCCGCCACATGAAGTTCGCGCGTGAGGAGACCCGCCGTCATCTGGCGAAGGCGGGCCGCGTGCGTCGGCGGATCCACGCGTTCGTGATCGCCGTGGCGGCGTACGTCATCGTCACGAGCATGGTGAACAAGGCCGTGTACGCCAACGCGGGACTGGACGCGAAGCGAGCCATCGCCGAGGCCCGTGGCAACGAGCACCACAAGGCGATGCTGCGTTCCAGCTGCGCCGGGCTGATGGAGTTCCTCGCCTCGGCCGGCCTGCTGACCAGGCCCGCCCTGGCCTTCTACAAGCGTGCTCACCTGATCTGACCGACCCCCGGCAGCGTTGCCGAGCAGAGCGGACACCATGACCTACGCGATCACCCAGACCTGCTGCGCCGACGCGACCTGCGTCGCCGTCTGCCCGGTCAACTGCATCCACCCCACCCCGCAGGAGCGGGAGTTCGGCAGCACCGAGATGCTCCATGTGGACCCCAGGGCCTGTATCGACTGCGGCGCCTGCGCGGACGCCTGTCCGGTGGACGCGATCTTCCCCGTGGACCGGCTGACCGGTCCGCAGAAGGCGTACGCCGAGATCAACGCCGCGTACTTCGACGGCACCCCGGCCCCCGCACCGGCCGCGGGCAGCCCCAACTTCCATGTGTGGGACCGGCCTTCGTTCGAGCGTGCCCTGCCCGCCGACTTCCGACCGCTGCGGGTGGCGATCGTCGGCACGGGACCGGCCGGTATGTACACCGCCCAGGATCTGCTGCTGCACACCAACGCGGAGGTCACGCTGATCGACCGGCTGCCGGTGGCCGGCGGACTGGTGCGGTACGGCGTCGCTCCCGACCATCCGACGACCAGGAAGATCGGCGACACCTTCGCCCGCTTCCACGACCACCCCCGGGTGCGGATGCTGCTGGGTCTGCGGGTCGGGGAGCAGGTGACCGCCGAGGAGCTGTCGGCCCACCACGACGCCGTGGTGTACGCGGTCGGCGCCGCCACCGACCGGCGCCTCGGCATCCCCGGCGAGGACCGCGTCGGCAGTGTGTCCGCGACGACGTTCGTCGCCTGGTACAACGCCCACCCCGATGTGGCGCCCGACGCGATCGACCTGTCCGCCGAGCGTGTCGTCGTGGTCGGCAACGGCAACGTCGCCCTCGACGTGGCTCGCATCCTGACCGGCGACCACGAGCGGCTGGCCGCCACCGACATCGCCGACCACGCCCTGCGTGCCCTGCGCGACTCCGCCGTCCGCGAGGTCGTGCTCCTGGGCCGCCGTGGGCCCGAGGACGCGGCCTGTACCCGGCCCGAACTCCTCGCGCTCGCCCAGCTCCCGGGCGTGCGGCTGGTCGTGGACGACCACGATCCTCGCGTGGGTGCGGCGATCGACTCGGCCGCGCCGGGCGAACTCGCGGCCCTGCTGCGGGAGGTGCCGCGCGAGAAGATCGACTGGTCCCGAACGCCCGGCGAGGGCAGGCGCATTGTGCTGCGCTTCCACTCCGAACCGCGGGAGATCGTCGGGGCCGAGGGCGAGGGCCCCGGCTCGGCCGTGAGCGCTGTCCGGGTCAGCGGTGCCGGCGGCGAGATCCTGCTCCCCGCCTCGACGGTCCTGCGGGCCATCGGCTACCGGGGAACGCCGGTGCCGGGGCTGCCGTTCGACGAGGCGACCGGGACCGTCCCGCACGAGGGGGGCCGGGTGACCGGCCTGCCCGGCACCTACGTCGTGGGGTGGATCAAGCGTGGTTCGTCGGGCGGTATCGGCGCGAACCGCACCTGCGCCGCCGAGACGGTGGGCACACTGATCGCCGACGCGGTCGAGGGCGCGCTGCCCCGGCCGACGCCTTCGGCCAAGGCGTTCGCGCGGCTGGCCCGGCGTCGGGCCCCGCAAATCGTGGACGCTCGCGGTATGGCGGCCATCGATCGGGCGGAGCGCGCCCTCGGTGACGGCAGGCCGCGTACCAAACTCGCGACCGTAGGTGAACTCATCAGCGCGTCGCGCCGCCGGGTGAGGCGCTGACCCACTCCGCCGTCCGCCTCCGACACGGCAAGGGGCATCATGTGGCGGACAGGACAGCAGGAGGAGCAGCGTGACCGACACCAGCGACACCCGACCCGCAGACGGTTCCGCGCGAGCGGCTCGACCGAGCCCGCTGCTCCGCCTGATGCGCTACCTGCCCCTGATCGCCCCCGTCCTGCTGTGGGCCGTGCCCTGCTGGGTGCTGCTGTACGGCGGTCAGGACTGGCCGCTGCCCGTCACAGTCGCCGGCACCGCTGGGTTCGGCGTCGGGCTGGTCGCCATGCCGCTCTCGATGGTGCGCGGTCACGGCCGACGCCAGCAGGACCGGGCGGCGATCGTGGGTGACTCCCTGCTGGGCGGCAGCTGGGTCCTGTTCACCTGGTCCGTGCTGCTCGGCGTCCTGCTGCGGTCGGCCCTGGCGGTGGCCGGTGTCGGCGACGGACAGGATCGAGCCCGCGTCGTGGCCTGGACCGTCCTCGGCGTGACCGCCGTGCTGCTCGGCTGGGGGTACTACGAGGCTCGCCGCGTGCCCCGGGTACGTCAACTGGACGTGACGCTCCCGCGGTTGGGGGCGGGGCTCGACGGCACCCGTGTCGCTCTCATCACCGACACGCATTACGGTCCCCTCGACCGCGCCCGCTGGTCGGCGCGGGTCTGCGAGGTGGTCAACACCCTGGAGGCGGACCTGGTCTGCCACACCGGCGACATCGCGGACGGCACGGCGGAACGCCGCCGCGCGCAGGCGGCCCCGCTCGGCACCGTGAAGGCCGCCCGGGCCCGGGTCTACGTCACCGGCAACCACGAGTACTACAGCGAGGCCCAGGGCTGGGTCGACCTGATGGACGAGCTGGGCTGGGAGCCGCTGCGCAACCGCCATCTGCTGCTCGAACGCGGCGGCGACACCCTCGTGGTCGCGGGCGTGGACGACGTCACCGCCGAATCCTCCGGCCTCGTCGGCCACCGCGCCCACCTGGCCGGTGCCCTGGACGGCGCCGACCCCGATCTTCCCGTTCTGCTCCTTGCCCATCAGCCCAAGTTCATCGACCGGGCCGCCGCCGCGGGCATCGACCTCCAGCTCTCCGGCCACACGCACGGCGGCCAGATCTGGCCCTTCCACCACCTGGTCCGGATCGACCAGCCCGCCCTCGCCGGCCTCACCCGCCACGGCGCCCGCACCCTCCTCTACACCAGCCGCGGCACCGGCTTCTGGGGCCCGCCCTTCCGCGTCTTCGCCCCCAGCGAGATCACCCTGCTCGTACTGCGCTCGCCACAGCAGCCCACCGCTCCTCACTAGGTTCCGTCCGGTCGATCATGTGCGGAGCCAGATGACGAGGGCGGCTGCGGTGACAGTACCGAGGTAGACGTGTCCGCGCTTGTCGTATCGGGTGGCGACGGCTCGGGCGTGCTTGAGCTTGTTGATGGCCCGTTCGACGGTGTTGCGCTTCTTGTACCGCTCCTCGTCGAAGCTCGATGGCCGTCCGCCGCGTGAGCCTTTGCGCAGGCGGGCGGCCCGGCTGTCGGCCTTCTCCCGGATCGTGTGCCGGATGCCGCGTCTGCGCAGGTAGGCACGGCACGGCCCGTTGCTGTACGCCTTGTCGCCAGCCAGGCTCTCGGGCGTCTTGCGGGGCCTGCCCAAACCGGTCCGTGGGACGCGGATCTTCTCCAGCACGGACTCGAACTGCGTGCAGTCGGCCCGCTGCCCCGCGGTGACGAGCAGGGACAGCGGGCGGCAGCGGCCGTCCGCACTCAGGTGGATCTTGGCGGTGAACCCGCCGCGCGAGCGGCCGAGCCCCTCGCCTCCTGCACCACCTCCGCCAGGCGGGCGAGGAGACTCTGCGACGGCGTTTCGTCCTGGTGTTCTCCTGACCCGGCCCCCTTTGACGCGAGGGCCGGCGGTGGATCGGTGCGGGCGCCAGCCGCGTGCTGGTGGGCCCGGACGATGGTGGAGTCCACCGAGACGTCCCAGTCGATGTCGCCGGCCGCGTCCGCCTGGGCCTGGACCCGCTGGAGCAGGCGCTCCCAGGTACCGTCGGCCGACCAGAGGCGGTGGCGCTCGTAGACGGTCTTCCACGGTCCGAACCGTTCGGGCAGGTCACGCCAGTGCACCCCGGTCCGCACCCGGTGCAGAATCCCGTCGATCACCTGCCGGTGGTCCCGCCACCGGCCACAACGCCTGTTGCTGACCGGCAGGACCGGCCGCAGCCGCTCCCACTCGGCATCCGTGAGATCTCCCCGCCCCATCCCCGATTCAACGACCAGATCGGGCGATAGTCACATGATCGACGGGGCGGAACCTGGGGCCTGTCCCCGCGATCTTGTGGCCGATAGCCTAGCTGGGCATCTGGTGCGATCGAGAGACGGGGATGAAGAGGATGCGGGTTACGTACGACGCCAAGGCAGGCATGGCCTACATCTACTTGGTCGATGCCGTTGCTCCTGGTGAAGCAGTACGGCAAGCGATCGCTGGCGATGACATGGCTGCGGTGCTCGACTTCGACGCGAACGGCCGGTTGTTGGGCGTTGAGCTCTCTACAAGGCGGTTGCACCCCAACCTCCTGGAAATCGCCGAGCAAATCGGGTGAGCCTTGCCTCTGGCTCCGCTCATGATCGCCAGGACAAGCTCTAGGCGAGGGCGCCGGCCGACGAAGTACTGGAAGTACTACTGGCGGCAAGGCCCTGCCCTCCTGGATTCTGGCCGCATGTGCCGGGCCGTGGGTCCTCCCATTGGGGCGACCACCTGACGACGGAGGCAGCAGTCGGTGACTCCACCCACGCGTGAACGCGCGGGCTTCCTGCGTTGGTGGCTAAGCCGCCGCGCAGAGGACCAGCCCGGCCCTGTTGAGGACGTTCGTCGCGCCGACGTGGTCCGCGTTCGCCGCGAACCCGCATCTGACGCATTCGAATCTCGCTTGGGTGACGCGGTTCTCCTTCGCGACATGCCCGCATTCGGGGCATGTGCGGGAGGTGTTGCGCGCGTCCACCGGGACCACGAGGCGACCGGCACTTTCAGCCTTGTTCGCCAGGATCTGGAGGAACTGCGCCCAACCCGCGTCGAGGATGCTGCGGTTGAGGCCGGCTTTCGCGGCAGCGCCGTTGGGCCGGAAGCTGCCGGGCTGTTCGGGGTCGGTGTTGGGTGCGGGGCTCTTGGTCATGCCCGCCGTGTTGAGCCGCTCGTGGGCGATCACGTTGTGGCCGGTGATCAGGGCGCGGGCGGTCTTGTGGTGGAAGTCGGCGCGCTGCCGCCTGATCCTGGCGTGCAGCTTGGCGACCTTCCGGGCCGCCGCGCGGTGGCGTTTGGTGCGCTGCCGGGTCCGCTTGGGGAACGTCGCGAGGTGCCGTTGCGCTTCGGCCAGCTCGTCGGCCATCGCGGTGAGGAATCGCGGGTTGGCGACGTGTTCGCCGTCCGAGGTGGTCAGGAAGTGGGTGACGCCAAGGTCGATGCCGACGATCGTCCCGGTGGGCGGCAGTTCCTCGGCGGGCACGTTGTCGCACGAGAGGACGACATACCAGCGGGTTCCCTCCCGCTTCACCGAGACCGTCTTGACCCGGCCGCGCACCGGCCGGTGCCGGTGCACACGGATATGCCCGACACCCTGGATGCGGACACGGGTGACGGGGTCGTGGGGCGTGGAGTCCCAGCGGCAGCCGTCGCCGTCCTTGGGGAAAATAACGGTGTCGAAGTGCCCGACGCCCTTGAAACGCGGGTAGCCCGGCGCCCGGCCGGCCCTGACCCGGCGGAAGAACGCCTGGAACGCCTTGTCCAGGCGGCGCAGGGTGGCTTGCTGGGAGGAGAACGACCAGCGGCCCTGCCCCTCGGGATCGAACGCCCGAATCTCCTTGAGCTGGGCAGACTGGCCGCCGTAGCGGACACTGGTCTTCGAAGTGTGCCGGTAGGCGTCACGGCGCTCTTGCAGCGCACCGTTGTACAAGGAGCAGTGATTCCGCAACATCTCGCCGAGCGCTGCCCTCTGACGGGCCGTGGGGCGCAGGAGGAACTTGTACGCGCGGATCACCAGCCGTCCCCCTTCCTCCACGGGCGCTCCCCGTGGGTGTTGATGTACTTCTCGACCGTGACTGCCGACACGTCGTCGGCCGAGGCAACGAAGTACGACGACGACCCATGCGTCGGCATCCGTGACTTCAAGTGCCCGAACTCCTCGCGCAGCACCGCGGGAGGTGAAGCCCTTTGAGCTGATCTGCCACGTACGAGGCCGACGACTTCGCATCGTGCTTGACGAACAGGTGCACGTGGTCGGGCATCGCCTCAAGAGCGATGATCTCCCACCCGCGTTCGTCTGCCTTGTGCCGGATCAGTTCGTCCAGCCGTTCCGCGACCCGGCCGCCGAGGAGCCGGACAGCGGTACCTCGGGCACCACACCACGTACAGCCCGAGACCGTACACCCCGCCGGAGAATCGGCGAACCTTCCCGGTCACGGCCACACGATCACCAGACAAGCGCCGCAGGTCTGGTGCAGCAGAAAGGTGGGCTCAGGTGAACAGTGCAGATCCATGCACCCAGTTGAGGTCAGAGCAGAGTTCACAAGCCATTCCCCACCCCGCTAAAGCGGGGCGTCCGCTGGCTAGGTCCTGATGGATCGGGCCGAGGACGTACGCAAGATTCGCAGGGCTCACGCCACACCCGTCTGCCCGATCGACCGCGGGGAGGACGGCACTTGGCGGATACGGGGCTACGAGGCGGCACGCGCCGTTCTGCGCAGCACCGAGACCGTGCAGGCGGGCCTGGGGATCGAGACCGTGGAGAAGCTGCCGGCCCGGATCCGGCGGCCGGTGCTGTACCGCGACGGGCCCCAGCACCGTGAGCACCGCCGGCAGACCGCCCGCTACTTCACGCCGCGCCGCGTGGACGAGCACTACCGGGACCTGGCGGACCGCGTCGTACGCCGGCACCTGGACACCCTGCGGAGTGAGGGCGAGGCACGGCTGGAGGATCTCACCTTCGGCGTCTCGATCGACGTGGCGTGCGAGGTGATCGGTCTGACGCACAGCAGACCCGGGATCCAGCGCCGCCTGGAGCGCTTCTTCCCCGAGAAGTTCGGCAGACCCGGGCTGACCAGTTGGCACGGGGTCTACTGGCTGCTGCGGCAGAACAGCCAGTGGCTGCGGATCTATCTCGCCGACGTCCGCCCGGCCGTCCGGGCCCACCGGGAACAGCCCGCGGACAACCTGATCTCCCATCTGATCGCCGAGGGGTGTTCCCGTGCCGAGATCCTCGGTGAATGCCTCACCTACGCCGCCGCGGGCATGGTCACCACGCGTGAGTTCATCAGCGTCGCCGCCTGGCATCTGTTCACCGACGAGGCGCTGCGCGAGCGCTATCTGGCGGGGAGTGAGAGCGAACGTCTGGCGGTGGTGCACGAACTCCTGCGCCTGGAGCCCGCGGTCGCCCGCCTCAAGCGGCGGACCACCGGCGCGGTGGAGGTACCGGGGGCGGACGGGCCGGTCACCGTGCCCGGCGACGCGCTCGTCGAGATCTTCGTGGACGAGGCGAACACCGACCCGGACGCCATGGGCGACGAGCCCACGACCGCCTGCCCCGGCAGGCCGGCGACAACCGGCCGTTACGCGGCCGCCCTGTCCTTCGGCGACGGACCGCACCGCTGCCCCGGTGGCGACATCGCGCTGATGGAGGCCAACGTCTTCCTGGGTCACCTCTTCTCCCTCGACGGCATCCGCATGCTCACGCCGCCCCGCGTCACGTTCCAGGACGAGATAGGCGGCTATGTGCTCCGCGGACTGCGCGTGGCCGTCGGGCGTCGGTGACGCCCCGCAGGTCTGGGCTCGCTTCTCCGCCCACGGCGGGGTCGGCCACCAGGCGGAAGGGACCTTGCCCATGGCGCGCACGCCGGCTGTGTACAGGGCGCGCCACACACGTTGGTCCCGCAGGGTACCGACGACGCCCAGGAGCAGGACGGCCACGGTGAAAGGGGGCCAGATGACGAGTTCGAAGGGCGCTCGTCACAGGCCCCGCAGAACACGTTCCAGCGCCGCCCGGCCCACAGGTCCCCAGTGCGGCTTGCCGCCGGGAAGGCCCCGGTCGCCGTTGTGCCCCATGAGGATCAGGAAGAGGCACTTCGTCGCGGCCAGGCCGCGGGCCCGCCGGATCGTCGCGTCGTCCGCATGCGCATACGTGTCGAAGAACCGTGCGGCCGTGCCCGCGGGGAGCAGTACCCACGCCGCGGCCAGGTCCCACGCCGGGTCGCCGGCGAACATGTCGCCGAAGTCGACGATGCCGGAGAGCGTTCCGTCGGAGACGACCACGTTCGCGGGGTGGAGGTCGCCGTGCACCCATACCGGCGGGCCTTCCCACTCGGGGGCCGCGACCGCGTCGTCCCAGACGGCCCGGACCTCGGCGGCGATGTCGTCGACGGCGACGGACCGGAGGAAGTGCTCGAAGCCGTCCGTGCAGTGCTTGGGATGGGCGCCGCGGTCTCTGGCGGTCGGTGCATCGGCGGGTGCCGGCACATGGAGCGCCCGGAGGAAGTCCGCCAGTGTGTCGGCCGCGTGGGCGCCGCGGGTGATCGAGCCGTGGTCCAGTGGCTCGCCGGGAACCCATGTCATCACGGTCCAGTGCTTGGGGAAGCGTTCGGACGGTTCGCCGAACCGCACCGGTGTCGGCACCGGGAGCGGCAGGCGCGGAGCCAGCACGGGGAGCCACCGGCGTTCCTTGAGCTGGTGCTCCGGGGTGGGGTCCATACGTTGCATGCGTACGGCCAACTCGTCGCCGAGGCGCCACATCTGGTTGCCCCAGCCGCCCGCCACCTCACGCAGGGGCAGCGCCGCGAGGTCGGGATGTTGCTCCTTCAGCAGGGCACGTACCAGATCTGCGGTGATCTCGGTGGGGGTGGCGGTGCCGGTGTCGGTCATGTGACGTCACAGTACCCAAGTCCCCCTAGGAGGACGCGGGTTGGTGGGAGGTGCGGACGGCGGGAACGAGGTCGGCGAGCCGTTCGAGTTGGTCGCGCTGGGCGTGCAGGCCCAGACAGCCGAGGCGGACGACGATGTGCCGGGCGCCGGCGGCGACGTACGCTCCCAGGTGTTCCAGCACCTGGTCCGCGGAGCCGGTGACGACGGCCTGGATCTTCTCCAGTTCACGCAGTGGCATTCCGTAGGTGGCCAGTGCGTACTCGTCCAGTGCCCGGCGGCCGGAGTCGATGTCGTCGTCGATGCGTGCCGAGACGAACAGTGCGGGGGTGATGGCCTCGGTCGTCCGTCCGGCGTCGGCCGCCGCCTTGTGGATGGCGTGGAGGCCGGATGCGTAGTCGGCGGGGTCGGGCGGGTAGGGCAGCCATCCGTCGTACAGCCGGCCGGCGCGGGCCAGTGCGGCGGGTGTCGCGCCGCCGAGCCACAGAGGGGGGCCGCCGGCTCGGAACGGCCGGGTGGTGGGAGGGATGTCGGTGAATCGGAGGATCTCCCCGTGGAAGGCGTCGGCGCCGTCCCACAGGGCCCGCCACAGCGCGACTGTCTCGTCCAGGCGGGCGAAGCGCCTCTCCCAGGGCAGCTCGGACAGCGTGTAGAGGGGCCGCCCGAATCTGCCCGGGAAACCGGCGCCGACGGTCACGGTGAGTCTGCCGCCGGACAGCAGGTCGATCGACGCGAGTGACTGCGCGGCCTGGACCGGCCGGCGCAGGAACGGCATCAGGGCGGCGGTGCCCAGGGTGACGGTGTCGGTGGCCGCGGCGAGTGCGGCCAGCATCGTGAGCGCCTCGATGCGTGGGCTGATGAGGGAATCGTTGACGAACAGCGAGGAGAGGCCCGCGCGTTCGGCATGCCGGCCGAAGGCGATCAGCTCACGGGCGTCGTCGTCGGCGCCCCATGGGGCGGTTCCGGTCGGAAGCAGTACACCGATGTCCATGCCGGCAAGATTCGCGGCCGGTGCGAGTGCCGACAATTCCCTGCGAGGAATGGCCTGTTCACCTCCGGCACCGTTACAACTTGCTGGTGGACTTCCCTCGTGCGCTTCGTGAACGCCGTACCCGCCGTCGTGTCAGCCAGCTCGACCTGGCCCTGCGCGCGGGCACCACCCAGCGCCACCTCAGCTTCATCGAGTCCGGCAGGTCCGTTCCGGGCCGAAACATGGTGGTGCGCCTGGCCGAGTCGCTGGAGCTGCCGCTGCGGGAGCGCAACGAGCTGCTGCTGGCGGCCGGGTACGCGCCCGCCTACCCGGAGAGCTCACTGGACGATCCGGCGCTGGCCCCCGTGCGCACGGCGATCGACCACATCCTCCGCGGGCATCTGCCGTACCCGGCGCTGGTCCTGGACCGCGGCGGACGCCTGATCGCCGCGAACTCCGCCTTCGATCTGATCACCGAAGGCGCCGCCCCCGAACTGGTCGGCCCGGGCAGAAACATGTACCGCCTGGCGCTGCATCCCGACGGCCTGGCCCCCCGGATCCTCAACCTCGCCGAGTGGGCGCGCCACATCCTGGTGCGCCTCGGCCACTTGGCGGAGTTGCACGCCGAGCTCACCGGTTACGTTCCCGAACCGGAGCCGGCCGCGGGGCCACTCGGTTTCGCGGTGCCGCTCCATCTGCGGTCCTCCTACGGCGAGTTGCGCCTGATGACGACGGTGACCACCTTCGCCACCGCCGTCGACGTGACCCTTGCCGAGCTCAAACTGGAGGCGTTCCTGCCGGCCGACGCGGCGACGGCGGAGGCTCTCGCTGCGGCCGCAGCGGCATCGCCGGCCGAGTCATGAGGGTGCCGGGAGTACGCGAGGGCCGGACTCCGGGCCGCCTGACGACGTGCGGCAGTGGCCGGGGGCATCGTGCGCCGGTGGACGGCATGGGGGTGCGCCCGGCCCGGGGACCGACTGCGGCGGGAACGGCGCAGGCTGACGCGTCCATGGCTTGCGACCTGATGCTCACCAGGGCGGACGGAAGGTTTCCCGCTCACCACCGAGCCCTGCGACGGCGCACCGCTCTTGCTGACCTATCTTGGCGCCCATGCAGTCATACACAATCGGCCAGGCAGCCCGTCTCCTCGGCGTGAGTCCGGACACCGCGCGCAGATGGGCGGACGCCGGCCGGGTCGCCACCCACCGCGACGAGGGGGGAAAGCGGCTCATCGACGGCGCGGACCTGGCCGCGTTCTCCGTGGAACTCGCCAAGGGGGGCACCGGCGAGGAGGAGGTCTCCACCACCTCGGTCCGCAACGCGTTCCCCGGTATCGTCACCGCGATCAAACTCGGTGACGTGGCGGCACAGGTGGAGATCCAGGCCGGTCCGCACCGGCTGGTCTCCCTGCTCACCCGGGAGGCGGTGGAGGAACTCGGCCTGGAGGTAGGCATGGAGGCCACCGCCCGAGTGAAGTCGACGAACGTCCATATCGACCGCGTCTGATTCAGCTCCACGCGGTGTATCCGCCGTCCACCCGTATCGCCTCGATGCCGCTGATGTAGCGGGCGCCGCAGCGGTCCTGGGGCAGGACCAGTTGGGGACCGGCGCGGTCCAGCGGGGTGGCGTCGAGGGTGACGGCGAGCAGGACGGGGGCCCGGCCGAAGTCGGGGTCGATCTCCGCCCAGGACAGCAGCGCGTGGTGGCCGTCCGTACCGCGCACGGCGATCAGGAAGCGGAGGCGGTCCTTGCGGCGGGCGGGGTCGAAGACCGGACCGGCGTCGGTGAGGACGTCGTACAGGAGTGGGCCGGTGAAGGTGTGGTGCTGGATGCCGCTGGTGGCGCACTCGAAGGCGGCCTCCGTCCGGTGCTGCGGCCAGGCCCGCAGATCGGGCACCGTCAGGCGGGCCGGCCGGCTCAGATCACCGGCGAGCACGAGCTCCGCCGCCGGTCCGGCGGCCGTACGGGCAGCTGCGAGGGGCTGACTCACGGGCTACCACCTCCCGTCTGACCGTACCCGAGGACCGGCCCCGTACAAACGCACATGCCATGTGTTCGGATGGACGATCCAGCTCATGCGATGCGACAAGAGACTTTCGCCTCGCACTTGCGGCATTATCATCGGCGCAGGCAAGGTCGAGAGCCCGTTGCCGGTCCGTCAGGGGCCGGTGCGGTGGTGTCCGTGAGGACCAGAAGGAGTTGCACCCGTGATGACCCGTTCCGTGCGTCGGACCCGTCGGATGATGCAGGTGACCGGCGTCGGCGCCGCCGCTCTGCTGGCCCTGAGCGCCTGCTCGTCCTCCGACGACGACTCCTCCAAGGGGTCGGGCTCCGCCGCCTCGGCGTCCTCCTCGACGAAGCTGTCGGGCGAGGTGACCGTGTTCGCCGCGGCCTCGCTCAAGGAGAGCTTCGAGACGCTGGGCAAGGAGTTCGAGAAGGCTCACCCCGGCACGAAGGTCACCTTCAGCTTCGGCGGCAGCGACGCCCTGGCCGCGAGCATCACGGGCGGCGCCCCGGCGGACGTGTTCGCCTCCGCCAGCCCCAAGACGATGAAGATCGTGACGGACGCGGGTGACAATGCCACCGATCCGGCCACCTTCGTCCGCAACCAGCTGGAGATCGCCACCCTGCCGGGCAACCCCGACAAGGTCGCCTCCCTCAAGGACCTCACCGACTCGGATCTGAAGGTCGTGCTGTGCGACAAGACGGTGCCGTGCGGTGCCGCGGCGGAGAAGGCCCTGACGGCGAGCAAGCTGAAGCTCACCCCGGTCTCCTACGAGGAGGACGTGAAGTCCGCCCTCAACAAGGTCGTGCTCAAGGAAGCCGACGCCGCGGTCGTCTACAAGACCGACGTGAAGGCCGCGGGTGACAAGGTGGAGGGCGTGGAGTTCCCCGAGTCCGCCGACGCCATCAACGACTACCCGATCACCCTGCTCAAGGAGTCGAAGAACACCGACACCGCGAAGGCGTTCATCGCGCTGGTGCAGTCCGCCGAGGGCCAGAAGGTGCTGACCGCGGCAGGGTTCCTCCAGCCGTGACGTCTCCCACCAAGGCCGGCGCCGCGGACACCCTCACCGGTGGTCCGCGGCGCCGCCGCGCGTACCGGGGCGCTCCGCTGCCCCTGCTCGTGCCCGCGCTGATCGGCCTGGTGTTCCTCGTCCTGCCGCTCGTCGCCCTGCTGATCCGGGCCCCCTGGAGCAGCATGCCCGACCTGCTCACCAGCACCGAGGTGTGGCAGGCGCTCCAGCTGTCCCTGGTCTGCGCGACGGCGGCCACGGCCGTGAGCCTGGTGATCGGGGTGCCTCTGGCCTGGCTGCTGGCCCGGGTGGAGTTCCCCGGACGCGGTCTCGTACGGGCGCTGGTCACTCTCCCCCTCGTCCTGCCGCCGGTCGTCGGCGGCGTGGCGCTGCTGATGGCGCTGGGCCGCAACGGGGTGGTGGGCAAGTGGCTCGACGCGTGGTTCGGCATCACCCTCCCCTTCACCACCACCGGGGTCGTGATCGCGGAGGCGTTCGTCGCGATGCCCTTCCTCGTCATCAGCGTCGAGGGCACTCTGCGTGCCGCCGACCCGCGCTACGAGGAGGCCGCCCAGACGCTCGGCGCCTCCCGTTTCACCGCGTTCCGCCGGGTCACGCTGCCGCTCATCGCGCCCGGTGTCGCGGCGGGCGCCGTTCTGGCCTGGGCGCGGGCGCTCGGGGAGTTCGGGGCGACGATCACCTTCGCCGGCAACTTCCCCGGCCGCACCCAGACCATGCCGCTCGCCGTGTACCTCGCCCTCCAGAACGACCCGGAGGCGGCCATCGCCCTCAGCCTGGTACTGCTCGCCGTGTCGATCGCGGTCCTCGCGGGCCTGCGCGACCGATGGATGACCGCCTCATGACCGACGTCGAGAAGAACCCGATCCGCTACGACGTCGAGGCGCCGTCCGCTGACGGACTCGATGCCCGTCTCGTGGTCGAGCGCGGCTCCTTCCGCCTCGACGTGGCGCTCTCGGCGAAGCCCGGCGACGTCGTCGCCCTCCTCGGCCCCAACGGCGCCGGCAAGACCACCGCCCTGCGTGCCCTCGCCGGTCTGGTCCCGCTCACCGACGGCCATCTGCGGCTGGACGGAACGGAGTTGGACCGTATGCCGCCCGAGTCCCGCCCGGTCGGGGTCGTCTTCCAGGACTACCTGCTCTTCCCGCACCTCACCGCGCTCGACAACGTGGCCTTCGGACCTCGCTGTCACGGCGCCTCCAAGTCGGACGCCCGCGCCCAGGCCGCCGTATGGCTGGACCGCATGGGCCTGACGGCGCACGCGTCCGCGAAGCCCCGGCGGCTTTCCGGCGGCCAGGCGCAACGTGTCGCGCTCGCCCGCGCCCTGGCCACCCACCCGCGCCTGCTCCTGCTCGACGAGCCGCTCGCCGCCCTGGATGCCCGCACCCGGCTCGACGTCCGGGCCCAGCTCCGCCGTCATCTGGCCGACTTCGAGGCGGTGGCCGTCCTCGTCACTCACGATCCGCTGGACGCGATGGTGCTGGCGGACCACCTCGTCGTGGTGGAAGAGGGCCGGGTCGTCCAGCAGGGCACGCCCGCCGACATCGCCCGCCACCCGCGGACCGACTACATCGCCCACCTGGTCGGCCTCAACCTCTACCGGGGACAGGCCGACGGGCACACGGTCCACGTCGAGAGCGGCTCCACGGTGACCACCACGGAGCACCTCACCGGACCGGTCTTCGTCGCCTTCCCGCCCAGCGCGGTCACCCTGCACCGCGACCGGCCGACCGGGTCCAGCGCCCGCAACCTCTGGCGCTGCGAGGTGGCAGGTCTGGAGACGCACGGCGACCAGATCCGCGTCGCCCTCGGCGGCGAACTCCCGCTGGCCGCCGACCTCACCACGGTCGCCGCGGCCGAACTCGACCTCCACGCGGGGGCTGTGGTCTGGGCGACGGTGAAGGCGGCTCAGACGCACGCGTACCCGGCGTAGCGAAGCCGAGGGGACCCGAGGATCCTCAACCGGCTCCGAGGAACCCCGGATCGGCGCCGTCGAACTGACGGCACGCGTCGCGGCCCAGGCCCAGGAGTTCGGCCATGGGCACCGCACGCCGGCTGGTCGCCGACAGGTCCTGGCGGGCCTCGGCCGACCACAACGGCGGGAAGAACGACAGCCCCTGACGGCCGTTCAGCGCGGAGACCTCGTCGCGCCAGCCGTCCCATCGCAGGGTCTCGTAGAACTCGTGGACGCCTCCGGAGAGAATCCAGGACAGCCAGGCCGAGTGGCCCGCGCCCAGCGGCTCCCAGCGCAGGGCGTCCGGGGCGAAATAGAGGATCTCGCCCGGCTCGCCGGGGCGCCCGGACTCACGCGGACTGCCCCCGTTGAGCGTGAAGGCGCCGCCCAGCACATCGTGCGCGATCACGAGTCCCGCGCCCGGCTGCCATGCGGGATCGAACGTCGTGGGCATCGCGTTGACCTCGGCCAGGCCGGGCAGCCCTTCGGCGTCGGCACCGCCCGGGCTTGCGAAGATCCGCAGCCATCCGCCGTCCACCAGCAGACCACCGCAGTTCAGCACCAGGCCGCCCAGATTCGAGCGGGCGGAGACCTGGAGTTGCCGCAGCGAGGCGCGGCCCGACTCGGCGTCGCCGGGCAGCACCTCGACCGGTACGTCGGTGCCGGACAACTCCTCGAGCAGGAGCGGCCAGGCCGGATCGTCGACGTCGGTCAGCTCGTTGATCTCGCGCATCCCCGCATCGTCGCAGCAGCACCCAGGGGTTCGCTCCGCCGGGTCGACGCGTGGCCGGCTCCTTGATCCGGCGAGCGGGACGACCCCTTACTCGTACCGGTACTTCAGCGAATCCGCCTCCGTCCGCTCGATGTCGGCGATCGTCAGCTCCGGCATCCGCAGCTGGGCCAGCGTCACCTCGGCCGAGGTGGGCTGGGCGTCGGCCGGCAGCCACCGCTCCGGCTGCCAAGCTCCGCTGCGCAACAGGGACTTGGGGCAGTGGGGGTAGACCTCCTCGATCCCGACCACCAGCGCGCTGGCGGGCGGCTTGCCCACGGCGGTCAGCTGCGAGAGCAGTTCCGGGCGGGTGGAGACGCAGGCCCGGCCGTTCACTCTGAGCGTCGTCGTGCGCCCCGGGACGACGAACAGCAACCCGGCCCGTCCGGTGGCGAGGACGTTCTGCAGGGTGTCCAGACGCTTGTTGCCGGTCGCGTCCGGTATCGCCACCGTCCGGGAGTCCAGGACGGCGACGAAGCCGGCCGGGCCGCCGCGCGGGGAGACGTCACAGTTGCCTTCGGCGTCCACGCTGGCGACCAGGACCAGCGAGGAGCAGCCGATCAACCGCCGGGTCTGATCGGTGAGTTCGGTCATCTGCTTGCGCACGGCCGCGGCGTTGGGGAGTTCGTAGACCTGACGCAGCGCCTCCTGGTCGGACACGGCGTCGAGGCGGAGGAGGTCGAAGGCACTGCCGGCGAGGGATGTCGTCATGCCTCGACACTAGGGCCTGTCCGGCGGATCAGGTCGCGGGAAAGCGCGGCACCTCATTGACGCCGGTGAGCGGGGCCTGGGGCGTCCAGCTGCAAGGCGGAGGAGGGCGGCGACGCGGAGCGTCGGCAACCGACGACAACGCCGCGGCTGGGGCGTCCCAGGCCCCGCGTCTGCGACCTGATCCGCCGGACAGGCCCTAATCGGCCGACCTGCGATCGCTCTTCCTCATGGCAGGGCTCAGGTGCCCCGCGGTGCCCAGGAGAGTCCGTGGTTCTCAGGCGCGGACGGGAACGGGTGCGGGCCTCACACGGGCCACGGTCATGACGTACAGGAGCAGGCCCGCGATGGTGAGGACGAAGCCGGACCACACGGTGGACAGGGTCCCCCAGCCGGCGTCGAGGGCGACCGCGCCGCCGATCGCGCCGAGGCAGTTGGCCAGGTTGAGGGCGGCCAGGTTGAGCGTTCCCATCAGGGTCGGGGCATCGGGTGCGAAGGCGGTCAGCCGGACCTGGATGGTGGGGATGGCGAACATCATGGTCGCGCCGACGCCGAACAGACAGGGCAGCAGAATCACCAGGTGGTCGCCTGCCGCACCGATCAGTACCAGGAACGCCAGCGCACCTCCGTAGCCCAGGATCAGGCCCCGGTTCTCGTACCGGTCGGCGACCCGTCCGCCGAGGTGGTTGCCGACCGCCATGCCGAGGCCGAAGACGGCGAGCGCGACCGGGATGAGCGAGGCGTCCCGCCGTGCCGCGTCGGTGACGAACGGGCCGATGAACGTGTAGACGGCGAAGATGCTGGAGATACCGAGTGCCGCGACGGTGACCATCAGCCAGACGCCCCGGCTCCGCAGGGCGCCCAGTTCGCCCGTGAGGGAGCTGCCGCGCAGGTCGTCGGTGCGCGGCAGCCAGGCCATCAGCGCGGCTCCGGCGAGCAGGCCGACGGCGACGACGGTCCCGTACATGGCGCGCCAGCCGGCGTGCTGGCCGATGAAGGTGCCGAGCGGTGATCCGGCGATGGTGGCGACGGTGAGTCCTCCCATCACGGTGGCGAACGCCTTGCCGCCCTTGCCCGGCCCGTACACGTACGCGGCGACGACGGCCCCGGCGCCGAAGAACGCGCCCTGCACGCTGCCCGCGACGAACCGGAAGACGACGAACAAGGTGATGTCCGGCGCCAGGGCGGACAGGCCGTTGCCGATCACGAACAGCCCGATCAGGCCGAGCAGCAGAGTGCGCCGGTTGACCCGGGCGGCGAGCAGGGTGATGGCCGGAGAGCCGATCATCACGCCGAAGGCGTAGGCGGTGATCGCGTAGGTCGCGACCGGAACGGACACATCGAGATCGTCCGCGAACAGCTGGATGATGCCGTTGCTGCCGAACTCACCGGCGCCGATGGCGAAGGTGCCCAGCGCCAGTGCGAACAAGGTCGGTCTCGGATTCCTGATGGGTGACGTCGCGGCGGTGTGCCGCCCTTCCTCGGCGGTGCACTGGCGGTCGTACGCGCGTTGATGCATCGTCTCGTCCTCGGCAGGAGGGTCGGTGGGACAGGGACGGGCGAGGGAGTGGCCGTCGCCCGCCCGGAGGTGTCAGCGCGCGGCGCGCCTGATGAGGGCGGCGGTCGCCGCGGGCCGCGCGATCATCGCGACGTGTGAGGTGTCGGCCTCGACGGTGTGCGCGCCGGCCCGGTGCGCCATGAACCGCTGCGCCGCCGGGGGCAGTACCTGGTCGTCGCGGCCCACCAGGTACCAGGACGGAACGGTCCTCCAGGCCGGGGTGCCGGACGGCTCCCCGAGGGTGCGCACGTCCGCGGGCCGCTGGCCGGCCCACATCAGCGCGGTGGTCGCCTTCGGCAGGTCGCCGGCGAACACGTCGTGGAAGAACTCCTTCTTGATGTAGCCGTCGACGAGGCCCTCGCCGTAGGGACGGAAGTCCAGTGCCGCTTCGCTGAGCCTGCTTCCCGGGTACTTCGTCTGCAGGCCCAGCAGCGTCTCGCCCTGGTCGGGCGCGAACGCGGCCACGTAGACCAGCGCCTTCACGTTGGGGTTGCCGGTCGCGGCGTTCGTGACGACGATCCCGCCGTAGGAGTGCGCGACCAGGACGAGCGGGCCGCTGAGGGTCGCGAGGACGCTCGCGAGACAGGCGGAGTCGGCGGCCACGCCGCGCAGGGGGTTGGCCGGCGCGATGACCGGATAGCCGTCGCGGATGAGCCGGGAGGCGACCCCGTTCCAACCGGAGGCGTCGGCGAACGCTCCGTGCACGAGTACCACGGTGGGCTTCGGGCCGCTGCCGCTCGCGGTGTGCGCCTGCGCGGCGGGCGCGTCGAGTGCGGCGCCCATCACGACCGCGGCGGATCCGGCCAACAGCCCTCGGCGAGTTGTCGTCATCGCTGTGTCCCCTTTGATTTCCGCTGTACTCAGTGGTGATCGCGGGTCAGCGTAGAAGCGGCTACTTGACGAGAACTGAACAGGATTGCGGGCGTCGATTCCGTTGTTGTCAAGCACCCCTTCCCACGACGTCTCCGGGCGCCTCGGTGTGGGCGTGCTCGTCCAAGGTGTAGTGGCGTTGCAGCAGGGCGGCGATCGTCATGAGCACGGCCGGCACCAGGGTGAAGCCGTAGCGAACGGCCGCCAGCGCACCGGAGGACTGCGTGACGTGCTCGCCCGCACCGGAGGCCACGAAACCGCCCACAGCGAGGCAGGCCGAGTACACGTACGGTCCCAACGCCCCACCGGTGGCCTCGGCGGCGGTCCACACACCGGTGTAACTGCCCGCGCTGGCGGCACCGGCCGGCCCGGCGGCGGCGATGACGTCGGGCACCATCGACAGCGGCATCAGCTGCATCGCGGCGAACGCGACACCCAGCACTGCCACGGCTGCGATCAGCAGGGGCAGGCCGGCGCCCGAGCCCAGGGCCAGCACCAGCGAGCCGGCCACGAACGCCGCCTGGGCGACGAGCAGGCTGCGCTGCTTGCCCAGACGCCGGGCCACCAGGACCCACAGGGGTGTGGTCAGGACCGCCGGTGCCATGAACGCCGCGATGAGCACGGTCGTGAGCGAGGAGCGGCCCAACTCGTACTCGGCGAAGTACGGCATGGCGGCGAGTACCAGGTTCATCGTGATCGCGACGGTCAGATAGGACGCGGTGAGCACACGGAACTGGCGGTCGCGCAGGGCCACCAGCAGCCCGCCCCTCCGCCCCGGCCCGGCCGGGGTGCCCGGGGCCGCCCGGTTGCAGCGGGCGACGCCTGCGATGCCGACCAGCATCGCCACGAGCATCACCGCGCCCAGCAACAGGGCCATTCTCGTGTAGTCGCCGACGCCCGGATCGTCGCCGGTGACCACCGGCGCGGCTACGCCGGCGAGCAGGACGCTCACGGTGATCACGACATTGCGGTAGCCCATGAGACGGGTCCGCTCGTGGTAGCCGATGCCCAGGTCGGCCGGGGTGGCGAGGTAGGAGACCTGGTAGAGCGAGTAGAGCAGGTTGCCGGCGACCAGTGCCGCCGCGACCCATAGCGCGGCGGCCGTCCCGTGCAGTCCCGAGGGCACGGCGAACAGGGCCACGAACGCGAGCACCACGACGCAGCCGGCCAGCATGAGTCGCCGCCGGTGGCCGGTGGCGGCCAGGTCGGTGTCGGAGAGCCGGCCCACCCACGGGTGCGTCAGGATGTCGGCGACGTTCGGCAGCAGCAGCGCCAGCCCGGCCGCGTACGGCGGCACGCCCAGGACGTCGGTCAGGAAGTACAGCAGGAAGATGCCCGGCACGGTGACCCAGATGCCCATGCCGACCGAACCGGCGGCGAACGGGACGAGTGCGCGCAGGGGAAGCCGAACGTCGCTCATGAGCCGCCTCCAGGAGATCCCCGACAGGAATGTCTGCGTCGTCAGAAGGCCAGGGCCAGCCGGCGTACGGCCTCCCGCAGTTCTTCCGGAGTGCGGTCGCTGTAGGACAACCGCAGGTGCCGGGCCGAGCAACGCTGCCCGGGGTCCGCCGCGAAGTACTCCCCCGGCTGGTAGAGCACGCCGTGGGCGGCCGCCCGCCGGAACAGCTCGGTGGGATCCACGTCGTCGTCGGTGAGGCGCGGCCAGAGGAACAGGCCGCCTTCAGGGGCCACGATGCGGAAGGTGCCCGGGAGTTGCTCGCGCAGAGCGTCGATCAGCGCGTCGGCGCGCTCTCGGTACAGGGCGGTGGCGCCGTTCACGATCCGGTCGAAGCGGGTGGCGTCGTCGGTGAGCAGCCGCTCGATCATCGCCTGGGTCACCGAGGACGTGTGGACGTCGAGGCGGTTGCGCAGCCGGGTCACCGGGTCCACGAGGTGGTCCGGCAGCACCAGCCAGCCCACGCGCCAGCCGGGGCCGAGGGTCTTGGTGAAGGTGTTGACGTGGATCGCCCGATCCGACCGGTGGAAGGCGGCGACCCCCTGGTCCTGTCCGCGGAAGCGCAGTTCGCGGTACGGATCGTCGACGATCACGTAGAAGCCGTACCGTTCGGCGAGCTCGATCAGTGCCTGGCGTTTCGGTGCCGAGAGACTGACCTGCGCGGGGTTGTGGAAGTCAGGCACGGTGTAGGCGGCGGCGATCCGGGCGCCGGTGGCGAGCCGCCGGGCGAGGTGTTCGACGTCGAAACCGTCGGCCACGACCGGTACCGGGAGGGTTCGGGTCGTGGACATCTCCAGGGCCCACAGGAAGCCCGGGAAGACCGGATCGTCCACGGCGACGGTGGCGTCGCGTTCGACGACGGTCAGCACCGTCAGTGCGAGGCCGTGCATGCCGCCGTTGGTCACCACGATCCGGCTCGGGTCGACGCCCTCCCGTTGCGCGATCCAGGCGCACAGCGCTTCGGATCCGCGCGGCGGCCCGTACCGCAGGCTCGTGATGGCGGCGTCGGGGTCCTGCCACACCTGCGCGGATGCCTGGCCGATCGCCTCGACCGGCAGCGCCGCGGGGGCGGGGACGCCCCCCAGCAGTCGGATCGTGCCGGGGGCGGGGGCGGCCAGGCTGGCGTCGACGAAGCCTTTCGGGGCGGAGAGCCCACGGGCCAGGGCCGTCAGCCCGTTCTGTTCCTCCGGGCCCTCGGTCATGCGTCGCCTCCAGGTGCAAAGAGGAGGTGTTCGGCGCGGCGAGCGAACAAGTGTGCCTCGTATGCGGTGGATTGCGCGTGCGCGTGTTCGGCTGCGGCCCGCACCGCGGTGGGGGGTGCGCCGCGGGCCTGGAGCAGTCGGGCCTTCAGCAGCAGGAGCAGCCCTTCGGCGTACCGCTGGCCGTAGTCCCACATGGCCTGGTCGGCTCGGCCGAGCGCGGCGTCGGCCCGGTCGGGCGATCCGGCGGCCAGCCACATCTCGGCGATCAGCGCGTAGTGGTAGGCGATGCCCCATTGCGGCGGATCGAGCAGGTGGGCGGCCAGGAGTTCCTCAGCCTCGGCCGCGGCGCCGGCCGGATCATCGCCGGTGAGGGCGCGCGCCCAGCACCAGAACTGCCGGATGTAGTGGTCGATATGGGCGCTGAGGCGGGCGAGGCCGGAGGCGACCCACCGCTCGCCGGCGCGCCGTGCCGTTTCCGCGTCCCCGGCCATGGAAGCGATCATGGTCGTGTAGTAGACCCAGACCGAGGCCGCGTACGGGTCCCCCGGGGTGTCCCAGGTGTCTACGAAGGCCAGCGCCGTGTCGACATCACCGTGCAGCGCGGTCATGACGGCCCGCCAGCCGGGTCCCTCCCCGGGAATGCTGCCGTCCCGCCGCAGCGGTGTCTCCTCGTCCGGGGCGACGGTGCCGCCGACGGCGGCGTCCTCCTTGCTGAAGCACCGGTATGCCTCGCCGATGTTGCCGATGTCCCACTGGTGCAGGCCCCAGGCCTGGCGACCGTAGCGTCGGACGGCGGGCGAGGAGGACGCCTGACCGAGCTCGTGCATGCGGCGGGCCAGCTGCCCGCGGCCCTTCTCCATGGCGGTGTAGGCGCCCATCAGGCGGATGAAGAGGAAGTCGGCGGCCTCCGCCTCCCGGCCGAGCGTGCGGGCCAGGTACTCGGCCCGTCCCAGCAGATCGAAGGTCGAGGCGTCGTAGCCCGACTGCCGTCGGACGACGATGGCGAGCAGCGTGAGGGCGGAGAACTCCAGCTCCATGAGTCCGGAGGCGCGGGTGACCTGGACGGCGGAGCGCAGCTGTCGGTTGGCGGACTCGAAGGCGAGCTTGGCGGCCGCGCGGCGCCCGGCGCGGATCAGGGCCTGCGCGGTGCGGCCGGAGTCGGCGAGGGGGCCGGCGGCCCACAGGTGGTAGGCGAGGCGTTCGGCGACGTCCTCGTCGTCGGCGTGGATCTGTTCGAGGGCGTCCGCGACCCGCAGATGCAACTGGGTGACCTGCTGTGCCGTCGCGGTCTCGGAGACCGACTCGCGCACCAGGTCGTGTGCGAAGCGGAGCGAGGACGGGTCCTGCGGTCCGGGTTCGAGCAGCCCGAGCGTGTGCAGCGGTTCCAGGCGAAGGAGGCAGTCCGCGACGTCCACACCGGTGGCGCGGGACAGCAGCCTGAGGTCGACGTCGCGGCCGATGAGCGCGGCCACCCGCAGCAGGCCGCGGGCGCGGTCGTCGAGCCCCGCCATCCGGTCGCGGACGACGTCATGGACAGTGGAGGGGACTCCGGCCGCCGCGGACGCGTCGCCGTCGCCGAGCGCCCCGACCCCGTCGAGGAGCCGGGACAGTTCGCGGACGAAGAACGGGTTGCCGGAGGTACGGGCGTGGATGGCGCGGGCGACGGCGTCGCCGGGATCCTGGCCCGCCTCGTTGCGGATGAGTTCGGCCACGTCGGCCGGACCGAGCGGCCCGAGCCGGAATCTGCGGTGGCCGGGCCGTCGGCTCGCGGCGGCCAGCACCCGGGAGAGGTCCGGGCTGAGAGTGGGCGCGCGGTCGCGCAACGCGCCGATGAGCGCGGTGCCCTGGGGCAGCCGCCCCGCCAGATGCCGCAACAACTGGAGGGAGGTGACGTCGGCCCATTGGAGGTCGTCGAGGATCAGGAGGGTCGGCCGCCGCGCCGAGGCCTGTCCGACGAGGGCGACGACCTGTTCGAAGAGCCGGAACTGGGCGTTGCCGTCGGGGAGTTCCCGGCCGGTGTCGTCCCGCGCCCCGAGGAGGCCGGCCAGCCCGCCCGTGAGCCACTGTTCGCCCGCCGCGGTGGGCAGGCTGTGCACGACCTGGCCGAGTGCCTGCTCCCACGGCCACATCGCCGGCGTCCCCTCGCCCTCCAGGCAGGAGCCCCAGACGGTGAGCGCACCCAGCCGGCCCGCCACGGCGGCGGCCTCCTCCAGCAGCCGCGTCTTGCCCGCGCCCGGTTCCCCCTCGACGACGCCGATCGCGCTGTCGCCGGCGAGCGCGCGCTCCACCAGGCGCCGCAGCGTGGCGAGTTCCTCGGTCCGGCCGATCAAGGGGGCCGCGGTGGCTCGCCCGACCTCCACGGCCATGTCCGGATCCCGCACCGCCGACGCCGCCGCGGGCTGCGTGAGGATGCGCTGCTGTGCGTCCACCAGCGCCTGGCCCGGGTCGATGCCGAGCTCCTCGGCGAGCCTGTCCCGGGCCTGGCGGAACACCGACAGCGCCTCCGCCTGGCGCCCGCAGGCGCCGAGAACCCCGACCAGGGCGGCCAGCACGGGCTCGTTGAACGGCGCCATCGACGCGGCCAGTTGCAGCGCCGGGAGCACCTGCTCCGGGTGGCCCGTCGGCACGGCGAGCTCCGCCGCCCCGGTGCACGCGTCGTAGAACTCGTTGTCGAGTGCGGCGAAGACCGTCGCGGCGAGCGTCCCGTCGGCGATGCCGTCGCCCGCCGAGCCGTGCCAGAGCCCGAGCGCCTCGACGTAGTGGTCGAGAGCCGTCTCGTGCTCGTGCCGGGCCGACGCGGCCCTGGCGGCTTCCACGAGTTCCCGGAAGGCGACGAGGTCCAGAAGGGCGGAGCCCGCGACGAAGAGGTAGGAATTGCCGCGCCGGTGGAGGAACGAGCCGGCTTCACGTACGGGCAGCGAAGGCTCCAGCAGCCGTCGCAACGCGCCGACGTACTTCTGGAGGATGTTGAGAGCCGACGCCGGGACGTCCTCGGCCCAGATCAGGTCGACCAGTTCGCTCGTGGTGATCGGCTTGCCCGCGCGGGCGAGCAGGAGGGCGAGCAGGTACGACTGCTGCCGAGGTCCGGGGTCCAGTTCGACGCCGTCCCGCCAGATCCGCATCGGACCGAGAACCTGCAGACGCAGAGACGCGGCGGAGGAAGCCATTCCTTTTCCCATTCCCAGCCCTGGTCGGCCCTCGCCGCCATCCGGTGTCCATGGTGGCTCAAGTCCTGTGACAGGGAAAGCGATTACCGGTAATTGCTGACTGGAAAAGCAAAGCAAACAACCAGAAACGACCGGGGACGTGGTGTCCTTCGAGGCGCTCACCCTGGCCGGGCCGACTTGACGGCGACTGAATGACCAGTGAAGGCCGCCCGGATCGATGCCCCGGTCTCGTTCAATTCCCGTCCAGTACGGCGCCATAGCTTTGCGTCGATCGCGAAGACGTCGTCATCCGAAGGAGAGGCTGGTCCATGGTGAGCGGGAAACCGACGATCGTGCTCGTACACGGAGCCTTTGCCGACAGCAGCGGCTTCAACGCCGTCGCCAAGCGGCTTGTCACCGACGGCCATTCCGTGGTCGCCGCGCCGAATCCGCTGCGCGGGCTCGCTTTTGACGCGGCTCAGGTCAGGGCATTGCTGGAGAGCATCGAGGGACCCATCGTGCTGGTCGGGCACTCGTACGGCGGTGCGGTCATCTCGACTGCCGCCCAGGGGAACGCGAACGTCAAGGCACTGGTCTATCTGGCGGCGTTCGTGCCCGAGACGGGCGAGAGCGCGCAGGCACTGGTGGAGAAGTTCCCGGGGAGCACCGTGGGCGAGTCCCTGAAACCGGTGCCGCTGCCCGACGGTCAGGTCGACCTGTACATCGACCCGAAGGTCTTTCATCCGCATTTCGCGGCCGACGTGTCGGCGGAGGAAGCCGCGCTCTACTCGATCGCCCAACGCCCCGCCACCGGCGCCGCCCTGGGCGAACCCGCCGCCGGTCCGCAGGCCTGGCACACGATTCCGAGCTACAACCTGATCAGCGGCGCCGACAGGATCATCCCGCCCGCGACGCAGGAGTTCATGGCCCAGCGCTCCGGCGCGAAGACCCAGGTGGTCGAGGGCGCCTCGCACATGGTGTTCGTCTCCCGGCCGGGCGCGACGGTGGCCCTCATCGAGACCGCCGTACAGGAGCGGACGCTCCCCCAGTAGCCCCGCCGGACACCGCAGGTGCACCGATCCGCTGATCCGTGGGAGGGAACATGCACAAGACCGAAAAGGCCATGAGGTGGGGCCTGCGTATCCACCTTCTCTGGTACGTCGTCGCCAATGCGGCCCAGGTGGTGCTGTGGGCGATCCTCACACCCGACCACTTCTTCTGGCCCGTGTGGTCGATTGTCGGCTGGGGGATCGGGCTCGCGATCCACGCCTGGGCGATTCGCTCGAAGTACCGCTCGCCCGTCCGGCCATGACGCGCACCGACACCACGGGGATCAGAGGAGGAACATGCCCGAGAAAGTAGTACCGGGTCGAAATACCGCCGCCGCGGAGGGCGATGTCGTCGTCTTCCACATCGGGCTTCGGATCAACCGACTGTGGGCGTTCTCCAGTTGGGTGCCGGCCTTCATGTCGATGCCACGCATGCTGCGCGAGCTGTCACAGGAGAAGGGCAGCGGGCTGCTCGGCTACAAGGTGCTCTACGGCGGCCTCCGGGACTTCTACGTCGTCGAGTACTGGACCGACAAGGAACGGCTCCTCGCCTACGCACACCAGCAGAACAAGGAGCACCGGCCTGCATGGTCGGCGTTCAACCGACGAGCACGCGCCGGAAAGGGCCGTGTGGGCATCTGGCACGAGACGTTCATCGTGCCGGCGGGCTCCTACGAATCGGTGTACGTCGACATGCCCGCCTACGGCCTCGGCGCCGCGACGGGTGTCGTACCGGTCGGCCGACGCGGCGACACGGCGGCCCAGCGGCTGCGGGCGGCGGAGAAGTAGGCGTCCGTTCGGCGAGGACGGCCCGGTCGGTGGCCCGCAGTGACTGCCGACCGGTCACCCGGACTCCGCCCACCCCTTCGCGGGCGTCCGGGTGCGACGGCGGCGGCCATGGTGGCCCGTTCCTCACTGATGCTGTCAGCGGGCGAACTTCTCCATGGCCGCCGCCGTCACGGGCGTGAAGAAGTTGACGAGGTTGCCGTCGGGGTCGCGGAACAGCAGCGAACGGTTGCCCCAGGGCATCGTGGTGGGCCCGGCGACGAAGTCGGTGACGAGGCCGGTCAGGTTCTGGTGGACGCGGTCCACGTCGTCGACGCGGAACTCGGTGATCACGCTGTGGTTTTCCGCCGGGCGGGCGGAGCCGGGGGCGAACAGCGGGACGGTGCGGGTGCCGGCGATCGCGAGGGTCGCGCCCGCGGTCCTGAGTTCGGCGAAGTCCTCGGTGGCCCACTGCGCCCGTACGCCCGTGGCTCGCTCGTAGAAGTCGACGAGGCGGGCGACGTCGCCGGTGATGATGCGGATCGAGACGAAGTCCATGTCCATGGGAGATCTCCTTGGCCGTGCTGAAGGGCGTGCGGGCGTGCTCGTCGCAGGCTAGGAGAGATACTGGACAGAATCGGTCCTGTATCGGCGTTAGGCTGCGAACATGCCTCGCCCCACCGGCCGCGTGCTGACCCTCCTGGAGCTGCTGCAGTCGGGCGGCACCCGGACCATGGCCGAGCTCGCCGACCGTCTCGGTGTCGAGGGACGCACCGTGCGGCGGTACGTGGAGCAGCTGGTCGACCTGGACATTCCCGTGGAGTCGGTGCGCGGCCGCTACGGCGGGTACCGGCTGTCCCCCGGGTACCGTCTGCCGCCGCTCATGCTCAGCGACGACGAGGCGCTGGCGGTGCTGCTCGGCCTGGTCACCGGCCGCCGGGCAGGGCTGACGACGACCGAGCGCACGGCGAACGAGACGGCGTCGGCGAAGATCCGGCGCGTGCTGCCCCGGCACCTCGCCCACCGCCTCGACTCCCTCCTGGAGGCTCTCGCCTTCACGGATCAGCCCGGCGAGTTGGAGCACCCGGACGCCGGGCTGCTGCTCACCCTCGCCGATGCGGTCCGCCACCGCAGGCCGGTCTCGATCCGCTACACCGACCGTGACGGACGGCGCAGTGAGCGCACGCTGCACGCGTACGGGATCGTCGCCCACGCGGGCCGTTGGTACGTCACGGGAAGGGACGCCCAGGTCGGCGAGGACCGGACCTTCCGGCTCGATCGCATCGCGGACGCGAGGACCCTGCCCGGCTCGTTCGAGGCGCCCGAGGGTCCGGCTCCGGCAGAGCGCGTGATGTCGGGGTTCGCCACGGCCGAGTACCGGCATGAGGTGACCTTGCGCATCCACGCGACGGTCGAGCAGATCCGCGCCCACCTCCCCGCAAGCGTCGCGAGCCTGGAAGAGCACGAGCACGCGTACGGGGCCGAGGCCGGGCAGGACCCGGCGGCCGAGCGATGGCTGCGCGTGGAACTGCGGGCCGAGCGGCTCGACTGGCTGCCTCGGGTCATCGCCGCACTCGACCGACCGTTCGTCATCGAGCGCCCCGCCGAACTGCGCGACCTCGTCCTCGCATTCGCCGATCGCCTCACGTCGTACGCCCGCGCGCCCAGTCCGGGGCCAGGTCGATGCCGGTGCGGCTGTTCCCGATGACCATGCCGCCGTGGGCGTAGGAGCGAACCGGCCCCGGGCCGCGCTCCTCGACCTCGCAGAAGCCTCCGCGGCTCACCCGCTCGTCGCTGGGCGTCGCCGCGGCCTCACCCGCCCGCATCGCGGCGACCACCTGTCCTTCGCCTCACCGGGCCGGCCCGACCGTGGTGTCGGAACGCGAGTACGACCCTGCTCGAAGCGCCAGCCGGTTTCCGAAGCCGCCGTGTTGCGGGACTTCCCCCACAGGTGGCGGGCCCGACCCGACGCGGGATCTGCGTCCGTCACGCACCCGGCGAGGGGCGGACGGTGAGGATCTGCTCCGCCCGGCCGACCGGTCCGTCCACATCGTGCAGGACGCTACTGGTCAGGCCCTGCCCGGACGGGCCGAACGTGACCGTGGTGTCCAGGCCCGTCCAGGCGCCGCGCGGCTGTCGGTGCAGATGGACGGTCAGGTCGACGTTGGGGAACATCCAGGCCGTGGGCGGCTGCCGTACGGCGATGCCGTTGGCGGTGTCGACGAGGGCGACGTACGAGGCGAGCGGACTGACCTCGACGCCGGCGACCAGGTCGAGCGGCGTGGCGATCCAGGCGGCCGTACGTCCTGGTCGGGGCGGGGCGACGGGGCGGACGTCGAGGGACGCGATGTAGCCGCCGGGCCAGAGATCAGACATCGGCCACGAGGCCAGTGACTCGGGCTGGGCGAGCCGCTCCCCGGTGCCGCCCGCCACCGCGGCGGTGTCGAGCGCGGCGAGATACCAGGCACCGACCCGCACCACCGGCCGGCCTGAGATCGTCCGGCTCCTCCGGTCACGAAAGTCTTTCGTAACCGAAGAATTTCCCTCCTTGTCGCCGTCGTGAATTCCGTGTCAATGTCCCGGTCCAGGAGACAGGCCGTCTGCGGTGACGACGTCCGAAAGCTTTTCGCACCAGCCGCTCAACTGCCTGACGCGTGAATTCGGCATCCCGAGAGAAGTGAGGCAGTTATGCGTGGATTTCCGGTGCCTGGACAGAGCGGCGGGAGACGTCCGGGAGTGAGGCACGCGACGAGCGCCGCGATCGCCGTGACGGCGGCCATGACGCTCGTTACCGCGTGCGGGACGTCGGGGCCGTCGACCAGCTCGTCGTCCAAGGGGCTGACGATGTGGGCGCTGTCGGACCAGACGATCCTCAAGGAGTCCGTGGACGCCTACAACAAGGACCACCCGGACGAGAAGATCACCCTGCAGCTGTACGCCAACGACGACTACAAGCAGAAGCTGCGGGTGGCCTTCGGCGCGGACAAGGCCCCGGACATCTTCTTCAGCTGGGGTGGCGGCGCGCTGGACGACTACGTCGAGGCGGGCAAGGTGGACGCCCTCAGCGACGCCCAGGTGCGCCTGGACCGGTTCACGCCCAGCGTGATGGAGAGCGCCACCTTCGGCGGCAAGGCGTACGGCGTTCCGGCCAACGGGCTGGCTCCCGTGGTCCTCTATTACAACAAGAAGGTCTTCGAGGACGTCGGCGTCGAGGCGCCGACGACGTACGAAGAGCTCCTGGCCACGGTCAAGAAGCTGAGAACCGCGGACGTCACCCCGATCTCCCTCGCCGCCAACTCCAAGTGGCCGACGCTGATGTACCTGGAGTACCTCCTCGACCGCGAGGGCGGCTCCGGAGTGTTCGAGAAGATCGCCTCCGGTGACACCTCCGGATGGAAGGACACCTCGGTCACCCGGGCCAACGCGCGTCTCCAGGAGCTCGTCAAGGCCGGCGCGTTCGGTTCCAGCGCCTCCTCCGTCAGCTACGACCAGGGCGCGTCCACGGCCCTGCTCTACACCGGCAAGGCCGGCATGGAGCTGATGGGCACCTGGGAGTACGCCAACCTGGTCAAGGCCGCCCCGGACTTCGTGAAGAACGACCTCGGCTATGTCGCCTTCCCGTCCCTGTCCGACGGGAAGGGCGATCCGAAGGCCATCGTCGGCAATCCCTCCAACTTCCTTTCACTCAACTCCTCCAGCGAGCACAAGTCGGCGGCGCTGACCTATCTCAAGGACTACGTCCTCGACGACGACCAGGTCGACGCCTACATAGCCGCGGGCAGCGTGCCGCCGGTGAACGGGCTCGACTCCCGGCTGGCGGAGGTGAAGTCGGCCGACGACAGGAAGTGGCTGACGTTCGTCTACGACCTGGTGCAGAACTCGCCCAGTTTCCAGCTCTCCTGGGACCAGGCGCTGCCCTCCGACCAAGCCGACCCGCTGCTGACCAACGTCGACAAGTCGTTCCTGCGACAGATCGGCCCCGAGGAATTCGGTACGAACATGAACGAGGCGGCGAAGTAGTGGCCATCCTCGCTCGTACGTCGCGTCCGGTCGCGTCCGCCAAGACGCGTCCGGGCACGACCCGTTCACGACGGCCAAGACGCAGCGGACTGCTCATGGCCCTGCCCGCACTGCTCCTGTTCGGTCTGTTCGGCCTGGTCCCCCTGGTCGGTGTGCTGGTGCTCAGCCTGACCGGCTGGGACGGGCTCGGCTCGCTCCGCTGGGCCGGGTTCACCAACTGGAGCGGCGTTCTCACCGACGGCGCCACCTGGCAGGCGCTGTGGCTCACCGTCAAGGTGATGGCGGTGAGCTGGCTGGTGCAGACGCCGCTCGCGCTGGCCCTCGGCGCCTTCCAGGCACCCCGAGGACGGCTGCGCGCCTTCTTCGCCGTGGTCTGGTTCCTGCCGCTCCTGCTGTCGGCGGTCGCGATCGGCCTGACCTGGCAGGCGCTGCTCGACCCGTCCTTCGGGATCGGCGCGGCCGCCGGACTGCACTGGCTGGCTCGCCCGTTCCTCGGCTCGCCCGAACTCGCCCTCTACACGGTCGTCTTCGTGATCGCCTGGCAGTTCGTGCCCTTCCACGCCCTCCTCTACCAGGCCGGGATGCGGCAGATCCCCGTCGCGCTCTACGAAGCCGCCGCCATAGACGGTGCCGGACCGGTCACCCGCTTCCTGCGGATCACCCTTCCGCAGCTGAAGTACACCTTCGTCACCTCCAGCACCCTCATGCTGGTGGGCTCGCTGACCTACTTCGACCTGATCTACGTCCTGTCGGGCGGCACCGGCGGCCCGGGCACCGCGACCCGCGTCCTGCTGCTGGCCATGTACATCACGGGATTCCAGGCCCACGACATGGGCCGCGCCAGCGCGATCGCCACGATCCTGGTGGTGCTCGGCCTCGGGCTGTCCCTGTTCACCACCCGAATGTCCGGCTTCACCCGGATGGACAGCCAGCAGGAGGGCCTGTGAGCACCGTCGTGACGACTCTGCGCCGTACCGCCACCGGCGGCGCGGGACTGCTGTGGACGGCACTGGTCGTCGTACCCCTGTACTGGGTGCTCGTGACCAGTCTGCGCGGCCAGGCCGACTTCACCACCGGAAACCCCCTGGCACTGCCCGGACACCCGACCCTGGACAACTACCGGACCGTCCTCGACGGCGACTTCACGACCTATCTCCTCAACAGCGTGATCGTCACCCTCGCCACGGTCGCCGTCGTCATCGCCGTCGCCCTGATGGCCGCGTTCTCCGTCGTCCGCCACTCCACCCCGTGGTCCCGACTGACCTTCCGGCTCTACCTCCTGGGCCTGGCGATCCCGCTCCAGGCGGTGATCATCCCCGTGTACCTGCTGATCATCCGGATGCGGTTGTACGACAGCCTGCTCGCGATCGTGTTGCCCTCGGCCGCGTTCGCGCTGCCGGTCACGGTGATGATCCTCGTCAGCTTCCTGCGCGACATCCCGCGTTCGCTGTTCGAGGCGATGGTCATGGACGGTGCGGGCGACTGGCGGATGCTGTTCTCGCTGGCCGCGCCGATGGCCCGCCCCGCGTTGGTGACCGTCGCGGTGTACGACGGCCTCCAGGTCTGGAACGGCTTCCTCTTTCCTCTCATCCTCACCCAGAGCGGCGACAAGGCCGTGCTGCCGCTCGCCCTCACGCTCTACCGGGGCGAGTTCGGCATCAACGTGCCCGCGACGATGGCCGCGGTGGTGCTCTCCACCCTTCCCGTGCTGGTGGTCTTCGTCCTCGCCCGGCGCCAGTTGGTCGCCGGTCTGACCGCCGGATTCTCCAAGTAACCCATGCCGTGAAGGAGTCGGCCCGGGCCCGCTGCGGCCCCGGCCGCCCCTCGGCATGCCCAAGCGATCCCCCGAGGAGTCGTGAATGACTGCCACCCTGCCGGACCACGCCGATCTCACCCCGGCCAATCCCTGGACCGACCCCGCGCTCCCCGCCGACGAACGCGTCGAGGCGCTGCTCGCCCGGCTCACTCTGGAGGAGAAGGTCGCCCAACTCAGCAGCGCCTGGGAGGACGTCGAGCCCGCCGGTCCCGAAGTGGCCCCCGGCACCAATCTGTTCGGCCGCGTGGGCGACCTCGACCGGACCGCCCGGCACGGGCTCGGCCAGCTCACCCGCCCCTACGGCACCGTGCCCCGGCCCGCACTGGACCACGCCCGGGTGCTCGCCGAACGGCAGCGTCAGGTCATGGCGCAGAGCCGTTTCGGCGTCCCGGCGATGACCCACGACGAGTGCCTGACCGGGTTCACCGCCTACGGCGCGACCATCTACCCGACCTCCCTCGGCATGGCCGCCACCTTCGACCCGGCGCTGGTGCGCCGCGTCGGCGCGGCCATCGGCACCGACATGGCCGCCGCCGGGGTCCACCAGGGGCTCTCCCCGGTCGTCGACGTGGTCCGCGACTATCGTTGGGGCCGCTGCGAGGAGACGTACGGCGAAGACCCGTATCTGGTGGGCGAGATGGGCGAGGCGTATGTCCTGGGGCTCCAGGGCGCCGGGGTGTACGCCACTCTGAAGCACTTCGCCGGGTACTCCGCGTCCATGGGCGGCCGCAACCACGCGCCCGTCGGCATGGGCCGCCGGGAGCTGTACGACGTGATCCTGCCGCCGTTCGAGCGGCTGGTCACCGCCGGGGTGCGCTCGGTGATGAACTCGTACGCGGAGATCGACGGCGAGGCTCCCGCCGCGAGCCGCCGGCTGCTCACCGAGGTGCTTCGGGAGGAGTGGGGTTTCGAGGGCACCGTCGTCTCCGACTACTGGTCCCTGCCGTTCCTGGTGAACGCGCACCGGGTCGCCGCCGACCTGACCGAGGCGGGTGCACTGGCTCTGGCGGCGGGCATGGACGTAGAACTGCCCGACCAACGCGGCTTCGGTGACCTCCTGGTCGAGGCGGTCCGGCATGGCCGGGCGAGCGAGGCCGACCTCGACGGTGCGGTCCGCCGGGTGCTGCGCCAGAAGGCCGACCTCGGGCTGCTCGACGCCGGCTGGGACCCGGAACCGGCCGCCCTGCGTGCGGGCGAGCTCGACCTGGACAAGCCCGAGAACCGTCAACTCGCCCATGCTGTGGCCCAGTCGAGTGCCGTGCTGCTGTCCAATGACGGGGGGCTGCCGCTGCCGTCGGCCGGGCGGATCGCTCTCCTCGGCCCGTGCGCGGACGACGTCCGCACCATGTTCGGCTGCTACAGCTTCCCCAACCACGTCCTCTCCGACCGCGACGACCTGGGCAACGGCGTCGAGGCCCTATCCCTGCGGGACGCGCTCGCCCTCGAACTGCCCACCCTTGACTGGGTGTTCGCCGAGGGGTGTCCGATCCGGGACGAGGACCGCACCGGAATCCCCGTCGCGGTCGAGGCCGCCGCCGGGGCCGACCTGGCCGTGATGGTCGTCGGCGACAAGGCCGGCATGTTCGGCATCGGCACCTCCGGCGAGGGCTGCGACGTCGAGGACCTGCGACTGCCCGGCGTTCAGGAGGAGTTGGTGGAGGCGGTCCTGGCGGTCGGCACGCCGGTCGTGCTCGTCGTCAACAGCGGGCGGCCGTACGCCGTGGGGCGGTTCGCGGCGGACACGGCCGCCATGGTGCAGGTCTTCCTGCCGGGCGAGGAGGGCGGGCGCGCGGTCGCCGAACTCCTCTCCGGTACCGCGAACTTCAGCGGAAAGCTGCCGGTGCAGATCCCCAACTCGCCCGCCGGACAGCCGTACACCTACCTCCACCCACCGCTGGGCGACCGGCAGAGCCGGCTGTCCAACCTCGATCCGACGCCCGCATTCCCCTTCGGGCACGGGCTGTCGTACACCACGTTCGCCATCGGCGAGCCGACCGTGGATCGTGACCTCGTACCCACCGACGGGGAGTTCACCGTGACCGTGCGGGTGCGCAACACCGGGGACGTGTCCGGTGCGGAGACCGTGCAGGTGTACTTCACCGACCCGGTCGCCCAGGTGACCCGACCGGTGCGGGCGCTGCTCGCCTTCGCCAAGGTGGAGTTGGAGCCGGGCGAGGAGGCGATGGTCCGATTCGACGTCCACACCGACCGGCTGGCCTTCACCGGGCTCGCGGAGCACCGGATCGTGGAGCCCGGCGAGATCCTGCTGTACGCGGGCTCGTCCAGCGGTGACACACCGAACGAGACGCGCGTCCAACTCGTCGGTGAGCAGCGGCAGGTGAGGGTGCTGCGGCAGCACGGGGTGCCGGTAGACATCCAGAAGGGCTGAAACACAGCGAAGGGCGGGCGGTTCCCCCACGGGGCCGCCCGCCCTCTCGTCGTACTCAGACGGTGTTGCGCGGGCCGGACGTCGAGGCCCGCAAGACCAGTTCCGTGGCCAGTTCGATGCGCGGGGAGGCGGGCGGGCGGCCCTCGGACACCGACAGCAGTACCCGGGTGGCCTCGCGTCCCAGCTCCTCGAACGGCTGGCGCACCGCGCTCAGCGGCGGGGACGCCATGGCCGCCACCAGCGTGTCGTCGAAGGACATCACGGCCAGGTCGTCCGGCACCCGGAGGCCCAGTTGCCGGGCGGCCTCCAGCACGCCGAGCGCCTGGGCGTCACTGGCCGCGAAGACGGCCGTGGGCGGACGCTCGGTACGCAGGATCCTGAGGCCGACGGCCAGCGCCTCGTCGTAGTCGAAGTCGGTCGACCCCACGATCGCCGGGTCGTAGACGATGCCCGCCTCCTCCAGCGCCGCCCGGTATCCGTGCAGCCGCGCCGCACCCGCCAAGGAATGGGCGCGGCCCGCGACCATGGCGACCCTGGTGTGGCCCAGGCCGAGCAGATGCTGCACCGCATCCCTGGCGCCGCTCCAGTTCGTCACCCCGATGCTCGGGATGTCGGCCGACGGGGCGCTCAGCGGGTCCACCAGCACCACCGGGAGCCGCTGCTCGACGATCCTGCGCTGGTCGTCGTCGGCCAGCATCGAGATCACGATGATCAGGCCCGCGGCATCGAGCGCCACGCACTCCTCCAGCCACTGGGAGATGGACCGCCGGCTCGTCGTCCCGGTCAGCACGTCGACGTCGAACTCGCCGGCCGCCTCCACGATCCCGCGGACGACCTCCAGGGTGTACGGGCCCGACAGGTCCCGGAAGACGGCGATGATCTGGCGGGACGCGACGGACTCGCGGTCCCAGGGGCGCACGTACCCGTGCCGTGCCAGCAGCTCCTCGACCCGGGAACGGGTCTTGGCGCCCACGTCCCGGCGTCGGTGCACCACCTTGGACACGGTGCTCGGCGAGACGCCCGCCTCCTGGGCGATGCTCGTCAGCAGACCGTACTGGCCGGCCGGCTGCCCCTTGTCCTGAACGGTCACTGTCCTCGCTCTCCCACCCACCCCTGACCTGGAGTTCCGTCGCAAGCCAACAGCAGCGGGCGCCGGGAGACAAGACTCCGGCGCCCGCTGCCGTGGCTGCTTATGCCCTGCTCCACCGCTGGTTGGCGGCGCCTGTGCCGGTCCACAGCTCGACCTTCGAACCGTTGGCCGTGCCCGCGCTCGTCACGTCCAGGACCAGGCCGTTGGACCGGTTGACGATGGTCGAGTCCACCCGGAACGCCCACTGCTGGCTGGTCTTGCCGTTGCAGGCCCACAGGATGACCTTGGTGCCCGCGGTAGTGCCGTCGCCGTTGGCGGCCAGGCACTTGCCGGAGACGCGCAGCTCGCCCGCGTCGGTGCGGGTGATGGTCTGGTTGGCGTTGCCCGAGCAGTCGTAGAGCTGGACCTGGACACCGGTCGCGCCGTTCGGCACGTCGAGGCAGCGGCCGGACTGCGCGCCCTTGAGGGTGAAGGTCGAGGCCGTGGGCAGCGGGTCGGCGACCAGCTGCCAGTCCTGGGAGCCGTCGTCCGCCGAGGCGGCCAGGGTGACGGCGCCGCCCGCGGTCGCGCCGCTCATGAAGAGACCGGTGTTCTTCACCGAGCGGAGCTTGTAGTAGCCGGAGGCCGAGGAGGCGACCAAAGTCCACTTCTTGTCGCCGGCGCCGTCGTCGACCCACTGGGTCAGCTTCTGTCCGGCCGTCGCCGTGCCGGTCCAGATGGCGACCGCGCGCCCGCCGGCCTTGTTGAGCAGGGTGACGTCGGAGCCCGTGGCCTGGGTGTGCCAGCGCTGTTTCGTGTCGGAGGCGCTCACGGCACTGGTGACCAGGTCGGCGACATCGCCGGTGAGGTTGGCGTCCTGCGTCCTGCCCGCGGCGGGGGCGAGGGCCTGGCCGGTCAGCCGGTTGACGAGGGTGTAGTAGGTGCCGTCGGAGCGGCCGAGGTCGACCTCGGCGTACTTCACGGGACCGACGCTCGTGCCGCTCCACGATGCCTGGAGGACGAGCACGCGTCCGGTGCCGTCGACGTACTGGAGCTGGCGGCTGTACCCGGCGGCGATCGGCGTCTGGTACTGCTTCCAGGTGCCGGTGGACGAGCCGGACTCGTTGACCCACACACTGCCGCTGCCGGAGGCGTTGTAGACGATGCGCCCGTCGGGCATCGGCAGCAGGACCGGGCTGCCGCCGACGGCCAGGGTGTTGCCGCCCGCGGGCACGGGCAGCGAGGTGACCGCCCCGTCCGTGCCCGCGTAGAACTTCGTCGGGTCGTCGGCGATGCGGTAACGGACGGTCGCGCCGCCGCCCCAGTACTCGTACGTCATCAGCCACTTGCCGTCGGTCGTCGGCGCGACCGTGGTCATACCGGGCCGGCCGTCGCCGATCTCCGTCTTGCCGCCGCCCATGCTCACGGTCGAGCCGGGGACGTCGATGACCGGACTGCTCCAGGCCGACGCGCTGGTGCCGTTCCAGGTGCGGTGCAGCAGGACCTGGCCGCCGGAGTCGGTCGCCGTGGCGTTGTCCGGGTCGAGGGTCGGGGCGCCGGTTGCGGTGTCGTAGCCCGTGTAGTCGTCCTCGTCGGAGTAGTAGGCGATCAGCCGCCCGTCGTGGGCGAGCAGATGCGGCTCCCAGACCGGGTCGACCTGCGCGTACGTGTTGGCCGTCGAGGTGCGGCCGAGGGCGCCCGCGCTGCCGCCCTGCCAGGAGCCCGCGGCGATGATGTTCGAAAAGCTCCAGGTCGCCCCGTCGTCCGTGCTGGAGTACAGGGCCAGTGCCACGTCCTTGCGGTCACCGTCGGCCGTCGGCGTCCAGCCGGAGTTGGCCGCCTTCTGCTCCTGGTAGTAGTAGTCGTCCCCCGAGACGATGCTCGCGAGCAGCAGGGTGCCGGCGCTCAGATCGCCCACGCGCTGTGGGAGGACGTAGAGATACGGGTTCGTCCAGTTACTCGTGTACTTCGCGTACGCCGAGTCGGACGACAGGTAGGCAGGCGCCTTGACGTCGGCGAGCTTGGCCCAGGTCGTGCCGTCGTCGTCGCTCTTGTAGACGGGCAGGGTCTGCCCCACCGGGGCGGTCTCGCTGTCCTCGAACGTCGCCACGATCCGGCCGCTCGGCAACTGGGCCGACTTCGGGTAGAGCACACACGGACTCTTGTTGCAGGCGGCCGAATTCGTCGCCGTATACAGGTTCGCGGGGCTCGGCTGATAAGCCGACGCGGTCGACGCGGAGGCGATGGTGAAGGCGATACCGATGCCCGCGGCCGCTGCCGTCGCGAGCACCTTCCGTATCAATGAACGAATCAACGCGATTCCTTTACGACCTCAGGGGGTTTCTTCGGCGGAAATTGCCGATGAAAGGTGAGGTCAGTATTGGGACGCGGCAGCGGTGTGTCACGAGCACGTTTCCGAAAGTCTTTCGCGGTTCATTCGGTACCGGCCATTGACGGAAATGCGGGGTGTCGCTCAATACGCGTCCGGGAGCCCCTCCAGCGTCGCCGCGACGACCGAGCGGTCCGCGACGTCGAGCAGCGCCTGGCCGATCGGGGAGACCGGCTCGCGGGCGGGCAGGACCAGGCCCATCTGCTCGGTGCGTACCGGGTCCACCAGCGGGACGGCGTGCATGCCGGGCGGGACACCGAAGACGTGCAGCCAGGCGTGCGGGACGACACTCGCCCACTGACCGGCCCTGACCTGCGCGAACATGGAGGCGATCGAGTCGGTCTCCACCCTCGGGGTCACCGGCACGCCCACCGAGTCGAAGGCCGCGTCGATGACCTGGCGCCCTTGCATCCCGGGGTGCAACAGGCAGAGCGGGTAGTGCGCCGCCTCCTCCCACGCGATCTCCGCGGGCCCCGCCTCGGGGGCGGAGCGCTGGATCAGCAGGACGTACCGCTCCTGGTACAGCGGTACGAACGTGAAGCCGTGGTCGGCGACGGTGCTGTGGTAGGTCACGGCGGCGTCGAGTTCGTAGGCCTTGAGCCGGTTGATGATGTCCTCGGACCGCAGGTCGGCGAAGACCTGCACCGTGGCGAGCGGGTTGGCGGCGCAGAACGGCTGGGTCAGCAGCGCGACCGCCGTGGCGGCGGTGGGGACGGTGCCGATGCGCAGCCGCCCGCTCAGACCGGCCCGCAGCGCCTGGAGTTCGCCCCGCATCGCGTCCCGGTCGGCGAGGATGCGGCGCGCCCACATGACGACCCGTTCGCCTTCCGGAGTGAACCCCTCGAATCGGCGGCCCCGTTGGACCAGGGGCACGCCGAGTTCGTCCTCCAGTTTCCGGATGCCCTCGGACAGGGTCGGCTGGGAGACGTAGCAGGCCTGGGCCGCCTTCGCGAAGTGGCGGGCGCGGGCGAGGGCGACGAGGTATTCCAGTTGGCGCAGCAGCACCCTCCAATGATCCACGCTCACTCCCCCGGCGCCGGTCTCCTCAGGGGGCAGCGCTGATCGGTGACGCCTCTCAGGTGATCGGAACTACCGCTTTGACCTGGCCCGACGTACGGGCGAAGAGTGGGCGGGAGGACAGGGCGGAAAGGGCGTGGGCGTGATGCGTGATCTCGACGAAGGCGAACCGGACAAGGGTGAACTGTCGGTGTCGGCCCCCAAGACCTGGGCCACCGGCGCCCCCGCCGTCGTGCACGCGCTCCAGTACGCGCTCGGCCAGACATCGCCGAAGCGCACCGCGCTGACGCTGCTCAACATCAACCAGACCAAGGGCTTCGACTGTCCGGGCTGCGCCTGGCCCGAGCCCGCCCCCGGCAAGCGGCATCGCAACGAGTACTGCGAGAACGGCGCCAAGCACATCGCCGACGAGGCCACCTCCCGTCGCGTGAGCGCCGACTTCTTCAGGCAGCACTCCGTCGACGAGTTGAGCCGGAAGTCCGACCACTGGCTCAACCAGCAGGGCCGTCTGACCGAGCCGATGGTGCTGCGCGAGGGCGCGACCCACTACGAGCCGATCGGCTGGGACGCGGCCCTGGACCTCCTCGCCGGTGAACTGCGCGCCCTGGACGACCCGGACGAGGCGCTGTTCTACACCTCCGGCCGTCTCGCCAACGAACCCGCCTTCCTGCTCCAGCTGTTCGCCCGGGTCTTCGGCACCAACAACCTGCCGGACTGCTCCAACATGTGCCACGAGTCCAGCGGTTCGGCCCTGGGCGAGACCCTGGGCATCGGCAAGGGCAGCGTCAGCCTCGACGACCTGTACGACTCGGACCTCGTCTTCGTCGTGGGCCAGAACCCGGGCACCAACCACCCGCGCATGCTTTCCGCCCTGGAGGAGACCAAGCGCCGCGGCGGCCACGTCATCGCCGTCAACCCGCTCCCCGAGGCCGGGCTGCTGCGCTTCAAGCACCCGCAGAAGGCCCGCGGCGTCATCGGCCGCGGCACCGACATCGCCGACCAGTTCCTGCAGATTCGGCCCGGCGGCGACCTAGCCCTGTTCCAGGCGCTGAACCTGATGCTGGTCGAGGCCGAGGACAAGGAGCCGGGCACCGTCCTGGACCGCGCGTTCATCGACGCGCACACCACCGGCTACGACGCCTTCGCCGAGCACATCCGGGAGACGTCCTGGGACGCCGTGTTGGAGGCGACCGGGCTGAGCCGGGACGAGATCGAGCGGGTCCACGAGCGGGTGCTGGCCAGCCGCAGTGTCATCGTCTGCTGGGCGATGGGTCTGACCCAGCACAAGCACGGTGTGCCGACCATCCGCGAGGTGGTCAACTTCCTTCTGCTGCGCGGCAACATCGGCCGCCCGGGCGCGGGCGTGTGCCCGGTGCGCGGTCACTCCAACGTGCAGGGCGACCGCACCATGGGCATCTGGGAGCGCATGCCGCAGGCCTTCCTGGACGCCCTGGGGCGCGAGTTCGGCTTCGCGCCGCCCACCCGGCACGGACTGGACTCCGTGGACTCGATCCGGGCCATGCGCGACGGCCACGCCAAGGTGTTCGTCGGAGTCGCCGGCAATTTCGTCCGGGCCTCGCCCGACAGCGGCGTCACCGAGCGCGCGCTGCGCACCTGTCGGCTGACCGCGCACATCTCGACGAAGCTCAACCGCTCCCACGCGGTGTGCGGACGCACCGCCCTCATCCTGCCCACGCTGGGCCGCAGCGATCGGGACACACAGGCGGGCGGCGAGCAGTTCATGACGGTCGAGGACTCCATGAGCGAGGTCCACGCCACCCGCGGCCGCCTCGCTCCCGCCTCCCCGCACCTGTTGAGCGAGGTGTCCATCATCACCCGCCTCGCCCGCAAGGTGCTGGGCTCGTCGCCGGACATCCCGTGGGCCGACTTCGAGGCCGACTACGACCGCGTCCGCGACCGCATCGCCCGGGTGGTCGACGGCTTCGAGGACTTCAACGAGCGGGTCCGCCGACCGGGCGGCTTCCGCCTGCCCAACCCGGTCAACTCCCGTGTCTTCCGCACCACCACCGGCAGGGCCGTCTTCAGCGTCAACGACTTCACCCTGCTTCAGGCGCCCGAGGGTCACCTGATCCTCCAGACCCTGCGCTCGCACGACCAGTGGAACACCGTTCCCTACGCCATGGACGACCGCTACCGCGGCATCAAGGGCGGACGGCGCGTGGTCCTCGTCAACCCCGCCGACCTCACCGGCCTCGGTCTCACCGACGGCAGCCTCGTCGACCTGGTCAGCATCTGGTCCGACGGCTCGGAACGCCGCGCGGAGGCCCTCCGCGTCGTCGGCTATCCCACTCCCCCGGGCTCGGCCGCCGCCTACTACCCGGAGACCAACGTCCTCGTGCCCCTCGACAGCGTCGCCGACATCAGCAACACACCCACGTCGAAGAGCGTCGTCGTCCGCCTGGAACGCGCTGCCGTGCCGACACCGGCATGACGGGGCACCCCCAGAGGGGGTGCCCCGCCGCGGTGTCGGTGGTGGAGGTCAGTCGGCCGGGGTCAGGGCGACCTCGGCGCTGCCCGTGAGGGACGGGAGGCCCGCCGGGGGCGTGTCGGTGTAGGTGGCGTTGAAGACGGCCTTGAGGTTGTCCGAGCCGGAGTGGCCGCCGTCCACGAAGGTCTTGAACGAGCCGGAGCAGCCGTTGCTCGTGGACAGCGGGTGGCCGTGCGAGTCATGGCCGAGGATGAACGAGACGCTGACCTTGGCGCAGTCCACCGGCTGGTCATCGGTGACGGTGACCTGCCAGGTGACCGTGTCACCCCAGTGGAACGGGGTGCCGCCGTGCGGGGCGGGGTCGGTGGTGAGGGAGACGACCGGCGCCTTGTTGCCGACCACGACGGGCACCGAGGCGGAGGCCGAACGGCCGGTGCTGTCGGTGACCTTCAGCGTGGCGTCGTAGACGCCGTTCTTGTCGAAGGTGTGCGTCGGGTTGGCCTCCCTGGAGTCCACGGTACCGTCGGCGTCGAGGTCCCAGGCGTAGCGCAGGGCGTCACCGTCGGCGTCCTTGGTGCCGCTGCTGGAGAACTGGACCGTCAGCGGGCTGGTGCCGTTGACCACGTCGGCGGCGACCTTGGGCTCCGGAGTGCGGTTGCCGCGGACGAAGTCGATGCGGGAGAGCTGGGCCTCGGGCAGTTCCGCGAAGTACCCGGTGCCGTATTCGAGGACGTACAGCGCGCCGTCGGGGCCGAACTCGGCGTCGATCGGGCCGTCGGTGACGATCCCGGGGATCGCGTCCTCGATCTTCCGGACCTCGTTGTTCTTGCCGAGGGTGATGGCCTTCATCTGGTCACGGGTCCACTCGTAGAAGAGCGGCTTGCCGTCGAAGTACTGGGGCCAGCGGTTGGCGGCCTTGTTGTGCTTGTCGTAGCTGTAGACCGGGCCGCCCATGGGGCCGATGCCGCCGGTGCCGAGTTCGGGGAACTCCGGGGTGGCGCCGTAGCCGTAGACGATCTCGGCGTCCTCGACCGGGGGCAGCTCGCTGCGGCCGGTGTTGTGGCGTGAGTCGTTGACCGGCTTGGCGCAGTTGAAGGCGCCGCTGGAGGTCTGGGTGGCGAAGTCGTAGTCCTGGTAGGGCTGGTCCTGGGTCACGCAGAACGGCCAGCCGTAGTTGGCGGGGCGGTCGATGACCATCCAGCGGCCCTGGCCAGCGGGGCCGCGGTTGGGGTTGGCGCTGTTGGCGTCGGGCGAGTAGTCGCCGACGTAGACCTCACCGGTCTTGTCGTCCACTCCGAAGCGGAAGGGGTTGCGCAGGCCCATGGCGTAGATCTCGGGGCGGGTCTTCGCCGTGCCCGGGGCGAACAGGTTGCCGTCGGGTATCGAATAGCCGCCGTTGCGCTTGGCCTTGATGCGCAGGACCTTGCCGCGCAGGTCGTTGGTGTTGCCCGCGGTGCGCCGCGCGTCGTAGGCGGGGTTGCGGTCGGCGCGGTCGTCGAGCGGGGCGTAGCCGTCGGAGGAGAACGGGTTGGAGTCGTCGCCGGTCGACAGGAACAGGTTGCCCTTGCGGTCGAAGTCGATCTTGCCGCCGACGTGGCAGCAGATGCCGCGGTCGGCCGGCACGTCGAGGATCTTCTGCTCGGTGCCATAGTCGAGCTTGTTGCCCACGAGCTTGAACCGCGAGAGCCGCGTGACGCCCTTGTACTTGGCGAAGTCGGCGGCCGTGCCGAACTGCGGTGCGTCGCCTTCGTTGACGCCCGGGGTGGCCGGGTCGTCCATGGGGGTGTCGAGGCGGGGCGAGTAGTAGAGGTAGACCCAGTGGTTCTTGGCGAAGCCCGGGTCGACGGCGATGCCCTGCACGCCCTCCTCGTCGTGCTGGTAGAGCCCGGCGGGGCTCTTCTTCATGTCGGCGGCGAGGAAGTTCACGCCGCTCTTGGGGTCGTGGACGCGTACCTCTCCGGTGCGGGCGGTGTGCAGCACACGCCGGTCGGGCAGCACGGCCAGGGCCATCGGCTCGCCCGGGCGGTCGTTGAGGGTGACCTTCTGGAAGTCCGACGAAGTCGGCGGTGTGGGGTCCGACGGGTGGGCCTGGGCCGCGGGGAGAGGCAGCAGCCCGATGGCTCCGGCCAGGGCGGCCGCCCCGAGCAAGGTGACGATCCGTCTGTTACGCACTCAGAACTCCTTTGACCTGAACAGTGGGTGACAGGACGTCAGTTGCAGGCGCGCAGGGCCGCGAGGTTGTCGTAGCCGACCTTGGCGAACTCAAGGGACTGGCCGAGGGCGGTCGTGCTCGGCGCGTTGTCCTGCTCGACCATCGGGTTGTGGTAGTTCTTCGCGCCCACCCGGGTGAAGAACTTCCGGTAGTCGATGTCGCCCGTACCGAAGGGCACCATGTCGTAGCCCAGGCCGCTCTGGAGGTTGATCACGCCGTCCTTCGCGTGGAAGAGCGGGAAGCGGTTGGTGTTGCGGACCACGAGGGCGGCCGGGTCGAAGACGTCCTCGCGCTGCGAGCCGTCGTGGGCGGTGTACGTGTGGAACTTGTACTGGGCCACGTGTGCCCAGAAGACGTCCAGCTCCAGATAGACGTTCTTGCGGTCCGTGACCTTCAGGAAGTACTCCAGCTTGCGGATGCCGGAGCTGCGGGTGGGCTTGCCCTGGTCGTCGAGCGGGCCGCCGTCGAGCAGGAAGTCGTAGGCCGCGTCGTGGTTGTGGGTGTACAGCTTGAGGCCCTCACGGCGGGCGATGCCGCCCAGGGTGTTCCACTTCTCCGCGGCGACGTCCCAGTCGGCCCGGTAGCGGGTGTTGGTGGGGTCGGCGCCGGTCCCCATGTGCTCCATACCGAGGATGTTGGATATCTCCAGGAAGCGCTTGAAGGTGTCCAGGTCGGACGTGGTCAGCGGCCAGGACGGCGGGATGTAGCCGTGGCTGCCCTGGGCCCGCAGGCCGTACTCGTCGAGCCAGGAGCGCAGGAGCTTCGCGCCCTGGACGGTGCCCAGGTCGGCGCCGCCGGGCGCGTTGGCGTGCTGGCCGTAACCGGCGAACTCCACCTGCCGGTAGCCGAAGCGCGACAGCTGCTTGAACACCTCGCGGAACCCGGAGGGCAGGTCGGAGGCGAGCGGATCGCGGCCGACCGCGTCACGGACGGTGTAGAGGATGATGCCCCGCTTCTGCGGCGGGACCAGCGCGGAACGGCCCCGGTCAGCGGCGGCGGCCTCGGCTCTGTCCTGCGCCAGGGCGGGAGCGGCACCGAAGACCGGAGCGGCGATCGCCGCGGCGGAGACGGCCGTGCAGGTGCTGAGGAAACGGCGGCGGCTGACGCCGAGGGTGCGGCGCAGGTCGTCGCCGGTGACGGCTTCGTCGTTGAACGCGGTCACAGTGGTTCTCTCTTTCGTTGTAGCGAGTGCTGCGGATGCCTGGTGGCTGCCGGTCTCAGGAGAGGCCGGCGAGCCGCAGGAGCAGGGATTTCACTTCGGTGGCCGCGACGCGGCCGGACACTGCGCGGGGGGTGGAGACCAGGACGAGCGGACCGTCGTCGTCGCTCGTGGGGCGGCGGCCGTGGCTGCCGCGAAGGGGTGCGGGATCAAGGGGTACGACCGCCATGCGGTAGCGCATGCCGAGCTTCTTGCGGGCCACCGCCTTGGCCGCCTTGAGGCGGACGTAGGGGTCCTCGGGGTCCATGAACAGCTCGACGGGGTCGTAGCCGGGTTTGCGGTGGATCTCGACGAGCCGGGCGAAGTCGGGGGCGCGGGCGTCGTCGAGCCAGTAGTAGTACGTGAACCAGGCGTCCGGCGCGGCGACCGCGACCAGTTCGCCGGAGCGCGGGTGATCGAGCCCGTTGGCCTTCTTGCCCTCGTCGTCGAGGAGCTCGTCGATACCCGGCAGGTCCGCGAGCGCTTCGCGGGTGGCCGCCAGATCCTCGGGGCGCCGGACGTACACGTGGGCGATCTGGTGGTCGGCGACCGCGAAGGCGCGGGAGGCCATCGGGTCGAGGTACTCCATGCCGTCCTGCGTGTGCACTTCAAGGAGGCCGGCGCGGCGCAGGGCGCGGTTGATGTCGACCGGGCGGTTGACGCGGGTGATGCCGTACTCGGACAGGGCCACGACCGTGCGGCCCTCGGCGCGGGCGTCGTCGAGCAACGGGCCGATGACGGCGTCGAGTTCGGCGGCGGCCCGGTGCGAGCGGGGGTCGTCGGGGCCGAACCGCTGGAGGTCGTAGTCGAGATGAGGGAGGTAGCAGAGGGTCAGGTCGGGATGGCGGGTGCGCATGATGTGGCGGGTGGCGTCGGCGATCCACTGGCTGGAGACGATGTCCGCGCCCGGTCCCCAGAAGTGGAAGAGAGGGAAGGTGCCGAGTTTCTCGGTGAGTTCGTCGTGCAGGGACGGTGGGCGGGTGTAGCAGTCGGGTTCCTTGCGGCCGTCGGCGTAGTAGACCGGCCGTGGGGTGACGGTGAAGTCGGTGTCGGCGCCCATGGCGTACCACCAGCAGATGTTGGCGACCGTGTAGCCGGGGTGGGCGCGGCGGGCGGCGTCCCAGAGTTTGTCGCCGGCGACGAGTCCGTTGTGCTGACGCCACAGCAGTACGTCGCCGAGTTCGCGGAAGTACCAGCCGTTGCCGACGATGCCGTGCTCGGCGGGCAGCGTGCCGGTCAGGAACGTCGACTGGGCGCTGCAGGTCACGGCCGGGAGCACCGTGGACAGGTGGGCCTGCGAGCCGGAGACCGCCAGCGCCTTGAGCCGGGGCATGTCGTCCAGGAGACGGGGGGTGAGGCCGACCACGTCGAGGACCAGGAGCGGAGTCGGGCGGCTGCTCATGGGAGTTCCTTCAGGCCGAGGTCGGTCAGCAGGTCGCGGGCGAGGGTGAGTTCGGCGGCGATGCCGTCGACGAGCTGGGTTCTGGTGCGGGGGCGCAGCTCGGGCGGAAGCGCCTGCCAGGTGTAGGTCTCCACTTCGAGGTGCCGGGTGCGTGGCTCCACGCCTCCCACCAGCAGGGCCAGGGCCTCCTGGAGCACCGGCAGGGTGGAGGTCAGCGGTGGGGCGGGCGGGGCGTGCAGGGGGACGTGGAAGTGGGCGCGCCAGGGTGCGGTGTCGGGCAGGGCGTCGGTGGCCAGTGCCTCGCCGAGGTCGTCGGTGCCGCGCAGACCACCGGGCGTGCGGGTGCGGGTCTGGTGCAGGAAGCGGGGTTCGTCGAAGGCGGCGAGGGCGGCGCGGACTTCGGGCCGGCCGGGTTCCTCGGCGTGCAGGGCCGCCGACAACTGTGCCTTGGGGATGCCGACGCCGGCCGTGTCGAGTGCGGTCAGGGCGGTGGCCGGGTCCTCGAAGGAGGTGGCGAGATGGCACGTGTCCACGCAGACGCCGATACGGTCGCCGGGCAGCGCCGTGAGCGGTCCGATCGCGTCCGCGGTGGTCTCCACCGTGCACCCGGGCTCCGGTTCGAGCGCGACACGGATCGATTTGCCGGTCAACTCCTCCAGTGCGTCGAGCTGGCCCGACAGCGTGGTCAGCGCCGCGCCGGCGGTGGCGGCGGCGTGCTCGTCGAAGTCGGTGCGCCAGGCGAGCGGGAGGGTGGAGACGGTCCCTTCGGTGACGTCGTCGGGCAGTAGCGCGGTCAGCAGCCGGGCCAGGTCGGTGGTGTGCGCGAGGCGTTCGGGGTCGGTCCAGTCGGGTGTGTAGACGCGGTACTTGACCTCTTCGGCGCCGAAGCCGTCGTAGGGGAAGCCGTTGAGTGTCACCACTTCGAGGCCGCGACGGTCGAGTTCGGCCCGCAGGTTCCGCAGTGCCACCGGGTCGGTGGTGAGGGTGTGTGCGGCGCCCTTGGCCAGCCACAGGCCGATGCCGAGGCGGTCGCGGCCCAGGGATCTGCGGACGGGTTCGCAGTGGTCGCGGAGTTGGGCGAGGACTCCGTCGAGGGTCTCGGCGGGATGGACGTTGGTGCAGTAGGCGAGGTGGACGGTGGAGCCGTCGGGGTGGCGGAAGCGCATGGGCTATTCGCCTCCGCGCAGAATGGAGTTGCCCTCGTGCGAGCCTTCGGCTTCGGGGACGTCGAGGCGCAGCCGGCCGCTGAGTCCGTAGAAGGCGACGGGGTTGCGCCACAGCACCTGGTCGACGTCGTCCTCGGTGAAGCCGGACGCGAGCATGGTGTCGGCGACCTTGCGGGTCTTGAGGGGGTCGCTTCTTCCCCAGTCGGCCGCCGAGTTGACGAGGACCTTCTCCGTTCCGTGGATCCGCAGGATGTCGACCATGCGGTCCTCGTCCATCTTGGTGTCCGGGTAGACGGAGAAGCCGAGCCAGCAGCCGCTGTCCTTGGCGACTTTGACGGTGGTCTCGTTGAGGTGGTCGAGCAGCACCCGCTCCAGCGGCAGGCCCGACTCGCGGACGACGTCCACGGTGCGGCGCAGGCCGACGAGCTTGTCGCGGTGCGGGGTGTGGACGAGGGCGGGCAGGCCGTGGTCGGCGGCGAGTTGGAGCTGGGCGGCCAGGGCGGTGTCCTCGGCCGGGGTCATGGAGTCGTAGCCGATCTCGCCGACGGCGACGACGCCGTCCTTGACGAGATAGCGGGGCAGTTCGTCCAGGACGGGCGTGCAGCGCGGGTCGTTGGCCTCCTTGGGGTTGAGGGCGAGGGTGCAGTGGTGGGCGATGCCGTACTGGGCGGCGCGGAAGGGCTCCCAGCCGAGGAGGGCGTCGAAGTAGTCGAGGAAGGAGGCGGTCGAGGTGCGGGGCTGGCCGAGCCAGAAGGACGGTTCGACGACGGCGCGGACACCGGCGGCGTACATCGCCTGGTAGTCGTCGGTGGTGCGGGACGTCATGTGGATGTGGGGGTCGAAGATGCGCATCACAGCTCCTTGGGCTCTTCGCCCGTCAGGGTCAGCACGCGGCCGAGGTCGTCGGGGACCTCTCGGCCGGCTGCCGTTCGCTCGGCGGCGTAGTCGGTGAGCATGCGGGCCAGTTCGCCGTCGCCGGCCGCCCGTTGCGGGAGGTTCGCGACCGCGTCGAGGGGGACACCGGTGAACAGGCACTTCAGGACGGCGTGCCGCCAGGCGTGCGGATCGAGGTGGGCGGCGGCGTACGGGCCGACGGCGGCGGCGATCAGCCGCGTGTCGTTGCTGCGCAGCGCGTCCTCGACGAGGTGCACGGCGTGCGGTCCCTCGACCAGGGCGGGCAACGCCCTGAGTACGGCGCGGCGTTCGGCGGCGCTGCCGTGCTGGTAGAGCCGGTTCAGGGTGTCGATCCCCGAGGTGGCCTCGACCAGCAGCAGTGCCCGTACGGCGTCCGCGTGGTCGTTGCCGCAGTGCCGTCCGGCGGCGGCGAACCGCAGCTCCCAGGTCGGTGAGGCCTGTGCCGCGTCCGTCAGCGCTTCGTCGAGCCAGCTGCGGGCGTCATCGGTGGGCAACGCGGCGCTGACGGTGTCACGGGTCCAGGGCAGGTGTGGTGGGGTCATGCTGCCGAGACCCCCTTCGCGGGGGTGGCCGCCACGGCTTGCAGGAACTCGATGGAGGCGCGGGCCAGTTCGGGTCCGGCGTGGGAGTGGCGGGGCAGCTCCACGACGGTCAGGCCCTGGTAGCCGGTGGCGGCGAGGGCGTCCAGCACGGGCGGGAAGTCGATCTCGCCGTCGCCGAACGGCAGATGCTCGTGCACCCCGCGCCGCATGTCCTCGATCTGCACATGCCGCAGCCAGGGCCCGGCCGCCCGGACGCAGTCGGCGGGCGACTCGGCTTCCAGGCACTGGCAGTGACCGATGTCGAGGGTCAGACCGAGCGGCTCCGGGTCGTCGAGCAGGCGGCGGAGCCGGTGGAAGTCGTCGAGGGTGGCGAGGAGGTGGCCCGGTTCGGGTTCGATCGCCAGCGGTACGCCGGCGGCTGCCGCGGCGTCGAGTACGGGTGTGAGCGCCGCCTCAAGGCGCTGCCAGGCGGTGTCGGCGTCGGCGCCGGGAGGTGTGATGCCGCTGAAGCAGTGCACGGCGTGGGCTCCGAGGTCCGCCGCGACCTGGAACGCCGTGAGCAGCAGCCGGGTGCGGGCGGCCCGTCCTTCGGGGTCCGCGTCGAGCAGCGACGGGCCGTGCTTGCGGCGGGGGTCGAGGACGTAGCGGGCGCCGGTCTCGACGGTCGCGGTGAGGCCGAGTGCGCCGAGCCTGCGGGCGACTCGGGCGGTACGGGCGACGAGATCGGGGGCGAGCGGGTCGAGGTGCATGTGGTCGAGGGTCAGTCCGACGCCGTCGTAGCCCAGGTCGGCGAGGAGGCCGAGGGCGTCGTCGAGACGGAGGTCGGTGAGGCCGTTGGTGCCGTAACCGAGGCGGAGGCGCTGGTGGCGGCTCATGTGACGCTCACTTTCCGTGCCAGCGTGCGGGCCACGGGGACGAGCCCCAGGACGGCGAGGGCCGTGCCGCGGGCCCCGGACCGGGCGGCGAGCGCGGCCTGGAGCGGGATCAGGGCGCGGATCCCGCCGCCCACGGCGCGCTGGGTGAGGGGCGGGGACGGGTTGAGGGCGGCGTGCAGGTGGGGCAGGGCGCTGGTGCGGATGTACGCGGCGCTCGTCAGCGTCGCAAGGTGCCCGGCCGTCGGGTGGGTGCGGGCCAGCAGTACGCCCAGCGCGGTCATCGCGCCGAGGGCGGCGAGGGGGGTGCGTGCGGAGCCGCCCTGCGTCTCGTGCCGGGAGACGGCGGTGACGGCGTAGGTGTGGGCGGCCAGGGCGAGGGCGGGGGCCGCGACGCGGCGGGCGGCGGCGGGAGCGGCGGGGACGCGTCCTTGAGGGGTCGTCAGGGTGGCCGTCGCGCCGAGCACGAGGTCCAGGGCGCGGGCCGCGGCCATCGCCGCCGGGGCCGCCGCGGTGTGCTTCAGGCGGAGGTCGTACGCCCAGACCGTGGCGGTCAGGGCCGACGCCGCCGCGAGTGCGGGGCGGCCCGCGCGGGCGGCGAGCGTCAGGCCCGCCGCGGTCAGGAGTCCGGCCGCGCCCAGTGCGGCCGTCGGGGAGATACGGCCGGAAGGAAGGGGTCGGTGCGGGCGGTCGACGGCGTCCTCGTCGCGGTCGGCCCAGTCGTTGAGCGCCATGCCCGCCTCGTAGAGGCAGAGCGAGGCGCCCATGGCGTACGCCGTGCCCCGGTTGGGTCGCGGGGCGGCGGCCGCGGCGCCGGCGAGGGCATCGCCGGGGACGGTGAACAGCGCGGAGACGCGGAGCAGTTCGGCCCAGTCCCGCAGGCGTGCGTGCGGTACGGCGGGCTTGGACGGGCGCACCGGTGTGACGCGGTTCCGTAGGCGGCGGATCACCGCGCCTCCCGCAGTCGGTCGGCGAACGACAGCAGCGCGGTGAACTGCTCCGCGAGACCCGACGGGCCCGCGTCGGGGTCCTTGAAGTAGAAGCCGAGATCCGGGAGCGGTCCGGACAGGCCCGCCTCGTGGGCGCGGGCGACCAGTCGGGCCAGGTCCAGGACCAGGGGTGCGGCCAGGGCCGAGTCGCAGCCCTGCCAGATGGTCTGGAGGATCATGCGCGAGCCGAGGAAGCCGTCGAAGGCGATGTGGTCCCAGGCGGTCTTCCAGTCGCCGAGCACCGGTACGTCGTCGATGTGCACCTCGCCCTGCGGGGTGTGCCCGAGGGTGTCGGCCAGGACGCGTTCCTTGCCGGCGTTCTTCGCCGCGGCGGCGCCCGGGTCGGCGAGCGCGGCGCCGTCGCCGCCGCCCAGCAGATTGGTGCCCGACCAGGCCCTTACCTCCAGGGCGCGTTGGACGAACATCGGAGCGAGCGCGGCGCGCAGCAACGTCTGGCCGGTCTTGCCGTCCCGGCCCGCGTGGGGAAGTCCGGCGCGAGCGGCGGCGGCCGTGAGGGCCGGGGTGCGCAGCCCGGTGGAGGGCGTGAAGTTGACGTAGGGACAGCCGGCTCGCACGGCGGCGGCCGCGTAGAGGGAGCTGGGCGGCAGTCGTACGGCGTCGGGCGCGGGCAGTGCCTCCGTGGAGGAGACGTTCACGACGACCACTCGCGCCAGTGCGTTGCGGGTGCGGAACGAGGTGAGGTCTGCGGCGAGGTCCGCGATGAGTTCCTCGTCGTCGCGTGCGTCGTCCGGGAGGGGGCCGCCGAGCCGTATCTCCTCGTCCGCGGCGTGGAGTTCGGCGCGGACGGCGGGGGCGAGGCCGTGCGGCAGGACGCCCGCGTCGGTGAGGTGTTCGGCCCGCTTGGGCAGCGGGGCGTGGGCGGTGTCGTGGCCGCCGAAGACGAGCGAGGACAGGGGCGGCAGGCCGGCGCCGTCGAACGGCGGGGTCTCGGTGACCATGCCGGTCGGCGGGTGCAGTCCCGCGGTGACGGCCGCGCATCCGGCGACGGCGGTGGTGGCCACCGATCCGCGGGCCCCGACGAACCAGACACCGGTGCGTGCGGTCGTCTCCCCGTTCTGGGGCTGCGCTGCTTTTCCGTCGTTGTTCACGGGCTGCCTCCCTGCCATGTCGATGTGCCGATGTGGTGTGGAGGACGGTGGGCGAGGCTCGGGGCCTCTCGCCCACCGCCGGCATTGGGGCGGCTTTGGCCGCGGCCTGGGAGTTCTTCTCCGTCAGTGGGCGCGGTTACGGCGTGCGAGGGGGCGGCAGAGGGCCGCCGTTGAGAACTGCGGGATACCTGGGGGCACTTGGCCCTACGCGGTGCGGGTCAGTCTCGGACCACTGTGTGGTTCCTGTGCACGAAGGGACCGTAGCCCCGTTCGTCTTTGGCCGGAACCCCTTGTGCATGAAGAAAGCGAACTTCTTCCCGGACCAGGACAAAGAAGGGGCGGGGCAGCCCGGACCGGCCCGGCGGCTCACCGCTGCCGGGCACGGACCTGGTCGGCTCTGAGGAAGTCGGGCGTGAGCAAACGCCGGACGGTGGTGGCTAGTTGTCGCCGCCCGCGAACGCGGCGTCGAAGGAGGCCGACGGCGGATCGAAGTCGAACCGCTTCAGATGGGCGAGCGCTTGCGGCGCCCCCTGGAGCCGGTCCATGCCGGCGTCCTCCCACTCGACCGAGATCGGGCCGTCGTAGGCGATGGAGCGCAGCATCCGGAACACGTCCTCCCACGGCACGTCACCGTGCCCGGCGGAGACGAAGTCCCAGCCACGGCGCGGGTCGCCCCACGGGAGGTGGGAGCCGAGGCGGCCGTTGCGGCCGTCGAGGCGTTTGCGGGCCTCCTTGCAGTCGACGTGGTAGATCCGGTCGCGGAAGTCGTAGAGGAAGCCGACCGGGTCCAGGTCCTGCCACACGAAGTGGGAGGGGTCGAAGTTCAGGCCAAAGGCCGGGCGGTGGTCAACGGCCGCCAGCGCACGCTGGGTTGTCCAGTAGTCGTAGGCGATCTCGCTGGGATGGACCTCGTGCGCGAACCGCACGCCCTCCGCGTCGAACACGTCCAGGATCGGATTCCAGCGGGTGGCGAAGTCCTCGTAGCCGCGCTCGATCATCGCCTCGGGCGCGGGCGGGAACATCGCGACCAGGTGCCAGATCGCGGAGCCGGTGAAGCCGATGACGGTGTCCACACCGAA